>JBJIOB010000037.1:0-6147 GCA_045377215.1 Erythrobacter sp.
CCGCTTTGCCGGTTCAAGCGCTGGCGGATGCGAGCAACGTCTTGGCAAGGTTAATTTTCGGTGCCAGAGCTTGGCCCGAGGCAATCATCAGCGACAGGGGATCACGATGCTCGCAGAATTCAGGGACTTTATCGCCAAGGGCAATGTCATCGATCTGGCCGTCGGCGTGATCATCGGGGCGGCGTTTGGTGCGATTGTCAAATCGCTGACCGACGAGATCATCATGCCGATCGTCGGCGCGCTGGTGGGCAGCATCGACTTTTCGGATCGCTACATCGTGCTGTCAGGCGAAGTTGCGCCCGGCACTCCGCTGGCGGCTGCGCGCGAGGCCGGAGCCAATGTGCTGGGGCTGGGGGCGTTCCTTTCGGTGGTGGTCAACTTCCTGATCCTCGCCTTCATCATCTTCCTCTTGGTGCGTTATGTGAACAAGGTGACGGCGCAATTTACCAAGAAACAGGAAGAAGCAGCGCCTGCCGGGCCGAGCGAGATCGAATTGCTCGCCGAAATCCGCGACGCGCTGCGAAAGTGACGCAGCCCTTGCGGGCTGCGAATTCCTCGCTCATGCGACCTTGCGGCCGCGTCGCTGCGGGCGGGCAGTCGCCCTTGCGGGGGCTGCGCCGCTAGGTCATGCGATGCGATCAGCGGCAGGTTCTTGCTTCGTGCCCTTCACATTGAGCCAGGGCGCGCTATATGCATTCCTGTCGGGCAACCGACTATGACGATAAATTGCGGCGTGCAATAGGCACAACGGACCCGGGGGCAGTACCCGGCGGCTCCACCAGAAGCGGCGTTCTCCATGCTGCTCCTGACGGGGCCGAACCAGGATCGACGTGTGTTGAAAAGCGGTGTTTTCGTCCGGGCTGAGTAACCCGTTAAAGGCTCAAAACCCACAAGTGCCAACGACAACGAAGCACTTGCTCTCGCTGCGTAATGTGACGGCCTAACGGCCTGAATTTACAAAGCCTAGAGCACGGTTCGGACCGAACCGGGTAACAGAATCGGAAACCGGGCGCCCGGGGGAGCGTAGCAACAGAATCCCCCACCCTGGTCGACGGTCCAGAATGCGACCAGTGATGGCCACGGGTGCGCCGGTCCTGCTCCCCCGCTTCAAAGACGCGGGTACGTAGCAACAGAAACCCCCACCTTCCTGACCATCGAAAAGCCGAAGCGCAGCCGGATCATCCGCCGCGCCCTTGTCCCCGCTGATCGGCGGATCAGTCGCGGTGCTGCGCTACCGGGCGCAGCGCCAGTTCCTGTTCCAGCCTCAGGCAATCGAGGATCTTGGCACCCGCCAGAAACACCGCGCCAGTGGTCGCCAGAAACAGCAACTGGCCGCCAAAGCCGGGGAATTCCTCAAGATAGGAAGCGCCGCGCGACGTGGCGCCCAGCGCCAGCGCAAAGATGATTGCGTAGGCTTCAAAGCGGTTCTTGATCACGAACAGGCGTCCGATCTTCCGCAGCATGAGGCCTCCACACTCCAATCAGGCTGCTGGCCCTGTCATCAACGACTCAGCAGCAGCGTTCCAAGACCCAAGGCTTAACGCTGCCGGGGTGATGTTGGCAAATGCATTAACCAAGTTCGGCAAGGTCAAGCGCGGCCAACAAGGCAAGGCGTGCCGCAATGACGCTGTCTGCCAAAGTCTGCGAACCAAGGTCAGATGGGTCGATCTGTTCGGGCCAATGGGCCGCAATCACCTGTTCGATGCGCTCGGCCTTGCTTTCGTTCAGCAAAAAGCGCGAATCGACGGTCGCAGGGTCACACACCACGCGCAGGCGCAGGCAGGCAGGCCCGCCGCCATTCGCCATCGACTGGCGCACATCGACGGGGATCACCTGCCGGATTGGGCCATTGTCGGCGAGCATCGCTTGCGCCCATGCCCAGACGCTGGGGCTTTCGCGGCATTCCTCGGGCACGATCAGCGCCATGGTGCCATCGGGCAGGGTGAGGAGCTGCGCGTTGAACAGGTAGCTGCGGATCGCTTCTTGCAAGGTGACTGCCGATGACGGCACTTCCACCACCTGCAAGGCGGGGAAGGCCGCGCGGATCGCCGCGTATGCGCCCGCCTGATCAGCGAAAGCTTCGGCATGGGTGAACAATACAGTGCCGTTCGCCACCGCCACCACATCATTGTGGAACGCGCCCGCTGCAATCGCTGCGGGGTTTTGTTCGATGAACACGGTGCGTTCGGGCGCGAGGCCATGGGCGCGCGCCACAAGGCGGCTGGCCTGTTCGTGCTGGCGCGCGGGGAAGGCTCCGCCGCTGCGGCCATAGACGAACACCTCTACGCCGGGTGCGCCGTGATGCTCGCACAGCCGCATATGATTGGCCGCGCCCTCATCGCCAAAGCTGGGCGGGACGGGATCGTGGATCATGAAGTGAGCGCGGCTGGCGAAGGCGATTTCGAGCTGGCGCTTGGTATCGGGCCATTCCTGTGCGCGGTGCAGCATGGTGACGAGATTGGCAGGGCTGAGGTGGCACTTGCCATCGGCGGTATCGGGCGCGGGCGAGACAGTGGCGGCATTGGCCGTCCACATGCTTGAGGCCGACCATGGCGCAGCGCGCAGTTGCGGCGGCTCGGTGCCATTGAGCGCCAGCGCGGCTTGCAAGGCGGCATTGGGGCGGGGCAGGGGCACCAAAAACCCCTGCACACCCAGCCGCGCCAGATTGCCGCGCATCTTTGCCACCCCTTGCAAGGCCGCCGCACGCGGATAGGACGGATCGCCCGCATGGCTCGCGCTCGCGATATTGCCGAGGCTAAGGCCGGCGTAATTATGCGAGGGGCCGACGATCCCGTCGAAATTGATTTCGGTAAGGCTCACCGCGCCACGCTCCACACTTCATCGCCCGCACACACATCAAGCAGATCCGCGCTGGCGCTGTCGATCGCGATGCCGCCTTCTCCATCGAGCACCCGCGCACCAAAACAGGCGCGAAAACTTCCGAGGTGGCCGGTGGCAAGGATCGCGCGTTCGCCTTCGCTCACGCTCATGCCCGTCACGCGCGCGCTGGCCGATCCGCGCACGCTGGTGACCTGATCGGTATGGGCGACCATGGTCGGCCCGCCGTCGAAAATATCGACATAGCCATCATGGCGGAAACCTTCGAGTTCGAGCATCCGCATCGCCGCGCGCCCCGAAGGATGCGGCACGCCGATCACGCTCCTCGCATCCTCGCCCAGCATGGCGATGTAAACCGGGTGCTTGGGCATGAGGTCAGCGATGAACTGGTTGCCGTTGATGGCGTTGAAATAGTCCGCCTCCTGGAAATTCATCCCGAAAAAACGGCCTGCCACCCCGTCCCAGAACGGCGATCCGCCGCGTTCGTCGATAATGCCGCGCAATTCGGCCAGAACCCGGTCAGCAAAGCGCGCGCGGTGCATCGCGATGAACATGTAACGCGAGCGGGCGAGCAACAGCCCCAGCCCGCCGGCGCGTTCATTGGGGTGGAGGAACAGCCCGCCGACCTCGCTTGATCCTTCAAGATCGGTGACAAGGCTGAGCAGTTCGGCGCGCACCGTGCGGTCCAGCTCCTGCGAATACTGGGTGAGCGTGTTGAGGCGGTAGGAATAGAACGGCCAGCGCTGGCCGACCCGCGTCATCAGCTGGCAGGTGCCGCGCACCGCCCCGGTGCGGGCGTTTTCGAGCACCAGCACGAAGAGTTCATCGCCAAGCGTCGCGTCCTCGCGGGCAAAGGCTGCCTCGGCCCGTTCGAGCTTGCCTTTCAGCGATTTGCGATCGGGCGGCAGATTGGTGAAGCCGCCGCCGGTCAGCTTGGCCATTTCATACAGCGCTTCGAGATCGGACGGGCGCGCAGGCCTCAGGCGAAAACTCATGCCAGTGCTCCTTCGGCCAATCGCTGGATCACGCGGGCGGACAGTGCGGCGCGGGTTGCAAGGCTGGGGACGATGAGAAACTCCTGCGCCGAATGGATCGCCCCGCCGCATACCCCCATGGTATCCACCACCGGCACGCCGCAAGCCGCGATGTTGTTGCCATCGCACACCCCGCCGGTGGATTGCCAGCGGATATCCTGCCCCAGTTCCGCGCCGCATGCGCGCACCAGATCGAACAGCTTCTGCGCGCGCGCATCCACCGGCTTGGGCGGGCGGGTGATGCCGCCGTGGCGGTGGCAGTGGACTTCGTGGGCCGTTTCAACAGCGGCGATCAATACCTTGAGATCGCTTTCGAAATACTCACCCGCTGCGGCTGATTTGGGGCGGATGTTGAACCGCAGCACAGCATGATCGGGCACCACATTGTTCGGCCCCCCGCCTTCAAGCTTCGCCGGATTGATGGTGATATCGTCGCGCTCCAAGGCTTTGAGCCGCAGGATCATGTCAGCCCCCGCGACAACCGCGTTGCGCCCCTCGTGCGGATTGCGGCCCGCATGGGCAGAGCGGCCCGTGATCACCACCGAATAATTGCCCGTGCCGCCGCGTTCATGCGCCAGCGTGCCATCGGGCAGGGCGGCTGGTTCGTAAGTGAGCGCGGCAAGCTTGCCCGCAGCGAGCTGCGCAATCAGATCAGCGCTGGCGAGCGAGCCGGTTTCTTCATCCGAATTGATCAGAACATCATAGCCCAAGCTGCTGGCAATGCTGGTTTCTTCAAACGCCATCAGCGCATGCAGCATCACTGCAATCCCGCCTTTCATGTCAGCGACGCCGGGGCCGTTGAGCGTCTCTGCATCAAGCCAGCGCTGGTTCTGGAAGGGGTGATCGGCCGGAAACACCGTGTCCATGTGGCCCGTGAGCAGAATGCGGCGGTTGGCATGGGGGCGCACCCGCACCACCAGATGCTGGCCATGGGGCTTGTCAAACGCTGTCCCGTCAGTCGCAATCGCGCTAACGGGTGCGGGATCGACCAGCGCCGCTTCTCCCGGCAGCACGGCAAAGGCTGCGCGCAGCGCTTCGGCCTGCCGCGCCAGCCCTGGCAGATTGGCGGTGCCGGTGTTGATCGCGCTCCACACCTCGACCTGTTCCAGCATGGCGGCGGCATTGATCGCGGGGATATTGGCATTGCTCATCACCGGTCGCTTCTAGCCTGCCTTTGGGGTCAGTCCAACCCGTTGCAATCCGGCTTTTCGTGCGCCATAGGCGCGAGCCGTCCTCTCCTCCCCAGGGATCGTTTTGCCGATGATACGAGGGCCCACATGACACAAATGATCGCGCGCGCCGGATTGCAGGTTGATGCAGGGCTGGCGGCTTTCCTCGAAAGCGAAGTGCTGACGCCGCTGGGGCGGGATGTAGCAGCCTTCTGGCAGGGCTTTGCCGCGCTGCTGGCCGAGTTCGCGCCGCGCAACGCCGCGCTGCTGGCCAAGCGCGAAGAATTGCAGGCGCAGATTGATGCGTGGCACGTGGAGCGCGCCGGGAAACCGCATGATGCGGCCGCCTACAAGGCGTTCCTGACCGAGATCGGCTACCTCGTGCCCGAACCGGGCGATTTCCAGATTGGCACCCAGAACGTCGATCCCGAGATTGCGACCATGGCCGGGCCGCAATTGGTGGTGCCGATTCTCAATGCGCGCTTCCTCCTCAACGCCGCGAATGCGCGCTGGGGAAGCCTTTATGATGCCTTCTACGGCACCGACGCGCTTGATGCGCCCCCGGCGCGGCGCGGCGGCTATGACGAAGCGCGCGGCGCGGCGGTGATCGCGCGCGGGCGGCAGTTCCTCGATGAGACTTTCCCGCTGGCAGGCGGGGCGAGCTGGGCTGACCTGGCGGCGCGCGATGGCATTCAACTGGCCGATCCGGCGCAGCATGTCGGCACAACCGCAAAAGGCGTATTGCTGAAAAACAATGGCTTGCACGCCGAAGTTGTGTTCGATGCGAGCACGCCGGTGGGCGCGACCGACAAGGCAGGGATCGCCGATATCATCGTCGAAGCTGCGCTCACCACGATTGCCGATTGCGAAGATTCGGTTGCGGCTGTCGATGGCGAGGACAAGCTGCTCGCCTATACCAACTGGCTCGGCATCATTCGCGGCGATTTGTCCGAAAGCTTTGAAAAGGGCGGCAAGACGCTGACCCGCACGCTGGCTGGCGACAAGGCTTTCACTGCGCCCGATGGCAGCGCGCAGACCCTCAAGGGCCGCAGCCTGATGTTCGTGCGCAATGTCGGCCACCTGATGACCAACCCCGCGATCCGCCT
>JBJIOB010000038.1:0-10995 GCA_045377215.1 Erythrobacter sp.
CACCGGATCCCAGTTGACGGTCGATTCCTTGCGATAGACCAGCCCCGCCTCATACAGATCGAGGAACAGCGCCTGTTCGTGGCCGTAATATTCAGGATCACAGGTCGCAAATTCGCGCGTCCAATCAAGCGCGAAACCGATGCGCTGCAATTGCGCTTTCATCTGCGCGATGTTCGCCCGCGTCCAGCCGCCCGGATGCACGCCCTTCTCCATCGCGGCGTTTTCGGCCGGCATCCCGAAGGCATCCCAGCCCATCGGGTGCAGCACTTCGAACCCGCGCATCTTCTGATAGCGCGCCAGCACATCGCCCATGGTGTAGTTGCGCACATGGCCCATGTGGATGCGCCCCGATGGATAGGGGAACATCTCAAGGATATAGCTTTTCGGCTTGGGGCTGGCGGAATCAGCGGTGAAAGTGCCCGCTTCGGCCCATACGGCCTGCCAGCGTCCGTCAGCGGTGGACGGATCAAAACGCCCCCGGCCGTCATTGGCGGACGGATCAATCGGAAAATCACTCATGCAGCGGCCTGCCTGAAAAAATGACGAATGGGTGGGCGCACGCCCGGCTGGTCAGCCTTTGGACATGGCCTGACGGCGCAGATCGCGCGCCTTGGTGAGGATGATGTCCTCAAGCTTCTGCACGGTCGCCGCCTGCACCGGCGCATCGACCCAGCCGCCACCTTGCGTCACCTGCCGGCTGGCATTGACCCGCAGCGCATCGGCGCGCAGATCCTGATCGAGGATCGCGATGGTCAGCTTCACCCGCTCACCCGGATTGGCGGGGTTGGTGTACCAATCGGTGATGATCACCCCGCCCGCGCTGTCCGCGCTCACCAGCGGGGCAAAGCTTGCTGTCTCCAGCGCGGCGCGCCACAGGAAGGCATTCACCCCGATGGTGTTGACCTGCGCCGCTTCGACGCGCGCCGCCTTGCCGCGGTCCTTGCCGCCGCAAGCCGGGAGCGTCACCAGCATTGCCAGCACCGCCGAGGCCAGCGCAAGACGCGCAGCACCAGGGCGCGGCGTGTGAGTATGGGCAAGAAAAGCGCGTTTCACTGGATGGATTCCTTCCGTCGTCGGCGAAGGGCTGTATAACTTTCCGCCTGCCTGCGGCAAGCTTCATCGCGGTCCATACCCGCTTTATCGCCGGTGAGCACAGCTGGCGAGGGTGCGCCATGCGGCCGCGCGATTGTGTATCCTGAGCAACAGGTGCGCGGCGAATTGTCTTATGGGTCTTTCTGCCCATTGTGCGAAATACGAGTTGGCCTATCTGTAGAAAGGCTTATCGCAGTATCGACTCAGGCAAGGTTCAGGGTCGGCCTGCGATGGGGCAAAGCGGCGAGAGATCAGTTCTCGCCGGGAATTTTTTGGGAAACCGGCACAATGGCACGGCAGACAGGCATGGCAGGGGGCAAGCGGCACGCTGCGCCTTTGTGCGTGCTGGCCGCAGCCGCGATGCTCGCCCTGCCCACGGCAAGCCTTGCCTTGGTGACTTCGCAAAATCACACCAGCGCCATCAAATCGCTCGGGCTGAATGTGTTCACCCCGGCCAGTGTCGATCCTGCGCTGGCGGCGCGGATCGCCGAAAAGGCCGAAGCCAAGGGCATCCGTTTCACCCCGGCGCGTGCTGCACCAGTGGTGGGCGCCCGCACGGTGACAGTGGCGGTGCGGGTCGATGATGATCGGGTGCAGGCGATTTCCGTGCGCCGCGCGATTGATGCAGCCCCCGGGCTTGGCAATGCCGGTACGCTGGCGGGCCTTCAGGCAAGCAAGTTCGAACTGGGCGCCGCGCGCGGGTACAAGACTTTTGCCCGTCCTATCGAATTGTCCACCAGCGTGCGCAAGATGACGATGCCTGATCTGGCTGAATTCGAACCCTCGCAGCCCAAGGCCGAAGACAAGCCGGGCAGGCTCCAGCCGCGCATCGGGCTGGAAGGCCGCCAAGTGACGGGCCGTTCGCCCAATACGCTGGATTCGCTGGCAGCCCAGACAGTCGATCTCGGCGGCAGTTTCCGGCTTTCGCCCAATCTCGATGTGCGCGCAGGCGTGCGCATCTCGCAGGAACGTGACCGGCTGGATCCGCTGACCAATTCGATCCAGGACAGCCAGGCCGTTTACGTCGGCACCCAGCTCAAATTCTGATCTTCATTGCTGCTGCGCCTCGCGCCCGGCCTTTGCGGCTTGCGGCAATGGCGCGGCGCGTGACGGCGGCAATCGCCTGCGTTGCGCCTGCGCCTTATCCTTTGGTCCGCATAGCTATTCCCCGCTTTCCCTAACGTTACGCCGCGGCTAGGATCATGGCCGAAGTCAAAAACGAGGGAGGAATTGCCATGGGCCGGGTTGCCATTGTCACCGGGGGAACGCGCGGGATCGGGGAGGCGATCTGCAAGCGTCTGCAGCGCCAGGGGCACACGGTCATCGCCAATTATGGCGGCAATGATGACAAGGCGCGCGCCTTTTCCGAAGCAACCGGCATCCCTGCGCGGCGCTGGGACGTGGGCGATCACGAGGCTTGCCTTGCTGGCTGCGCGGCGGTGGAGGCCGAATTTGGCCCGGTTGATATCGTTGTCAACAATGCCGGGATCACGCGTGACGGCACGCTCCACAAGATGAGCTTTGAAGACTGGAACGAAGTGCTGCGCATCAACCTTGGCGGGTGCTTCAACATGGCCAAGGCGACGTTCCCCGGCATGCGGACCCGCGGCTGGGGGCGGATCGTCAACATCGGTTCGATCAACGGGCAGGCGGGCCAATATGGCCAGGTCAATTATGCCGCTGCCAAATCCGGCATCCACGGCTTCACCAAGGCGCTGGCGCAGGAAGGCGCGAAGTTCGGGGTGACAGTGAACGCGATTGCGCCGGGCTATATTGATACCGACATGGTGGCCGCCGTGCCTGCGCCCGTGCTGGAAAAGATCGTGGCGAAAATCCCCGTCGGCCGGCTCGGCATGGCTGAAGAAATCGCGCGCGGCGTGGCTTTCCTCACCAGCGAAAACGGCGGCTTCATGACGGGTTCGACCATGAGCATCAATGGCGGCCAGCACATGTATTGAGGCCGCAGGCGGCGTCAGAACTGGTCGGAAATGGTGAACTTCACGAATTCCCCCCGGCGGCGGCGCAGCACTTCGGAGCCGAGAAACGCGCCGCTGCGATCAGGCGCGAACAGCAGCCGATCACGCGGGAATTCCTGCCCGCCGATATTGCGTACCTCCAATTGCATCCGCACGCCCAAAAAGCGCGTGGTTTCGATGAAGGCGGTGAGCTGGTGGGTGCGTTCTTCGACAATTGCTTCATTGGCGAAGAAAATGAACACCTCGCGCGGGGGTTCATAGCGCACCCCCCAGGCGAGGCGCTGCGCGGTGAGATCCTGCCGCAGATTGATGGTGACAATCGGATTGGTCAGGCCCGTCACCCGCCGGGTCTCGCCGGTGACCGGATCATCGAAGCGGGCATCGCGGAACAGCGATGAAACCTCGATCAGGCCGCCCGGCAGCACGGCGCGCAAGGGCAGCGCGCCATTGATCTGCGCGCCCCACACCCGCGCTGCGCCCGCATTGGCAAGGCCTGCCACCCCGCTTGGCAGAATGATCTGTTCCAGCACATCGCTGCGCCATTCGTGGAACGCCTCAAGGTTGAAGGCAAAGCCGCTAGCCAGGCGATAATCGGCGGTCACACTGCCACGCCACAAGGAATCCGGCCCGAGATCGGGGTTGCCCGCCAGCAGGCGATCATCCTCGGCATTGGCCGAGGCGGC
Organism: Erythrobacter sp.; assembly: GCA_045377215.1. Classification (GTDB taxonomy): domain Bacteria; phylum Pseudomonadota; class Alphaproteobacteria; order Sphingomonadales; family Sphingomonadaceae; genus Erythrobacter. The sequence continues at coordinate 3,752 of JBJIOB010000038.1, forward strand.
AAAATCGTTGAAATTGAGCTGGCCAACCGTGCGGCGCATGGCAGCGCGCAGTTGCAGCTTGGGCGAAGGCTGATAGGTGAGGGCAAGGCTTGGCTTCCAGAAAAAGAAGCTGTTCTCGCCGCTTGCATCGCCGGTTACCGCAATGCGGGATTGTTCGGCGGCAAGCCCTGCCTCGATCGTCCAGCGGGCGGCGACCTGCCAGGCGAGATTGGCAAAAGCCTCGCCGCGCCATTCGGCCACCACCACATCGGAGGCAGGCAGCGGGACCGGGCGGACACCGCCTGCCGCATCCTCGACTGTGAGCGCGATGCGCGATTGCAGCCGGTTATAGGCCACCTCCACCCCAAATTCGGGCCGGAACGCGCCGCTGAGCCGGCCGAGCGTGGCGCGGGTCAACAGTTCCAACGGGCGGCTTTCGCTGGCAAAGCGCTGCACGCTGGCCGGGCCGGTGACCGGTTCGGCCACCCGCGCTGCCGAGGCGACATTGCCATCGCGCAAAGTGCCCAGCGCCAGCAGTTTGAGCGTCCAGCGCGGGCTGATATTGCCCGCCCAGTCGGCGCTTGCCTCGCCTTCGACGAATTCGGAATCGAGCCGGATATCGGTGCGGCGGTCGGCCCTGCCGCCATCAGGCCGCCTGCCGGCAAAGCCATCGCGCCCCGTTTCCTGATAGAATTTGCTGTAACCAAACCGGCCATTCAGCGTCAGCGTGCCGCCCGCCAGCGTGCGCTTGGCCTCGGTGGCGATGAAGGCCTCGCCGAGCGTCGAGGGCAGGGTTTCGGCATCGAAGAACAGCAGATTGCCCGCCCCGTCAAAGCGCTGGCGATCAAAATCGGTAAAGACGAACTGCTCCCAAAAGGCGTTGAGCTTGGTGGTGGTGCGCCAGTCCCCCAGCGGCGCGGCAATCGCAATTTCCGCGCGCGGATAAATCAGCCCTTCAGTGTTGCGTTCGAGTTCGGCTGACCATGTGCCAGCCACGCCGCGCGATTTGCGGATCACATTGGCGATGATGCTTTGCCCGGCGGTTTCGCCTGCGCGCTGGGCGCCGCGCGTCACCTCGATCCGTTCGACCGCGTCGGCAGGGATGCGGGTGAGGAAATCTTCCAGCCCGCCCGATTTGATGGTGGGCCGTTCGCCATCAATCAGCACATTGCCCGCAGCGCCTGCAAAGCCGCGCAATTCCGCGCCGCGTTGCAGGGCAAAGCCGGGGACGCGCTGCAGCATTTCGAGCGCGGTCTGCGGGAAGAAGCGATCAAAGAAAGCGCGCGGGTAAACGTCGGTTCCGGCAGCGGCCTGAGTGTCAGCGGCCTGAGTGTCAGCGGCCGGAGTGTCAGCGGCGGGGGAAGGCGCGGGAGCGGGCGCGGGCAGGGGCAGGGCTTCGTCCTGCGCCGATGCGGGCGCTGCTGCAAGGATCGCGGCGATCACCCATGCCGCCGCCAGCGCCATAAGGCCCACACGCCCGGCCTGCGCGCTGGGCAGCGGCGCGGCTGTGCTGATCGGGTCATGCGTCATTGCAGGATCGGCCCTTTCCGTCAGCATGATCGGTCGCTTGTCGCACAAGAGCCGCGCGCCGGGGCCAACATCGCGCCTCTATGAAATAATATAACATATATCAAGCGCAATGCCGGGCGCGATCCCCGTTGCGATGCCTTTATGCGCAGGGGCTACAGGCTGCTTACGCCCGGAGGGATCATCAGGGTGCGGGTGCCGGGGCGGGTGCGGCGGACTTCACCAGCGCGTCCCATTCTTCCCATGTAATGGCGCGGCCGGGATATGCGACCCTTGCAAACGGCCATTGGCGGGCAATCCATCCTTGCGCCCAATCGTAAAGCACCTGATCAAAGCCAGCGTCATAGTCCGCCTTGGTCACCCACATGCGCACCACCGCATCATATCCGGCGACCGGGCTGGGCGAGACATAAAGGCTGCCGCGCTCACGCGTGCCATCGGGCGTCAGCACGCCATAGGCAAAGGATGCGCGCGCTTTGAAGCGGGCGGCTTCGTTCTCCATGTCGGCCATGGCCTCTTCATCCGTGATGCCGGGATGCGGCCAGCTGGTGGAGCGGGTGAAAGTCTGCTGGAGATGCGTGATCGACGACATGTAGGCGGCATAATCCACCGCCACCAGCACCGGGCCGAGCGGGGCCAGCCGGAAGCCCGGCCCTGCGGCTTCCTCGGGCACCGCAAAATCTGCCGCCACCCATGGCACCGGCGCGCTGTCGGGCGCGGCAAGAACGGGGGTGGCTGTGCCCGCCAGCACCAGCGCCAGTGCGAACAGAGTGACAGGATGTTTCATGCTTGCCTTTCGCGAGGGATGCACGCGGGCAAGCTTAGCGCAATCGCCCGCCAAGTCACGCATCTGCGCAGCTTGCCGGGCCAAGGGGGCGTTGTGGCGGGGAGTTTGCCTTTCCATTGTCATGACTTTGGGCCATGATCACGGCCATGACCCAAGGGCATCCCAGCAAGATCGCACCGGGCCACAGCGCGCCGCCTACGCCTCTGGCCGGGGATTTTCTGGCAACCCGCGCACTCATCGAAGCGCTCGGTCATGGGCTGAGCGATGCTGATGCGAGCGTGCAGTCGCTGCCCGATGCCTCGCCGGCCAAGTGGCATCTGGCCCACACCACGTGGTTCTGGGAGACTTTCCTGCTGCGCGATCATGCGCCCGGTTATCGCCTGTTCAACGCGCAGTGGCCCTACCTGTTCAATTCCTATTACGAGGCCGAAGGCGCAAGGCTGGCGCGGGCGGCACGCGGGATGCTGTCGCGTCCGAGCCTTGCCGAAGTGCTGGAATGGCGCGCCCATGTTACCGCAGCGATGACGCCGCTGCTGGAAGACCCGGCGCTCGCAGCGCTGATCCGGCTTGGCATCGCGCACGAACAACAGCACACCGAATTGCTGCTGACCGATATCAAGCACGCCTTTTTCGCCAATCCGCTGGGCCCGGCGATGTGGCCTGCCGCAGCCCGCTCGCCCGGCGCGCCGGCGGCGCGCGCTGCCGAACGCGGCTGGCACTCCCACCCCGGCGGGATCGCGTGGATCGGCGATGATGGCACAGGCGGCTTTGCCTTCGACAATGAAGGCCCGCGTCACCGCGTGCTGATCGAACCCTTTGCGCTGGCTGATCGGCTGGTCACCAATGCCGAGTGGGCCGAATTCATCGCGGCAGGCGGCTATCGCGATGCGCGGCTGTGGCTGGCCGATGGCTGGGCCTGGGTGCAGGCCGATAGCATCACCGCGCCGCTTTATTGGCGCGAAGATGGCACGCAGTTCACGCATCAGGGCTGGCAGCCGCGCGAGCCTGACGCGGCGGTCACGCATATCTCCTATTTCGAGGCCGATGCCTTTGCCACCTGGGCGGGCTATCGCCTGCCGACCGAAAGCGAATGGGAAGTGATCGCCGCCGCGCATGATCCTGGGGGCGGAAACCAGCTTGATGGGGCCGCCGCGCCCTTGCCCGGCGGTGGTGGCGGCTCCGGCGCCAGCCTGTTCGGCGATGTCTGGCAGTTCACCCGTTCAGCCTATCTGCCCTATCCCGGTTTTCGCCCCAGCGCAGGGGCTGTGGGGGAATATAACGGCAAATTCATGAGCGGGCAGGTGGTGCTGCGCGGCGCATCCTGCGCCACGGTGCGCGGGTCGTCGCGGGCGAGCTACCGCAATTTCTTCTACCCCCATCAGCGCTGGCAATTCACCGGGCTGAGGCTGGCCAAGGACGCATGAGCATGACCAAGCAAGCAGGCCTCAGGCTGGTGGAGCGCGATGCGCGCGGGGTTGATCTGGCCTTCCGCGCCGATGTGCTGGCTGGCCTTGCGCAGCCGCAAAAGGCAGTGCCCGCGCGCTGGTTTTATGATGATGCCGGATCGCGCCTGTTCGAAGATATCACCCAGCTTCCCGAATATTACCTGACCCGCGCCGAAACCGAAATCCTCACCGCGCGCGGCGGCGCATTTGCCGATCTGATCGGGGCGGGGCGCGCCGTGGTGGAGTTTGGCTCGGGCTCCTCGCTCAAGACCCCGCTGCTGCTGTCGGCGATTGCGCCTGCGGCCTATATCCCGCTGGATATTGCGGGCGATTTCCTGCGGGCGAGCGCGGCTGATCTGGCGGCAAAGTTCCCCGGCCTGCCGGTCTTCCCGGTCGAGGCCGATTTCATGCGCCGGACCGAATTGCCGCCGCAAGTGGGAGGCCTGCCCAAGCTTGGTTTCTTTCCCGGCTCCACCATCGGCAATATGGTGGCGGCGACCGCAGTGGATCTGCTGCGCGCGATGCGCACCACTTTGGGCACCGGCGCGCAATTGCTGATCGGGATGGATCTGATCAAGCAGCCTTCCATCCTGATGGCCGCCTATGATGATGCCGCAGGGGTTACCGCGGCGTTCAACCGCAATCTGGCGGTGCGGATCAACCGCGAACTTGGCGGCGATATTCCGGTGGACTTGCTGCGCCACGAAGCGCGCTGGAATGCCGCCCACGCCCGTATCGAGATGCATCTGGTGGCCGCCGAGGATATCGCCTTCACCGTCAGCGGCATGGCCTTCGCAATGCAGCGCGGGACCAGCATCCACACCGAAAACAGCCATAAATTCGCGCCCGACAGCGCCAATCTGCTGCTGCTGGCAGGCGGGTGGGAGCCGATTGCCCACTGGACCGACGCAGCGCAGCAATTTGCCGTGATCCTCGCCGAAGCGCGCCCGCCGCGCCGCGCGCCTTAACCGCCAGCGGCAGGCTCTTCACGATCAAAGCAGCGATCCTGCGCCGCGCTGACCGCGCGTGTCAGGGTGCCCTTGTGATACTGGCCCGAACGATCCAGCGGCATGCGGTACAATTCGCACAGGAAACGGCGATCCATCGTGCCGAGCAGCGGCCCTTCGCCTGCGCCTTGCGGCGGGGTGGTGAACAGGCCGAGGATCGAGCCTGTTGGCACGGCGCTGTTATCCGGCCAGATTTCCGCCAGCGACACCAGCGCGGCATAATCGCCGAGCGAATCGACCGAGCGCCCGGCAGCCAGCGGCACGTCGATCACCACCACCGCGCTTTTGATATGGCGCACTGTCGGGGCGCGCACGATGCTGCTGCTGTAAGTGTTCTGCGAGCGGACATTGGCGTTCAGCGAAGGCAGTGCGCATGGCCCGCCGCAGGCCACAAGGCCCGTCGCCCCGGCATTGAGCGGGCGGCCATCGCTGCCCATCACATCGGTGTTGTACCACCAGCGGATCGGCGCGGTTTTGCCGAAGGTGAAGGCCTCGCGCCGCTTGGGGATTTCCTGCAGCCGCGCCGCCGATGTGCGCCGCATCTGCGCCATGTAATCGCTGGCATCCTTGGCGAAGATCACCAGCAGATTGGGCTTGCACCCGGCCTCGCCGCGCTTGGCACCGATCTGGCTGGCCGCCGCATTGATTCGCCCGGCCAGCCGTTCAGCGATAGCGGGCGATGTGCCGGTCACACCCACGCAGATCGGATCGGCCCAGCGCGCCGCCTGCACGTTGAGCGCGGTGACTTGCAGCGCCTGAATGTAATTGCGCGCCCGGTTGATATCTTCCGCCGTGCCGCTGACCACGATTTCGCTGTCATCCGAAGGGGGCGGCGCGCTGGCATCCTGCGCCAGAGCCGCGCCCGCGCTGCCTGCCAAGGCTATAGCCATCGCCATCACGCCAAGCCGGGCGCTGCGCCGCTTGGCCGGGGGGTGAATGATCATCTTCGATCTCTCCATCGCTGGCCCCCGCAGCGCCATTTTACACTGGGCCTGCGTTGTCTGCAAGCCTTTCAAATCATGTCATATTATTAGAAACGGGCGCGCCTATTGCAGCGTCACGATTTCCTCGCCGCCATCGCGCCTGCCGTAGAACTGCATCAGCTGCACCAGCAATTCGCAGCGCGCGTGCAGGTTCTGCGCTTCGAGCAGGGCCTGTTTGGACGCCGGATCGAACGGGGCAATCTGCGAGACCCCATTGATGAGCGAGCGATCATCCAGCCGCTCCACCGAATCCCAATCGACGCTGTAGCCCTGATTATCGGCAAAGCGCCGCGCCTCACGCTCAAATCCGCCGCGCTGGGCGTGGGAGAGGGTTTCGTCCTCGTCCTCGTCAAGCAATTCCGCCTCGATCTGGCGAAAAGCGGTGGTGACATCCAGTTCGCGCACCAGCCGGAAGCGCTGCTCGCCTTCGAGGATGAGATTGTAGCGCCCATCCTCCATCGCCTGGATCTCGCCAATCCGGCCGACGCAGCCGACCTGATAGAGCGGTGCGCCTTCGACGGCGCGCTGCGGCTGGATCATCGCGATCCGCCGATCGCGCACCAGCGCATTGCCGACCAGCGCACGGTAGCGCGGCTCAAAGATGTGGAGCGGCAATTGCAGGCCGGGAAACAGCACTGCGCCGGTGAGGGGGAAAATCGAAAGCCGGGTGGTCATGCGTTCTTGCCCCGCCTTATCCGAACAGGATGCGCGAAAGGCGGCGGCGGGTGGCAACCACCCAGTCATCTTCAAGCCCGGTCGCTTCGAAAATCTTGAGCAGCCGGGCCTTGGCCGCGCCCTCGTTCCAGTCGCGGTCGGCCGCAATCATGGCCAGCAGCGTATCGGCAGCATCATCGCGCAGCCCGGCGGCAAAGGCCGCCTCGGCAAAGGCCAGCTGCGCCGCCATATCGGCGGGATCGGCAGCGGCAGCCGCGCGCAAGGCCGCCAGTTCGCCATCATCGACGCGGGTCGCCGCCAGTTCCAGCGCAGCGCGCGCCGGGGCCATCGCCGGATCAGCGGCAAGGCGCGGGTCGGCATCAATACTGGCCATCACATCACGCGCCTGATCGACTTCGCCCAGCCCGATCAGCGCACGCACCAGCCCGGCATGCGCCGCCGCGCTATCGGCGGCAAATTCGGTGATCTGCGCAAAAATTCCGGCGGCGCGCTGCGCATCGCCCGCGCCCAGCGCTTCCTCGCCCATGGCGAGATATTGCGCCAGTTCCTGCGGCGAGGGGCGCTGCGGATCGCCTGCGACGCCGCCGTCCGCCTGCACCGGGAGCTGGCTGAGCAATTGATCGAGCACGCCGCGCAATTGCGATTCGCTGCGCGCATTGGTGAGATCGGCCACCGGCTGCCCCTGAAACATGGCATAGACTGTCGGGATCGAGCGCACCTGAAACTGCGCGGCGATGAATTGTTCTTCATCAACATTGATCTTGGCCAGCACCACGCCCTTGTCGGCATATTCGGCGGCGATTTTTTCGAGCACCGGGGTGAGCGCCTTGCATGGGCCGCA
>JBJIOB010000039.1:0-53547 GCA_045377215.1 Erythrobacter sp.
TCCAGGCTGGAGAAGGCGCTGAACGCGCCCGCGCTCAAACCCGCGGAATCCGGCTATGCCGAGGCGGCGCATTACGGCTGGGCCGGATCGGGCGATGGCAGCCGCTCCGCCGATGAAATGCGCGCCTTGGAAGTGCTCGGGCTTGAAGCGGATGCCGATTTTGCCGCCATCAAGAAAGCACGCGCGCGGGCCGAGCTGGTGCATCCCGATGTAAAGCCCGGCGATGCCGAGGCCGCCACGCAGTTTCAGGCGATTCAGCTTGCCTACGAAGTGCTGCGCGCCGAGAAGAACGCCGCGAATGGCGCGGGTGAGGTTGCCGGGTCGGCTTCTAGTCGGCTGGCTGGAACCGGCAATGCCGGTGCCACCACGAACCCGGCCGAAGCTCTCCGCCTGACAGAACCCGTTCCATATCCGTGCCGAGATCGAGTTTCTTTTACCTTTGCGCCCGGAGTGAAATAATCAAGCTTGGCAAGATCGACCCAAAACAACGCTCGGCGAATTGACGGATTTTACATAGTAGCGCCGGTCTTTCTGATCGGCGACAACCCCGCCAGCGCGTGGTGGAAAGATTGGGCTGATCGGCAATCGAAAAGCCCCATGGCACTGATGCCTGCCGTATCACGCTGAACACCGAGGCGGCGGCGCGGCGTGGATCGGGCGGTTTGTTCGACGGCGTCGATATAAAAGCTCGCCCGCACGAAACGATCGCTGGCGCGCACGGTGCCGGGCAGGAATTCCCGCGGGTTCACGCCTTTCCAGTATTCGCGGATGTGCTAGTCGGCGATCAAAGGCTCGGTTCGTTGGTCTCTGACCTGATATTCGCGGCTGTGCCATATCTTCATCTCGCCATTCACGAATTCGATGATGGCGCTAGGCGCCGCGCCGCATCGGCAAAAAAGCGAGACATGCAGAGCGGCGGCCGTTGCCCGGCGGGCCGACCGGCACCTCGCCGCCTTGCACGAGAAGCGGGATTGGCCTGGAGATCGGCGACGGCTTCGGCAACACTGCCATAGCGATCAAGCAGGTATTGCGGGAATACCGAAAGTGAGATCAACGGCGTCTTGCCATGATCTGCGGGATAGGTCCGCTTCGACTTCCCACAGCAGGTTTACCACCAGCCCGGCCTCGTTCTATCCCGTCAGCAGTGGAAATGTCATAGCCCGAAACGGCAAGATCTTCCATACTTCGCCGTCGCAGCGGGCCGCAGCGGGGCCCTGCCGCCCCCATCGCGGGCGAGCGCCACGCGGGAAGGCCCACAGGGTCTCGCTGACCATCGGCATTTTCCAGTCCATGCCGCGCCCGGGTGAGCACGCGGCCCTCCGGCCCCTGATAAACCGCGCGGGTGGCAGGCTTCGGCCACCATCGGCGCGGCAAGGCAGGACAGCACGCTGACGGCTGCTCCCATGAACACTTTGGCACGTCGTAACATGTCGTCTGCTCCTCACACCGACGGTCTGTTCTCGAAAACATGGCACGGCACGCCGCCGAGTTTGCCGCTGGAAGTGTGCACTATTCGCTTGGCCCGGCAAAACCTTTTCCGCGCGCGTCAATTTGCGGATCGGGATTGTCGTTCCACCAGGCGACATCGCGCCATGGCCGCACGTCGATCTCGTGGCTCCAGCAATTGCGCGGCTGGTGGGCAAGGTGCCAATAGGTTTCGGCCAGCGCAGCCGGGTCGATGATCCCATCGGGGCCTTTTTTCGCCTTGAAAGCCTCGTATTTGTCGCCCAGCAGCTTGCCGAGCGTATCGGGTGCATCCACCGCGCCGTCCACCACCACATGGGCGACATGCACGCCCTTGGGCGCATATTCGGCATAAAGCGTCTGGCACAGCATGCGCCGCCCGCCCATCGCAGCGGCATGGCTGTGCTGCCCGGCATTGCCGCGCATTGCGGCGGTGGCCGAGGTGACAAGCAGCGTGCCATGCGGCCCGCCATCCGCTGCGCGCTCCACCATCAGCGGAAACAGCGCATGGGCAAGGCGGAACACCCCATAGGTGCCGAAGCCGCCAACCCAGTCAGAATGCGGTGCGGCGTATCGGGAAGCGCGCGATTGCCGATCTGCGCGCCAAGATTGTAGAGCGCGGCTGTGATCGGGCCGATGTCCTTTTCGGTGCGGGCGACCAGTTCCTCGATCGCGCCATCTTCGGCGGCGTTCATCACAGTGCCGCTGGCCGTGCCGCCCGCTGCTGCAATCTCCGCGACCATAGCCTGCAATCCCGCTGCGTCGGATCGGCGCGCGAGCACGGCATGATAGCCGCCGCTCGCAAAGCGCCTGCCTGCGCTGCCACCAATCCCGGCGCCTGCGCCAATCACGAGGAATACTGGCTGGCGGCGGTCTGTCATGGGAAGGGCCTTTCCTTGTGATTTTGCGGCGTCAGATAAGCGCGCTGACGCTCCACACCACTGCCACAATCAGCAGCACGCCCGCGATATCCAGCACAAGGCCTGCGCCCACCATCTTTTCGATCCGGATGCGCCCGGTCGCCCAGGCAATCGCATTGGGGCCGGTGCCCGCAGGCAGCATGAAACCAAGGCTGGCCGCCAGCGCAGCGGGCAGGGCCAGCATCATCGGGTCCACTCCCATTGCCACGCTCAAAGCCGCGATCACTGGCATCATCGCCGACGCGGTGGCAACATTGCTGGCAAACTCGGTGACGATCACCACCAGCCCCACCACCGCCAGCGCTACGATGATGAGCGGGAAGGCTTCGAGCGGGAGCAGCGCCGCGCCAGCCATTCCGCCAGCCCCGAGGCCTGCATGCCGTCAGCCAGCGCGAGGCTGCCGCCGAACATCATGATAACGCCCCACGGCACACGGTCCGCCTCGCGCCACACCAGCAGCGGGCGGCCCGTGCCATCAGGCAGCAGGAACAGCGCGATGGCGGCGATGGTGGCAATGCTGCCATCGGTCCACGAACCTTCGGGCAGCAGCGGCGCGATCAGCGGACGGGTCATCCAGGCGACGAAAGTCAGCGCGACCAGCGGGATCAGGCGGCGTTCCGGCGCGCTGAGCGCGGCATCGCTTTCAATCGCGGTGCGCGCGGCGGCAAGATCAAAGGGATGCTCGGCAATGCGCTGGAACTTGCCGACGATCCACGCGGCAATCGGCACGCCCAGCACCACAATCGGCAGGCCAAACAGCGACCACAGGGCAAAGGTGATTTGCGTTCCCGCGATCTTCTCGATCAGACCGACCGCAATCGCATTGGTGGGCGAGCCGACAATCGTGCCGAGCCCGCCAATGCTGGCGGCAAAGGCAATCCCCATCGGCAGCGCGCCCGAAAGGCCGGATTTGTAATGCACCGGATCATCATTGACGCTGCCCCCTTCCAGCACCGCGAGCGCCATCGGCATCATGATCAGCGCGGTCGACGTGTTGGAAATCACCATCGACAAAAGCGCAGCAGCAATCATGAAGGCCAGCAGCAATTGCGCCTGCCCCCCTTGCGCCCCGACAAGGCGCAGCACCGCTACCGACAGCCGCCGATGCAGGCCCGTGCGCTCGATCGCCAGTGCGATGAACGCGCCGCCCAGCAGCAGGAACAGGATCGGCGAATAGTATGAACTCGCCGTCTGATCGGCATCCGATATGCCCCCAAGCGGCAGGATGATGAAAGGCAAGAGCGCGGTCACCGTCAGCGGCACCGCCTCGGTCATCCACCAGGCCGCCATCCAGATCACCAGGCCAGCCACCAGCCAGGCCTGCTGCGGCATGGCGCCGGGCGGAGTGCTGAGCGCGAACAGCATGAAGATCAGCGGGCCGAAGGCAAGACCAATGCGGCGCGCTGTCATGTTGGCGGGGATCTCCTGTGGGCTGCCTACAGGACTATCGGTGCGCGCAAGGCCGCGCAAGCAAAAGGGCGGGCCAGCATCCGGCTGTCCCGCCCTTTTGCAGAGCCAAATTGCGTATTGCGCAAAATCAAGCGCCCGCCGAGCCGAATTAGCGCCGATTAAGCGCGCAGCGATTTTGTGCCCATTCCGGGGCGCTTGCGAGGCCTATTTCGGCGCCAGCACCATCAGCATCTGGCGCCCTTCGAGCCGGGGGAAAGCCTCGACCTTGGCGACTTCCGCGACATCTTCCTGCACCTTTTTGAGCAAGTCCATGCCGAGGTGCTGGTGCGCCATTTCACGCCCGCGAAACCGCAGGGTGATCTTCACCTTGTCGCCATGTTCGATGAACTTGTTCACGTTGCGCATCTTCACGTCATAATCATGCGTGTCGATGTTGGGGCGCATTTTGACTTCTTTGATGTCCTGCGTTTTCTGAGTTTTGCGCGCCGCATTGGCCTTTTTCTGGGCCTCGTAGCGGTACTTGCCGACATCAAGGAACTTGCACACCGGCGGGTCCGCATTGGGGGACACTTCGACGAGATTGAGGCCCTTTTCATTGGCCTGCTCGATCGCTTCGCGGGTGTACATCACCCCAAGGTTTTCGCCTTCGTCATCAATGACGCGGACCTTGGGGACCTGAATGAAATTGTCAAAGCGAGGGCCGCTTTTGATTGGCGGGGCCATCGAACGCCGGGGTGGACGAGATATGGGGCTTTCTCCTGTAACAGCCTTTGATGCGCCGCTCTTTAATCCGAAATCACGCTCAGCGCTAGGGCCAGCGCGCTGGCGAATTCTATGCAGCGCAAGCGGCCAGCGCAAAACGCGCAATCTGGCCTTTGGCGGGCACAAGGGATTCAAGAATATCAGAGGGTTGCAAGGCGGCGCGGATCTCCGGTGCGGCGGCATCCATGCCTCCGGTAAAGGCCCCGAAGGCTGGCAGGATCATCCGTTCAGGCCCGCCGCCCGCCGCGCGTCGTCCCAGCACGGCGCAAGGGCGCACAATATGGCGGCTTCGCACCCTGATTCTCAGCTTGGGGTGAAAGTGGCCGGACAATTCATGGGCAGTTTCGCCGGGCCGGGCCTCGTGCCTGAGCACTATGCCGCCCAGTGCGAGTTCCGGCATCACCGCGCCGCCAAACCCATGCGCCATATGTTCATCGTGATTGCCCGTGATCCACACAAAATCGAGCGCGCCCGTCAGCCCTTCGAGCATGCCTCTGGCAAAGGGATCGAGCCGCAAGAGGCCTGCATCATCGTGGAAATTGTCGCCCAGCGTGATCACCCGGCGCGCGCCGCACGCCTTCACGATATGCGCCAGCCGTTCCAGCGTGGCGCGGCTGTCATAAGGGGGGAGCATCGCGCCGCGCGATGCATGCCAACTGCCTTTTTCGAGATGCAGGTCCGCCACCAGCAGCGTGCGTTCCGCCGCCCAGTACAGCGCCCGCCCATCGGCCAGCGCCATCTCGTGTCCGGCAAAGGGAAGGGGGGCGAACGAAACGGGAACCATGCAGCTTTCCTGCCTGCAAACAATCCCCTTGGCAAGTGTATGCAGGCCCTTGTGCGCGGCGCGCGCTTGCCTATGGTGGCGCGCAAATGACGGATGGGCCAATAACCAATAGGGATGTATGACTGACTGGACTGATCACACCGCCCGCGCCAAGGCGTGGTTTGAAGATTTGCGCGATGCGATCTGCGCCGAATTCGAGGCGATCGAGGCTGAGGCGGGCTCGGATGCGCGCTTTCAATACACCGCCTGGAACCGCGAGGAAGCAGGCAATCCCGATCCCGGCGGCGGTGTGCAAGGCTTGATGAAAGGGCAGGTGTTCGAAAAGGTCGGCGTCAATGTCTCGACCGTGCGCGGCAGCTTTGCCAAGGAGTTTGCCGGCAATATCAACGGTGCAAGCGCAGATGCTCCCGGTTTCAGCGCTACCGGCATCAGCCTTGTCGCCCATATGAGCAATCCGCATGTGCCCGCCGTCCACATGAACACGCGGTTCCTGACCACCACCAAGGCGTGGTTTGGCGGCGGCGCGGATTTGAACCCGCCGCTCCCCTATGCCGAGGATACTGCGGCCTTCCACGCCGCGATGAGGGCCGCCTGCGATCCGCACGATCCGACCTATTATGATCGTTTTGCCAAGTGGGCGGAGGAGTATTTCTACATTCCCCACCGCCAGGTTGGGCGCGGGGTGGGCGGGATTTTCGCCGATCACCTCGAATGTGCCGATGATGCCGGCTGGGAGGCTAACTTCGCCTTCATTCAGGACATCGGCAAGCAGTTCCTCGCAGTCTTCCCCGCCATCGTGCGCAAGCGGATGAATGTGCCTTTCACTCCGCAAGACGAAGCCCAGATGTTCGAATATCGCGGCCGCTATGCCGAGTTTAATCTGGTCTATGATCGCGGCACGATCTTCGGGCTGAAGACCGGCGGGAATATTGATGCGATCCTGATGAGCCTGCCGCCACGGGCGACGTGGTCGTAACGCGCGGCTAGCTTACGGCCACCACCCGCTGCCGGAACCAGTCGGCCAGTTCGTCTTCGCTGAGCTCGCCCGCGGCGAGGGCGATGAAGACAACTGTCATATCGGCGTCATCTGCCTCCACGCGCCAGCCGTTTTTCAACAGGAAAAGCAAGCCGACCACGTTAGCTGCTCGTCGAGCAGCTAACGTGGTCAGCTTGCTTTTCCTGTTGAAAAACGGCTGGCGCGTGGAGGCAGATGACGCCGATATGACAGTTGTCTTCATCGCCCTCGCCGCGGGCGAGCTCAGCGAAGACGAACTGGCCGACTGGTTCCGGCAGCGGGTGGTGGCCGTAAGCTAGCCGCGCGTTACGACCACGTCGCCCGTGGCGGCAGGCTCATCAGGATCGCATCAATATTCCCGCCGGTCTTCAGCCCGAAGATCGTGCCGCGATCATAGACCAGATTAAACTCGGCATAGCGGCCGCGATATTCGAACATCTGGGCTTCGTCTTGCGGAGTGAAAGGCACATTCATCCGCTTGCGCACGATGGCGGGGAAGACTGCGAGGAACTGCTTGCCGATGTCCTGAATGAAGGCGAAGTTAGCCTCCCAGCCGGCATCATCGGCACATTCGAGGTGATCGGCGAAAATCCCGCCCACCCCGCGCCCAACCTGGCGGTGGGGAATGTAGAAATACTCCTCCGCCCACTTGGCAAAACGATCATAATAGGTCGGATCGTGCGGATCGCAGGCGGCCCTCATCGCGGCGTGGAAGGCCGCAGTATCCTCGGCATAGGGGAGCGGCGGGTTCAAATCCGCGCCGCCGCCAAACCACGCCTTGGTGGTGGTCAGGAACCGCGTGTTCATGTGGACGGCGGGCACATGCGGATTGCTCATATGGGCGACAAGGCTGATGCCGGTAGCGCTGAAACCGGGAGCATCTGCGCTTGCACCGTTGATATTGCCGGCAAACTCCTTGGCAAAGCTGCCGCGCACGGTCGAGACATTGACGCCGACCTTTTCGAACACCTGCCCTTTCATCAAGCCTTGCACACCGCCGCCGGGATCGGGATTGCCTGCTTCCTCGCGGTTCCAGGCGGTGTATTGAAAGCGCGCATCCGAGCCCGCCTCAGCCTCGATCGCCTCGAATTCGGCGCAGATCGCATCGCGCAAATCTTCAAACCACGCCTTGGCGCGGGCGGTGTGATCAGTCCAGTCAGTCATACATCCCTATTGGTTATTGGCCCATCCGTCATTTGCGCGCCACCATAGGCAAGCGCGCGCCGCGCACAAGGGCCTGCATACACTTGCCAAGGGGATTGTTTGCAGGCAGGAAAGCTGCATGGTTCCCGTTTCGTTCGCCCCCCTTCCCTTTGCCGGACACGAGATGGCGCTGGCCGATGGGCGGGCGCTGTACTGGGCGGCGGAACGCACGCTGCTGGTGGCGGACCTGCATCTCGAAAAAGGCAGTTGGCATGCATCGCGCGGCGCGATGCTCCCCCCTTATGACAGCCGCGCCACGCTGGAACGGCTGGCGCATATCGTGAAGGCGTGCGGCGCGCGCCGGGTGATCACGCTGGGCGACAATTTCCACGATGATGCAGGCCTCTTGCGGCTCGATCCCTTTGCCAGAGGCATGCTCGAAGGGCTGACGGGCGCGCTCGATTTTGTGTGGATCACGGGCAATCACGATGAACATATGGCGCATGGGTTTGGCGGCGCGGTGATGCCGGAACTCGCACTGGGCGGCATAGTGCTCAGGCACGAGGCCCGGCCCGGCGAAACTGCCCATGAATTGTCCGGCCACTTTCACCCCAAGCTGAGAATCAGGGTGCGAAGCCGCCATATTGTGCGCCCTTGCGCCGTGCTGGGACGACGCGCGGCGGGCGGCGGGCCTGAACGGATGATCCTGCCAGCCTTCGGGGCCTTTACCGGAGGCATGGATGCCGCCGCACCGGAGATCCGCGCCGCCTTGCAACCCTCTGATATTCTTGAATCCCTTGTGCCCGCCAAAGGCCAGATTGCGCGTTTTGCGCTGGCCGCTTGCGCTGCATAGAATTCGCCAGCGCGCTGGCCCTAGCGCTGAGCGTGATTTCGGATTAAAGAGCGGCGCATCAAAGGCTGTTACAGGAGAAAGCCCCATATCTCGTCCACCCCGGCGTTCGATGGCCCCGCCAATCAAAAGCGGCCCTCGCTTTGACAATTTCATTCAGGTCCCCAAGGTCCGCGTCATTGATGACGAAGGCGAAAACCTTGGGGTGATGTACACCCGCGAAGCGATCGAGCAGGCCAATGAAAAGGGCCTCAATCTCGTCGAAGTGTCCCCCAATGCGGACCCGCCGGTGTGCAAGTTCCTTGATGTCGGCAAGTACCGCTACGAGGCCCAGAAAAAGGCCAATGCGGCGCGCAAGACTCAGAAAACGCAGGACATCAAAGAAGTCAAAATGCGCCCCAACATCGACACGCATGATTATGACGTGAAGATGCGCAACGTGAACAAGTTCATCGAACATGGCGACAAGGTGAAGATCACCCTGCGGTTTCGCGGGCGTGAAATGGCGCACCAGCACCTCGGCATGGACTTGCTCAAAAAGGTGCAGGAAGATGTCGCGGAAGTCGCCAAGGTCGAGGCTTTCCCCCGGCTCGAAGGGCGCCAGATGCTGATGGTGCTGGCGCCGAAATAGGCCTCGCAAGCGCCCCGGAATGGGCACAAAATCGCTGCGCGCTTAATCGGCGCTAATTCGGCTCGGCGGGCGCTTGATTTTGCGCAATACGCAATTTGGCTCTGCAAAAGGGCGGGACAGCCGGATGCTGGCCCGCCCTTTTGCTTGCGCGGCCTTGCGCGCACCGATAGTCCTGTAGGCAGCCCACAGGAGATCCCCGCCAACATGACAGCGCGCCGCATTGGTCTTGCCTTCGGCCCGCTGATCTTCATGCTGTTCGCGCTCAGCACTCCGCCCGGCGCCATGCCGCAGCAGGCCTGGCTGGTGGCTGGCCTGGTGATCTGGATGGCGGCCTGGTGGATGACCGAGGCGGTGCCGCTGACGGTGACCGCGCTCTTGCCTTTCATCATCCTGCCGCTTGGGGGCATATCGGATGCCGATCAGACGGCGAGTTCATACTATTCGCCGATCCTGTTCCTGCTGCTGGGCGGCGCGTTCATCGCACTGGCGATCGAGCGCACGGGCCTGCATCGGCGGCTGTCGGTAGCGGTGCTGCGCCTTGTCGGGGCGCAAGGGGGGCAGGCGCAATTGCTGCTGGCCTTCATGATTGCTGCTGCGCTTTTGTCGATGGTGATTTCCAACACGTCGACCGCGCTGATCATGATGCCGATGGCGCTCGCGGTGCTGGAAGGGGGCAGCGTCAATGATGATCCGGTGCATTACAAATCCGGCCTTTCGGGCGCGCTGCCGATGGGGATTGCCTTTGCCGCCAGCATTGGCGGGCTCGGCACGATTGTCGGCTCGCCCACCAATGCGATTGCGGTCGGTCTGATCGAGAAGATCGCGGGAACGCAAATCACCTTTGCCCTGTGGTCGCTGTTTGGCCTGCCGATTGTGGTGCTGGGCGTGCCGATTGCCGCGTGGATCGTCGGCAAGTTCCAGCGCATTGCCGAGCATCCCTTTGATCTTGCCGCCGCGCGCACCGCGATTGAAAGCGATGCCGCGCTCAGCGCGCCGGAACGCCGCCTGATCCCGCTGGTCGCGCTGACTTTCGTCGCCTGGATGACCCGTCCGCTGATCGCGCCGCTGCTGCCCGAAGGTTCGTGGACCGATGGCAGCATTGCCACCATCGCCGCCATCGCGCTGTTCCTGCTGCCTGATGGCACGGGCCGCCCGCTGCTGGTGTGGCGCGAGGCGGACCGTGTGCCGTGGGGCGTTATCATGATGTTCGGCGGCAGCCTCGCGCTGGCTGACGGCATGCAGGCCTCGGGGCTGGCGGAATGGCTCGGCGCGGCGCTGCTCCCGCTCGAAGCCTTCCCGCTCATCATCGTAGCGCTGGCGGTGGTGGGGCTGGTGGTGATCGTCACCGAGTTTGCCAGCAATGTTGCCACCGCGTCGGCGATGATGCCAGTGATCGCGGCTTTGAGCGTGGCAATGGGAGTGGACCCGATGATGCTGGCCCTGCCCGCTGCGCTGGCGGCCAGCCTTGGTTTCATGCTGCCTGCGGGCACCGGCCCCAATGCGATTGCCTGGGCGACCGGGCGCATCCGGATCGAAAAGATGGTGGGCGCAGGCCTTGTGCTGGATATCGCGGGCGTGCTGCTGATTGTGGCAGTGGTGTGGAGCGTCAGCGCGCTTATCTGACGCCGCAAAATCACAAGGAAAGGCCCTTCCCATGACAGACCGCCGCCAGCCAGTATTCCTCGTGATTGGCGCAGGCGCCGGGATTGGTGGCAGCGCAGGCAGGCGCTTTGCGAGCGGCGGCTATCATGCCGTGCTCGCGCGCCGATCCGACGCAGCGGGATTGCAGGCTATGGTCGCGGAGATTGCAGCAGCGGGCGGCACGGCCAGCGGCACTGTGATGAACGCCGCCGAAGATGGCGCGATCGAGGAACTGGTCGCCCGCACCGAAAAGGACATCGGCCCGATCACAGCCGCGCTCTACAATCTTGGCGCGCAGATCGGCAATCGCGCGCTTCCCGATACGCCGCACCGCATTTTCGAACTGGGTTGGCGGCTTGGCACCTATGGGGTGTTCCGCCTTGCCCATGCGCTGTTTCCGCTGATGGTGGAGCGCGCAGCGGATGGCGGGCCGCATGGCACGCTGCTTGTCACCTCGGCCACCGCCGCAATGCGCGGCAATGCCGGGCAGCACAGCCATGCCGCTGCGATGGGCGGGCGGCGCATGCTGTGCCAGACGCTTTATGCCGAATATGCGCCCAAGGGCGTGCATGTCGCCCATGTGGTGGTGGACGGCGCGGTGGATGCACCCGATACGCTCGGCAAGCTGCTGGGCGACAAATACGAGGCTTTCAAGGCGAAAAAAGGCCCCGATGGGATCATCGACCCGGCTGCGCTGGCCGAAACCTATTGGCACCTTGCCCACCAGCCGCGCAATTGCTGGAGCCACGAGATCGACGTGCGGCCATGGCGCGATGTCGCCTGGTGGAACGACAATCCCGATCCGCAAATTGACGCGCGCGGAAAAGGTTTTGCCGGGCCAAGCGAATAGTGCACACTTGGAGCGGCAAACTCGGCGGCGTGCCGTAATGTTTCGAGAACAGACCATCAGTGTGAGGAGCAGACGATATGTTACAACATGCCAAAGTGTTGATGGGAGCAGCCGTCAGCGTGCTGTCCTGCCTTGCCGCGCCGATGGTGGCCGAAGCCTGCACCCGCGCGGTTTATCAGGGGCCGGAAGGCCGCGTGCTCACCGGGCGCAGCATGGACTGGAAAATGCCGATGGTCAGCAACCTGTGGGCCTTCCCGCGTGGGCTGGCCCGCGATGGGGCAGCAGGGCCCCGCTCGGCCCGCTGGACGGCGAAGTATGGAAGTCTTGCCGTTTCGGGCTATGACATTTCCACTGCTGACGGGATGAACGAGGCCGGGCTGGTGGTAAACCTGCTGTGGGAAGTCGAAGCGACCTATCCCGCAGATGATGGCAAGACGCCGTTGATCTCACTTTCGGTATTCCCGCAATACCTGCTTGATCGCTATGGCAGTGTTGCCGAAGCCGTCGCCGATCTCCAGGCCAATCCGCTTCTCGTGCAAGGCGGCGAGGTGCCGGTCGGCCCGCCGGGCAAGGCCGCCACTGTGCATGTCTCGCTTTCCGATGCGGGCGGCGACAGCGCCATCATCGAATTCGTGAATGGCGAGATGAAGATATGGCACAGCCGCGAATATCAGGTCATGACCAACGAACCGACCTTTGATCGCCAACTAGCCATCCGCGAATACTGGAAAGGCGTGAACCCGCGGGAATTCCTGCCCGGCACCGTGCGCGCCAGCGATCGTTTCGTGCGGGCAAGCTTTTATATCAACGCCGTCGAACAAACCGCCGATCCACGCCGCGCCGCCGCCTCGGTGTTCAGCGTGATACGGCAGGCATCAGTGCCATGGGGCTTTTCGATTGCCGATCAGCCCAATCTTTCCACCACGCGCTGGCGGGTTGTCGCCGATCAGAAAGACCGGCGCTACTATGTAAAATCTGTCAATTCGCCGAGCGTGTTTTGGGTCGATCTTGCCAAGCTTGATTTCACTCCGGGCGCAAAGGTAAAAAAACTCGATCTCGGCACGGATATGGAACGGGTTCTGTCAGGCGAAAGCTCGGCCGGGTTCGTGGTGGCACCGGCATTCCGGTTCCAGCCAGCCGACTAGAACCAACCCGGCAACCTCACCCGCGCCATTCGCGGCGTTCTTCGGCAGCGCGCAGCACTTCGTAGGCAAGCTGAATCGCCTGAAACTGCGTGGCGGCCTCGGCATCGCCGGGCTTTACATCGGGATGCACCAGCTTGGCCCGCGCGCGGTAGGCTTTCTTGATGGCGGCAAAATCGGCATCCGCTTCAAGCCCGAGCACTTCCAAGGCGCGCATTTCATCGGCGGAGCGGCTGCCATCGCCCGATCCGGCCCAGCCGTAATGCGCCGCCTCGGCATAGCCGGCATTCTCGCGGGTTTCAGCGCGGGCGCGTTCTTCGGCCTCGGCCTTCTCCAGCCCCTCGAAATAATCCCACTTGGCATTGTATTCGGCGGCGTGTTTCTGGCAGAAATACCACCGCTCGCGGCTGTTGGGGGCCTTGGGCGCGGGGCAATTGCCGGGTTCGTCGCAGCCGTGGCGATCACAGATGCGCACCTGCGCGGCTTCCTGCGAGGAGCCATAGCCGCGCCAGCGCGGAAAGCCCCAATCCATGGAACGGCGCGCGCGGCTCATGCCGGAAAGTCCGAATGTCGTTGGTCGAACGCATGATGCGGCCAATCTAGGCGAGGTGGCGCCCGATGCAAAGCGATGAGATGGCCGGGAACCAGTTTTTAATTGAAATGTTGCACAGCAACAAACCCGCAAGATCGAGACCACCGATGAGCCAGCAATTGACCCTTTCCAGCCTGTTTTCGGTGCTTGCGCTGGCGGGGCTGTGCGTGGTGACGACGCTGGGGGAGATCGCGGGCGGCGATGCGCAGCTTGCCGCGCCTGCCATCATCAGCGTGCAGGCCGAGCCGCTGCCCGGCCTGCTTCCTTAATCATTTGATCGCTTAACGGATCATCACGCTCGCCGCGCGGCGGTTTTGCGCCCAGGATTGTTCATCCGAACCCAGCGCCACCGGGCGTTCCTTACCATAGCTGACCACCGAAATCCGGTTCGGCGCAATGCCGATGCTGGTAAGGTAATTCTTGGCTGCGTTGGCGCGGCGTTCGCCCAGCGCAAGGTTGTATTCGCGGGTGCCGCGTTCATCGGCATGGCCTTCGATGGTGAAGGTAAGCTGCGGATATTGCGCGAAATACTGCGCCTGCGCCTGCAAGGTCGCAGCAGACGCGCTGGAAACATTGAAGCGATCAAGATCGAAATAGATCACGGTCTGGCCGTTCACCGCATTGCGGAAATGCTCTTGGCTGCCGACTTGCGGGCCCATCGGCTGGGTGGGCGCAGTGGTCTGCCCGCCGCCGCCGCTCGACACCGGCGGGGGCGGCAATTGTTCGGGTGCTTTTTTCGCACAGGCGGCAAGCGTGGTGGCCGAAGCCAGCAGCAGCACAGTGGCAAGCTTGGTGTTCATCGGGGATTCCTTTCGCAATTGCGGGAGATCTATTACAAACAAAACGGGCCAAATTATGGCCGGATCGGGCCCCAGGCCGGGTCCGAGCCGTCAACCGGCGTGGGCAGGCGGCGTTCGTTGCGGCCTGTCAGATCGACCTGCCAGATGCCCGAACGGCCCGAGCCGCGTTCGGTGCGGAAAAACTGGATGATGCGGCCATTGGGCGCCCAGGTGGGCGCTTCGTCCTGCCAGCCCTTGGTCAGCACCCGCAGCCCGCCGCCGCTGGTGTTCATCACCGCGATGTTGAAATCACCGGCGATGCGCGTGAAGGCAATCTGATCGCCGCGCGGGCTCCATTCAGGCGTGGCGCAGCGCCCGCCGGAAAAGCTGATGCGGCGCTGGTTCGTCCCGTCAGTGTTCATGATGTAGCATTGCTGCGAGCCGGACCGATCGCTTTCGAACACGATCTTGCTGCCATCGGGCGAAAAGCTCCCCCCCACATCAATGCCGGGCGCGTCGGTCAAGCGGCGGCTCGCCCCGCCGGTGGCGGGCACGATATAGATATCGGTATTGCCCGAAACCGACATCGAATAAAGGATGCTGCGGCCATCGGGCGACCAGCGCGGCGCGATGGTGGGGCTGCGGTTTTCGGTGACCAGCGTCTGTTTGCCGGTGTCGATGTCGTAGACATAGATGCGCGGATTGCCATCGACGTAAGACAGATAGAGGATCTTCGAATAATCGGGCGAAAACCGCGGGGTGAGCGCGGTCGCACTGCCGAGGGTGAGGAAGCGGTGGTTCGCCCCGTCACTATCCATGATCGCCAGCCGCTTGACCCGCGCATCCTTCGGCCCGGTTTCCGCGATATAGGCAATGCGGCTGTCGAAGAACGGACTTTCGCCGGTCAGCCGGGCAAAGACCACGTCCGAACATTTGTGCGCCGCGCGCCGCCAATCGGCTGGCGGCACCACCCAGCCTTCGCGGATCAGCTCGCTCTGCAGCGAGACATCATAGAGGTAGCAGCCCACCACCAGCCGGCCGTCGTCCCGCGCCTGGACATAGCCATGCACCAGCATTTCGGCGCTGCGCCCGCTCCAGGTGGGCCATTCGGGCGAGGTTATCTGCGGAAAGCCGGGTGCGGGCAGGCTGTCCGGGCCGACCGGCTTGAACAGGCCATTATTGCGCAGGTTCGCGGTGATAACGCGGGCGATCTCGCGGCCCAACGCCCCAGTACCTTCGGCATTGGCCGGGGTTTGGCGGTTGCGATCCGTGGCGAACGACGGGATCGCGATGCCGATATCCGACCAGTCGGATTCGTCAGTCACGGTGCCGCGCAGCGGGCCATCAGTGGCCTCGGTCGGGGCAACCTGAATACGCTCCACCCGTTCCGCCGCGCCCACCGGTGCGCCCAGATCCTGCGCCTGTGCAGCGATGCTCATCACCAGTGCCAGGGGGCTAAGCCAAATCATGCGTTTCATCATCACAGCCTTCTGTCGAATTGCCATTCGAGCGCTTTCCAGCGGTCGTAGAATTGTTCGGGGAGTTCAAACGGCGCGGCCAGCTGCACCGCGCGGATCGCGCGTTCGCAATGCAAGCTCGCCTGCGGCTGGTTGCTGTCGGTGATGCTGGCCGGATCGACCTTGCAGCGCGGGCGGCCTTTGAGGGTGCCATCAGGGTTCAGATCCCAGCTGACAATCGACACCAGCTTTTCCGCGTCGGCTCCGGAAGGCGCGTTCCAGTGCGGGCGGATCTGGCGGGTGATCGCTGATGACAGCGCGGCGCGATCAGCCGCGCCAAAGGCAGCAGCGGGCGCGCGGGTCTGGTTGCTGGTGGCAGATGAGCCCGCGCCCGACAGGAAATCATCACCGATCCGGCTACCGCCTGCCTTGCGCGCCGTGGCGGCAGGCGTCGCGCGCGGGGCAGGCGTGCTGCTGGCACGCGGACTTGGCGCAGGCGACGGCTTGGCCGAAGGCTTGGCTGATGGCCGCGCAGCAGGCGTCGGGCGGGGCTGCGGCTTTGCCGTGGGCGGCGGCGGAGCCACCTGCACCCGCTCGGTCTGCGGCGGTGGCGGCGGCTCAGGCGCGGCCTCGGCAGGCGGCGGCGGAGCGGCCTCGCCCAAGGTCGGCGCGATTTGCTGACGGCTTTCGGGCACCGGATCGCGCGATGCGGCTTCGAGGCCAACCTCGCTCACCAGGCTCACGTCCATGCGTTCGGGAAAGGTGAGCACTTCGGTGCGCACCGCCTGCTGCAACAGCACCGCCACCAGCGCGCCGTGCAGCAGCAGGGCGACGCCAAGGCCGATCTTCTCCTCGTGCTGAAGCGCGCGCTGTGCCATCACCTGCCCCGGGCTAAGGTGCCGTGACTGAACCGCTGGTGACCAGCGAGATCGACGTAAAGCCAGCCCGGCCAAGCTCGCCCATCACCTGCATCACCCGGCCATAATCAAGGCTTTTATCGCCGCGCAGCACCACCAGCGGCGGCTTGCCATCTGCGCCGCGATCCAGCGCCGCCAGCGCATCGGCAAAACCGCCTTGCGCCACGCGCTCCTCCTCGATGAAGATGGCTCCGCTTGCATCAATCGAGATGGTGACCTGTTGGGGCGCTTCCTCGACCGGATTGGCGCGGCTTTCGGGCAGTTCCAGCGGCACGCCGACAGCGGGCAGCGTTACTGTCACCATGAAGATGATGAGCAAGACCAGCATCACATCCACCAGCGGCGTCACGTTGATTTCGGCCATCGCGGCGCGTTTCATCCGCTTGCCCCGGCGAGCGGAGGAGGAGACACCCATCGCCATACCTTACACCCGGTCCAACTCGCGGCTCAGCCCGGCATGCACCTTGTCGGCAAAGCGTTGCAGGCGCGCTTCGAACAGGTTCACCTGATTGCTGAACCGGTTATAGGCAATCACCGCCGGGATCGCGGCAAACAGGCCGATGGCGGTGGCAAACAGCGCCTCGGCAATGCCGGGGGCGACAACCGCGAGGCTGGCGCTTTGCTGCGCGCCGATCTGGAAAAAGCTCTGCATGATCCCCCACACCGTGCCGAACAGGCCGACAAAGGGCGCGACCGATCCGGTGGTGGCAAGAAAATTGAGCCGGGCCGAAAGATTATCGGCTTCCTCGGCGATCTGGCTTTCCATCACCGCCGCGATCCGATCCCGCGTGCCATTGCGATCAACCGGGGCCTTGGCGGTGGACTTGCGCCATTCATCAAGGCCCGCCGCCGCCACCCGCGCCGACGGAATCTCGCGGCGCTGCTGTTTCGACAGCGCCTTGTCGGTGTTTTCGCCTTCCCAGAATTCGGTCTCGTAATCGCGCGAGGCCGCGCCCAGCTTGCCGATCCTGAGGCTGAAGGAGACGATGATCATCCACACCCATACGCTCGCAAGGATCAGGCCCACAATGACGCCTTGCACGATGATGTCGGCTTGCAGGAACAGTTCGACCGGATCGAGCCGGGTCGGCGCTGCGGCAGCCGGGCCAGAGGCAGTCATGCTGAGGAGAGGGAGAAGCACGGAGAAAACTATCCTTGGCTGTTCATGAACTGGCGGAATGCGGCCTGCCACATGGCAGGCTGACGGCGCGGGCGACCTTCAAGCGAGATGAAGCCGACCCTGAGATGCGCTTCGCATAGCGGCTCAGGCTCGCCTGTTCCAACCCGTTTTGCGATCTGATGCATCCGGCACGAGGCCGCCCCCAATTCGGTGCAGGTGGTGGTGATGAGAATATCATCATCGAGCCGCGCGGGCCTCAGATATTTGAGGTTCACCTCGGCCACCGCCCATGCGCCCTCACCCGCTTCGATGGCAGCGCGCTGATCAATGCCCAGCCGCCTGAGCAGATCGCTGCGTGCGCGTTCGAACCAGCGCAGATAGTTGGCGTGATAGGTGATGCCCGAAAGATCGGTGTCCTCGTAATAGACCCGCACCGCATAAAGGTGCCGTGGCCCGTTGATCACCCCATCGGGCGGGGAAGGCAGGATCATGTCAGCACGCTCGATTGCATCCCCCTGCCCAAAGCCGCCTCGGGGTGAAGCGTCGATGAACAGTGCTTCATTAGCGCCAGAGCGACGCAGGCTAAAGCCTATTTTCGCGCGATCGCCGGTAGCAGCGCGACCGCAAGGCCGACTGGTCGCCCGCAGCGACGCGGCCTTTAGGCCGTGTGAGCGAGGAAAATGCAGCCCGCAGTGGCTGCATTATTTACAAATCATAGCCCCGAGCGGCTCACCGCCGAAGATGTGGACGTGGAGATGCGGCACTTCCTGCCCGGCGTGGATGCCGATATTGGCAAGCAGGCGATAGCCGGGCTCGACCAGACCCTTCATCCGCGCCACTTCGCCCACGGCGCGGATGAACCCGGCGATTTCGGCATCGGGCGCGCGTGCCGAAAAATCATCCCAGCTGACGTAAGCCCCCTTGGGGATCACCAGCGTATGGGTTGCGGCCTGCGGATTGATGTCCTCGAAAGCATAGGCCCATTCATCGTCGTAGACCTTGGTCGAAGGAATTTCGCCGCGCAGGATCTTTGCGAAGATATTGTTGTCATCATAAGGCAGGGTCGGGTCGATCGGCATTGTTCATTCGCTCCGTGCAGCTTTTTCAGCAATTCCTGAAGTGCCCTCGCGCCGTTCGAGTTCGGCGATCACCTGTTCCAGTTTCACGCCCTTGGCCCCGAGCAGCACCAGCAGGTGAAACAGCAGATCGGCGGCTTCGGCGATGACTTCGACTTCATCGCCCAGCAGCGCGGCGATGACCGTTTCGGTCGCTTCCTCGCCCAGCTTCTGCGCGATCTTGCCAAGCCCTTTGGCGTGGAGGTGAGCCACGTAGCTTTCGTGCGGGGCGGCAGAGCGGCGCTGGGCAATGGCGGCTTCGAGGCGGGCGAGGGTTTCAGACACGTTTCAATTCTCGTCATTGCGAGCGCCGCAGGCGCGCGGCAATCCAGAGCGGAGGTGCGCTGGTTTCTGGATTGCTTCGCTACGCTGGCAATGACGGAAACTCAACCGCGCGCGGGCAGGCCTGCTGCGCGCAGGGCAGCGTGGGCTTCGGCGATGGTGTGCTGGCCGAAGTGGAAGATGCTCGCCGCCAGCACCGCGCTCGCATGGCCTTCGCGCACGCCTGCCACCAGATGATCGAGGCTGCCCACCCCGCCGCTCGCAATCACCGGCACGCTGACGCTGTCGGCAATTTCGCGGGTCAGCGCGAGATCATAGCCCCTTTGCGTGCCGTCCCCGTCCATCGAGGTGACGAGCAATTCGCCCGCGCCCAGATCAGCCACTTTCATCGCATATTCCGCCGCGTCGATGCCGGTGGGCTTCCTGCCGCCATGGGTGAAGATTTCCCAGTTCCCACGCGGCGTGCGGCGCGCATCCACGCTGGCGACAACGCATTGGCTGCCGAATTGGGCGGCGATCTCGCCCACCAGTTCGGGCCGGGCCACCGCGGCGGAGTTCACCGCCACCTTGTCCGCACCCGCCAGCAAGAGCGCGCGCGCATCATCCGCGCTGCGCACCCCGCCCCCCACCGTCAGCGGCATGAAGCACACCTCCGCCGTGCGCCGCACCATATCAAGCAGCGTCCCGCGCCCTTCGTGGCTGGCGGAAATATCGAGAAAACACAGCTCGTCCGCGCCCGCTTCGTCATAGGCGCGCGCCTGTTCCACAGGGTCGCCTGCGTCCTTCAAATCAACAAAGTTCACCCCCTTCACCACGCGGCCGTTGGCGACATCGAGACAGGGGATTACCCGGACACGGACAGTCATGGCAGCGGCTCCAGCGCAATGGTGACACCAGGTTCGGGCAGCGGGCAATCTTCGCCAAGGCACGCCTCAGGCTCGCGCAGCGAATAGGCCACCACCGTCCACATGAAACTGGCGAAAAACGCCCCGGCCATGCCGAACACCAGCCCGTTGGTGCCAAAGCGCGGCTCGACAAAGCGCACCACCAGCAGCGCAAGGCCGAGAAACACCACCACATTGATGAGCGCAATCGCGACCGTGCCAATCGTCACCCCGGCAAGGAAGGTGAGGCACAGAAACAAAAAGCCCATCAGGCGCATTTCTTGGTTATCCTCGGCCCGGGCGGCCTGCGGGCGGGCAGTTGCCCTTGCGGTCGCTATCGCGACCGAGCAGCGGAACAGTGGTAGAAGTCATGCCTTCGCCCCGATGGCAATCGCCGCCGCCAGATCAAGCCGCCCTTCGTAGAGCGCGCGGCCCGTGATCACGCCTTCGATCCCGTCAGCAGCATGCAGCGCGAGGACATGGATATCATCCAAGCCCTTCACCCCGCCGCTGGCGATGACGGGGATATCCACCCGGCGCGCCAGATCGACTGTCGCCTCGATATTAACGCCTTTGAGCAAGCCGTCGCGGCCGATATCGGTGAACAGCAGGCTGGCAACGCCGGCATCTTCAAAGCGGCGCGCCAGATCCACCACCGGCACGTCGGAAACCTCGGCCCAGCCCTCGGTCGCGACCATACCGTCGCGCGCATCAACCGCGACGACGATGCCGTTCTCCCATTCGCGGGCCATGTCTTTGACGAATTCGGGGTTTTTGAGCGCGGCTGAACCCATCACCACCCGCGCGACGCCGAGGTTGAACCAGCCTTCCACTGCCGCTGCATCGCGGATGCCTCCGCCTAGCTGCACATAGCCGGGGAAGGCTGCAACAATCGCTTCCACCGCCGCGCGGTTGCGGCTTTCACCGGCAAAACTGCCATCGAGATCGACAACGTGGAGGTGCTCGGCCCCGGCCTCGGCAAAGATCAGCGCCTGCGCCGCCGGATCATCGCCGTAGATCGTGGCGCGCGCCATGTCGCCCTCGGCAAGCCGGACGACCTGACCGCCCTTCAGATCAATGGCGGGGAAGATGATCAAGGGAACCACTCCAGAAAGCGCCGGAGCATCGCCAGCCCGTAGGACTGGCTCTTTTCCGGGTGAAACTGCACGCCGAGGATGTTGCCCCGCGCCACGGCAGCGACCAGCCCTTCGCCGTGATCGGTCATCGCGGCGACATGGTGCGGATCGGTGGCGGCGAAATGGTAGGAATGGAGGAAATAGGCCTCGCCCTCCTCGATCACCGCGTGATCCCGCGCATGGGGCAGCATTGCCACATCATTCCAGCCCATGTGCGGCACCTTGATCGCCGGGTCAGACGGCTGGATCAGCCGCACCTCGCCCGGCACCCAGCCAAGGCCGGGCGTTTGCCCATGCTCAAGCCCTTGGGTGGCAAGCAATTGCATCCCCACACAGATGCCAAGAAACGGCGCAGCGCCGATCTGCACCCGCTCGGTCATTGCTTCGATCATGTGCGGGATCGCCTTGAGCCCCTCGGCACAGGCCTTGAAGCTGCCGACACCGGGCAGCACGATCCGGTCAGCCGCGCGCACGACATAGGGATCAGCGGTAACCGTCACGCGCGCGCCTGCTGCCTTCAGCGCATTATGCACCGAATGCAGGTTGCCCGCGCCGTAATCAATCAGCGCGACAACTTCAGCCATGGTTGTTTTCCGCACGCCTCTCGGGGCGCGCGATCCTCGCCAGACGCGCGGCAAAGCTGTGCTCGCTGTGGGCGCGCAGTCGCGCTTGCGGCTGGGATGCAGCCGAATTGATCTGCTCACCCACCCAATTGCCCTTTCGTCGAAGGGATTGCGCTGCCTTTGCGCGGATCGCGTTCCACCGCCTGCCGCATGGCGCGAGCAAAGCCTTTGTACAGGCTTTCGCAGATGTGGTGATTATTGGTGCCGTAGATCAGCTCCATATGGAGCGTGATCCCCGCGCTCTGCGCAATGGAATGGAACCAGTGCTCGATCAGTTCGGTATCCCATTCGCCGAGCTTTTCCTGGCTGAATTTCGCTTTCCACACGAGGTACGGCCGCCCGGAAATATCCAGCGCCACCCGGCTCAAAGTCTCGTCCATCGGCGAATAGGCCGCGCCGTAACGCCCGATCCCGGCCTTGTCGCCCAGCGCCTGGGCAATCGCCTGCCCCAGCGCAATCGCGCTGTCTTCGGTCGTATGATGCTGATCGACATGCAGATCGCCGGTCACCTGCATCGTCACGTCAATCAGCGAATGGCGGCTGAATTGTTCGACCATGTGATCCAGAAAGCCGATGCCGGTCGAAACCTCATAGGCTCCGGTGCCATCGAGATTGACCGCAATCGCGATTGCCGTTTCCGCCGTGTTGCGCGCCACCTGTCCGGTGCGCGGCTGTGTGTCCTGAGTCTCGGCCATGTTCCGCGCTATAGTCCCCGGCGCGGCCATATCAAGCCGGGCGTAAGCCCATGCAAAAGGCTTGACCAGAACGGCGCTCCCCGCCACCTATCGTCAAACCATGACCGACGATACGCCCGACAGCCTCATTCCCTACGACGAAATCGTGCAGGAGGCCCTGCGTGCCGTGGTCGGCCGGGTGCTCGGCTCGATTGTGTCGGGCGGCGGGCAATTGCCGGGCGCGCATCATTTCTACATCACCTTCAAAACGGGCGCGCCGGGCGTGGCGATCCCTGTGCACCTGCGCGAACGCTTCCCCGATGAAATGACAATCGTGCTGCAGAACAAGTTCTGGGATCTCGAAGTGCGCGAGGATGGCTTCAATGTCAGCCTGTCGTTCAATCAGGTGCCGGCCAAGCTGCAGATCCCGTTTGCCGCGATTACCGCTTTCGTCGATCCGGCGGTCGATTTTGGCCTCC
Organism: Erythrobacter sp.; assembly: GCA_045377215.1. GTDB lineage: Bacteria > Pseudomonadota > Alphaproteobacteria > Sphingomonadales > Sphingomonadaceae > Erythrobacter. Next base: position 22,671 of record JBJIOB010000039.1, read on the forward strand.
AATTCCAGGCGGCTGTCACCGAGCTTGAGCCTGAGGCCCATGACGATGCCGAAAATGACGGCGATTCGCCCGATGGCGCGGCTGCGGGCGGGAGCGATTCCAACGTTGTGAGCATTGATTTCGGGCGCAAGAAATAGGCCGCTGGCGGGTGAAGCGCCCCTTCCAACGCAAGGCCAAGGCCGCCCCTGCCGATCAGCCGGAAGCATCCCTGCAAGCATCCGATACACCGCAAACCGGCATCGCGGGCCTGCCGCTGCCCAGCACTGATCCGGCCACCAATTTCCTCATCGCGGATATTGTGCTGCGCGCTGCGGGCGATTTGGCGCGTGAGCGGATCGAGAAGAAAACCCTCGCCCAGACCTACGACCGCGCCAAGGCCGAAGAACTCGTCAGCAGCCAGTCCATCGCCAAAACCATTGCGCTTTACGGCATCAGCCGCATCGCCACGCGTTCCCCCGCCGGGCTGGCGCTGGTGGCAGGCGGGCTGGTGCTGAAAGCGCTGTATGATCGCGGCAAAAGCATCGAAGCGCGCGGCGGCAGGGTTTTCCCCCGGATCAAACTGCCGGGCGGCGCCAAGAAAACTTAATCGCGCGCTTGATTTGCGCACATGCTTTGCTGCATCGGAGCCTATGGGCGATAGCAATCACACCACCGCGCAAGGTTCAGCCGACACGCTCCACCGCCGGGGCCTGATGTTCATTCTGTCCTCGCCTTCGGGCGCAGGCAAGACGACGCTGTCGAAAATGCTGCTGGCTGCCGATAATGAAATCAAGCTGTCGGTTTCCGTCACCACCCGCCCGCCGCGCGCAGGCGAGATTGACGGGGTGCATTACACCTTCGTTTCGCCGCAGGAATTCCAGCAGATGGTGGACGAGGATGATTTCTACGAATGGGCCGAAGTCTTCGGCAATCGCTATGGCACGCCCAAGGGCGCGATCCGCGCCGCATTGAAAGAGGGTCAGGATTTCCTGTTCGATATCGACTGGCAAGGCACGCAGCAGCTTTACCAGAAAGATCAGCAGGATGTGGTGCGCGTGTTCATCCTGCCCCCGTCGATCGAGGAATTGCACCGCCGCCTCGCAGGCCGCGCCACTGACAGCGCCGAAGTGATCGCCGCCCGGATGGAACGCGCCCGCGCCGAGATCAGCCACTGGGACGGCTATGATTATGTCATCATCAATGATGATGTGGCGGTGTGCTTTGAAAAGGTGCGCGCCATCCTTGAGGCCGAACGCATGAAACGCGCCCGCCAGACGGGGCTGATCCCGTTTGTGCGCGAATTGATGGCTTAGGCCGGTTCGCTAACCCCGCCCCCTCGCTTGTCCTAACAGCAATTGTCACCCGGCTGACACGGCTTGTAAATTGGCCGCGCGGCGGCGCTGCGCCAATCCCCTTGCCTATCGACGAACGTCCGGGGGCTGGGCAAAGTGAACACCAAATCAGCATATCCTCTGCGCGCCAGTGGGCCTGCGTGCGGCCTCGCATTGGCCTGCGCGCTTGTGGCAGGGCCGGTTTCTGCCCAAGGCTCCACCCCGCCCGCTGATCCGGCGGCCTCAAGTGCCGCAGCCAAGGCAGCGCGCGACAAGGCCGAGGCCGATTACCGCGCCCTTGCTGCCGAAGCGCGCGCCCGCGCAGGCGATCCTGCCTTCGATTATGCGCTTGGTCTCGCGGCGCTTGATACCGCGCGCTATGGCGAGGCGATCATCGCGCTTCAGCGGGTGCTGGCAGTGCAGCCCGCCAATGCCGCTGCCCGCGCCGAACTGGCCCGCGCCTATGCGCTGGCCGGCGATATCGACACCGCGCGGGCACAATTTGCCACCGTGGTCGATGATCCCAGCCTGCCCGATCCGGTGCGCCAGCGCTTCACCGGCTTTGTGCGCCAGTTCGACAAGCAGATCCAAGGCGGCGGTTCTGACGTGAGCGGCTTTGTCGATGCGCGCTTCGGCCATGACAGTAACATCAATTCGGCCACCGAATTGAACAGCATCGTGATCCCGCTGTTCAGCTTTCTGGGGCCGGGCCAATTGGGCGGCGCAGCAGTGGCGCAGTCGGATGAATTCTACGATATCACCGCCGGGATTTCAGGCGTCACCGCCATCGGGCGGCAAGACCGGCTGTTTGCATCCGTGCTCGGCAACTGGCGCGACAATGTTTCCACCAGCATGTTCGATCAGGCCGCGCTGACAGCGACCGCAGGCTATGCTCACAGCTTTGCCAATCAGGATGTGATTTCGATCTCGGGTCAGGTGCAGGAATTCTGGCTGGACCGCGCCAGCTTCCGCACTTCGGCAGGGGTGACGGCGCAATATACCAAGCCGCTGTCCGGCGGAAAGGCAGTGACGGCATCGGCGCAGTGGAACCGGCTGGATTTCGCAGGCGATCCCTTGCGCGATGCGGATCGCTATGCCGCATCACTGGGCTTTGTCGGCAAGCGCTTTGCCGCCACGCTGACAGGCGGGACCGAACAGACCCGGCGGCAGGCGGGCGATCATCTGTCGTTCGATTTTGTCGCGGTGAATATCGGGGCAGAAGTGCCGGTGGCCAAACGCATCGCCGCCGTCGGCGGGATCGGGCTCGATCTGCGCCGCCACGGCGCGGATGATCCGCTGTTCCTGACCGGGCGCAAGGATGAACGGCTCGATCTGTCGGCGGGCCTCAAGGTGGCGGTGACAGGCCGCCTCTTTCTCCAGCCTGTCGCCACCTATTCGCGCAACTGGAGCAACATCGCCCTGTTCGATTTCGAACGCTGGACCGTCTCGGTCGGCGCGCGCTTTGAATTCTGATCTTTTGTCCGGGGAGGCCCTGTCATGATTGCACACCTCAACACCGCCATGCCTGCCGCCCGCGCCTTGCTGCTGGGTACCTCGGCGCTTGCCATGAGCGCGCCGCTCGTTGCCAATGATGTGATCTTCACCACCAGCGAGGCGCGGCCCGAAGTGGGCCTGCGCACCGATCAGCGCGGCGGGCTTACCCAAGTGGCGCTGACGGGCGGCGGCATGGTTTCGATTGTCGATGCGGCTGAATACCGGCTCAATGCGGATGGCTCGGTCGATCTGTATGAAGGCGCGATCACGGTCGCAGGCGCCGAAGGGCGCGAAGTGGTGGTGCGGATGCCCGAGGGCCTCGAAGGCCGGGTGGCGGGCGCAGGCTCGGCAGGCAATTTTACGGTGCGCAAGACGGGTGAGGCCAGCGGCCATGCGCTGTCGGGCGCCGTGCGGATCGGGCGCGCGGGTGCGTTTGAACGCTTTGAGGCAGGCGACATGTGGCGCGCACGCGGCCAAGGCGGGGCGCGGCGCGTGGTGGCCAATGCCGCGCAGGTGCAGCCCGATGGCGGGCAGGCGGGCGCAAGCGCGGTGATCGCCATCGGCGGCGATGCTGGCCCGGTGGCGGCTGCGATGAACGGCATTCCCGTCGGCTTTGGCGATCAGCTGGCAGGCGCGGGCGCTTCGGCGGATATCGTGCTGGCCGCAAGGCGGATCGAGGCGGCGGTCGGCAATCCATCGCTCGATACCTTTCCGAGCGGCGATCTGGCGTTGCTGGTGGGGGCGGCAGCGCAGCTTGAAACCAGTTTCGGCGGGCGGCCCTTCCCCGAGGCCCAGGCCGACATCATCCGCACCTATCTGCGCTTTCTGGCGGGCGGGCGCGGCGGCGGCGAATTCATCGCGGCCTATGCGGGCTTTCTCGTCAATTACCTCGATCTGATCCGCGCAGGCGGATTGCCAAGCGGGTTTGCGGGCACCAGCCCCGCCGATATCGACGCCTATCTCGCCTATATCCGCCGCACTGGTGCCATCGGCAATCTTGCCGCGCGTGATCGGGTGCTGGCCGAGGCCTATCTTGCATTTCTGGCGAGCGGCGCGAGCGCGGGCTCAGGCGCGGGGCGCGATGGCTTTGCCGCCTCCTTCACCAATCTCACCACCGCCTATTTCGCCTTTGTGCGCGGCGGGGGCGATCCGGCGGCCTTCACGGGCGCGAGCGAGGCCGCGCTGGCGCAAACCATCGCCTTCCTGCGCGATTCCGGGCTGGTGGTGCAACTGGGCACAGCCGACCGCGCGCTGGTGGAGGCCTATCTTGCCAATGGGGGCCTTGCCTTTGCCGGCCAGTACCGTGCGGCGCTGAATGATTATTTCGCCTTTCTCGCCAGCGGACGCCGCCCCAGCGAATATACTGCAATCGATCAGGCGACCTTGCGCGCCTATCTGGAAACCCTAGCCAGCACCGGATTGCTGGCCAGCGTGCTCGGTGATCGGGCGGGGTTCTATACTGATTACCTCGCCTTCCTGCGCGGCGGCGGGGCGGTGGATGGCTTTGCGGGCCTTCCGGCCAATATCTTTGCCGGATATGCGGTGCAGCTCGATGCCTATTTCGCGTTCCTCGCCAGCGGACGCCTGCCGTCGGAGTTTCGCGGCACGGATCTGGCAACGCTGCAGGCGTGGATCGCGCAATTGCAGGCAGCAGGGGCGCTTGAAAGGTTCCTCGGGCAGCGCGCGGGCTTTTTTGCGCAATATGCCGCATTTGTGGCGGCAGGCGGCAGCTTTGATGGCTTTTCCGGCCTGCCTGCCAATGTTTTCAGAGGCTACGCCGCTGATCTACGCGCCTTCTTCGATTTCCTTGCCGCAGGCGGCGTGCCGTCGGCCTACACGCTGCTTTCCGCCGATACGATCCGCGCCTATATCGCCGCGCTCGAAGCGGCTGGTGCGACCGGCAGCTTCCTTGGCGATCTTACGGGTTTTTTCCGCAGCTACAGCGAATTTGTGGCGAGCGGCGGCAATCCTGATCGCTTTGCCGGCCTGCCCGTGCCGCCTGATTTCCCCGCCTTTGCCGCAGCGCTCAACGCCTATGCGGCGTTCCTGCAAGGCGGCGGCTTGCCGAGCGGCTACACCGCGCAAGATCTGGCGCAATTGCGCGGCTTTCTTGATGCGCTGGAACGGTCGGGCCAGCTTGCCGGACTGCTCGGGGCCAATGCCGATCTGCTGACGCGCTATTTCGCCTTTGTCGCAGGCGGCGGGAGCGCCGATGGCTTTGCAGGCCTGCCGGTCTATGCCCAATATGTCAGCGCACTGAATGCCTATTTCGCCTTCCTGCAAGGCGGCGGCTTGCCGAGCGCTTACACCGCGCTCGATGCAGCGACGATCCAGAATTATCTCGCCGCGCTGGCGCGGGTGCAGGGCGGCCTTGCGGGCTTTGCCGGGCTTGATCGCTTCTTTGTCGAATATTTCGCCTTTGTCGCAGGCGGCGGCAATCCGGATCGCTTTGCTGGGCTGCCTGCCAATGCAACCCCGCCGGGCGGCGGCACCGCCACGCCCCCGACCTCCCCGCCGGGGGCACCGGCCATGCTGGCAGGCTACACCGGCGGGTTTGATGCAGCATCGCCGCGCGTCAATTTCATCCTTGGCGGCCAATCGAGCAGCGGAAGTCTTCGTCGGCGGCGAAACCGGCTTTGCGGCCTCTGCCTATACGCTTGATGCCAATGGCGGGCTGGCCAGCTACACCCGCGATCCGGGCGGGCAGGTGCGCAATCGCGGCGCGGCGCAGCAGGCTGATATCTTCGGCAATGCCAATGCGGTGATCGGGCGCTGGACCAACGGGACGATCAACATCCCGAACACATTCACCTTCACCGAAAACCAGGGCCTGCATTACCTGCTGACCCGCCCGGTGGGGGTGAATTTCATTCCCAGCCTGACAGGCCGGGTGGATTACTATCTGATCGGCGCAACCCGCCCGACAATTGCCAATGGCTCATTCGCGCCCGGCACTTTCGAGGCAGGACTGGCGATTGCGCTGGGCGGTGATTACCGGCTGGCGATGGAAGGCGCGATCACCATGCCGCGCACCGGCGATCCCTATGTCTTCCGCTTTGCGACCGCGGGCGGGCTGGCTGATCCGGCACAATCGGCCAGCATCCTGAGTTTCAGCAATACAGGCGCGTTCTTCGCCGCTGTGCCCGGCAATGACAACGCAGGCAATTGCAGCAGCAATCCGGCTTTGTGCGTGCTGAACCTGCGCGCCAATTTTGCTGGGAGCGAAAGCACCATCGGCATGACCTACGAAGCGCGCACGCAAGCAACGGCGACTGCGATTGTGGGTGCAGCGATTTTCGAAGCTGGCCCGCAGCGCGTCTTTGGCAGCGGCAGCGGCACGGGCAACACCAGCGGCGGCAGCGCAACGCCGCCGCCGCCTCCTCCGCCTCCTCCGCCTCCGCCTCCGCCGCCGCCGCCTGCGCCGCCGCCTCCTTCGGCTCCGGTGGTGGCCGACGGGGTTCTGCCGGGTGCAACGGTTCGCGGCCTCAGTCTTGCCTATGCGGGCGGAGGCTTCGCCAAGCAGGGCACGGTGAATTTCGTCAGAATTGCCGATGGGCGCTATGATTCCAATTCCGATCAGTCCGGGAGCATGAAGCTCAACTATCTGCGCAACAACGCCACCGTCACCGAAACCGGCGGCGATCGGGGCGTGATCGGCTGGCAGCGCGATCAAAACGTGCTGGTGGAATTCCGCAACCGCAACAATCAGAACGCGGTGGCCCAGCCCGCCGGGAACCTGTCGTGGCACACGATCTGGGGCGCTCCGGCCACCAACCTGCCGACCACTGGTCTGATCAACTTCGATCTGATCGGCGCAACCAATGCCACCCAGACCAACGGGCAGGGTGGGCTTGGCACCTTCTACGGGCGCATGGCGGTGAACTTTGGCACACTCAAGATCGGGCTTGATGCCACGGTCGATTTTGGCAGCACCCGCTATGCCTTTGCCAGCACCGGGGGCGTGGCGAGCCCAAGCCTTGATCTGTTCCAGTCGTTCAGCGGACGCGGGTTTGAGGCAAATCTGCCGACGACCGTAAATGGCACCGCGTTAAGCGCCGGAACGGACGTGCAGGGCTTCCTTGCAGGCAGCGGCGCGAGCCATGCGGGGATGCTCTACAGCATCCGCGCGGCCAGCAGCAATACGATCCAGGGCGCTGCCGCCTTTGCGGCCCGCGCTGCCCTGCCGGCTGCCGCCGCCCCGTCAGCGACGATGCCTGCCGACTGGAGCCGGTGGACAGCAGGCGCAGCCAACGCAGGCGCAGCGCCTGCCAGCGCCGATCCCGCCAGCGCCAGCAGCTGGTCAGCCCCGGTGGTATCATCCTTCGAAGGCATCAGCGATCACGCCGACCGCGCCGATGCGATCCGCAAGGCCGAAGCATTGCTGGGCGGGATGATCTCCTTCCCCGCCGCCACCCTGTCGGAGAGGTAAGGCGCGCCTAACAGCATTCGTCATCTCCATGACAAGCCATGTGTGCGGTGCGCGCATGGCCAGTCGGCCAAGGTCGGGCGAGTGATTGGTTTGGGGAGATGCACCATGACAAAGCCTGTTTTGCCGATGCCTTTTGGCAAGTTTGCGCTTGCCCTGCTGGCGACCGGCGCGCTGATTGCCGCGCCGCTGCACGCCAGAGACGACGACGATGATGATGATGACGGGGTCGATCTGGCCAGATGCACCGAAAGCCTCGGCTCGATTGCAGTGGTCGAAGGCGACACCCAAGGCTGGGCCAAGTATGGCCTCGGCAGCCCGCGCGAACTGGTGAACGAACTCGCCCGCGAATCCGGCTGCTTTACCGCATATAATCCTGCCAGCGGCAAGCCTGCCGATTTCCTGATGAACGTGGTGGCTGGCGACAGCGAGGAAGTTGATCAGTCGATCGAACTCGCCAAGAGCGCGGCGATGGAAGGGCTGGTGCGTTCGGGTGCGGCCAGCTCGCTCTTGGGCGGCGTGCCGGGGGCAGGCGCAGTGCTGGGCATGTTCGGCGGGCTGGGCGGCAAGAAAAAGCGCCTCGCCGCCGGGATCAAGCTGCTCAGCCCGGCCAGCGGGCAAACCATCGCGGTGGGCCAAGGCGTGGTGCGCAAAAGCACGCTGACTTTTGGCGGCGCGGGCGCATGGAATGCGGGCGCAGCAGCAGCCGGCTATGGCAGCAGCGCCAATGGCAAGATGCTGGTCGAAGCCTTTGTGCTTGCCTTCAACGATCTGGTTGAAGAACGCGCCGCCATTGCATCGGCACCCCGGGCCAGCAGCGCAGGCAGCGCCAGCGCCAGCGCGAGCGCCGCGCCGCAAACCGCCACCGTTGCCACGGCCGCTGCCATGCTGGCAGCGCCTGCTGCCGGAGCCAAGGTGCTGCGATCCTTGCGCGCAGGCACCACGCTCATCCCGACGGGCAAGCGCGAGGGGCTGTTCATCGAGGCCAAGGACAATTTCGGCACCACCGGCTGGGTGTCGGTCGAAAGCCTCAACTGACAGCCCGCCGCACCGATCACCGACGGGTAAGCGACCCGCCCGTCAAAACTCTGCCGCCGCTTGCGCTCACGCGCATGCGGTGGCAGCTTTCTTCCAAGCGAGGGAACCAGACGCCATGAGGATCCTCTATGTCGAGGATGATGCACGCTCTGCCGCGGCGGTCGGCGAGATCCTCAGCGCCAGCGGCGATGTGCTGGTGTGGGAGGATAATGGCAGCGCGGCCTTGCTGCGTGCCGGGATGGAGGCCTTTGATGTCATCATCCTTGATCGGATGCTGGGCGATCTTGACGGGCTCACCATCACCCGCCGCCTGCGCGAAGGCGGCATTGGCACGCCGATCCTGATCCTGTCGGCCCTTGGCCGCAGCAGCGACCGCGCCGACGGGCTGGATGGCGGGGCGGATGATTACCTTGCCAAGCCGTTCGAGCCCGAAGAACTTGTCGCCCGGCTGCGCGCGCTCCACCGCCGGGCCAGCGGGCGCGAACACAGTGCGGTGATCCTGTATGGCGCGTTTGAATGCCATGTGAAGGCGCGCACTGCCTTTCGCGATAACCGCCACCTGGCGCTGAGCCCCAAGGAATTCGAGCTGTTCCGCTATTTCATGGAAAACGCCGGCGAAGTGGTGACCCGCGAAATGCTGCTGCGCCATGTGTGGAAGATGGATTTCGATCCCCAGACCAATGTCGTGGATGTCAATATCGGGCGGCTGCGGCGCAAGCTGGAGGACGGGTTTGATCGCCCCGCGCTCGAAACCATTCTTGGTTCGGGTTATCGCTTGCTCGACGGGAGGCCGTGACGCCAGAGATGAACGGGACGCAGCGTTCGATCTTCTCGCGGCTGGTGGCGGCTGCGATTGTGCTCTCGCTGGTGCTGCTGGCGGGCCTGTGGTGGCTTGCCCGCGAGGCGGTGAGCGCAACCGTGCAGGAAGCCGCTGCCGCCGAAGTCGATGTCGATATTGCAGGGCTGGCCGATATCTATGCCAGCGGCGGCGAGGCAGACCTTGCCGCGCGCATTGCTGATCGTCTGGCGCTGACCCCGATGGATGGCAGCGCGGCCCACTATCTGCTTGCCGATGGACAAGGCCGGGTGATCGCAGGCGATCTGGCCGCCTGGCCGCCGCTTGATGCGGCAACATCCCAAAGCGGGGTGATCGCCACTGGCAAGCAATCGCGCGGTTTTGCCCGCGCCGTGCAGCTTTCGCCCGATTTGCGGCTGGTGGTGGCGCGCCCTGTCGATATCGAGGCGCCGGTGCTGTCCAGCCTCGCGCTGGTGTTTGCAGGCGGCGGCGCGGTGTTCGTGGCGCTGGTGGCGCTGCTGGGCCGGCTGGCTGCGCGCAGGCTGGCCCAGCGCATCGAACGCATCAATCTGGCCTTTCGCGAACCGGATGGCGCCGCAGGACTGGTCACCGCAGGTAGCGCTGCGCCCGACGAGATTGACGAGCTGGCCAGCCACAGTGCGGCGGCGCTGGCCCGCGTCAATGATCTGCTGGCCGCTTACAAGGATACCTCCGAACAGCTTGCCCATGAAATCCGCACGCCGCTTTCCCACCTTGATAACCGGCTGGTGAAAGCGCTCGCCGAACAGCCCGAGCCGCGCATTGCCGAACGGCTGGCCGAGGCACGCGGCGAAATCCGGCGGATTGTCCAGACGCTGGAATCGCTGCTCGATATCGCGGCCAGCAAGGCCCATCGGGGCACCCGCAGCGGGCTGGCTCCGGTGGATCTGAGCGCGCTGGTGACAGCAATGTGCGAACTTTACGCTGGCAGCGCGGAAGAAGCAGGCCTTGCGCTGCGCTGGAATGTCGCGCCTGATATCGGCATCATGGGCGATGAACGACAATTGAGCCGGCTGGTGACGAACATGCTCGACAATGCGCTCAAATATGTGCCCGCAGGCGGCCGGATTGCGGTGACGCTGGAGGCAGGGCCGCAGCTGGTGGTGGCGGATGACGGGCCGGGGATCGACCCGCGCGACCGGACACGGATTTTTGATCGGTTCTATCGCGGACACCGGCCGGGAGAGGAAACGCCGGGCAGTGGTCTCGGCCTTGCGCTGGCGCAGGCGATTGCGGAACGCCACGGGCTAGCGCTGACGCTGGACGAGCCGGGGGCAAACCCGCTGGGCGGAGCGGTGTTCCGCATCGCGCCTGCGGCATGAAGGCGGTGCGGGCCATCGCCGCGGCAGCAGCAGCCTGCCTGCTCGTCAGCGGTTGTGCGGGGCGCACGCCGCAGCAAGCGGCCCTGCCTGCTGCGACTGATCCCGACGCTACCGCCACCGCCACCGCCGCCGACGCTACCGCCAACGCCCCCAGCCGGGCCGAGCGTGTCGCCGAAGCGCTCGTGATGGCGGCTGCTGCCGAACAGGCCAGCAATGCCCCCGCGCTGGCGCAGGCGGCACAGCGGCTGGAACGGCTGGGCGCTGCACCCCAGAACGAAGCGGACCAGGCGATCATGGCGCGCTGGCTGGCTGCACTGCCCGCCGATGCTGCGCCGCTGCGCGGGCGGGCGCTCGGGCCGGCCTATCGTTCGGCAGTGCTTGATCCGGGCGCTGCCACCCAGCTCAACCAGACTTTCTTCGGCGGGCGTGCGGCGCAGATCGTGGTGCGCGCGGTGCGCGGGCCAGCGCCGCGCCTCGTGGTGCATGATCAGGCCAACCGCGAGGTGTGCAAGGCCCATGATGATCCCGCCAAATGCCGCTGGGTGCCGCTCTACACCCAGCGCCACCGCATCGAAATTGCCAATACCGGGCCGAATCTGTCGGAATTTTACATCGTGTTCGATTGAACTGACATTATGGTGCAGCTCATCGCGGGGGGGATGAGAGGATGATCACATACGCGCGCCAATGGCGCAGGAATTTGTTGACCAGCGCGGCCATGCTCGCAGCGGTGCTGGCAGGATCGCCAGCGGCAGGCGCGGCGGGCGATGCGGCGAGCGATCAGGAAATCACCCGGCTCAGCGAAGAAGCCGCCGCCATCTTTGCCGCAACAACGCCCGATGCCGCAGGCGCACAGAAGATCATCGCCGCGTGGGAAGCGGTGATCGCCGCTGCGCAAGCCAGCGTGCCCGATCATCCCGAAATCCCCCGCGCCCGCATCCGCATCGCCTCGCAGCTCTATACCCTCGGCCGTAACGCCGAAGCGCGCGCGATGGTGGAGCAAGGGCTTGGCGCCTTGCCCGCAGGCGATCCTGTCAGCCTGGTGGTGCGCGGCGAAGGGGTGGCGCTGCTCGGTACGCTGCTGGCGCAAGCAGGCGAGGCCGATGCAGCAATCGCGGCGCTTGAGAAAGGCTATGACGATTACATGGCAAGCTTTGCCGCGCTGGCGCCCGACATGATCGATCGCGGCGAGGTGGTGTCCAAATCCAATCTCGAATTCTCGCTTTCGCAGACCCTGTTGCAATTGAGCCGGAGCGACGAGGCGCTGCGCTACCAGAAGATCAGCCTCGATACCCGCGAAGGCTTTCTCGGGCCGAATGATCCCGACACCATCGGGTCATATTTCGGCTATGCCGGAACGCTGCGCCGCGCCGGACAGATGGCAGAGGCCGAACGCTATGCCCGCATTGCTGTGGAACGCGCGGTGGCGCATATCGAACCGGCCCACCCCAACTATGCCCGCGCGCTTGAAATGCTGGCGATTGTCCTCTCGCGCACCGGTCGCCCGATCGAGGCGACTGATTATCTGGCGCGCAGCCTTGAACTCAAGCGCACGCACGAAGGGCCGGACAGCCTGTTTTTCGGCTATGGCCTGCATCTGCTTGCCACCATCTATCACCAGCGCGAACGCTATGCCGAAGCAGTGCCGCTGTTCGAGGAAGCCGCGCCGATCTTCGCCAAATATCAGGGGGAAGGCAGCCCGTTCGGGCTTGGTTCGGCGGGCTATGCTGCCCAAGGCAGCTTTGCACTTGGCCGCGCCGAGGCGCTTGCGCGGCTCAAGGCGGTGGATGAACGGATGGCAGCAAGCGCGGTCGATACCGACATCGCCAAGCGCATCGGGCCTGATCTGGTGCGCGCCCTGATCCGCGCGGGCGAGCGCGACGAAGCGGCCCGGATCGCGGCGCGTGATTATGCCCGCCTGCTCGAAACCGAAAATGCCGCAGCTTTCGCCTTGCACCATGCCCGGCTGGTTGATGCCCGTGCGCGCAGCGTGCGCGCCGGGCGTCCGGGCGAGGCAGCCAGCGAAGCGCACGCCATGCTCGATATGCTGGCCCGCGATCAGGCGCGCGCCGCTAGCGGCCTGATGGCTGCCGAACAGCGCGCAGCGCTTGATCTGGTGATGGAGATTGCCGCCGAAAGCGCGAACGCGGAACTCATGGCCGCCGCCATGGCGCTGGCGACCGGATCGGGCCTGGCGCAGGCGAGTGCCTGGCGGGCCGAGCGGCTGGCAGCGCAGGAGCCCGCGCTGGCTGCCGCGCTGCGCGCACTGCAACAGGCCGATAGCGCGCTTGATGCCGCCGATCGCGAAAACCTGCGCGCGCTCGCCAGCGGCGTGCCTTCCGAAGCAGTGCGCGCGCGCCTTGCCGCAGCCCGGACCGCGCGCGAGGACGCAATCGCGGCGCTGCGCGAGAATGACCGGGTGGCCGCAAACCTGCTGGCTCCGGGCGAGGCGACAATTGCTGCGATCCGCGCGCAGCTTGGGCCGGGCGAGGCGCTGCTGGCGCTCGCGCCGGGTTATGATGGGGCCTACAGCCTTGTGGTCACCGCTGACCGGGTGCAGGCACAACGGCTCGACATGCCGCGCGCCGATCTGGTCGAACTTGCCGCCGGGGTGCGCGACGGGGCGGCCAATCTCGATTTCGATGAAGGCGCCGCAGCAAAGCTTGCCGCCGTGCTGTTTCCGCCCGCAACGCGCGCGGCGCTCGGCGGGGTTGAAACCCTGCGCATTCTGGCAGGAGGCGCTCTTGCCTCGCTGCCGTTCGGGTTGCTGGTGATGGAGCCTGCGCGGGCGGGCGCTGGCCCCGCCTTTCTGGCTGATCGCTTTGCGCTTGCCAGCACTGCTTCGCTGGCCCCCGCGCCAAGCAGCGCCCGCCCGCGCGGCGGCGGGTTGGTGGCCTTTGCCGCGCCCACGCCCTTTGCCTCGGAAACGGCCCCTGTCGCCGTCCCGCAAGCAATCGGCAGCCCGGCGCGCTATTTTGCCCGCGGCGGGGTTGCAGCGGAACGGCTTGCCCAGCTGCCCGCCCTGCCCGGCACCCTGATCGAAGCGCAAACGCTCGCCCGCGAATTTGGCGAAGGCCGCGCGCGGCTGTTCACCGGCGCGGCAGCGAATGAGGCAAACCTCGCCGATCCAAGCATTGCCGCCGCCGAAGTGCTGCTGTTTGCCACCCATGGTCTGGTCGCAGGCGAGCTTGAAGGCATTGCCGAGCCCGCGCTGGTGCTGGCCGGGCCGCAGGCCGGTACCAGCGATGGCAGCGACGGCGTGCTGACCGCCAGCGAGATTGCCCGGCTCGATCTCGCCGCCGATTGGGTGATCCTGAGCGCCTGCGACAGCGCGGCGGGCTTTGCCGGGGGGGTGCCTGCCTTCTCGGGCCTCGTCAGTGCCTTTCGCCTCGCAGGCGGCGGCAGCGTTCTGGCAACCCACTGGCAGGTGCGCGACGATGTGGCCGCCTATGTCACCACGGCCATGCTGCGCCACTACCGCGCGCATGGTGACAAGGCGCAGGCGCTGCAGCACGCGCTTGACCAGTTAAGGCGCAGCAGCGGCCTGCCCGGCGCCGCCTCGCCGTCGGTCTGGGCGCCCTTCGTGCTGATCGACTGAGGCGGCTTGGCCTTAGCCCTTGCCGCCCGGATCGGCAAAGTGGTTCGGAAGCAGGGCGTTAACCACACCGCCATCCACGGTGAGCGTTTCGCCCACCACATAATCGCCCGCGCGGCTGCACAGGTAGATCGCGGCTGCCGCCATGTCCTCTGCCGTCCCGATGCGCTTGGCCGGAATCCCGCTCGCGCTGGCATCCGGCGCGTCCTTGGCGGCCTTGTTCATCTCGGAGGGAAAAGCCCCCGGCGCGATGGATGACACCACGATATTGTCCTCGATCAGGCGGGCGGCCATGCGGCGGGTAAGCTGGATCACTGCCGCCTTCGATGCCTGATAGGCATAGGTTTCCCACGGATTGATCCGCTGGCCATCGATCGAGGAGACATGGATCACCTTGGCCGGATGCCCGGCTTGGCCCCCTGCGACCAGCAGATCATGCAGCTTCTGCGTCAGGAAAAACGGCGTCTTGACGTTGAGGTCCATGGTGCGGTGCCAGCCAGCCTCGGAAAATTCGAGATAGGGCTGGCCCCATGCTGCGCCGGCATTGTTGATGAGGATATCAAGCCGGGTCTCGCGCGCCTTCAGCTCAGTGGCGAGGCTCACCATGCCATCCATTTGCGAAAGGTCAGCCGGGATGCCGATCACCCGGTCCGCGCCGAATTCGTCAATCGTCGCCTGCATCTGATCGGCCTTGCGCGCCGAGATATAAACCCGTGCGCAGCCCGCCGCCAGCAGGCCTTCGACGAACATCTTGCCGATCCCGCGGCTGCCGCCGGTAACCAGCGCAATGCGCCCTTCGAGGCCGAAAAGTGATTGAATGTCCATTATATTATTGCTCCCTTGTCCGTCATTGCGAGCGAAGCGAAGCAATCCAGAGCGGTTAGCGTGACGCTCTGGATTGCCGCCCCAAGCTCTTTTTGGGCCTGCGGCTCCTCGCAATGACGAGGAGCGAAGATTTGGCTCAATACCCGCTCAATTCCGCCACGCGATTGGCGTGGAAATGGGCATCGCCGAGGAATTCGGCGAGCGCGCGGTCGCGCTTCATGTAAAGGCCGATGTCGTATTCGTCGGTCATGCCGATCCCGCCGTGCATCTGCACGCCTTCCTGCACCGCGAGGCGTGCGGTCTTGGCGACCTTGGCCTTGGCGACACTCGCCATCAGTTCGGCGCTGGGTGCTCCGGCATCGAGCAATTGCTGCGCCTTGATCGTCGCGGCGCGGGCGATCTCGACCTCGGAATAGAGGTGGCTGGCGCGGTGCTGGAGCGCCTGAAACTCGCCGATCAGCTTGCCGAATTGCTTCCTTTGCTTGAGGTAGTCGACGGTCATATCCATCGCCCCGCGCGCGACACCGACGCCCTCGGCCGCCGCGCCGACGCGCCCAGCCAGCAGCATTGCATCCAGCACTGCGCGCCCGCCATCGATGTCGCCGATCACGGCATCGCCGTCGAGCTCGACATTGTCGAACCGGGTGTGCGTGGCCATCGACGAATCGACCAGCCGCACCGCATCATGGCTCATGCCGCTAGCGTCCCTGGGCACCGCGAAGAGCGTGATGCCATCGGCGTCGTCATCGCTGCCCGATGTGCGCGCCGCGACCACGATCATGTCGGCGCTGCCACCGTGGATCACAAAGCTCTTGGTGCCGGTCAGCTTGAACCCGTTGCCCGATTTCTCGGCGTGGGTGGTAATGCGCGACGGGCGGTGCTTGGCGGTCTCGTCAATCGCCACGGCGAAAACGGAATCGCCCGCGATCAGACCTGGCAGGTAGCGCCCCTTGAGGTCGTCGGAGCCGTGCTTCAACGCGGTCGCCGCCAGCACCGACGACGTCAGGAACGGCGAAGGCGTCAGATTGCGGCCGATTTCTTCGAGCACGATCCCGGCTTCGACATGGCCCATGCCGAGCCCGCCATCGGCCTCGTCCACCAACATCCCGGTAAAGCCCATTTCGGCCATCTGCTTCCACAGCCCGTGGCCAAAGCCGTCCTTGCAATTGCGGTCGCGCCAGTGGCGCAGCTGCTTGGCGATATTGCCTTCCTCGGCAATAAACCCGCGCGCGGTATCGGCGAGCATCGCCTGATCTTCGTTGTGATACAGGGGCATTGTTTCGACCTTTGAAAGTGAGTTCAGGCCGCCATTGCGGCGGCGCACCAGTGAGAAATCCGTGACGGGTCCTGATCGGCATCGAAAAAGAGATGTGCGCCGCCAAACCCCTCGCCCGCCAGTTTCACCTCAAGAAACGAGGACGCGTCAATCGAGACGGCCGTGATCGCCGCAGCCTTGATGAAGCTCACGACCGATCGCTTGCTGAACAGCCCGGCATCGTTGACGATGATCAGCCGCTTGTTGGTGAACAGCGCACCCCCACCATCGCCGCCGGTTGCGAAGTCGATCGTCTCACCGGGCAGCAACAGGCTTTCGAGCTGCGAAATCATCTTCGCGCCGTTCGCCTCGTTGCCCGGAAAGACCCCTCCGATGAACGGAGAAGGTAGAGTGACCGCAAGCGTCATGGCCCTTAAGCCCCCGGCAGATCGAGGATGCGCTTGGCGATCACGTTGAGCATCACTTCGCTGGTGCCGCCCTCGATCGAATTCGCCTTGGTACGCAGCCAGCTGCGCGCGGGCTTGCCGCCTTCGGTACCCTCGCTGTCCCACTCCAAAGCGCGGCTGCCGCCGACCGCCATCATCAGCTCATGGCGGCGCTTGTTGAGCTCGGTCCCCGCGTACTTCATCATGTTGGGCTGGGCGGGATGCGCCTTGCCGACCTTGATTTCGTCGAGGAACTTCTCGCCCATCGCGGCATAGGCCAGCGCGTCGACATCGAACATCGCAAGCTCGGCGCGCAGCACCGGATCGACTTCATCGCCGTTGCGGGCCGAAACCCGCTTCATCGCCGGACCAATCGCCGCCGCGCGCTCGCCGCCATCCGCGCCCGAGATCATCTCGCGCTCGTGGCCGAGCAGGTACTTCGCCACATCCCAGCCGCGATTGATCTGGCCCACATAGGCGGGGCAATCCTCGCCATAGGACTTGGGCACCTGCACATTGTCGAAGAAGGTTTCGCAGAAGGGCGAATTGCCGCTGATCAGCAGGATCGGCTTGGTGGTGACGCCTTCACTCGCCATGTCGAACAGCATGAAGGTGATGCCCTGATACTTGTCGGCCTTGTCGGTGCGGACGAGGCAGAAGATCCAGTCGGCTTGGTCAGCGTAGGATGTCCAGATCTTCTGGCCATTGACGGTCCAGTGATCGCCTTGATCCTCGCCGAAGGTCTGAAGGCTGACCAGATCGGAACCCGAACCCGGCTCCGAATAGCCCTGACACCAGCGGATTTCGCCGCGGGCGATTTCATTGAGGAAGCGTTGCTTCTGGCCCTCGGTGCCGAAGTGCAGGAGCGCCGGGCCGAGCATCCAGATGCCGAAGCTGCTCAATGGCGGGCGGGCATTGATGCGGCCCATCTCCTCGCGCAGCACCTTGGCTTCGGCAGGCGAAAGCCCCGCGCCGCCATAGGCCTTGGGCCACATCGGCACGGTGTAGCCCTTGGCCACGCAGGCTTCGAGCCAGGCTTTTTGCGCATCATTCTTGAAGGTCGCGCGGCGGCCGCCCCAATAAATGTCGCTCTCGTCACGCACCGGCTCGCGCATCTCGGGCGGACAGTTTGCGTCCAGCCAGCTGCGCGTTTCGGCACGGAATTGTTCCAGATCGGCCACGCCGTATCTCCTCTCTTCAAGCTCCCACTTGACGCTTACGTTATCGTCATTTCACACTGCCCTGCAAGCGCCGAAATGCAGGCCCGCGATGCCGTAACGTCACGGGCGAGCGGATTGACGGCAAGGCCAATCGGTCTAGGTTCGAAACCGAAAAAGGGAGAGAAAAGGTGTCGGGATTCGCAGGGCGAAAGCCGCGCAAGGGCGCGCGCGGGTGAGCGATGGCGCGGGTCTGATCGCGGGCAAGCTGCCGATGCGCGTGAAGCTGTTGCAGGGCTTTGGCGCGGTGGCTTTCGGGGTCAAGGATATCGGATTTTCGTTCTTCCTGCTGATTTTCTACAATCAGGTGCTGGGCATGGATGCGCAGCTGGTCAGCCTGGCGCTGCTGATCGCGCTGCTGGTGGATGCGGTGGTTGATCCGATCCTCGGCAATCTGTCCGATCGCACCTACACCCGCTGGGGCCGCCGCCTGCCCTGGCTCTATGCAGCGCCCATCCCGCTCGCTTTTGTCTGGGTGATCATCTGGAGCCCGCCAGCAGGCGCGCCGCCGAGCTTTGCCGGGCTTGTGGCCATCGCCATTGCGGTGCGCGTGCTGCTGTCGGCCTGCGAGGTGCCGTCGATCAGCCTCGTTCCCGAAATCACTGCCGATTATGACGAACGCACCACCTTGTTCCGCTATCGCGCGCTGGGGGGATGGATGGGCGGGCTTGTCATGATGGTGCTGGCCTACACCGTGTTCATGCCGGGCCAGCAAGGCCTGCTCGAACGCGAGGGCTATTACGCCTTTGGTGTGTTCGGCGCAGGTCTGATGGCGGTTTCGGTGATTGGTTCGGCCATGGGGCAGCACCGGCTGGTCGCTGGCCTGCCCGCGATCAAGCCTGCACCTTTCAGCCTCGGCGCTGCCTTTGCCGAAATCCGCGAGGCTTTTTCCGAACGGGCGTTTGTGATCTTTGCGATCGGCGGGCTTGCCGCTTACGTCCATCAGGGGCTGAATTTTGCGATCACCAATTACATCAACCTGTTCGTCCTGCAGCTTACCCGCACGCAATTGATGTTTTTCCCGCTGGTGCTGCTGGGTGCGGTGGTGCTGATGTTTGTGACCATCGGCCCGATGCACCAGCGCATCGGCAAGGCGAAAAGCGCCGGGCTCGGCATGATTGTGGGCACGCTGGTGGGGGTGGTGCCCTACACGCTGCTGCTGACCGGGCTGTGGCCCGCGCCCGGCAGCACGCTGTCGGCGGCGCTGTTTTTCGGCTTTGCTCTGGTGGCAACCGGGCTGGGGATCACCTCGCTGGTTTCGGCGACCTCGATGATCGCCGAGATTGTCGAGGCCTTTGAAGAACGCACCGGCAGGCGGGCGGAAGGATCATTTTATTCGGGCAACTGGCTGGTGCAGAAATGCGCGACGGGGGCAGGCATTTTCCTGGCCGGGCAGATCATCGCCTTCTCGCAGCTTGCCACCGATGCCGCGCCCGGCAGCGTGCCGCAGGGCGTGCTGACAACGCTGCTGGTGTCCTATGGCGGATCCATGCTGGTGCTGGCGGTGATTTCCGCCTTCTGGCTGGCGCGCTTTCCGATCACCCGCGAAGAGCATGAGGCACGCATTGCCCGGCTGGCCGAACTGCGCGCCCGCGCGCGCCGCACGGGCATAGCAAGCGCCGAGGACGCCGCGGTGCCAGCCACGCCAGCGCTGCCGCTGGTGCCAAAATGAACGCTTGGCGGCGTGGCGATGGTCTGCCACGGTTAGAGCCGGATTCGGTTTCGATTTAAGACGAGAGAGAGGATACCCCCATGGATTTTGAGCCCACCGAACGGCAGGCCTATTGGCGCGGGCGCGTGCGCAATTTCATCGAGGCGAATATCCGCCCCAACCACGCGACCTTCCTCAAACAGGAGCACGAAGGCGAACGCTGGAAAGTGATCCCGATCATCGAGGAGATGAAAGCCAAAGCCAAGGCCGAAGGCATCTGGAACCTGTTCATGCCGCCGCGCAATGACAGCCACCATCATGTTGATGACACCTTCGAATTCGAAGGGCCGGGCCTCACCAATCTCGAATATGCGCTGTGCGCCGAAGAAATGGGCCGCATTGGCTGGGCGTCCGAAGTGTTCAACTGCTCCGCGCCCGATACCGGCAACATGGAAGTGTTCCACCGCTACGGCACGCGCGAACAGAAGGAAGAATGGCTGCGCCCGATCATGAACGGCGAAATCCGTTCGGCCTTCCTGATGACGGAGCCTTACACCGCATCATCGGACGCCACCAACATCGAAACCCGCATCGAGCGTGACGGCGATCACTATGTGATCAACGGGCGCAAGTGGTGGTCTTCGGGCCTTGGCGATCCGCGCTGCAAGATCGCCATCGTCATGGGCAAGACCGATTTCACCGCCCAGCGCCACGCCCAGCAATCCATGGTGCTGATGCCGATTGACAGCCCCGGCGTCACCATCCTGCGGCACCTGCCGGTGTTCGGCTATGATGATGCGCCCCACGGCCACATGGAAGTGGAAATGAAGAACGTGCGCGTGCCGGTTTCCAACATGCTTTTGGGCGAAGGGCGCGGCTTTGAAATCGCGCAAGGCCGCTTGGGGCCGGGCCGCATCCACCACTGCATGCGCACGATTGGCGTTGCCGAAGAAGCGCTGGCGAAAATGTGCCGCCGCCTGCAGGAGCGCGAGGCTTTCGGCAAGCCGGTGTACAAGCATTCGGTCTGGGAAGAGCGCGTGGCGCGCGCCCGCATCGATATCGACATGACGCGCCTCCTTTGCCTCAAGGCGGCAGACATGATGGACAAAGTTGGCAACAAGGCTGCCAAGCAGGAAATCGCCATGATCAAGGTGCAGGCGCCGAACATGGCCTTGAAGATCATCGACGATGCCATTCAGGCCCACGGCGGCGGCGGCGTGTCGGAAGATTATGGCCTTGCCTCGGCCTATGCCCACCAGCGCACCCTGCGGCTGGCGGACGGGCCGGATGAAGTCCACGCGCGTTCGATTGCGCACATGGAATTCGCCAAGCACGCCCCCATCCCCGGCCCCACCGCCAACGCGCTGCGCGGTGATCATGGCCGGGCCGCCGCCAATGACGCATCGAGCTTCAGCTCGGGCGACATGGGGGTTGCGCGCTGACACTCAACTCCCCTCCCGCTTGCGGGAGGGGTAAAGGAATTCTCATGGCACGTGCCGCCATTCTTGAACAACCGGGCCACGGCCTGACCATTGGCGAAGTCACCTTCGCTGATCCGCTGCCGCATGAAGTTCTGATCGACACCAAGGCCTGCGGGCTGTGCCATTCCGATCTGCACTTCATCGACGGGCATTACCCGCACGCCCTGCCCGCCATTCCGGGCCACGAAGCTGCCGGTGTGGTGCGCGCGGTCGGCTCGGAAGTGAAGACGGTGAAGCCCGGCGATCATGTCGTCACCTGCCTTTCGGCCTTTTGCGGGCATTGCGAATTCTGCGTGAGCGGGCGGCTGGCCCTGTGTCTCGGCGGCGATACCCGCCGGATGAAAGGGCAGGCACCGCGCATGATGCGGGCCGATGGTTCGCCTGTCGCACAGATGCTGAACCTCTCGGCGCTGTCGGAACAGATGCTGATCCACGAACATGCCTGCGTCGCCATCGACAAGGACATGCCGCTGGATCGTGCCGCCGTGATCGGCTGCGCGGTGACGACGGGCGCGGGCACCATCTTCAACGCCTGCAAGGTCGTGCCGGGCGAAAGCGTGCTGGTGGTGGGCTGCGGCGGGGTGGGCCTGGCCGCGATCAACGCTGCAAAAATCGCGGGCGCAGGCCAGATCATCGCGGCTGATCCCCTGCCCGAAAAGCGCGCGCTGGCCGAAACCTTGGGCGCAACACACACGGTCGATGCGCTTGACCCCGATGCGGCGAAACAGATCATCGCAATCTCGCGCGGCGGGGTGCATTGGGGGATCGAAGCAGTCGGGCGCCAAGCTTCGGCCGATTTGGCAGTCGCATCGCTCAGGCGCGGCGGCACGGCGGTGATCCTCGGCATGATGCCCTTGGATTGCAAGGTCGGCCTGTCCGCGATGGATCTGCTCGGCGGCAAGAAGCTGATGGGCGCGCTGATGGGGATGAACCAGTTCCCGGTGGACTTGCCGCGCCTCGTTGATTTCTACATGCGCGGACTGCTGGATCTCGACACCATCATTGCCGAACGCATCGGGCTTGATGACGTGAACAGCGGGTTTGACAAGATGCGCTCTGGCCATGCGGCGCGCTCTGTGGTGGTGTTCGACTGATGACTGATGCTCCCCAGATTGATTTCGACAAGGAAATGGTCGGCACCGTCGCGGTGCAGGAGAAAGACGCGCTTGATCTGGCCGCACTGACGGCATGGTTCGAAGCGCATGTCGAAGGCTTTGCAGGCCCGATTTCCTATTCCAAGTTCAAGGGCGGGCAATCCAATCCCACCTACCGGATCGACACGCCGGGGGCGTCTTACGTGCTGCGCCGCCAGCCGTTTGGCAAGCTCCTGCCTTCTGCCCATGCGGTGGACCGCGAATACACCGCGATGACGGGGCTTTACCCCACCGGCTTCCCGGTGCCGCGCACCTATGGGCTGTGCGAAGATGCAGGCGTGATCGGCGCGAAATTCTTCGTGATGAGCATGGCGGATGGGCGATCCTTGTGGAACGGCGCGCTGCCCGGCATGGAGCCGGACGAACGCCGCGCGATCTACCACGCGCTGATCGACACGATGGCTGATCTCCACCTCAACCAGCCTGATCGCATCGGGCTTGGCGATTATGGCAAGCCGACCGATTACTGCGCGCGCCAGATCGCCCGCTGGACCAAGCAATATAAACTCTCCGAAACCGAGCACATGCCCAAGATGGAGCGGCTGATCGAATGGCTGCCGCAAACCATCCCGCCGCAGCACCAATCGAGCGTGGTGCATGGCGATTACCGGCTCGACAATGTGATCTTCCACAAGGACGAGGCGCGCGTGATCGCGGTGCTCGACTGGGAGCTTTCCACGCTGGGCGATCCGATTGCCGATTTTGCCTATCTGATGCTCAACTGGCACAATCCGGCTGACGGGCGCGCGGGCCTGCTTGATCTTGATCTGGCAGCGCTCGGCATCCCGTCGCAGGATGAAGCGGTGGCGCGTTACGTCGCGCGCACCGGCTTTCCGGTGCCGCCGATGGACTGGTATTTCGCCTATAACCTGTTCCGGCTGGCAGGCATCATGCAGGGCATCAAGAAGCGCGTGATCGACGGCACGGCGTCTTCTGCCCATGCGCAGGCGATGAGCGAGCGGGTCTATCCGCTGGTGGACCGCGCCTATGATTTCGCGCTGGCAGCCGGGATGAGTGAGTAAGGGTTGTCGCACAGACCGACCCGGTCTAATCGCGCCGCAAAGCCAAAACGCCGTTCGCCCTGAGCTTGTCGAAGGGCTGCCCTTCTTCCTCGCTACCTTGCCCGAACCCGCAAAAAAGCAGTCCTTCGACAAGCTCAGGACAAGCGGGGGTGGGATGTATTTGGAGACCCACCATGACCGACAGCCTCATCACCGCCATCGAAGCCGCCTGGGAAGCCCGCGCTGACATCACGCCTGCGAGCAAGGATGTTGCCGAGGCAGTCGAACAGGCGCTGGCCCTGCTCGATAGCGGCACAGCCCGCGTGGCCGAGCCTGACGGGAACGGCGGCTGGCAGGTGAACCAATGGCTAAAGAAAGCGGTGCTCCTTTCCTTCCGCCTCAATGATAATGCAGTGATGCCGGGCGGCTGCGCGTCGGCTCCGGCGTTTGACAAGGTGCCCCTGAAATTCGCCGGGTGGGACGATGCGCGTTTCCGTGAGGCGGGTTTCCGTGCAGTGCCGGGCGCAGTGGTGCGGCGCGGCGCATTCATCGCCAAGGGCGCGGTGCTGATGCCGAGCTTCGTCAATATCGGCGCCTATGTGGGCGAAGGCACCATGGTCGATACCTGGGCGACAGTCGGCTCCTGCGCGCAGATCGGCAAAAACGTCCACCTCTCGGGCGGGGCTGGCATCGGCGGGGTGCTTGAGCCCTTGCAGGCCGAACCCGTCATCATCGGCGACGGCGCTTTCATCGGCGCGCGCGCCGAAGTCGCCGAAGGCGTGCGCGTGGGCGAAGGCGCGGTGCTGTCGATGGGCGTCTATCTTGGCGCTTCGACCAAGATCATCGACCGCGCCACCGGCAAGGTCTATATGGGCGAAGTGCCGCCCTATGCCGTGGTCGTCCCCGGGTCGCTCCCCGGCAAGCCGCTCCCCGATGGCACGCCGGGGCCGAGCCTCTATTGCGCGGTGATCGTCAAGACAGTGGACGCGCAGACCCGTTCCAAGACCGGGATCAACGAGCTGCTGCGGGATTGATACCCGAGACCTGCGCCAAACCGGCATCTGCCTGAAAAGCCACGCAGGATAGCAGCAGCACCGCAGCGTGATCCGCAATTCCTATGGCATCACCCCATCAACGCGGCCTGCCCGCGTTGCATGGCGCGACATTTCTGCAAAAATGTGATAATGTAATCCCTTCAATAGATTTGAAATCATCAAAGAGGGATATGTTAACATGGATCAAGAACCACAAGAAACGCGCATTACAACAGATGATGCGCGCGCGGGCGAAACATCAGGCCATATGCGGTACGTTTTGGGCATCAGCCTGGGGCTTGCAATTATTGGGTTGAGCATCGCATGGATTATTCCTGCTTTGATGGGAGCAGATTAATAGCTTTGCCGGTGCTGCCATCGCCGCGAAATACCGCCTGACTGGAAACATGCTCTATGGTGCAGCGATCCGCGTTTCGATCGGCGGCTGATCGGCAACGCTGCGCGCATAGGCCTCCGCATCGCGCATCACCCGCATGATG
Source organism: Erythrobacter sp. (assembly GCA_045377215.1). Lineage (GTDB taxonomy): Bacteria > Pseudomonadota > Alphaproteobacteria > Sphingomonadales > Sphingomonadaceae > Erythrobacter. The sequence continues at coordinate 47,255 of JBJIOB010000039.1, forward strand.
TTGCGGCTGGCAATCAGTTCCAACTCCACCTGCGAATAGCCGCGCCGCGCGAGTTCGGTGAAGAGTGCAGGATAGCCCGCCACATCCTCCATGCCGACAGGGCCTGACGGCATCCCATCATAATCGCCGCCGATCCCGATATGCTCGATGCCTGCAACCTTGCGGATGTGGTCAATGTGGTCGGCCACATCGGTCAGCGGGCTCTTGGGTTCGGGATTGGCCGCCATCCACGCATCAAAGGCGGCAGCAGCGGCATCGGGATTGCCAAGATGCACCACCCTCAGGCGCGCCACTTCAGCAGCGCGGCGCGCGCCCCATTGGCGCAAGTCCTCGTTGATGAAGGCAGGCAGCGCCACCACCATGATCACCCCGCCATTTTCGGGCAGACGCTTGAGCACAGAATCAGGCGCGTTGCGCGGATGCGGGGTTACCGCGCGGGCGCCCGAATGGCTGAAGATCACCGGCGCGCGCGCCACATCCAGCGCATCGTGCATCACTTTTTCGCTGACGTGGGAGAGATCAACCAGCATGCCGATGCGGTTCATCTCGCGCACCACATCCTTGCCGAAATCGGTGAGACCATTGTGCTTGGGGCTATCAGTCGCCGCATCGGCCCAGGGCGTGTTGCTGTTGTGGGTCAGCGTCATGTAGCGCGCGCCCATCGCGTAAAATTGCCGCAGCACGCCAAGGTTCGAGCCGATGGAATAGCCGCCTTCCATCCCCAGCAGGGACGCGATCCGGCCTTGCGCCATGGCGTTTTCGACCTCGTCGGCGGTTTCGGCATAGGCCATCTCGGCCGGATAGCGCGCGATCAGCCGCTTGGTGACGTCGATCTGCTCGATGGTCTGCTGGACGGCGGCGGCCTCGTTGTTGTTGTGCGGCACATAGACCGACCAGAACTGCGCGCCGACCTTGCCGATTTTCAGCCGCTTCAGATCGGTATGCATTACGCCGCGTTCGCTTTCGGGATCGGCGGTGCCCAGCGTGTCGGTAAAGTCGAAACCGTTGATCTGGTTGTTGTAACGCGAACGCAGCTGGCCCGGCGTATCATTATGCCCATCGAACACCGGGGCCGCATCCAGCGCGGCGCGCGCGGTGGCGGCGGCCTGTTCCTCGGTGATGCGCTGCGCCTGTGCGGGCGCGGCGAGAACCAGCGCGAGCGTGAGCGCAAGGGCGGCGCGCTTTGGTGTGGCTTGCATGGTGACGAAAACTCCCGATAAAGCGGCCCATGAGCCACAAGAACGCAACCGTCATGTGCGATAGCGCGCAAACCCTGATCGAACAATTGCGGCTTTCGCCCCATCCCGAAGGGGGGTGGTACCGCGAAACGTGGCGCAGTTCGGAGCGGGCGGATGCAGCCGCGGGCGCACGCGCGGGTGGCACTGCAATCCTGTTCCTGCTCAAGGCGGACGAAGCCTCGCACTGGCACCGCGTCGATGCGGATGAGCTGTGGATTTGGCAGGGCGGCGATGCGCTTGAACTGCGGATTGCGGCCAGCGATGCCGGGCCAGCCGAAATGATCCTGCTGGGCGGTGATGTTGCGGCGGGAGAGCATTTGCAGGGCCTCGTTCCGACAGGCGCATGGCAGGCCGCGCGGGCCGCGGCTGGTAGGACAGCGGGCTATTGCCTCATGTCCTGCGTGGTGGTGCCCGGTTTCGACTTTGCGGGTTTCGAGCTGGCACCGCCGGGGTGGGAGCCGGGACAGGCGCGGTAATGCGCCGCCGCGTGCGCCCTGCTGTGCGCTGGCTGCTGGCGGTGTTTTACGCACTGGCGGGCGTGCTGCATCTTGCCTTGCCCAAACCCTTCCTCACCATCATGCCGCCCTTTGTGCCTGCGCCGGAAGCGGTGGTGTGGCTGACAGGTGTTGCCGAAATCGCGGGCGCTCTGGGGCTGGTGCAGCCATGGTCCGCGCCGCTGCGGCGCTGGGCAGGCTGGGGGCTTGCCGCCTATGCGCTGTGTGTGTGGCCTGCCAATATCCACCACTTCGCGATTGACATGGCCCGCCCCGATAGCGGGCTGGGCCTTGCCTATCACATCCCCCGCATGATCGCGCAGCCGGTGATCATCTGGCTGGCATGGTGGGCAAGCCGCGACGCATGAGATGGCCGAAGCAATCGCCGCGCTGCTGGCCGAACGAGGGCCGCCCCCACAAGCAAACGGCGCACGGCCCTATCGGACCGCGCGCCGTGCTTGCGCTGTGGAAGGCTGATCTCAGGTGAGGTGCTTCGAGACAGCCGCCGTCATCTTGAACATCGAGATCTGATCCTTGCCGATCACCGCGCCCAGCTTGGCATCGGGATTGATCTGGCGCTTGTCCTTGGTGTCCTGCAGGCTGTTGGCCTTGATATATTCCCACACCTTGGAGGTCACTTCGGCGCGGGTCATCGGACCCTTGCCAATCACCGCCTCAAGATCGGCGGACAGTTGCACCGGCTTTTGCAGTGCGTTGGTTTTCGTAGCCATGGTCTTCTCCCTACTTGTACGAAAGCTTAAGACAAATCCTCATCATCCTCCCAGTCCTCTGCCGAGGAGCCGGTGAAGGGGGCATAAAGCAGCGCGCAGGCAATGACATTGCCTTGCAAGGCTGCGATGAGATCGGAGCGGGTTGCCCCCGGCATCAGGATGAGCGGGAGTTCGCTGGCAAAGATCTGGAACACATAGTGGCGGGTTTCATCCGCAGGCGGGGCGGGCAGCAGCCATTCGGAATTGCCGCGCGCATTCTTGCCAGTGCGCGGCGGCACCTCGCCTTCGAGCAGCTTGCCGCGCTGGCCCGCAAGGCCCCACACCAGCCAGTGGCAGGCCGGATCAGCCGCACCGGCGCTGACTTCCTCGACAATGATGATGAGTTCCTGCGCGCCTGCGGGCGGCGCGCTCCATTCCAGCGGCGGGGCAACCGCGTCTTCTTCTTCGGCGGTGAAGCTGGGATCAAGTTCTTCAGCCTGCCGGAACGCCGGGCTGGTGAGCGCAAAGCCGCCGCGCCCGAACAGCGCTGCCGTGCCAAGCTGCGCAATCGCCAGCCCGCCATGACGCGCAGCCGGCGGCAGGGCCGAGGTGAGAAACTCCGGAAAATCAGGCATGATTCTGTCTTTTCATCCCCCCTCTGCTAGTCCCAAGCAGCGCCCGAGACGAGAGAGCAGTTGCGCTTTTGCTCCGGTTTCTGCGGAAAACTGCACTGCGGGGTACAAAAATTGTGATCGGCAGGCAAATTTTGCCGATCCCCCGGCCATGCAAAGCTTGCTCTTGCCAAATCGCGCGGCCATCATCAAAACCTGTCAAATCATTGGTTTGCCCCCTTGTCACCCCCCTACCCGATTGTTTTTGTGGAGCTTGCATAAAAATGAAGGTCGCTCGTGTCACTTATCCCCGCGTGCTGGTATCTGCGCTTGCTCTGGCTGTGACTGCCTGTGGCGGCGGTGGCGGCGGCGGCAGCAGTCCACCGCCGCCCACCAGCATCGCGCCAACCCCCACCCCGACACCCACGCCCACGCCAACCCCCACACCAACGCCTGCGGCCTGTTCGCTGCGCTCGCAGCAGGATTCGGTCAGCGCGCTGCTGGATGAATGGTATCTCTTCCCCAATCTGCTGGCGAGCGTGAACCCTGACAGTTTCACCACGCTGCAAAGCTTTGTCGATGCGCGCGTGGCGCCGGCGCGCGCCCAGAACCGCGACCGGTTCTTTACCGGCGTCACCTCGATCGCGCAGGAAAACGCCCTGATCCAGACGGGGGCGAGCGCGGGCTTCGGCGTGCGGCTTGGCTTCGATTCGACGCAAGGCCGCCTGTTCGTGGTCGAAGGCTATGAAGGCACACCGGGTTTCGAGGCCGGACTTGATCGCGGCACCGAAATCCTTGCCATCGGCACTGCGCCGGGCAACCTGCAACTGGTGGCGAACCTGTTTGCCCAAGGCGGCTCGGCAGCGGTATCAACCGCGCTGGGGCCGAATGACGCAGGCGTTACCCGCGTGCTGCAATTCCGCCCGCGCGGCGGGGCGGTGACCGAACGCAGCGTGACCAAGGCGGCCTTCTCGCTCGATCCGGTGTCGGATCGTTATGGCGTGCGCATTCTCAATGATGGCGGCACCCGCGTCGGCTATCTCAACCTGCGCACCTTCATCGTCGAAGATGCCCAGCGCCAGATGCGGGAGGCGTTTGGCCAGTTCCGTTCCGAAGGCATCACCCGCGTCGTGATTGACCTGCGCTATAATGGCGGCGGGTTGGTGTCAGGCGCGGATGTGCTGGGCGATCTGCTGCTGGCAGGGCGCAGCGGACAAGTGTGGAGCCGCAATGTGTGGCGGCCTGAAAAGGAAGCACAGAACCGCACCCGCAACATCGGCAACGAACCCAATGCGATCAACCCCACCCGGATCGCCTTCATCACCACCGGGGCATCGGCTTCGGCGAGCGAACTCGTGATCAATTCGCTGCTGCCCTATGCCGGCAACAATATCGCGCTGATCGGCAGCAACACCTTTGGCAAGCCGGTGGGGCAAGCTGCCTTCGATCTGGCCGCCTGCGATCTGCGGGTGCGACCCGTCACCTTCCAGACCGTGAACGCCAGTGGTCGGGGCGATTATTTCACCGGCCTGGCGGGCGTGATGCCCAACACCTGCCGCGCCAATGATGATATCGGCTTTGCGCTCGGCGATCCGGCCGAAGCATCGCTGCGCACCGCGCTCGATTTCGTGGGTGGGCGTTCCTGCACGCCGATTGCCAATGCCAACGGCACCATGTGGACGATGCGTAACGAACGCGACATGCTGCAATCGCGCAATCCGAATGCGGCGCAGATCGAGATGCCGGGCCTGTTCTGATCCGGTTCGGCATACAGGCCTGAGGGGATGTGCCTACAGCCCCTCAGGCACTGTTTCAAAGGCCGGGATGGTGCCCAGATCGACCCAATCCTGCTTGCTCTTGGTGTAGCAATGGAATGCGGGCTTCAGGATGGTGGTATCATCCAGCGTGCCCGCCTTGATGAACATCATGTCCGGCGGACTGTCGATCCGGGTGAACACCGGCGATCCGCAGGTATTGCAGAACTGACGGCGCACGGTCGCGCCGCTATCGCCGGTATCATTGTAAGTGGTGACTTCGCCCGCGATCTCCACCGCAGCTTCAGGCACGCCGATGATGATCGAAAGCGCGCTGCCCGCCTGCCGCTGGCAATTCTTGCAATGGCAGGTCACACAGAGCAGCGGATCGGCGTTGAGGGTATAGCGGATCTTGCCGCACAGACAGCCTCCGGTGTGAGCCATGATGATCCCCTCCCCCGCTTGATGCAGGCTTATGGCGCAGCTTCGCCGGTAAAGCCTTGGCTGTCAGTATAACCGCATCCGGCCAGATTGGCGTCCCCCAGTTTGACAGTTGCGGTAAATGGATAAGTCCGATCGCTCATCTGATCGCTGCACGCGCCGGGCGTGACCGTGATCGTCACCTCGCCGCCGTCCAGCTTGCCGGAAAAGCCGAGGCCATTATTGCCCGCAAACCGCGTGACTTCGAACACGCTGCCAGCCGCGTTTTCAGGCGTGGTATAGGTGGCCGCATCATTGGCAATGGTGATGCCCCAGAACGGCTCGGTCCCCGTCAGGGTGATGGTTTCTTCAGGGGCGATGCCGTCAAAGGCGGCGGCCTGTTCGGTGGCGATGGTGCCGGGTTCCTGCGATGAACAGGCGGCCAGCAAGGCAGCGGCAGCGGCCAAGGTGACGGCAAGTTTGCAGGTGGGCATGAGCGACGCTTTCATGTGAAATATTCCCCGATGGTTGGATTGCACCACTCTAACGGGCCTCTGCCCGGTGTGCCACCCCTTCGCCCCGGCTGGAACCATGCGCCGGCGCGGCGGTTCAATGCCCCATGCAGTTTCACCCCGCCCGCGCCGCCGGCCTTGCCCGCCTTGCCGAATTCCTGCCCCGCGCCGGGCGCTTTTATGCTGATCATCGCAATGCCGATGAAGGGGCAGGCGCAGGCGATCTGGCGCGGCGCAATGTCTCGCAATTGTCACCCTGGCTCCATGCAGGACTGCTGGGCGAGGCGGAAGTGGTGGACGCCGTGCTGGGCCAGCATTCCCCGCGCGCGGCGGAAAAATTCATCGCCGAGGTGTTCTGGCGGATCTATTTCAAGGGCTATCTCGAACAGCGCCCCGGCGTGTGGGCAAGCTATGTCGCAGGGCGTGACCAAGCGCTGGCCGCGCTCGAAGGCAATGCGGGCCTGCGCAAAGCCTATACGCAAGCCACCGAGGGGCGCACCGGCATTGCGGCCTTTGATCACTGGGCGCGCGAACTGGCGGCGACCGGCTATCTC
>JBJIOB010000040.1:0-103913 GCA_045377215.1 Erythrobacter sp.
GTTATGTAGCACCTGGTTCAGTTAGTGTATTGCTTCCGCCATGAACGCACCGAACTGCCCTCGCGCGAGGATGATTACGCCAAGCCTGCCGAGGATTGCCGCGCGCAGCGCAATCTTTCGGTGGCAGGCACGGCCGGCGCGGCGGAATCGGGCGTGGTGCTGCGCGCGCTGGCAATTCCGGTGGGCCGGGTGATCACCAGCCCGATGTGCCGCGCCGCCGAAACCGCGCGGGCGATGTTCGGCGTGGGCTATCAAACCGATCTCAGGCTGTTGCATCAGGATCCCGATGGCGCGCGCAATCTGGGCGTTGCCTCCGACGAAATGCGCGCCCTGCTGCGCGATCTGGCGCCGGGCATGGCAGGGACCAATATCGCGGTGGTCGGCCATGGCGGGATGATCCACCAGCTTACCGGCCTGCGCCTGTCCGAAGGCGCGATTGCGGTGGTGAGGCTCAGCAAGGATGGCGGGCTGACCGTGCTCGGCAATTTCCTCCCGAGCGATCTCAATCCCTTCGCGCGCGAAGCGCTGCAGGGGCGTTAGGCGCCGCGCATCGCCTTCTTGAAAGCCGCGATCGCAGCCACTTCATCCCCGCCCCACACCGCGCCTGACACCGCGAGGAAATCCGCGCCTGCCGCGATCAGCGGCGCGCAGTTATCCGGCGTAATCCCGCCGATGGCGACGCAGGGGATTTCAAACAGGCTTGCCCACCAGCGCAGGATTTCAGGGCCGGGCACTTCGGCATCAGGGCCCTTATCCTTGGTGGTGGAAGGAAAGAACGCACCGAAAGCGACATAATCGGCCCCCGCCTCACCCGCCTCCATCGCGAAGTGGCGGCTGGCATGACAGGTCACGCCGATCTGCGCCTCGCGCCCCAGCACTTCGCGCGCCTCCCTGGGCGAGCCATCATCCTGCCCCAGATGCACGCCGTCCGCCTTCAGCCGCTTGGCCAGCGCCGCGCTATCATTGACGATAAAGGCCACGTCATGCGCGGCGCAAATCGCCTGAAGCGGCGCGGCGAGCGCGGCGGCCTCGTGGCTGTCGATGCCCTTCACCCGGAACTGAAAGGCCGCAACCAGCCCTTCTCCGGCCGCCAGCGTCCGTTCAAGCCGCGCCGGGAAATCCCCGCCCACTTCGAGCGGAGAGATCAGGTACAGCTGGGTCGGCGGGATCAGGCTCAAAACGTGTCGTTCCGCTGGCTCAGGCGCAGCTGGCCGCAGCGATCTGATCAATCGCCTTGCCGAGCACGCCGTCGAATTCCGCATCCGACTGGCCCTTGCGCAGATCTTGCAGCAGGCCGCGGCTGAAGCTCGCGATCATGCCGGGGTTCTGCGCCAGCCGCGCGCACGCCTCGTCGGTCGAAAAGCCGCCCGACAGCGCCACCACCCGCAGCACGCGCGGATGGGCAATCGCCGGGTTGTAAAGGCCGGGGGTGACGGGGATCGACAGCTTGAGCATCACCTCGCGCCCTTCGGGCAGGGTATCGAGATGCTTCATGATTTCAGCGAGCAGGATGTCCTCGCCCACGGCGCGATCTTCGGCGGTGATATCATACTCCGGCTCAATCATCGGGACGAGGCCGGCATCGAGGATCTGCGCGGCGACTTCGAATTGCTGGGCAACAATCGCGGCAATCCCCGCCGGATTGGCCGACTTGATGACCGAGCGCATCTTGGTGCCGAACATGCCAGCCGCCACTGACTTTTCGAGGAGGGCTGCCAGCTTCACCATCGGCTTCATCAGCTGCACGCCGTCGGCATCATCGGCCAGGCCTTCATCGACCTTGATGAACGGTACCACGCCGCGCGCCTTCAGCGCTTCGGCGGTGGGATGGCCATCCACTACGCCATCCATCGTCTTTTCGAACAGGATCGCGCCGATCACCTTGCCGCTGGCAAAGCTGGGCGCAGTGATCACGCGGGCACGCATCGCGCGGATCTGGGCGAACATTTCGTCATCGCCCGACCATTCGCTGTCTTCCACGCCATAACCGCGCAGCGCCTTGGGGGTCGAGCCGCCCGACTGATCGAGCGCGGCGATAAAGCCTGCGCCCGTGGTGATGCGCGCGATCATTTCCTGCTTGTTCATGCCCAAATCCCCATATTGCCTAAAATGCCGGAAAACAGCCGCCTGCGCGGCGGCTGCATACCTATGCAAAACTGTCTGCGCGGCGCCTTAGCCAAGCCCTCGCCGTGCTGCAACTGCACAATGATGCTGCGCAGCGATCAGCGCTTGGCGAGCCGCCGGATGATGCCGGTAAAGCTGAGCGCAGGCGCGCCGTCGCCGGTGATGAGCCCGCGCACAAAGATCGTCTTGCCGCCGCCGCGCGTGACTTCGCCGCGCGCCTCGACCAGCGCGCCCGACTGGATGGGACCGAGAAAATCGCCCGCAAGGTTGAGCGTCACCGCATGATCGCCTTGCAGCGCATCGGTGGCGATGGCGAACAGCGCGAAGTCGGCAAAGGTCATCAGGCAGCCGCCATGCATGAACCCGCCGCCGTTCATGTGGCGATCTTCGGCGCGAAAGGCGCTGACATAAGAGCCATCCTCCTCGCGGCGATAAAAGAACGGCCCCGAACGGGTTTCGAACGGATCGCCTTCCCAGTAACGCCAGCCGGCAAATTCGCCGGTCTCGCGCTCTTTGAGTGCGCCGTAACTGGTTTCCACCGCTTCGCTCATGATCATGTCCACAATTGCAGGGCTTTTACCGCACCGGGCAGGGGCTCGCCTTCATCGAGCCGGGCAAGGCTGCGTTCGGCCAGCTTCCAGCCGCCCAGCGTGCCGCAGCGCCACAGATCGGTGACGAGAAAGCGCCCCGCCCACTGCTTTGTACCGAGCCGGAATTCCAGCTCAGCCCCCGCCACAAACCACGCCGCCTTGCCATGCTGGCGCACGAAAATCTCGTGAAAGGCAAAGCGGGTGCAGGCAAAGCCGCGCTCCACGCCTGCGACAAAACTCGGCCGGTCGAGCAATTGTGGCGGCAGCGTGCCCACCATCATCACGAAATCGCGGTGCAACAGCTTCTTGATCGCCTTGGGATCGCCCGCCACCCAGCCCCGCATCAGGTTGAGCGCCAGCGCCTCGATATCGGCGGCAGTATCGGCCATCTCAGGCTTCGAGCGCGGCTACACCGGGCAGCACGCGGCCTTCCATCCATTCAAGGAAGGCCCCGCCAGCGGTTGAAATATAGGAGAAATCCCCGGTCACACCAGCTTGCGCGAGCGCCGCGACAGTATCCCCGCCGCCCGCCACGCTGATCAGCGAGCCTTCCTGCGTCAGCGCCGCAGCGGTGCGCGCCAGCGCCACAGTGGCGGCATCAAAGGGCGGCGTTTCAAACGCCCCCATCGGCCCGTTCCACACCAGCGTGCGGCAGGTCTTCAGCACATCGGCCAGCGCCTCGGTCGCCTGCGGGCCGACATCGAGGATCATCTCGTCGGCTGCCACCTCGTGGACGTTGCAGACGCGCAAGCTTGGCGGGTTGGCAGCGAATTCCGTCGCCACCACCACATCATAGGGGAGATGGATGGTGCAGCCCTTGGCGTCGGCTTCATCCATGATGCGCGCGGCGGTGTCGGTCAGATCATGCTCGCACAGGCTCTTGCCGACATTGACCCCGCGCGCGGCCAGAAAGGTGTTGGCCATGCCGCCGCCGATGATGAGATGCTGTACCCGGCCCACCAGATTTTCGAGCACGGCGAGCTTGGTCGAAACCTTCGCCCCGCCGACCACAGCCGCCACCGGTGTTTGCGGCGCGCCGAGTGCGGCATCCAGCGCCTTCAGCTCCGCTTCCATCGAACGGCCCGCGTAGGACGGCAGGAAATGCGTGAGCCCTTCGGTCGTTGCATGGGCGCGGTGGGCGCAGGAAAAGGCATCATTGACGTAGAAATCACCATGCGCCGCGATGGCCTTGGCAAGATCGGCATCATTGGCTTCCTCGCCCGGCCAGAACCGGGTGTTGTCGAGCAGGCCAATATCGCCGGGGCCAAAGATGGTGAGCGATTTCTTCACCACCGGCCCGGCGATTTCGGGGATGAACATGACCTCGCGGCCCAGCACCGCCTCGACATCGCCGATCACCATGCTGGTGGACAGCACCGAGGAACGCTTGCCGCCGGGCCGCCCGAAATGGGCGAGCATCAGCACCTTGGCACCGCGATCGGCGAGTTCGAGGATGGTCGGCTTCACCGCCTCGACCCGCGTGAGATCGGTGGCCGATCCGTCCTTCATCGGCAGGTTGAGATCAACCCGCACCAGCGCGACCTTGCCGGTAAGATCGGCGGGCAGATCATCGAGGGTCTTGAACTTGGGCATCGCTGGCTCCAATCCTCCCCCACCGGGGGAGGAGGGGGACCGCGCGCAGCACGCGCGGGGTGGAGGGGCACCCTCGAATGATCCGAACAGTGGCGGGTGCCCCTCCACCATCCTGCGGATGGTTCCCCTCCCCAGACGGGGAGGACGACCTTACAAGAACTTCGCCATCACCCCGGCGGTGTCGATCATCCGGTTGGAGAAGCCCCATTCATTATCATACCAGCTGACCACGCGGGCAAGCTGGCCTTCGAGAACGGCGGTCTCAAGGCTATCGACGGTGGAGCTGGCCGGGTAGTGATTGAAATCGGAGGAGACCAGCGGTTCATCGGTGTAATCCAGCACGCCCTTCATCGCGCCTTCGGCAGCGGCCTTCAACGCAGCGTTCAGTTCCTCGACGCTGGTCGCGCGCGACGGGGTGAACACGAGGTCGATCATGCTGACATTCGGCGTCGGCACGCGCACGCTTGACCCGTCAAGCTTGCCCTTCAATTCCGGGAGCACCAGGCCGACCGCACGCGCAGCGCCCGTGGTGGTCGGGATCATGTTGGCCGCCCCGGCGCGCGCGCGGCGCAGATCGGAGTGGATCTGATCGAGCATGCGCTGATCATTGGTGTAGGAATGGATCGTGGTCATGAAACCGCGCTCGATCCCGACGACCTCGTGCAGCACCTTGGCCACCGGCGCGAGGCAGTTGGTGGTGCAGCTTGCGTTCGAGATGATCACGTCCTCGGCGGTGAGCGTTGCGTGGTTCACGCCGTAAACGATGGTCTTGGAAACGCCGGTGGCGGGCGCGGAAATCAGCACGCGCTTGGCCCCTGCGGCGAGATGCGGGCGGCTTGCTTCGTCCGACTGGAAGAAGCCGGTGCATTCCAGCACGATGTCCACGCCCATCGCGGCGTGCGGCAGCTTGCCGGGATCGCGTTCCTTGGTCACCGCGATGCGCTGGCCATTGACGATGATCGCATCGCCATCGGCCTTCACTTCGCCGCCAAAACGCCCGTGCACCGAATCGTAAGCAAACAGTAGCGCGTTCGATTTGGCATCGGCCAGATCATTGATCGCAACCAGTTCAAGATCATGGTCGGTGCGCTCCAGAATGGCGCGCGCCACCAGCCGCCCGATGCGGCCAAAACCATTGATGGCAACCTTGGTAGCCATAGTAAATTCTCCTGCTTAATTGTTCAGTTTGTTCAGGATTTGCGGGACGATTGCTTCGGCTGTGAAGCCGAAATGCGCAAACAGATCGCCCGCCGGAGCTGACGCGCCAAAGCGATCGAGCCCGATGGTAAGCCCGTGCGTGCCGGTGTAGCGCTGCCAGCCAAAGGTGCTGGCCGCCTCAATCGAGACAATCAGCGCATCAGCAGGCAGGATGTCCGCGCGGTATTCGGCGGATTGTTCGTCGAACAACTCGGTCGAGACCATCGAGACCACATCCGCGCCGAGCCCTTGCGCTTCAAGCTCGGCAGCGCAGGCATAGGCCAGTTCGACTTCGGAGCCGGTGGCAAGGATCACGACCTTGCGCGCGCCTTCAGCCGCCTTGATCCGGTAGCCGCCGCGCGCCGACAGGTTTTCGCCCGCGTCCGTCAGCCGCAGTTGCGGCAGGTTCTGGCGGGTCAGCGCCAGCACGCTGGGGCGGGTCTTTTCGCGCAGCGCAATCTCCCAGCACTCCGCGGTTTCCACCGCATCAGCCGGACGCATCACCAGCACATTGGGCATGGCGCGCAAGGAGGCCAGATGCTCAATCGGCTGGTGCGTCGGCCCATCCTCGCCAAGGCCGATGGAATCATGCGTCATCACATAGATCACGCGGGTTTCCTGAATGGCCGAAAGCCGGATCGCGCCGCGCGCATAATCGGTGAACACGAGGAAGGTGCCGCCATAGGGGATCACCCCGCCGTGCAGCGCCATCCCGTTCATCGCGGCGGCCATGCCAAATTCGCGGATGCCGTAATAGACATAGCGGCCCGCGTAATTGTCGCGGCTGAAGGTGCCGATCCCGCCTGCCAGCGTGTTGTTCGAACCCGTAAGATCCGCGCTGCCGCCGATGGTATCGGGCAGCATGGGGTTGATCGCGGCCAGAGCGATTTCGCTCGCCTTGCGGGTGGCGATTTTCTGCGGCGCGGCGAGCAGCCCGGCGATGTGATCCGCCAGGCTGAAACCTTCAGGCAGGTCGCCTGCCATGCGGCGGGTGAATTCAGCAGCGTGGGGCGATGCGGCCAGCCGCTCGGCCCACGAGGCATGCTCGCCCGCCCCGCGCATACCAACGGCGCGCCAATCAGCGAGGATATCGGCAGGGATGACGAAAGGCTCATGCGCCCAGCCCAAAGTCTCGCGCGCGGCAGCGACTTCAGCCGCGCCCAAGGGGGAGCCGTGCGTGGCGCTGGTGCCCTGCTTGCTGGGCGCGCCCTTGCCGATCAGCGTGCGGCAGGCGATCAGCGAGGGGCGCGGATCGGCCTTGGCCTCGGCGATGGCGCGTTCGATATCAGCAAAATCATGCCCGTCACACGCCGTCACATGCCAGCCGGTCGCGGCATAGCGCGCGGCGACATCTTCCGAGGTGGAAAGATCAGTCGCCCCGTCGATGGTGATACGGTTATCGTCCCACAGCACATTCAGCCGCCCAAGGCCGAGGTGCCCGGCAAGGCCGATTGCCTCGTGGTTGATGCCTTCCATCAGGCAGCCATCGCCCGCAATCACCCAGGTGTGGTGATCGACGATGCCGTCGCCATAGGCGGCGTTGAGATGCCGCTCGGCCATGGCCATGCCCACCGCCATCGCCAGCCCCTGACCCAACGGCCCGGTGGTGCATTCCACCCCGTCGAGCAGGAAATTTTCCGGGTGGCCCGCGCACGGACTGCCCAATTGCCGGAAATTGCGGATGTCATCCATCGTCGGGCGCGCATATCCCGACAGATGCAGCAGCGCATAGATCAACATCGAGCCGTGGCCCGCCGACAGCACAAAGCGATCGCGGTCTGCCCAAGAGGGCGCGCTCGCGTCGAACTTGAGGTGATTGGCCCACAGCACGCTCGCCACATCGGCCATGCCCATCGGCATCCCCGGATGCCCTGAATTGGCCGCCTCCACCGCGTCCATCGCAAGCGCGCGGATGGCGTTGGCCATGTTTTGCAGACGGGCAGCGTCGGTCATCATCAAGGCGATACTTTCCTGAGATTGTGAAGCGCCGCGCATTGCATGCAGGCGATTCGATCCCTGTTTGTGTCGGCGTGCCATTGCCGAGAGGCCCGGTGAGGTCAACCTTGTGCAAAAATCCTTGGCCCTGCCTCGCACCGGCTTGCCGCCACCACTTATCAACAGGCCCGCCCAAGCCTTTGCGCAAGCACACGCTTGTTGGTATCTCCTCGCGCATGGACAACAGCCGGATCAAACAGGCGATGACCCGGATCGAAGCCGCTCTGGCGCGGATTGCCGCGGCGCGGGGGCCCGATGCGCCGCAAGCGGGCGCAGCCGCGTCTGCGCGTGTGGTCGAACTGGTCAACACCCACGAAAAGCTGCGCGAAGAAGTGGCTGAGACCCTGCGCGATCTTGATGCGCTGATCGGCCAGCTGGAAGATTGAGGCGCGCAGATGAGCACGGTCACCCTCACCATCGGCCCCAAAAGCTACCCCATCGCCTGCGCCGATGGCGAAGAGGCGCAGATTGAAGCGCTCGGCGCGATCATCGCGGCGAAATATGCGCAGATCGGTGCCGCGCGCGCCCCGCTCGAAGCGCATAACATGCTGTTCGCAGCGCTGTTCATGGCCGATGAACTGGCCGAAGCGCGCCGTCAGGTGGCCGCTGTCTCGCCCGCGCGGATCAGCGAATTGGAAGCGCAGGTCGCCCAGCTCAAACTGGTGGAAAAGGCCGCGCAGGAAGAAATCTCCCGCCTGAAAACCCAGGCGGCCAAGGCCGTTCCTGCAGCACCGCAAGTCGATATGTTCGGCAGCGCGGCTGATCCTGAAGCGGATGAAGCGCTGGCCGAAAGCCTCGAAGCGCTGGCAGCGCGCGCCGAAGCTGTCGCAGCAGCGCTTGAAGCGGGCGGCGAGAGCGCCTAGATTGGTAAGTGGCGGGACTGCCCGGCACGAGCCGATTGAATATCCCTGAGGCTATAAGTAATCCAAATGGGAGTTGTCCCTGCCCTTGTCTGCTGGTTCGTCCGGAAGACTTGGGCATACGGCGCCCACCTGACGTACCACGCGTCAGAGGATTTCTAGCGCAAACGACCCATGGTGGTTCCGCTACGTTTTTGTTTTGAGCATCCTCGCTCACACACCCTTTGGGCGCGTCGCTGCGGGCGCCCGGTCGGGCTTGCGGCCCTTTGGGCCGTGCTAATCCTCCCCCTTGGGGGAGGGGGACCATCCGCAGGATGGTGGAGGGGCGAGCGGCGGTTGGCCTTGCGGCTGAGTGGTGCGGGGTTTACCGCCTCACCCAATGACCGAACGCACCAAACCCGAGCTCCGCCGCGCCTTGCGTGCTGCGCGCCGCGCGCATGTCGAGGCTTTGCCCGATAACATTCGCGGCCTCCTGTTCCACCGCCCGCCTGCCCCCTTGCTGGCGCGGATCGGGGATGAGGCGGTGATCGGGCTGTATCACGCTGGCCCGCACGAAGCCCCCGCCAGCGGCTATGCCCGGTTCTTCCACGAGGCTGGCCACACGCTGGCCCTGCCCCGTTTTGCGACGCGCGATACGCCGATGCACTTTGCCCGGCACAGCGATCCGCATGGGCACAGCGATCTTGCGCCCGGCCCCTTTGGCATGATGCAGCCCGCTCCGGATGCTGCCCCGCTGATCCCCGATGTGCTGTTCGTGCCGCTGGTCGGCTTTACCGCCAGCCTTGCGCGGCTGGGCCAGGGCGGCGGGCATTATGATCGCTGGCTGGCGGAACACGCCTGCGGGCTGGTGGTTGGGCTCGCATGGGATGTGCAATTGTGCGACGCACTTCCTGCCGAACCGCATGACATGGCGCTGGACGCCGTGATCACCCCCACTCGCATCTACGGACTGGATTAATGCGCGAAACCCCGACCTGGCGAATCCCTTTCGGCATCATCAGCCTGTTCGTGGTGCTGATGATCTACGGCGTGGTGATCGCGCGCTATGCGCCAAGCCTGATCGGATCATGGTCAGGCGGGGCGCAAACGGTGGTCTATGTGGTGCTGGGCCTTGTCTGGCTGCTGCCGCTCAAGCGGTTTCTGATCTGGATGGAAACCGGCAGCTGGAGCGCGCCGCAAGAGCCGCAGGCAAAAGAAAAGGCGGACTGACGCCCGCCTTGTTCTGTTTCAAACCACTTTGGGAAACAAGTGGCGCGAGTGACGGGGCTCGAACCCGCGACCTCCGGCGTGACAGGCCGGCGCTCTAACCGACTGAGCTACACCCGCGCATTGCTTGTTTTCCGTGAAGCGTTCGGGCTGCGCCGTCCGCCTCGTGGAGCAGCGCCATTAGGGCCGTGCGGAAAGGCTGTCAACGCCTTCAGCGCACCCCTTGGCGCATTATTTCTCGCTTAATCCACCAGCAGCAGCGCCGGGGTTTCGATCAGGCGCTTGATGCCCTGCACGAAGCTTGCCGCATCATGGCCATCGACCACGCGGTGATCGCAGCTGATCGAGATATTCATCAGCTTGCGCTTGGCAATTCGCTCCCCGCCCATCCCGTCGGAGATGAACATCGGGCGCTCGATGATGCGGTTGGGGCCGATGATCGCGACTTCCGGGCGGTTGATCACAGGGGTGGTGGCAACGCCGCCAAGCGGACCCAGCGAGGTGATCGTCAGGGTCGAGCCGGACAGCTCTTCGGACGTCGCCTTGCCGCTGCGGGCCGCTTCGGCCAGCCGCCCGATCTCGCGCGCCAATTGCCACAGATTGCGGCTCTGCGCATCGCGGATCACGGGCACCATCAACCCTGCATCGGTCTGCGCCGCAATGCCGAGATGCACCTCGCCGTAGCGGGTGACGACACCCGCCTCGTCATCATAGCGCGCATTGATCATCGGGAAGGCCGGGATCGTCTTGCAGATGGCGGTAATCAGCAGCGGCAGCATGGTGAGCTTCGGACGATCACCGCGCGCGGCATTCAATTGCGCGCGCAAGGTTTCCAGCGCGGTGACATCGCATTCCTCGACATAGGTGAAATGCGGGATGTGGCGCTTGGCCGCGGCCATGTTCTGGGCGATGCGTTTTCTGAGGCCAATGACCTTGATCGCCTCGTCGCCGCGCGCCTTGCCGGCTGCACCGAACCCGCTGCCCGCATTATAGGCGAGGAAAGCGTCGAGATCGCCGTGGCGCACCCGGCCATCTTCGGCGGGTTTCACTTCGGCCAGATCAATCCCCAGATCGCGCGCACGCTGGCGCACGGCGGGTGAGGCGAGCACCTTGGTTTCTCCCCCTTCCTTGGGGGAGAGTGCCGGGGTCGAGGGTTTGGCGGTGCGGGCGTGTGCGAGGGCTCGGGCCTCGAGCCCCCATCCCCAACCCGTTGAACCTGCGGTTCAGCTTCGCTTCCCCCATGGGGAAGGGGCTCAAGCGCCGCCTTATCCGCGCCGTCGGCATCGGACATATCATCTTCGATCTGCCCGGCAGCCGCCTCGGCCTCTGCCTCGCCATCGTCTTCGGCCGCGGTCTCGCCATCGGTCTCGATCACCAGCAGCATCGCGCCGATGGCGATGGTATCGCCTTCCGCGCCTGCGAGCGCCGTGACAATGCCTGCCACCGGGCTTTCGATGTCGATGGTTGCCTTGTCGGTCATCACGTCAACGAGGTGCTGATCCTCCTCCACGCGGTCACCGACCTTGACGTGCCATGCGACGACTTCGGCCTCGGCGACGCCTTCGCCCACGTCGGGCATGTTGAATGTGAACTTGGCCATGATTGCGGTCAGTCCTTCAAGATCTTGTCGATGGCCTCGCCGATGCGGACAGGGCCGGGGAAATAGGCCCATTCGAGGCTGTGGGGGTAAGGCGTATCGAACCCGGTGACGCGTTCCACCGGCGCTTCGAGATGATAAAAGCAGCGTTCCGTGACGAGCGCCGAAAGCTCAGCGCCAAAGCCGCTGGTGCGGGTTGCCTCGTGGACAATCAGGCAGCGCCCGGTCTTTGCCACCGAAGCCTCGATGGCCTGAATATCGAGCGGCACCAGCGTGCGCAGATCGAGGATGTCGGCATCCACGCCCTTGGCCTCGCACACCGCCTCGGCCACATGCACCATCGTGCCATAGGCCAGCACCGTCAGCGCCTCGCCCGCGCGCACATGGCGCGCCTTCCCCAGCGGCACGGTGTAATAGCCTTCGGGCACCACAAAATCGGGGTGCTTTTTCCACGGCTCGACCGGCTTGTCGTAATAGCCTGAGAACGGCCCGTTATAGATCCGCTTGGGCTCAAAGAAGATGACCGGATCATTATCTTCGATGGCGGCAATCAACAGCCCCTTGGCATCATGGGGCGTCGCCGGGATCACGGTTTTCAGGCCCGCGACATGGGTGAACAAGGCCTCGGGGCTCTGGCTGTGGGTCTGCCCGCCGAAAATGCCGCCGCCAAAGGGCGAGCGCACGGTCAGCGGCGCAATGTAATCGCCTGCCGAACGATAACGCAGGCGCGCTGCTTCGCTGATAAGCTGATCCAGGCCGGGGTAGATATAATCGGCAAACTGGATTTCGGGCACAGGCCGCAGCCCGTAAGCCCCCATCCCCACCGCCGCGCCAATGATGCCGCATTCGCTGATCGGGGTATCGAACACGCGGTTCTTGCCATGCTTGGCCTGAAGCCCGGCGGTGGCGCGGAACACGCCGCCGAAATAGCCGACATCCTCGCCCATGATGATCACATCGGGATCGCGGGTAAGCATGATGTCGAGCGCTTCGTTGATCGCCTCGATCATGTTGAGGCGGCGTTCTGCGGTGGTCTCAGCCACGGCTGCACTATTCTCGCTCATCCGAAGGGCCTTTCCACGCCGAACTTGGCGATGCGTTCGCGGATCGCCTGATCGGCCTGTTCTTCAAGGTGCCAGGGCAACTCCTCGTACACATCCTCGAACATGGTGTGGAACGGGTGATGCAGGCCATGCCCGAGGATGCCGTTCTTTTCGGCTTCCTTGGTGGTGGCCTTGACCCGCTCGGCACATTCGAGATCCATGGCGGTGTGGCGTTCTTCATCCCATTCGCCGATGGCAATGAGGTGGTTCTTGAGCCGGGTGACAGGATCGCCCAGCGGCCATTCCTCGCGTTCCTGCGCGCTGCGATAGCCGCTCGGATCATCCGAGGTGGAATGGCCTTCGGCGCGGTAGGTGAAGAACTCGATCAGGGTCGGGCCATGATTGCCGCGCGCACGGTTTGCCGCCCAGGCTTGCGCCGCATAACAGGCGAGCGCATCATTGCCATCGACCCGCAAGGCCGCAATGCCATAACCCAGCCCGCGCGCGGCAAAGGTGGTGCGTTCTGCCCCGGCAAAGCCCGAAAAGCTGCTGATCGCCCACTGGTTGTTGATCACGTTGAGGATGACCGGCGCATTATAGACAGCCGCAAAGGTGCAGGCGGCGTGGAAGTCCCCTTCCGCCGTCGAGCCCTCTCCCACCCAGGTTGCCGCGATCCGGCTGTCACCCTTCACCGCGCTTGCCATCGCCCAGCCGACAGCTTGCGGCGTTTGCGTGGCGAGATTACCGGAAATGCTGAAGAAAGAATGCTCGCGGCTCGAATACATGATCGGCAGCTGGCGGCCCTTCAGCTTGTCGGCGCGGTTTGAATAGATCTGGTTGATCATCTCGATCAGCGGATAGCCGCGCGCGATCAGGATGCCCTGCTGGCGATAGCTCGGGAACACCATGTCATCGCTGGCGAGCGCCATCGCGGCAGCGACGCTGGTGGCCTCCTCGCCGGTGCACTTCATGTAGAAACTGGTCTTGCCCTGCCTTTGCCCGCGAAACATGCGTTCATCAAACGCCCGCACCAGCGCCATGTGGCCCAGCATCGTGCGCAAGGTATCGGGGCTGAGTTTGGGATCCCATGCCCCATGCGCGTGATTATCCTCGCCCAGCACGCGGACGAGGCCATAGGCCAGCGGCGCGATATCGGCGGGCTTCACACTTTCATCCGGACGCGGCTGCGCGCCTGCCGGCGGGATCGGAATATCGGAGAAATCGGCAGTGTCACCGGGCCGGAACTTGGGCTCGGGCACATGCAGGCTCAGCGCCTGCCGATTGGTCGCAGCACCCTGCGGCGCGGCGGGCGCGGTAGGCGGCGGGGTATCGGCCGGATCGGCCATGGCTGCGCTCTCCCTGTGGCATGGCGAGCGCGCCTGTGGGCTGCTCACAATCATTGCTTGGCGTTGAATTTTTATTTCAAGCGCGCGGCGCGGTCAAGCGGCGGACCGGCTTTTGCCTCACACCGCAACAGGGGCGCTAATCGGGGGAAGCGGCGTGTAATCATGCACCACGAAATCCTCGATCGAGTAGCCGAATATTGTTTCGGGCCGGCGCGTGATCTCCAGCCGCGGGTGCCCTTGCGGCTGGCGGGAGAGCTGTTCGGTGATGAGTTCCGCGTGATTGAGATAAAGATGCACATCCCCGCCCATCCACACCAGCTCGCCCGGCTCAAGCCCCGTCTGCTGCGCCAGCATCGCCGTGAGCAGCGCGGCTGACCACAGATTGAACGGCAGGCCCAGCGCGACATCGCAGCTGCGCTGGTACAGGAGGCAATTGAGGCGATTTTCGGCGACGTGGAACTGGTAGGTCTTGTGACACGGCGGCAGCGCCATGCGGTCAAGCTCGGCGACGTTCCAGCCTTCGATAATGTGGCGGCGGCTGCCGGGATTGGTGCGCAGGCTTTCGACAACTTGCGCCACCTGATTGATGCCCTCGCCCGCTTCATAGAGGCCATCTGCGCGATAGCGATAGGTCGGCCAGTTGACCCATTGCTTGCCATAGACCGGGCCGAGATCGCCCCAGCGCGCGGCAAAGGATTCGTCCGCGGCGATGCGGGCGACGAAATCCTCAAGGCTGATTGGCTCGCCGGTTTCCTTGACATAGCGCGCGTGCGGCCATTCGTTCCAGATCTTCACGCCTTGCAGCACCAGCGGGCGAATATTGGTTTCGCCAGTGAGGAACCACAGCAATTCGCGCGTGGCGGTTTTCCAATAGACCCGCTTGGTGGTGATAAGCGGCATGGCGCCGCCTGCCAGATCAAAGCGCAGCATGGCTCCGCAGACCGAACGCGTACCAATGCCGGTACGGTCCATCCGCTCGCTCCCGCTTTCCCAGATCGCGCGCATCAGATCGAGATATTGCTGTTCGGGATGGGCCGCAGGGCCAGCGGCAGAAGGAATCGGGAGCGAAGCCATGGCGATGTTGTATAAGCTGCATTTGCCCGCTTGCCACCCTTTGCATCCGCTCCTATAGCGCGCGCCTTGCCTCGGCCCATGCGGGATGCGAATCCCGTTCGGGCACGACACGGTCGGGGAGTAGCTCAGCCTGGTAGAGCACTGTCTTCGGGAGGCAGGGGCCGGAGGTTCGAATCCTCTCTCCCCGACCAATTTCGGCACTTTTGGCCACCAAACCCACGCAATTCCGCCATTTTCCTCCATTTGGACAAATTGGTCGGGAATCATTTGGGGCAAATTGTACCACAGATTGTGCCAGACTGTGCCCACCAAGGCCCTCCCAATCGGGGCTTGGCAACCATGGCAATCTATCGGCGCGGCACAATCTTTTGGTGGAAGGCCCGCCTAACCTACGCGGTGGTCGGGCCGCGTCCTACAATCTTTCGCATGTCGCTACGCACCTCGAGCCCATCACAGGCTCGCAGGCGGGCGCAGGCGCTCGAACTTGTAAGGAATGCGATCATGGAACAATTGCCGATCCTGCGCCGCCAAGCGAAACCCCAAGACCTGCCGGCGCTGTTCACGCGCGCCTTCGAGCGAGAGCTGGAGCGTATCACCATGGCGCAATTTCTGGAGCCCGCGCGCGTCCGGCATCGCCACCTCACCAAGCATTATGCCCGTTACTTCACACTGCTCGCTGAGCAGCCCCATCTGCTCTATGGCAGCAAGAGAGCGAACAGCAGTTCCTGGATTTGGGCCTCGGCACCTTTGGAAACGATGAAACAGATGCCCATTTCAAGCTAACCAGGGACGCGGCGTTCGACGAAAAGCATCGAAATGGCTTGGCAGGACACGAACAAGTGGGCACGGCCGGGAAGGTGGATGAAAATGATTTCGAGCCGCACTTGCCGAAGAACCAGCCTGGGGCGCGACGGGTCGATAATCAGCGGGTGATCTCTGGCATCATTCACATGCTCAAGTGCGCTGGCCGCTGGGCCGATTGCCCTCCGGAATACGGCCCATCGACGACGGGCTATGATCGCTGGAACCGGTGGAGCCGTCGGGGCATCTGGACTGGCATCCGTGCGGCTCTGACCGAGGAAGGCTGGCTTGTCGAGACCGGGCAGATCGATAGCAGCCATATCAAGACACACCGCTCAGCCGGTGGCGCAAAAGGGGGGCGCGGGCCAATGCCATTGGCATCTCGCGCGGGGGGCGAACGACCAAGATCCAAGCGCTTGTCGATGTCCTCGGGCGACCACTCCGCCTCGTCCTCACCCCCGGCAACACCTCGGATGTGAAAGGGGCTGATTTGCTGATCGCCGAACCCATTGGCCTGAAGCGTGTCATTGCGGACCATCGCTATGACGCAAACCGCATCAGGGCGACCTTGCGCGATCAGGGAACGATCCCGGTCATCCCCGGTCGCCGCAACCGCAAGCGTCCGATCCAGTATGACGAACGCCGCTACAAGGACCGTTGGCGCGTGGAAGCCATGTTCTGCCGCCTCAAGGACTTCCGCCGCATCGCCACACGCTATGACAAGCTCGCCAGAAACTTCCTATCCGCCGTAAGCCTCGCTGCCGCCGTCGCATTCTGGCTCTGAACGAGTCTGCACCCTAGCCTTCCCCCTAAGGCGGACCAACGGCGGTAGCAACGTGACAGACATCGACAGTTTAAAGTCGGATGGTGTTCTTCTTGGTGGGTGAAGTGTGTGCGGCGATAAGCGCGGGCGTGTTGCCCTTGCATCCTGTGGCGATGTCTTCAGGGATTGCCCTACATGGATTGATCCACCCGCCACTGCGGTGCTACCTCAAGTCCATACCGGGCTGTATTTTTAAACCATTCGGCGTTCCGCATCGATGATGACGCCACTCCCGATCGCTTGAAGCAAACTTGACTTGCAATCGGAAGCGCGTAGTCTCGGCCGCATGGAATGTCCTTCCACATTTCCGCGCTTTGTTTACCATGGTGGTCAACTCGCCGCGCGCTTCCAGCCCGGGCTTGTGCTGCTCTAACGACGCCAAGCCCGGAACTTATTCGACCCAGAATTATGGAGCGGGATTTTCTCGCCTCCTCGGTCAAATAGGCACAACTCACCAACTCCATATCTGTCAGCGGCTATGGCCGATTTGCCGTCGTGCTTCGGCTCGCCGCTAAGCTGCAGGCGTTTTTGAGCCTACCCGGCTGCGCAACCTCGCCAGCGGGCAAGGACGCCAATCCTGACTGCTGATCATGGTCGAGCTTAGGCTGCGCGATGATCTCTCTCCCCGCAACAAGTCCCGCACCGGTTGCGTCTGTCAAAGTGATTTAGAACAAGGTCCTGGAAACTTGAAACACCATCAGAGGCTCAAAAGCGCGACTCCCACATGCTCGCATTTGGTTGAACCGCGCCCGCCTGACAGCGGCCCTGCACGATTAGCCCTCTTACCAAGCCCTATTCTGAACCTCCGCCTGCCCGCGCCCGGCTGTATCCCTGCGGCCTGGCAAGCGGCAACATCCGAACTGGCGCGGCAGGGTGACATCGATATCAATTTCCTGCCCAGACGCTCTGCCTTCAGCCTCCGACATTTGATGGCGTGGGCAAAAGGGATGGCTTCCCAGCCCTCACCGCCGGTCTTTGCGCCATGGCAATGCTGGTCAGTTGATAGGCTTCAAAGATCCAGGCATCTGCCCGCGCCTCGCGCTCGCTGGATCAGCGCATATCCCTGCATCTCCTTCAGACACGATCAAGCGCAGGTTGGCCCGAATGGTCCGGTCTTGATGTCACCGCTTGCTGCTGGTTGTGTCCGAGATGATCCATCCCCAAGGCCTGATGTGCTGCTGGCAATGATTGAAGCAGCAATCCGTGAAAATCGCAGGAAGATAACGATCGTGACAGATGCCCGGCGCCGCAACCGGGTCATCATGAACATGCTTTTGCCAAATCTCGCCAAATTGCGTGACAGTATCCCAATCGAGTTTTTGTCGATCGAAAACGCACGAGACGACTTGGCCCGGGATCTGTGCATTGGAGAGGCAATTATCACCTTGCCTGATTTGCGCAGCGAGGTGATCGCCATGCTTTCGGAAAACAGATGCCTCAGCGGACCGTGGCCCTTGCTTTGGCATGATCAGCACGTCTGCGTGATCTCGAGCGAATGCCTTTCTGGAATGCCTGCTGCTATACCGTTCGATCCCAACCTGCTGATGCAGGCGCTTGCGCTTGCCGCACAAAATGCAGGGCATATCAACCGTGCGAACCAATTGCTTCACGCGTTGGGCTCGCTTCAGTATGGCGGATGGCCCTATTCACTCCGCGACATCGCGCCTGCCAGAACAGTCTGATGTGCAAGGACCGCCAGCAGATCAGAGCGCGTGACAATCCCGATCAGTCTTTGGCCTTCAACCACCGGAGCAGCCTGAACGCCGCCATCAGCCAGCAATTGCACCAGTATCCCGACCCCGTCTTCAGGTCTGACGACCCGGAAATCTATCGTCATGATATTTTGCGCCGATATCCTTCGGTTGGCCGGATCAAGCAGCGCGCGCAGGTTGCCAGCAAATCCCCCTTTCTGCGGAAGCGCAAGACTTCGGGTCCGCTGAATGAGATCGTTCTGCGAGATGATCCCTTTGAGCTTTCGGTCTGCATCCACGACGGGTAACGTCTTGAAGTGATGCTTGCGGAACAGATCGGCAATGGTGACGAGCGAAGTGTCTGGCGCGACCGACACGATATCTTGCGACATGACTTCGCCACATGTCAGTCCGGCGAAATGGCGGCGCGCAGCTTCAGCCTCGGCTGCCGCTAGTATGCGCCCGAAATCCTCGGCCCCTATATTTGCACCGAGATTAAACTCACTCAGAACACGCTCCAGCACGTCCGGTGCCAACCCCAGCCGCCGGTCGGGCGCAGCATCGCCGGTTTGGTGGGCACCGATCTCGGGAGCCTGACGGAACGGATATCGCCGCCCGGTAAGGCGGTTGTAGGCGACCGCCAGCAACACTAGAAGCGCAGTGTCGAGCAAGACGGGTGACAGCACAAAGGCAATGCCAACCCTGCCACCTTCCACAGCGATCAGCACGGTCGCGAGCGCCACTGCACCTCCCGGCGGGTGCATTGCCCTGAGAATTGCCATCACAAAAATAGCCCCGCCCACAGCAAGGCCAACGCTGACTTCGGCTGGCAGGCCAAGCTGGAGCACAGCGATCGCAACGAGGGCCGACATTGTGTTGCCCATGATCGCCGAGAAGGGCTGAGCCAGCGGGGAGTTCGGGATGGCAAACAGCAAGAACGCGCTCGCACCGAGCGGCGCGATCAGCAAAAAATTGGCAAAATCACCGCGCCAGGCGTTGAGCACGACCAGCAACCCGCCACTCAATGACAGGGCAATCCCCGCACCCAGGCCTGCGCGCAGCGCCTCTTGCGGGCGAGGCCGGGGCATCGCCGGGCCGAGTGACCGCACAATACGGCGCCAAAGCCTGTACCTCTGGGACAAGCGAGGCGCGGGCTCGACCAGCGTTTGGGTATGTCCGCCAACGGCTTCAGTGTCGTCGCTGGTTCCGGGCTCGGGTGCCATAGCAGTCCTTATTCATTCGTACCCACTTGCCTTGCGCCAGCCACATACACCCTTGCCCGCAAATTGCGACCACAGGCAAAAAAGACAAACTCTGGCCACCAACCAGATTTTCGCTGGCTGATCTGCAAGTGCGTGCGCGGGCAAGGCATGCGTTGTGCAGCGAGACATCCAGTTTCGGGCCTGCTACCAGCACCTGATGAGAAGACTGTTCAATGGCTCTGGCAAACCGGACCTCGCAATTGATTTCGGCACGGCGAATACCCGGGTCGTGACGGCAGAGGGCGGCATCGTGTTTGACGAGCCATCCGTGTGCTGTTTCGCCACAGGTTCTGGCTTCGGCGAGCTCGTCGCTACCGGAAATGCCGCCCAGCTTATGAAGGATCGAACGACGGGCAATCTGCGGATCGTGCGCCCGCTCAATCGCGGCGTGCTCGCGGACATTCTGGCCGCACGCCATTTCCTGGCCTATGCGGTTCAAGCCAGCGTCGGCCAGCGCCGGCTGCGGTCGTTCCGGGCTATCATCGGTGTTCCGGCTGACGCTACCAAGGCAGAACGCGGCGCATTGTTGACAGCGGCGCGGGACGCCGGACTTGGCGGGGTGGAGCTGCTATCAGAACCGCTGGTAGCCGCGCGCGGTGCCGATCTTGATGTCGATCAACCACGCGGCTCGATGATTGTGGAATGCGGCGCCGGCACAACGGAGGCCGCCGTCGTTTCGCTTGGCGGCATCTGCGCAGCGGCGTCGCTTCGCGGGGGAGGTGAGGCGCTTGATGCAGCAATCGTCGATTACCTGCACTTTCATCATAAGTTCCTGATTAGCCCGACCACCGCTGAAAGAATCAAGTGCGACATAATCGGTGCGGAACAGGACAAAACCACCTCCGCAACCGAGGTGGTTGTCAAGGGGCGCAGCCTTGTGACCGGACTTCCACAAGAGATCAGGCTGCCGGTACACGAATTGCTGCCGGTCGCAGCGCGGCACACCGCCGGGATCACCCGTATGGTGCTCGATTTGCTCGGCAGCCTTTCGCCTGAACTGAGCCGTGACGTGCACGATAGAGGTATCGTGCTGACCGGTGGCAGCGCAGCTGTCGGCCTTGTCAAATCGGCATTGGTCAAAGCGACCGGGCTTCAGATTGCGGTTGCGCCGAGCGCCGCACACTGTGTGGTCAGGGGACTGAGAAAAGCGCTGACCCACTGATCTGTCGCGCTGCAGCACAGGTTTGACTTCATCGGGAGTCAAGATCATATGACGGTAATGTCATACTGCCCCTCTGTTCAGCTTCGACGCTGTCGCACGAGTCCGCTCGTTTGGGGCTAGTGCCCCCGGACAGCGATGAACACGACCGGCGCAGTCCGGGGCAAATCCAACTTCACCCATCAATCATTCTGCGCCCGCAGGCGCATTGAACGCGCCATAACGCATGGCGCGGAAGGAATTGTCATGACTGACCACCCAGCTGCCGATGCTCAGACCCCAATCGTGATCCGGGCGAGCGATGCCGACCGTGTAACCAACCTTGCTATCACAGCAGAAGACCGTCTCCCGCAGGTTGCCGCGCTCCTGCTGCGGGAACTCAACCGCGCCGAAGTGATCCCTGATGCCCAAATCCCGCCCGATATCGTGACCATGCAAGCGACGGTGAAGTTCATCGATGAAGCGAGCGGCGTCGAACGCACCCTGCAGCTTGTGTATCCGACACAAGCCGATTTCGACGCAGGTCGCATCTCGATCCTGTCTCTGGTCGGAGCCGGACTCCTCGGCCTAAAGGCAGGCCAGTCGATCATGTGGCCTGATCGCGCTGGAAAGGAGCGGCCGCTGCGGATCATAGACGTTATGCAAGGGTAGAAGCCGAACAAAGGCCGTCGTTCATTGCGCGAAATGTTCGGGCGGCCTTTGCAGGCCTGTGCTCAGGCCTCGGCCGTCGGCCTTCCCGGTTGCCTGCCCGCCGTCCGTTCGAGCGACACGATCTCGGTCAAAACCGACAGAAGTTCGTTCGTTGCGGCGTCCTGTTCCCATGCGTAAGCCGACAGGACCATCGACGGGACGGGCTTAAACTGCCAGGCAACTCCGAACTGCGTAAGGCGCGATCGTGGCAACAGGCAGGATCGAAACGCCAAGCCCGGCCTCCACCGCGCGCAGCACACTGACAAGACTGTTGCCAGTAAAGGCCAGATACCAGCGCAATCCTGCGGCCTCGACCTGCTCGATCATCTGGTCCCGGTAGAGCCCGCCCGGCGGGAAGGCGACAAGCGGTATCGGTTCAGACCACTTCTGCAATTCGCAGGCGCCCTCGACCTAGGCTAGCGGCTCGGAAAAACTGGCGCGCGCGTCGTCCTGCGCACGGGGTTCCTTGACGATAACCACGTCGAATTCCCCTTCGCGAAACTGCAGCGAAAGCTCCCTGCTGAGCCCGGTCGTGACATCGAGGCGAATTTCACGGTAGCGCGTCGCAAAGCGGGCAAACCCCTGGCTCATCGTGGCCGTCATCAGGTCATCGGGCAAGCCGACCCGAAGCGTTCGGCTGCCCGAAGGATCAGCCAGCAACGCGGCAGCCTCGCTTTGCAGGGCGAGAATGCGCCTCGCATATCCGATCAGGCGTTCGCCCGCTGGGGTTAGCTTGACGGGTCGGGCAGAGCGATCGAGCAGCACATTGGCAACGATACCCTCAAGTCGGCCGATCTGTTGACTGATCGTTGACTGGGTCGAGTGCAGCCGGTGGGCCGCAGCTGTAAAGCTCCCGGCATCGGCAACCGCCACAAACGCCTCGAGAAGTCTGGGGTCGAACACGGTATCATTATAGATGTGAATGATGACCATTCAATCATTTCATTCGAATATGAAGCAGCCCTGCGCTACGGGCAGATATTCCCATTCCTTGGCCCAGCCAAAAAATCAGGATCAGACCGATGAAGACATCCAGCCTGCTTGCACCGATCGCGCTCAGCCTCATCGCAGTTCCAGCGGCGGCGGCAGAGATATCGACCCATGTGCTCGACCTTGCAGAAGGTGTCGGCGGCGCAAATGTCCCTGTCACTCTCTCGAAGCGTGACGCTGCCGGAACCTGGGTGGAGGTTGGGACGGCCCGCACGGACCAGAACGGCCGCGTGCGCAGCTTTGGCCCGGGCGCTGATTTCGACACCGGAGTCTATCGGCTGCAATTCGATATGACCGCCTATCCGAACGCAGAAGCGAAGCCCTTCTTCCCCGAGATTACTGTAACCTTCAGCGTGTCGGACAAGGCTGGGCACTATCATGTTCCCGTTGTGGTCAGCCCCTTTGGCTATTCGACCTATCGCGGCAATTGACAATGATCAGCCTCCTTTCTCCACTTGTCCTTGTAGCAATGGCTGGCTCGCCTGCGCCCGTCGCGCAACGCTCAGTCTCGCTCGAAATGGCCAGTGCGCTGGCTGACGCGACGCTGGCATCCTGCCGTGCCATGAACAGGGAAGCGGTTGTCGCGATCGTCGATCGCGGAGGCAACCTGATCGTGCTCAAGCGGGCCGATCAGGTCGGGCCCCACAATAGCCGTGCCGCAGAGCGAAAGGCCTTCACTGCGCTATCGACCAAGACCAGCACCTCCGTGCTTGCGGAGCGCGCAGCAACTGATCCCGGATCACGTAACCTTGCAAATGTTCCTGAACTCTTGTTGCTGGGTGGTGGTTTGCCCGTCGTCCACGCCGGAGAGGTCATTGGCGGGATCGGCGTCGCGGGCTCCGGTGAATCAGCGAGCGATGAGCAGTGCGCCAGTGCAGCGCTCGCGAGCCTGGCGCGCTAGCAAACAGCATCATGCGCGCGTTGCAAGCTCGATTAATCAGCTGGGTCTGGTCGCGCCCTTACTTGCTTCTTAGCTTCACGGCCTTGTTCTGGGCGGGGAATTCCATCGTCGGGCGCGCAGCGCGTGATGTGATGCCACCCGTAGCGCTGGCCTTCTGGCGCTGGGTGCTGGCATTGCTTGTGCTTTTACCGTTCGCCTTGCCGTATCTGCGGCGCGATTGGCGCATTTTGCGAGCAAATTGGAAATGGATGCTGGTGCTGGGTACCCTTGGGATCGGCACGTTCAACACGCTGCTCTACACCGGCCTTCAGACCACCACTGCGGTCAACGGTCTCCTGCTGCAGGCGCTGCAGCCAGCGCTGATCCTCACGCTGGGTGCACTGGTGTTCGCGGAGAATGTCCGGTTGCCGCAAATCACCGGCATTTGCCTGTCGATCACCGGTGCTTTGATGATCGTGCTGCGCGGCGATCTGTCGGCACTCATCGGTTTGAAGTTCAATTCAGGCGATCTCGTAATCTGTGCGGCGGTTGTCGTCTGGTCGTGCTATTCTGTGTTGCTGCGCAAGCGTCCAGGCGTGCACCCGCTCAGCTTTCTCGCTGCAACTTTCATGATCGGTATTGCAGTCATCTCGCCGCTTTACGTGGCCGAGATCGCCAGCGGTCGCCTGATCGAAAGCCGCCCTGAAAGCTGGCTGGCGATCGGCTATGTCTGCCTGTTTCCCTCGCTGATTGCCTATCTCTTCTTCAATCGCGGGGTCGAGTTGCTCGGTTCGGCCACTGCAGGCCTCTATCTCAACATCATGCCCGTGGTCGGAGCCTTGCTGGCCGTGACGATCCTTGGCGAGCCGCTCCGCTGGTTTCACTTCGCTGGCATGGGTCTGATCGGCGCAGGGATTGTCAGCGCCGCGCGCATCGGGAGTCAACCGATCGCACGGCCCATCCACGCGGCCCCGCGCCCGTAGCCTGCCAGCTTGGCGGCGATTTCGGGCGTAGCATCGAGCGCGGTAAAGCCCATGGCCAGCCAGAAGGCAGCCGCACCCTCGACCGCGACGAGCCCGGCAGACCTCAAGCCATCACGCACCGCAAGATCGAACGCGCCTTCAACCAGCCTGCGCCCGATCCCGGGGCCCCGGCCCGCGGTCCCAACTGCCAGATCGTGCATGAACAGAATATCGGCGGATGAGATCTCATCGAGCGGCGTGCCCAGCGGCGGCGGAGCATGCGCGCGGAGCAGCTGGGCGAGCAACTCGCGGAAGCGCGCCGGATCGTGTGCGTCGATCAGACCTTCTGCAGCGCCGTCAGAGATGGCTGGATCAATAGCCTCGGCCGGCAGGATCGCGGCCTTGCCGACAAGCTTGTCGCGTTCGAACAGGCGGAAGTCGAAGAAGTTGCTGGCTGCCCAATGCGCCAGCTCCTGCAGGCGCCCATACTGCCGTTTGTCGTGCTGGCCTTTCCATTCCTTGGGGTCTGCAGACTTCCCCGGCGCTTTGAGTTCGATGAAGGCGCGCGCCGGCTGTCCCGGCTTGATCAGGGCGATGTCAGGCCTGCCGACGCCGGGCTTGGTGTATTGCGGCCGCACAGTGCTTTCAACCGAGATCCAAGCTTTCAGACCTGGTGCAAACCAAGGTCAGCGGCGCCCTAGGCCCACAGCTTGGCAGCCAGTTCCGGCAGGGCTGCTGCATAGCGGGCGACATCGGGCAGCTTGCCGGTGCTGACGCGTGAATAGCCGTTGAGATCGCCATAGGCGCCGCGGATCGCAATGCCCTTGCCCGCCATCGCTTCGCGCAAGGCGTTGGCATCGGGGACTTTCACAAACACGAAATTGGTCTGCGAAGGCAGCGCGGTGAGCCCGGCCTTTTTCACCGCATCGATGATCATCTCGCGCCCCTCCAGCACCATCGCGCGCGACTGACTGAGGAAGGCGGTGTCGTTGAAGCTGGCAATCGCAGCGGCAAGCCCTGCAACATTGCCGCCAAAGCTCATCTGGTGGGCGCGGATCAGCTTGGCATTGGCTTCCGAGGTGATCGCATAGCCGACACGCAGGCCAGCCATGCCGTAGATCTTCGAGAAGGTGCGGCACACGATCACATCTGCGCCAGCCTTCACGAGATCAATCATCGTATTGTCGTCAGGCCGATCGGTCAGTTCGTTATAGGCTTCATCCACCAGCACAGTCGCCTTGGGGCTGACGGCTGCGGCAAAAGCCTTGAGTTCGGCGGCCGGGATAAGGATGCCGGTGGGATTGTTGGGATTGCAGATCTGCACCAGCGAAACCGCGTCGCTGACCTTGGTGGCCATGGCTTTCAGGTCAACATTCATATCGGCAGCCAGCGGCACGCGGATCGACGTGACGCCCTGCCGCTCGCCGTAAAGCACGGTGGTGTCCCAGAACAGCGACGGGCACAGGATTGCGCCCTTGCGGCCCCAGGCCAGCGCAATCGCGTTGAGCACTTCGGTCGATCCTTCGCCGATCACCACCTGCTTGGGGCTCACCCCGTGCCGTTCGGCGATCATGGCAGTGAGTTTTTCATTGCCGCGATCAGTGTAATAGCAGCCCATCTGCGCGGTTTCGGCAATCGCCTTCAAGGCTGACGGGGCCGGACCATAGGGGTTTTCGTTGCGGCTCAGCAGGGCTTGGCCGATCTTGGGCCCGAAATCGGGCTCCACCTGCGGCGCGGCAGCGGCCAGCGAAAGGCCCGGTAGCGGCACCGCGCCAAGCCCGGCAGCAAGACCGGCACGGCCCAGAAATGCACGGCGGTTCGACAACATCAGACAGCTCCTTTCGGCGATAAGTGACACAGAATCAGAACTTGGCGATCATCACTACCCCGATGAAGGCCAGATAGACGCCAAAACAGCGCCGCAGGATCGGCGCGGGAAGATAATGCGCCGCCGCCACGCCATAGGGGGCAAACAGCACCGAGGTGGCGATAAGTGCCAGCGCTGCGGGCAGATTGACATAGCCCAGCGCGCCCCAGCCGGTGCCGCTCGCACCAAACCCGATGATCATGAAGCCGAGCGTTGCCGGAAGCGCGATGATCGCCCCCATTCCCGCTGCTGTGCCGATGGCGCGGTGGATCGGCGCGCCGCATACTGTCATGGTGACGGTGGTGAGCGTGCCGCCGCCGATCCCCAGCAAGGTTGAAAACACGCCCAGCGCGCTCGCAATCCCGGCACGCGGCAAGCCCGATGGCAGCGCGGCGAACATCGGCGCGCCCTGCCGCGCCGGCAGCAGGAAATAGACCGCAAAGGCCAGCACGCCGCTGCCGAAAATCAGCGCCAATTGCGCGCTTGAGACAAAATCGGCGACAAATGTCCCCACCCCGGTGCCCAGTACAACCCACAAGGCCCAGCCGCGCAGCAGATCGAAATCGACCGAATCGCGCTTGGCATGGCTGAGCGTGGAGCGGATCGAGGTGAAGATGATCGAGGCGAGCGATGTGCCCACTGCGACATGGGTGATTTCGTCAGGCACGACGCCGATCAGCGGCAGGATGAAGATCAGCGCCGGCACCACCACAAACCCGCCGCCGATCCCGAACAGGCCGCCAGCAAACCCGGCGGCGGCACCGGCGACAAGCAAAGCAGGAATGGCAAGCAGAAGGGTCGGGATGTCGTTCACGTTCGAGGCATTTAATCACCGGACAGGATTCGCCAAGAAGATTGTTACCCCAAAACCCTCATCAACAACCGAGTTGAACGCAAAATCGGGCTTCGATGAAACAATATTCCAAAATATCGCAACTGCGAAGGTGTGACGCAATTGCACAAATACCTTATAAATCAATTCGCTGAAATATTTTAAAACATTATAAGTCATTTGACGCAGAAAATGAAAAAGAAGTTGCGCCATGCCAAATGATCAGTGCTTTTGTTGCGTTGCAGAAAAAACTAACAACAGGGGCCTCTTCGATGCGTATTCGTCATCTTCTTCTCGCTTCGCTTGCTCTCCCGGTCACACCCGTTGCTGCCGAAGAAGTGCTGCAGGATCAGGTACAACCCACCGCTGAAGACGATGGCAAGGTGCTGGTCGTCACCGGTACCCGCCGGAGTGATCGCACCGTGCCGGAAAGCTCGGCGCCGGTCGATGTCTTCACCGCCGAGGATTTCCGCGCCCAACCCGCTCCGCAATTGCAGACCATCCTGCAAACGCTGGTGCCTTCGTTCAACCAGCAGCGCAATCTTCTGGGCGATGCTTCGGCCTTTGTCCGCCCGCCGACGCTGCGCGGCCTTCCGTCCGATCAGATCCTGGTGCTTATCAACGGCAAGCGCATGCACCGCTCGTCGCTGGTGCAGGTGGCCGCAGGCGCGCTCAACGCAGGTGCGCAGGGCGCTGACCTGTCGCAAATCTCCAGCCCTGCAGTGGGCCGCGTCGAAGTGCTGCGCGATGGTGCAGCCGCGCAATATGGCTCGGATGCGATTGCAGGCGTGATCAATATCGGCCTGCGCCGCGACACCGGCCTGGAAGTCACTGCGCGCTATGGCCAATCCTATGAAGGCGACGGCGAAGATACCCAGATCACCGCCTTTTATGGTGCCAAACTGGGCGATAATGGCGGTTTCTTCAATATCACCGGCGAATTCATCAATCAGGAAGTGTTCGACCGTTCCGTACCGCGCCCGACCATTGCCGGACTGGCAGCACGCGGGATCATCCCCGATCAGCCGACCGGCAACCGCCTCGGCGGGCCGGAAAACAACGCCTATCGCGCCACCATCAACACCGAAATCCCGGCAGGCGATGCGACCTTCTATGCCTTTGCCAATTACGGCTGGCAGCGTCAGGGCAATGATTTCAACCTGCGCACGCCGATTGCGATCACCCATGATCCCATTCCCGGACGGCCCGGCACGGCAACCACCGGACGCTCGGTCAACCCGGTGTTCCTCGATCGCATCGGTTTTGATGCGCAAGGCCGCCCGCAATGGGATCTGAACGGCGCGACCTTCAACATCAACGATGACAACCGCTTCGCCAGTTTCCGCAACGGCTTCATCCCCTTCTTCGAATCCACCAATGAAGACATCGGAATCGTTGCAGGCATCAAGGGCGAAGAATGGGGGATCAATTACGATTTCTCGCTGATGTATGGCACCAACCAGATCAAATACTTCATGAGCGATACCATCAACGCCTCGCTCGGTCCGAACACGCCGACTGATTTCTACATGGGCAAGTTCGTGCAGAAGGAATTCAACTTCAACGCCGATTTCAACACCACTGCCGAGATCGGCTTTGCCGAACCGCTGTTCATCGCCTGGGGCGTGGAAGTGCGGCGCGAAGCCTTCGAAGTCGGCCTTGGCGACCGCGCTTCATGGGAAGTCGGCCCCTTTGCATCACAACGCCTGTTCGAATGCCGGCTGGCCAGGCGCTCCGGTGCGCTGCGGCACGCCGGGCGCTTCGGCTCCGGCTTTTGTGCGCACGGCAACCGCGCTGCCCGGCTCCAACGGGTTCCAGGGCTTCGGCCCTGCTTCGGTGATCGAGGGCGGGCGTAACAACTATTCGGGCTATATCGACTTTGAGGCGACCCCGGTCGAAGGCTTCGATATCGGGATTGCGGGCCGCTATGACTATTTCAACGACTTCGGCGGCACGCTCAACGGCAAGATCAGCGCGCGCTGGGAGATCGTCGATGCGCTCGCCGTGCGCGGGACGGCTTCCACCGGGTTCCGTGCGCCGACACCGGGCCAGCAGTTCACCCAGAACCTGACCACCGGCTTCCCCTTCGGCGCGACCACGCCGCAGGGCATCCAGACCGCCCGGCCCGACAGCGCCATCGGCCAGTTCTACCTTGCCGAACCGCTGAGCCCGGAAGAGTCGGTGAACCTTTCGGCCGGTCTCGTGCTGCAACCGGGCGGCGGTTTTTCGGTGACGCTGGATTACTACAACATCAAGGTCAATGATCGCATCGGCATTTCGGGCCAGATCAACCCCAATATGGTGAACGCCAACGGGCTGACCGATGCGCAATTCCTGCTGGCGCAGGGCGTGGCCGAAGCGGCCGAGCTGGGCGCGGTGCGGTATTTCACCAACGCCTTTGACACCCGCACCCAGGGTTTCGATTTCGTCGCCCAGCACAGCGCGAACACCGGCTGGGGCCAGTTCAACACCAGCCTTGCGGTGAATTACAACCAGACGCGCGTGACGGATCGCAAGGTCATCAACGGCACGCTGGCAAGCGGCCGGGTGCTGAGCAATTTCACGCCCGTTGATGATGTCCGCGTCGGCAATATCGAAGGCGCGGTGCCGCAATGGCGCGCAGTGCTGAGCGAGAGATATCGCAACGGCATTTTCGATGCGACCGCGCGGGTCAATTACTTTGGCAGCTACACCAGCTTCTTCGATCCGATCACCACAGGGCTGGGCCCGACGCCGAGCGTGGGCGTGACCACGCTGGCACAGGCGCAGGCGCTGTATCCGGTGCCGTTCTCGAAAAAATTCGGCGCGCAGGCGAGCTTTGATCTCGAAGTGGGCGTGACCATCAAGGATAATTACCGCGTCGCGATCGGTGCGCAGAACCTGTTCAACACTTTTCCCGAGCGTGAGACCCGCAACGTCTTCACCTCGACAGGCGGCGCGGCCAACGGATCACTCTACAATGATTTTGCCCCGATCGGCCAGCTCGGCGGGTTCTGGTACATCCGCACCTCGGCGCGGTTCTGATCGGCTGATACAGCCGCCCCGGCAAGCTGAGGCACGCCGGGGCGGCCTTACCCGTCACGCGGCAAGCGGTTTGCGCATCCTGAGCAGCGGCACTGCCACCGGGCCATCGTGAAACGCCTCGGGCGCGCCCACAATGTGATAGCCGCAAACCCGGTAGAGCGGCTCTCCGGCAAGCGTGCTCATCAACTCGGCGGTGCGAAATCCGGCGGCGCGGGCAGCGTTTTCGGACGCGGTGATGATCGCCCGCCCCACCCCGCGCCGCGCAAACGCGGGATCGGTGTACATCGCGCGGATCCGGGCCGGTTCGCGCGCCGGATCAAGCGGGGTCGGATCAATCAGCTCGCCCGCATGCTCCCCGCCGTAAAGCGTGCGCCGCCAGCTCCACCCGCCCACGCCCGCCACACAAGATCCGATCATCGCGCAGAAATAGGTGCCATCCTGGAGCAACTGCGTGTCGATCCCCATGAAGTGACGGCTCGCCGCGATCTCGGCAGGCGAAAGAAACCCGCGCTGCAATTCCACGATGGCACGCTCGGTCACCTGTTCGATGGCAGCCAAATCATTGCACGTCGCCAGCCTTATGGTGATTGTCATGTATCCGGCCAATCAAAAGCAAATATAGTTTCCTGCTTGGATAGTGAATGAACCTGCTATCTGTGTCCATGGTAATAATCGCAAGCACGAGGCAAATCATCGCCTCGAACGCTCACGGGCGCGCAATCCGCGTAAAGCCGCCTAATCTTTCATGGTAATCTGATCGCCCGAAGGCACCACGGCCCCGGCACCAGCGCTGGCCCGCGCGCCATTGAAGAAGCCGCGCGCCAGATCCCACAGGAAGGCGGCCATCAGATAGCACAGCCATCCGGCAAAGATCGCTGCGCGCACCAGTACCACCGTCAACATGATTGAGCCCGTGACGAACAGCGTCGCTGCTTGCAGGTAGGCCGCGTTCTTGCCGCGCACCTGAATGCCGGCGAATTTGAACGAGGAATAGCGCGGTTTGAGGAAGTTGAAGGTGCCGGTCTGCGTGCGCAGCGACGCGCTGACCCCCGATTTCGACAGGTTGAACCCGAGCGGGCCGGCATTCCAGCGCCCCTGCAAGCGAAACCGCCCGCGCTGCATGGCAACATGTGTGCCCTTGGCGAGCCGGGTCGAAAGGCGCAGGCCATGGGCAGAGTTGATTGTGGCATTGACCGGCCCTGCCTTTGTCCCTGCTCGCGCCGCCAGCCCGCCGGTGCGCGAGGCGCGCAGATTGCGCCCGCGATGTTCGAGCCGCACCTGCCTGCCCTGCCGATCCTTGCGGCCGAAGCCGAACATGCGCGCAATGCTCCCCGATCGCAGCGAACCTCCGCTGCCTTGCGCGCCTATCTGCTTGAAAATCCTCCGCTTGTGAAGACCTTACCGCAACACGCAGAGGGCGAGCCTCGTAACAGGCCCGCCCTCCGGGTTGCAGCCCTTGCGGGCAAGGATCAGAAACGGAAGCTGGTCTGGATGAAGACCTGCCGCCCGCGGTTGGTCGAAACCACCGCATCATCGCCGCGCGGGATGCCGAACCCGGCCGGACCGCCCGGCGGCAGGAACGGACGCGGCCCCGAGGACAGCGCGAAGAGTTCATCGGTCAGGTTGACCCCGATCAGCGAAACGCGCCACTTGCCATCGGGATGGCCGATCGAGATGTTGCCATCAAAAGTGACATAATCATCCTGCACGAAATCGTTGAAGGTCTGCTGGTCGGCGAAATATTCGCCCGAATAGAGCATGTTGCCGCCCAGCTTCAGATCAAGGCTTTCGCCCAGCGGAATGGCCCAGTCAAACGCGAGGTTGCCCGAGAATTCCGGCGCGCGCGGCGCAGCACGGCCGCGGATATTTCCGCCTGCAGCCGTGATGAAATCATCGGTGAACTTGGCATCGAGATAAGTCCCGTTGGCCGAAATCGTCAGCCCCTGCACCGGCGTGCGCCAGTTGAATTCCAGGTCCACGCCCTTGGTGGTAAGCTGGCCCGCGTTCAGCGTGAGGAACTGCACGTTTACGGCGTCAAAGTTCTGCACCTGCAGATCATCGACGACATAATAGAACGCGGTGCCGTTTACCGTCACCCGGCGGTTGTTGAACTGCGAGCGGAAGCCCACTTCGCCGCCCTTGGTGGTTTCCGACTGGAAGATCAGCGAGTCGAAATTGCCGGTGAGCGCCGCCTGACTGAGGCTGTTGGACGGCAGCGCCGAATTGTCGATCCCGCCCGATTTGAACCCGGTGCGGAATGCGGCAAACAGGTTGAGATCGGGATTGACCTTGTATTTCAAGGTCACTTCCGGCGAGATGTTGCTGTCGCTGAACGAAATCGCGCCGAGAAGAACCCCGGTCGCACAAAGCCCGGCCCTTGCAGCAAGGTGTGCAGATAGGGGATCGAGATCGTCTGCACCTTGTCTTCGGTGGTCCAGCGCGCGCCTGCTACCAGTTCAAGGTCTTCGGTGATGTCGAAGATCAGCGAGCCGAACAGCGAGACCGCTTCGGTCTTGGTGACATGGCGCTTGTCCCAGTCATAGGTGAAGCCGGTTACCGGATCGGGCGCAATGAGCGAGATGTTGACTGCCTGCTGTGCGGTGTCGAACACGAATTTGCGATCTTCGTAGAATGCGCCGAGCATGAAGTTGATCGGCCCATCGAAATCGGAATGCAGGCGCAGTTCCTGCGTAAATTGCTGCAACTGGTTCACCGGGTCCGAACAGCCCGTGCCCTGCGCCACGCCCGGCCCGTTGGTGCGGCCAAGCGCCGGGGCATTGGCAGCAAGAAATCCGGGAATGCCCAGCGCATTGCCGATCGGCGAGAACGCCGGCCCAAGGCCGCCATAGCCGTAGCAATCGAAATCCACCGCATCCATGCTGAGATAGCCAGTGGTCGAGGTCAGCTTGATCGCGTCGGAAATCTGCAGGTTGGCAAGCAGACGGCCAAACCAGATTTCGGATTCGTTGAAGGGCACGCCATTACGGCCAGCCGCGCGCGACGGGGTCGGCACCCCGCCTGCCAGCGCCGGGGCAGAATTTGGAATGAAGAACTTGTTATCGCGGATGTTGCAATCATAGCCTGCCGGAATGGCGACCAGCCCGTTCAGCAGCCACACCGGATCAGCCCGGCCATTGGCGCCGCAGAACACATCGGAATGCTGCACCGCGCCGTCACCCTCGTTGCGCATGTACTGCACCTTGAGGTTGGCATCGAACATGCTCGTCGGTTTCCAGTCGAGCGTCAGGCGGCTGATGAAGCTGGTCTGCCCGCGATTGGGGCCATTGCCCGAAACCAGATTGGGCTGCAATTCAACAAGGCGTTCAATATCGTTCCACTGCGCGGCAAAACGCACGCCCAGCGTATCGGTGATCGGGCCGGAGATATAGCCGTTGAGCAGATAGCCGCGCTCTTCGAATTCATAATTGCCCGTCATCCCCACTTCCCAATCGTCGGTGGGATTGGCGGTCTGGAGGGCGAACACACCGGCGGTCGCGGATTTGCCGAAATAGAGCGATTGCGGCCCTTTCAGCACATCGACCTGCTTCATGTCGAAGAAGCCGGCCTGCACCAGACGCATCGTGGAAATCTGCACGCCGTCGAGATCAAAGGCGACCGCGCTGTCAAAGGCGGCCGAGATGTTCGATGAACCGACACCGCGCAAAGACAGCTGGCCGCCCGAACCCGAACCACCCACCTGCACATTCAGCGTGGGCACGCGCGCGGAAATCGCTGCGACCGAGTTCATCACATAGCCATCAAGCACTTCGTTCGAGACCGAGGTGATGGTGACCGGCACTTCCTGCAGGGTTTCGTTCTGGCGGCGGGCCTGCACGATGATGACACGTTCATCGGCGTCCTGCGCGGCTGCGGCGTCGCCTGCGGTATCCTGGGCCAAGGCTGCATGCGGCAGCGCGGCCAATACGCCGAGCGCTCCACCACTCAGCAGGGCGCGGCGCAGGCCGCCCAGACGGACGCGGGACGCAATTCGGGCATCACGTGTGATCATCATGCTCTCTCTCCCAGTTGGCCGCAGCTGCTGCCGGGCCCTACTCCCAACCACTGCGGTGCTTTTGCACCTTTCAGTTTCATGACAGGTGTATGGCTGGTGCAGCACACTCTCATCTAGCAAAAGGATTAGGCCCCAGGCCAAACTGCGACAATTTCGTCACAATGCTCGTAAAACCCGCATTAACGTAACGTCATTGCGGGCCGCCCCGCACGACTTTGCGGCGACCGGGCGATCTGCTAGCCTGGCGTCGCGATGATCGGGAAAAAGGGAGATGACGCGATGAGAACAGCAGCCTCGTGGCTGGCCGCCGCCGCGCTGGCCGGCACCGCCACCAGCCCTGTGCCTGCGCTGGCCGACGAACGCGATGAAAAAGCCGCCGAGAACGACAACACCGCCGCCGTGCTTGGCGGGCTTGCCGCTATCGGCATCGGCCTTGCGGTTGCCACCACCAAGCACGGCGATAATCACCGCCATGACAGCCAGTGGGATGGCAAGCTCTATGGTGGCCCCTTCACCCCGGCGGCCAATGTCGTGTGCACGCCGGGCCAGCGCCAATGCTATGAACGCGGGCATTATTCCTACGGCTGGACCAAGCGCGTGTTTGGCGCTTCGGCCGCCTTTGCCGATGCCGGCGAAGGGATGGTAGGCGGCTTTGGCGACTTCGGCACGCTGGGCGTCGATCTTGATCGCGCGCGCACCGTGTGCCTCGAACAATCGGCGGGCAACCGGCTGCGCAATGTCTCCATCGAGGAGGCCAAGCAGATGACCGACGAATGGGCCTATGTCTACATGCGCGCGCGGCCGAATCCGAAGCTTCCCGACTACGAGCGGTGGCGCTGCGCCTACAGCTTCAGGAGCGGCAAGACCGATTTCAAGCGCATGTAAGCGCGCAGCATCCCTTACGGCACCTTGGTTTTCAGGAGGACTTCATGCTCCGCAGTTCTATTCTTGCCCCGGCCATCGCCGCGCTCGCGCTGGCTGCGCCTGCCGCTGCCCAAACTGCCAGCGGCCCGCCTGCCGCGCGCAGCGAGGTTGCCCCCAACGGCCGCATCGCGATGCATATCAGCGCCATGGTGCTCGAAGATCTCAAACAGTTCATCCCCGATGAGACCAAGCGGGGCGCGGTGTTCATGCGCATGGTGCTGATTGCCAAGCAGGAAGCCATCGGAGCAAGTTGTGCCGCCTACACCGTCGATCAGAAGCGGATGGCAGCGGTGATGATGCGCACCATGCGCCCGATTTCCGAAGGTGCATCGAAAGATGTCGGCACCGCCAATCTCAACCGTGCGCTGCGGCAATATCACACGCTGCTGGGCGGGGAACTGGCGCAGTTTGCCTATGATCCGACCAGCTTTTGCACCTCTGCCAAGGATTTGGTGGCCGAGCTTGGCACCTATCCCGAAGCACAATCGCCGCTGGTGCTGAAGCCTGCCTGACGCCTCTATTCGGCGGCCTCGCGCTCCAATTGCGCCAGGCGCGGATCATTGGGCCAGACCCATTCCGGCCCGATCACCGGCTCTGCGCGCAATCCGGGCGCAACATTGGCCGCACCGATCATCCGGTCAAGGCTCTGGTGGAAGGCATAGATGCGCGCTTCCTGATAGGACAGCGGCACTGATCGGAACGCGCGCGATTGCACCGAATGCTGGATCGCCTCGCCGAACTGGGTGTCTTCAAGGATGATCGGGCTCATCGCCCGGCCACCCGGCTGCGCCGCGTCGGGCACGGTCCATAAATCGGGCGCAGGCCCATCCCCCCAATCGAGCGCCATCGTCACCAGTTCCAGCCGCGTGGTGGTGAGCGAGGTGGGCCAGAATACCAGCGGCGGCACGAAATAGTTGGAAAGCGGGCTGACCCAGTTGGGAAACAGCGTGTAGCTTTGCGTGGCGGTGCGGCCAAATTCGCCCACGCTTTCGATCTGCTGCCAGCCCGGCGGGGAATCAATCGCGCGGACATGCTGGCGATCCGTCTGGCGCGGCGCAGGGGCCAGCATGCGCGCATGGCCATGGGGATAAAGCGTGTTCACATTGCGCCGCGCATCCACCAGCGGCGCGACTGTGTCGGGGTGGATGAAGGGCACATGGTACACTTCCATGTTCGCCTCCATCGCGATCTTCCAGTTGCATTGGAGATCGAAGGAATGGCGCGCGGCAAGGCGGATGCGATCAAAGGCGAACTCGGCCCATTCGTCCCACAGCGGCCCCATCCATTCTTTCAAGGGCATGGCGCCCTCATCGAAATTGACGAAGATGACATTGCCAAGCCGTTCGCACCGCACCGGCAAGAGGCTGCGGCAGGACAGATCGAAATCGGGCGGGAAATCCTGCCGTTCGGGCACACCCACCAGCGTGCCATCGGTCTTGTAAGTCCAGTTGTGATAGCCGCACAGCAGCCGCGATGCCTTGCCGCGATCCGCAGTCACCACCGGCGCGCCGCGATGGCGGCAGGTGTTGTAGAAGGCGCGCACCGTCCCATCCATGCCATGCACGATAACAATCGGATCGCCCGCATTGTGCCAGCGCATGTAGC
Organism: Erythrobacter sp.; assembly: GCA_045377215.1. Lineage (GTDB taxonomy): Bacteria > Pseudomonadota > Alphaproteobacteria > Sphingomonadales > Sphingomonadaceae > Erythrobacter. Next base: position 36,148 of record JBJIOB010000040.1, read on the forward strand.
AGCCGGGCTCGGGGATTTCGTCGATGTGCCCGGCAAACAGCCAGCTTTTGCGGAAGACGTGATCCATTTCGAGCGCGAAATATTCAGGGCTGGTGTAACGCCCGGCAGGCAGATCGGGCAAGCGCGGGAACCCTTCGGGCGGCGCCTTGCGCTGCGCTTCCCACTCCATCAGCGCCTTGAGGCGCGCGATTTCCTGTGCCTCCATCACCGCTCTCCCTTGCAGGGCCGGAGCATAGGCAGGTCGCGCGCCCGCGCGACTGCGCATTGTGTGAGGCACGCGCCGCTGCCCCCTGCCCCTCACCTTGCATGAGCGGCCACCTCTGCTAAAGCCCGCGGCGGGATCTGTTACGAACATCCTATCAGCCACGAGAAGCCCGGCCGCCGGGCCTTACAAGGATAGGGCATTAGCCATGCAAAAAATCAAAGTCGCAAACCCGGTCGTCGAACTTGACGGGGACGAGATGACCCGGATCATCTGGCAGTGGATCCGCGAGCGGTTGATCCTGCCCTATCTCGACATTGATCTGAAATATTACGATCTTTCCATCGAAAACCGCGACGCGACCGATGATCAGGTGACCGTGGATTCCGCCAATGCGATCAAGCAATATGGCGTCGGCGTGAAATGCGCCACCATCACGCCCGATGAACAGCGCGTCGAGGAATTCGGCCTCAAGAAAATGTGGAAATCGCCCAATGGCACGATCCGCAACATCCTGGGCGGGGTGGTGTTCCGCGAACCTATCGTGATCGACAACGTGCCGCGCCTTGTACCGGGCTGGACTGATCCGATTGTGGTCGGCCGTCATGCCTTTGGCGATCAGTACAAGGCCACCGACACGCTGATCCCCGGCCCCGGCAAGCTGCGGCTGGTGTGGGATGGCGAGAATGGCGAGAAGATCGATCTCGACGTGTTCGATTTCCCCAGCGCGGGCGTTGCCATGGCGATGTACAATCTGGATGATTCGATCCGCGATTTCGCGCGCGCCAGCTTCAACTACGGCCTCAACCTCGGCTGGCCGGTGTATCTTTCCACCAAGAACACCATCATGAAAGCCTATGACGGCCGCTTCAAGGATCTGTTCCAGGAAGTGTTCGAGACCGAAGGCTTTGCGCAGCAGTTCAAGGCCAAGGGCATGGTGTACGAACACCGCCTGATCGACGACATGGTGGCATCCGCGCTCAAGTGGTCGGGCAAGTTTGTCTGGGCGTGCAAGAACTATGATGGCGATGTGCAGTCCGATACCGTGGCGCAGGGCTTTGGCAGCCTCGGCCTGATGACTTCGGTGCTGCTCAGCCCCGACGGCAAAACTGTCGAAGCCGAAGCCGCGCACGGCACTGTCACCCGCCACTATCGACAGCACCAGCAGGGCAAGGCGACCAGCACCAATCCGATCGCCTCGATCTTCGCTTGGACGCGCGGGCTGATGTATCGCGGTCGTTTCGACGGGACGCCCGAGGTGGTGAAATTCGCCGAAACGCTCGAACGCGTCTGCATCCAGACCGTTGAAAAAGGCTACATGACCAAGGATCTCGCGCTGCTGATCGGCCCGGGGCAAGCGTGGCAGACCACCGAGCAGTTCTTCGAAACCATCGTCGAGAACCTCGAAAAGGAAATGGCCAGCCACGGGTAACCGCGCCGCACCGGCCAATTTACGCCGGGTCATTCGCAAGATGACAACGCCCGCCGCCCGCGTTAAGTAGAACGGGTGGCGGGCGAACTTGCACCTTCTCCGATCCTTTCCGATGCGCTGGTGATCCTCGGCGCAGCGGGAATCGTGATTCCGGTATTCGCGCGCTTTCGCATCACGCCGATCATCGGCTTTATCCTGATCGGCGTGCTGGTGGGGCCGTTCGGGCTCGGTTCGCTGGTGGATGAGTACCCATGGCTCGTCCATATCACCATCACCGATCCCGAAGCGCTGACGCCATTTGCCGATTTCGGGATTATCCTGTTGCTGTTTGCCATCGGGCTGGAACTTTCGTTCAACCGCCTGTGGGAAATGCGCAAGCTGGTGTTCGGGCTTGGCGCGCTCGAATTGCTGATCATCGGCAGCGCGCTGGCTGCCATGTTCGCCTTTACCGGCACTCTTGGGGGGACGGGCGCACTCGCGCTTGGGTTTGCGCTGGCGTTTTCGTCCACCGCCATGGTGCTGCCGATTTCGGGCACCCGTTCGCCGGTCGGCAAGGCGGCGCTTTCGATGCTCCTGTTCGAAGACATCATGATTGTGCCGATCATCTTCATTCTCGGCGCGCTCGCCCCCAATGCGGCCAGCGGCGGGATGAACGGCATCGTCACCACCTTGTGGCAAGGCGCGCTGGTGGTGACCGTGCTGCTGGTGGCAGGCCGTTTTGCCCTGCCCGGCCTGTTCGCCCAGGCGGCGCGCGCGAAGAACCCGGAATTGTTCCTCGCCGCCTCGCTGCTGGTGGTGATCGGGGCCAGCCTTGCGACATCGGTCGTCGGCCTTTCGCCCATCGTCGGCGCGCTGATCGCCGGGTTGCTGATTGCCGAAACCGAATATCACGGCGAGGTTGAAGGCATCATGGAGCCGTTCAAGGGTCTTGCCCTCGGCGTGTTCCTGATCACCGTCGGCATGAGCGTGGATCTCGCTGAAATCTGGCGTAATTTTGCCACCATCGCATTGGCTGTGGTGGGCGTGCTTTGCCTCAAGGCGATTGTCACCGGCATCCTGCTGCGATTGATGGGCGCGCGGCGCGGCACGGCGGCGGAAACCGGCATCCTGATGGCCAGCCCGTCGGAAACCACGCTGATCGTGCTTGCCGCTGCCACCAGCGCATTGGTGCTGGATGCGGATACTGTGCAGTTCTGGCAGATTGTCACCGCCATCGGCCTCACTGTCACGCCGCTGCTGGCCAAGCTGGGCAAGGTGGTGGCCCGGCGGGTCGATAAGCTGCCGATCCTGCCGGTCAAACCGGACGATGCGCCCGAGCGAACGATCATTCTGGGTGCCGGGCGCGTCGGCCAGCTGATCGCCGATATGCTGCGCGCCCATGACAAGCCCTGCATTCTGCTGGATTCCGACCCGGATCTGATCAACCATGTCAAACGCAACGGCTATCAGGCGGTGTTCGGGGATGCCGGGCGTCCCGATGTGCTCGCCCGGCTTGGAATTGAAACCGCCCCGGCGGTGGTGCTGACGATGGACGAACCGGTGCTGGCGCAGCGCCTTGTCGCCAAGCTGCGCCAGTCCTTCCCCGATCTGCTGATTGTCGCGCGCGCCCGCGATGGCGATCACGCCGCCGCGCTCTATCGCGCAGGCGCGAGCCATGCCGTGCCCGAAACACTCGAAAGCTCGCTGCAACTCTCGGAGGCCGTGCTGGTCGATATCGGCGTGCCGATGGGCCCGGTCATCGCCAGCATCCACGATAAGCGCGACGAGTTTCGCGAAATGCTCGAACGCGACGGCGGCCTCAGCGAAAAGCCCAAGCTGCGTTCGAGCTAACCGGCGGCACCGCTCGCCTCAAATCGCCGCACATTCCTCCGCCGCGCTGTTACACCCCGCGCAAGCGGACGCGACATGACCCAAAAACCCGATCATCCCGCCGCAAAGAAGGCCGGGCCGCAGCATCAGGCTACCGAAACACATGGCACCATCACACAGCCGCAGCGTGGCGGTGCCAAAGCAAAAAACACCGCGCGCCGCAGCGAAGGCGACCGGCGGCGCGCTGCCGATATGGAGCGCTGACTGCGCGGCGCAGGCGGGAACCGCCAAGGCGGCTGCGTTACGCTTGAAGCGCCGCCAGCACTGCCTTGACCGCCGCGAGCGCTTCGGCTGCCTCGTCGCCATCCGGCCCGCCGCCCTGCGCCATGTCAGGCCGACCGCCGCCGCCCTTCCCGCCAAGCGCCGCCACGCCTGCGCGCACCAGATCGACTGCGCTGATCGTCCCGGTGAGATCTTCGGTTACCGCTGCTGCAATGCTCGCCTTGCCATCATTGACCGCGATGACTGCGGCCACGCCCGAGCCGAGGCGTTTCTTGGCCTCATCAAGCAGCGGGCGCAGTTCCTTGGGATCGAGCCCGCCAAGCACTTGCCCGGAGAATTTCACCCCGGCGATCTCCTCATCCGCGCTGGCCGCCGCGCCGCCCGCGCCACTGCCGCCGCCGCCCAGAGCGAGCGCTTTCCTTGCCTCGGCCAGCTCTTTTTCAAGCCGCTTGCGTTCATCCATCAAGGCGGCAAGCCGCGCTGGCACTTCCTCGGGGGTTGCCCGGATCACGCTGGCCGCAGATTTCAGCGCTTCCTCGCGCGCCACCAGCCAGGCGCGTGCCGCCTCGCCGGTGAGCGCTTCGATGCGGCGCACGCCGGAGGATACGGCGCTTTCCGAAACGATCCGGAACAGGCCGATGTCACCGGTAGCGCGCACATGGGTGCCGCCGCACAATTCAACGGAGTAACGGCGCCCTTCCTGCCCGGCACGGCCCATCGCCAGCACGCGCACTTCCTCGCCATATTTCTCGCCGAACAGCGCCAGCGCGCCAGCGGCCACGGCATCATCCGGGCTCATCAGGCGGGTGGAAACCGGCTCGTTGGCGCGAATTTCGGCGTTCACCTCGGCCTCGACGGCTGCGATATCATCGGGCGTCAAAGCGACCGGCTGCGAAAAATCGAAGCGCAGGCGTTCTTCGGCTACCATGCTGCCTTTTTGCGTGACATGGCCGCCGAGGCGGTTGCGCAGTGCGGCATGGACGAGGTGCGTGGCCGAGTGGTTGGCGCGGATGCGGTCGCGCCGCGCATTATCGACTTCGAGCTGCACATTATCGCCGACGCTGACCTCGCCCGCGGTGATGGTGACCTGATGGGCGTGGAGACGGCCCAGCGGTTTGCTTGTGTCAAGCACACCGCCGATAAACCCGCTTAGGCTTCTCATCCTACCCGTATCGCCCTGCTGGCCACCGCTCTCAGCGTAGAATGGCGTTTGGTTGGTCAAGATAACCACATCCTGTCCCGGACCGGCACTCGTGACCTCGGCGCCATCGTGCACAATGGCGACCACCCGGCCCTCGCCGCTCGTCGCAGCATAGCCGGTGAATTCGGTCGCTCCTTCGCGCTCGGCAATGTCGAACCAGACTTCGCCCGAGGCCGCATCGCCGCTGCCCTTCCACGCGGCGCGGGCGGCAGCTTTTTGCCGGGCCATCGCGGCGTCGAACCCGGCGCGGTCCACCGCGATGCCGCGCGCGCGCAGCGCATCTTCGGTGAGATCATAGGGAAAGCCATAGGTGTCGTAGAGGCGGAAGGCGATTTCGCCGTCGAGTTCGCCGCCGCTATCCAGATCGCCGGTGGCATCATCGAGCAGCTTGAGCCCCTTGTCGAGCGTGCGGCGGAACTGGGTTTCCTCGCGTTCGAGCACTTCCTCGATCAGCGCCCGGCCGCGCGCCAATTCGGGATAGGCCGCGCCCATTTCGGTGACGAGCGCGGGCACGAGGCGGTGCATCAGCGGCTCGGACGCACCCAGCAGGTGCGCATGGCGCATCGCGCGGCGCATGATACGGCGCAGCACATAGCCGCGGCCCTCGTTCGACGGCAGCACGCCGTCGGCCATCAGAAAGCTGGTCGAGCGCAGGTGATCGGCGATGACACGGTGGCTGGCCGCGGCCTCGCCGGTGGCCGCGACATTGGTGAGCGCTTCGCTGGCCGCGATCAGCGCCTTGAAGGTGTCGGTATCGTAATTGTCGTGGACGCCTTGCATGACGGCCGCGATCCGCTCGATCCCCATGCCGGTATCGATCGAAGGCTTGGGCAGCGCCCGGCGGGTGCCATCGGCCGACTGGTCGAACTGCATGAACACCAGGTTCCAGATTTCGACAAAGCGATCGCCGTCCTCATCAGGCGAGCCGGGAGGGCCGCCGAAGATGTGATCGCCGTGATCGTAGAAGATTTCCGAACACGGCCCGCACGGCCCGGTATCGCCCATCGACCAGAAATTGTCAGAAGTCGCGATGCGGATGATGCGGCTGTCCGGCAGGCCGGCAATCTTGCGCCACAACCCGTGGGCTTCATCATCATCGTGATAGACCGTGACTGTGAGCTTGTCCTTGGGCAGCCCCCATTCGCGGGTCAGCAGCGTCCAGGCGTGCTCGATCGCGGTTTCCTTGAAATAGTCACCGAACGAGAAATTGCCCAGCATTTCAAAGAAGGTATGGTGCCGCGCGGTATAGCCGACATTGTCGAGATCATTGTGCTTGCCGCCGGCGCGCACGCATTTCTGCGAGGAGGCCGCGCGCGGAGACGCCGGGGTTTCGAGCCCGGTGAAGATGTTCTTGAACGGCACCATCCCGGCGTTGACGAACATCAACGTCGGATCATTATACGGCACCAGCGGCGCCGAAGGCGTCGCAGCGTGGCCAGCCTTGGCGAAGTAGTCGAGGAAGGACCGGCGGATTTCGTTCGTCGAAGTCATGGCGCAGCAGTTAGGCAATGGTGCAGCGTTGTGCAATGGAGCCGATGGCCCATGCGGTTCCAAAACAGCGCAGCGCCTGCACTGTGCTGCAATCGCGCCACAATCGGAACACCGCGATCGCGCGCCATCATCGCAGTGTGCAGCCAGACAGCACCGCACAACAGCGCGGAAATGAAAAACCGGCGCACATCCCTGCAAGGAATGGCGCCGGTTTCACGGTCTTCCGGGCCGGGAGGCTTATCCCGCATGGCCCGCTTGGGGTTCAGTCTTCGGAGTCCGCGTCCGGCCCTGTCATCATCTCCCCGGCGACCTCGTCGGTGCGGCTGCGGATGGCAGCTTCGAGACGGTCGCAAACCTCGGTATTCTCGCGCAGGTAATTCTTCGCATTTTCGCGGCCCTGCCCGATGCGGATGCTGTCATAGGAGAACCAGCTGCCTGATTTCTCGACAATTCCTGCCTTCACTCCAAGATCGAGAATTTCACCGATCTTGGAAATGCCTTCGCCATACATGATATCGAATTCGACTTGCTTGAAGGGCGGCGCGACCTTGTTCTTCACCACCTTCACCCGCGTGGTGTTGCCAATGATCTCGTCGCGATCCTTGATCTGGCCAGTGCGGCGGATGTCGAGGCGCACCGATGCATAGAACTTGAGCGCATTACCCCCGGTGGTGGTTTCGGGATTGCCGTACATCACCCCGATCTTCATGCGCAGCTGGTTGATGAAGATCACCATGCATTTCGAGCGGTTGATCGAACCTGTCAGCTTGCGCAGCGATTGCGACATCAGGCGGGCCTGCAGGCCGACGTGCGAATCGCCCATCTCGCCTTCGATTTCGGCGCGCGGCACGAGCGCTGCCACCGAATCGACCACCAGCACATCAATCGCATTGGAGCGCACCAGCGTATCGGTGATTTCCAGCGCCTGTTCGCCGGTATCGGGCTGCGAGACGATCAGCTCGTCAATATCCACGCCCAGTTTCTTGGCATAGACCGGATCGAGCGCGTGTTCGGCATCCACAAATGCTGCCGTGCCGCCCATCTTCTGCGCTTCGGCGATCACGTGAAGCGCCAGCGTCGTCTTGCCGGAGCTTTCCGGGCCATAGACTTCGATCACGCGGCCCTTGGGCAGACCGCCGATGCCGAGCGCAATATCGAGGCCGAGCGACCCAGTCGAGATTGCCTCGACCTGCATCGTCTCCTTCGAGCCCAGCTTCATCGCCGAACCCTTGCCGAAAGCGCGATCAATCTGTGCCAGAGCCGCTTCGAGCGCCTTTTGCCGATCCACGTCCTTGTCCTTCTCTACGACCAACTTCAGTTGAGTAGCCATCGCATGCACTCCTTCGCTTGCCTAGAGGGGGACGGCGAGTTTTCGACGGCCCGGCGGCACACGAGGATGTATCCCATTTGTTCTATCGGAACAAGTAGGGAACGAAAATATTTTCCAACATTTTTTTCGCGGGTTCGCTGGCGTGAGCTACAGACCGCCCGGCCCGCCTCACTCAAGCAGCCGCGCGCGCCTCGCGCAGCACGGCGCCGACCTTGTCGCCGATGGCGGCGACGCTGAAGGGCTTGGCGAGGAAATGCATGTCGGCGATGTCGATATCGCGGCGCATCTGTTCCTCGGCATAGCCGGACATGAACAGCACCGGCATCTGCGGCAGGCGGGCGCGGATCTCGCGCACCATGGCGGGGCCATCCATCCCCGGCATCACCACATCGCTGACGACCAGATCGAACACTCCGCCCTCGGAGATCGCGGCAAGTCCTTCCTCGCCGCTGGCGCAGGCCGTCACCTCGTAGCCGGCGCGGGTCAGGGCGCGTTCGGCAACGGTGCGCACCATGTCTTCATCCTCGACCAGCAGCACCTTGCCGCCTGCCGACCAGTCGGACGAGACCACCGGAGCCGCTGCCCGCTTGCGCGGGGCCTCGCCGCGGTGAACCGGGAAGTAGATGGTGAAGCGGGCGCCTGTCGGGTGGCCGCTTTTGTCGGTGACATTATCGGCAAAGATGAACCCGCCCGATTGCTTGACGATGCCATAGGCGGTCGACAGGCCAAGGCCAGTGCCCTTGCCCGTTTCCTTGGTGGTGAAAAAGGGTTCGAACAGCTTGGGCAGCACATGAGGCGGGATGCCGCCGCCGCTGTCCTGCACGATCAGCACGGTGTAATCGGCGGCCGGCAGCACTTCGGAGCCAAGCTGGATCACCTCGCGCGCCTGCAGACTGCGGGTGAACAGCGAGATCCGTCCCTTGCCGCTGCCATGCGACTGGATCGCATCGCGCGCGTTGACCGCGAGGTTCATGATGACCTGTTCCAGCTGCTGCGGATCAGCCCGCACCGGGCCCAGATTGCGATCATGCTGGACGTAGAAATCAATCTTCTCGCCCACCAGCCGTTTGATCAGCGGGCTCACCTCGCTCACCACGTCGGGCAATTGCAGGATTTCCGGGCGCAGCGTCTGCTGGCGCGAGAAGGCGAGCAATTGGCGGGTCAGCGAAGCGGCGCGGTTGGAATTGGCGCGGATCTGCTGGATATCGTCATAATCGCTGTCGCCCGGAATATGGCGCAGCAGCATGAGATCGCAGGTGCCGATAATGGCGGTCAGCACATTGTTGAAATCATGCGCGACCCCGCCCGCCAGCTGGCCGACAGCCTGCATCTTGGTGGCTTGGGCAACCTGCCGCTTCAGCTGGTTTTCCTGCGCGCTGTCGCCCAGGCTGAGCAGCACCGCGGCCTCCCCCAGGCCCCGCACGCTGGCAAGGCCGAGCACGGCGGGTTCTTCGGGGCTGGCGACCAGCCGCACGGCCATGTCGCCGCTGATGGCAGGCCCGCGCCCGTGGCGGCGCACCGCATCGGACAGCGCGGCCTTATCTTCGCGCACGACAAGATCGGTGGGGAAGACGGGCAGCCCCCGTTCCTCCCGCCCGACGGCGCGCAAGAACGCTTCGTTGGCGAACAGGAAGCGGCCATCGCGGTCCACCATCGCAAGGCCGAGCGGCAATTGGGCGAGCAGCGCATCGAGCTGGCTGATCCCGGCCTGCGCGGCCCCTTCCCAGCCTGATCCGATCCCCACCCCGCTATCAATCAGCAGCATCAGCGAGGCTGGCTCGTCCGCTCCCACCGGCGCACCGCTGGCATCCGCTTCGCGCAGGGGCACGTCGATCAGGGTCTGGGGCGTTCCGGCGCGGCCTTCATGGGCGAAATAGATCCGATCACGATCATCGGTGCGCAGGAACCCCACGAAATCGCGGCCCGCAAGGCTCGCCGAGGCATCGCCCACCGCGCGTTCGGCAAAGCCGCGGGTGACCGAACACACCACGCCTGCACCCGTGGTGAGCGCGGCCTCGATCCCGGCACGGCTGAGCATCCGGCCAAGGGGGCCGGACAGATCAATCTCGGCCGCTGCCGCACGGGCAGGCTCGGCCAGCGGTTTGAGGCGCCAGATCAGGTGATCCTCGCCCCGCCCTGCCCGCTCGCAGACAATCTGCCAGCCCGCGCCAGTTTCCGCCTCGCCGTCTGCCATGGCGAGTGCGGCAAGTTCGCTGCGGCCATCGCGCCAGGCCTCGCGGGTGAGGCGGGCCAGGGTCTCGGCGACAGGCTTGGCAAGTGCCAGCGCGGCGGGCGCGGCGCTTGGCGAGAAGGCCTCGCGGTAGAGCATGTTGGCACACACCAGACGATTGGCGCGGTCGGTAATGGCGATTGCCTCGTCGCTGCGTTCCATCGCGGCAAGCGTCACCGTCCAGTCAGGCAGCGCCGCGCCGCTTGCCGCAGCAGGGCCGCGCGTGCGATCCAGCAGCACAAAGCCGATCAGCAGCACCGCGACGCCGCCGCCATAGGCCAGCGCCAGCACCGCCTCGCCGCTGAGCAGATAAAGCGCAAGCGCGCTCACCACAAAGCCCGCGATCAACGCCGCCATCAGCCCGCTGCCATATTCGCCCAGCCCGGCAAGGCGCGCGGCGCCATCCGCCCCGCCGCCGCCCATGACGCTATCCGTGATGCTGCCGGTAACCGGCTGCGGTTTGCTGCGGCGGGATGACAGGGATTTGCGGGCGGAATCAGGCAAGTTCACAAAACCTCGAACAACAGCCTTGGGTCAGGCAAGCGGGAATGGCGCAGCCGTGCTGCTTTACTGCGAGCCGAGCCGCTGGTCGAGCCGTGCTTCCATCAGCTTGAGCCGCTGGGTTCGCTTGCGCGCAACAATCACCCGCCACACCCAGCCCGAAATGAACCAGCCAAGCAACGGCGATACCACAGCCAGCACGATGCAGCCCAGGATCGTCGCCGCGCCGACTTCATAGATCATGTTGAGGATATCCCATGCGCCATCAGGCGGAGCGGCCGCCGCGATGCTCGCACCGGCGCCCTCGAAACGCAGCAGGAATTCGCCGATGCGGTTGGCCACCACCAGCCAGAAGGGCAAGGTGAAGGGATTGGTCACAAAAGTTATCAACGCCGCCAGCGGCACATTGGCGCGCAGCGGCAGGGCGAGAAAGGCGGAGAGGAAAATCTGCCCGACCGGCACAATGAAAGCCGCAAACAGCCCCAGCGCCACCCCGCGCGGCACCGAGCGACGGGTGAAGCGCCACAATTCGGGCGACAGGAAGCGATGGGCAATCGGGGCGAGATACTTGTTCTGCGCCATTTCCTCGCGCGTCGGGGTGTTCTTGCGGATGATGTCCATCGCCCAGGTTTTCGAGCGCGCCTTGCCTGGGCCACGCGAAGTGCCTGATTCGGGGGGCATGGAGGCAGGATCGGGGCGCATCGTCACGCCTTGCCTGTGCGCGCAGACATGCGGCAAGGCAAGCCAGACGCAATGATCGGTGCAACGGTTTCCATAGCTCGGTAAGTGGGTAGCACAGCAGGAATGACCAAGGGGTGAATAGCTGCCTTTGCAAATATCTTCCGCCAGCCCGGCATCAGCGGTCAGCCTGCGCCGCAATCAGCCCTTCTCGCGCATCAGGCGGGCTTTATCGCGCTTCCAGTCGCGCTCCTTGATGCTGGCGCGCTTGTCCTGCGCCTGCTTGCCCTTGGCGAGTGCAAGTTCGACCTTGGCGCGGCCCGTGCGGTTGAAATAGACCGACAGCGGCACCAGCGTCATGCCCTTGCGCTCCACCGCGCCGAACAGCTTTTCGATCTCGCGTTCGTGCAGCAGCAATTTGCGCGGGCGGCGCGGTTCGTGGTTGAGGCGGTTGCCGTGGCTGTATTCGGGAATGTTGGCATTGATCAGCCACACCTGCCCATCATGCACCTCGGCATAGCTTTCCGCGATGCTGGCCTCGCCCGCACGCAGCGCCTTAACCTCGGTGCCCGACAGCGCGATGCCTGCTTCAAACTTGTCCTCGATGAAATAATCGAACCGCGCGCGGCGATTTTCCGCGACGGTTTTGACCTTGTCGAAAGTAACGGGTTTGGGACGTGCCATGGTGGGAGCCAGATAGGGCTTTGGTGCCGATTGGCAACCACTCGCCTCAGCCGGGCAGCACGCCTGCCAGCACCAGCGCTTCATCCACGGCGCGCTTGGCCTCGTCGGAACATTCCACCAGCGGCAGGCGCACTTCGGGCTCGATCCAGTCGTGCACGCGGGCAAGCGCATATTTCACTGGCGCCGGCGAGGCATCGGCAAACATCGCATAATGCAGCGGGAACAGGCGATCATTCAGCTCGCGCGCTTTTTTGAGCTCGTTGGCAGCAATCGCCTCGTGGAATTCGGCGCACAGGCGCGGCGCGACATTGGCGGTGACCGAAATGCAGCCGCGCCCGCCTGCTGCGGCATGCGGCAGCCACAGCTCGTCATTGCCCGACAATTGGCAAAACTCGCGCCCGATCCCCATGCGGTGATCAGCCACGCGCGACAAATCGCCGCTGGCATCCTTGATGGCGATGATCTTTTCAGGGTACTGGCGCACCAGCTCCACCACCGTATCATCGAGAATATCGGTCACAGTGCGCGCGGGCACATTATAAAGCACAATCGGCAGCTCGCAATTTTCTGCCAGATAGCTGAAATGCGCGATCAGCCCGCGCTGGCTCGGCCGGTTGTAATAGGGCGCAACGCACAGCCCGGCGGCAGCGCCTGCCTTCTTGGCGAAATTCATGTGGAGCGCGGCATTGCGGGTGTCGTTCGAACCGCAGCCCGCAATCACCGGCACGCGGCCTGCGGCCTGTTCGATGCACACCTCGATGACGCGGTGATGCTCGGCATTCGACAGCGTCGAGGCCTCGCCGGTCGTGCCGCAGGGCACCAGCGCGGCGCTGCCATTGTCGATCTGCCAGTCGATCAGGCGGCGGAAGGCTGCCTCGTCAAACGACCCGCCGCGAAAAGGAGTCACTAGAGCGGGAATTGATCCGGCGAACATTGCATTTGTCCCATCATTGCAGTTTACTGAAACCCACACCCAAGCGAAGGGTTTTGCCCGCCCTCGCGTTCAGCGCCTGATAAGGAGCCTTTCGGCACTATGTCCAGCATGCTTCGCACCTGCTTCCTGCCTGCTGCCGCGCTTGCTGCATTTGTTGCGGTGTCTGGCGACGCGCCGGCGCGGGCGCAAATGGGCGGGGATACGCTGGTGGCGCGGCAGGGTGGCACTGCCGGTCCGGCGGTCGCGCGGTGGGAACAGTTGCAGGCCGTCAGCACGCTGAGTTTCGGCGAATATGCCGGGTTTGTGCTGGCCTATCCCGATTTCCCGCGGCTCGATACCTTGCGCATCCGCGCCGAAAACGCGCTTGATCGCGAAGCGCCGCCGCAATCCGATCTGCTGCGCTTTTTCGATGCTTTCCCGCCGCTGACGAATAATGGCCGGGCGCGCTATGCGCTCGCGCTGGCAGGCGCGCAGCGGGCCGAGGCGTTTGATGTGGCGCGCGCCGCATGGCGCGGCGGGGCGATGGCCGATCCGGCCGAGATGTATCTGCTCGGGCTCTATCAGACGCGATTTACCCCCGAAGATCACGCCGCAAGAGCCGATGCGCTGCTGGTGCAGGGCAAGGCCGATGCCGCCAGCCGCCATATCATGAACCTCGCTGAGGCTGACAGGCCGATGGCGCTGGCCCGGCTTTCCCTTTTGCGCGGCATGCGGCCCGAAGATGCCGGGATCGCCGTGCCGTTCGGCGCGATGAGCGATCCGGGTTACCTCACCAATTATGTGAAATATCTGCGCAGCACCGGGCGCAATTACGAAGCTGTCCAAGTGCTTGCCAGCCGCCAGCCGTTGGTGCGCCCGGCGTTTGATCCTGATGATTTTGTCGGCCTGATGCTGGCGGTCGCCAAGAACGCCAGCGCCGGTGATGCCGCGCGCATTGCCAGCCGGATTGATGATGTCTTTGCTCCCGGCACTGACATTTCGGCAGGCTCTTTTGCGCTGCGTGATCGCTATACTGATCTGATGTGGCTGGGCGGGACTTCGGCCTTGTGGTCGATGGGCGACGGGGCGACTGCCGCGCCGCTGTTTGCGCGTTACGGCGATGCCGCGCGCACCCCTTTGACCAAGGCCAAGGGCTATTACTGGGCCGGCCGCGCCGCGCGCCGGGCCGGGATGCAGGGCGAAGCGGTCGCCTATTTCGAACGGGCGAGCGTGTGGCCGCATTACTATTATGGCCAGCTTTCGCTCGGTGCGCTGGGCCGGGCGATGCCGCCATTCGCGCCCCTGCCTGCCGTAGCGATTGACGAGGCTGCGCGCGCCGAGTTCGAAAACCGCCCCATCGTGCGCGCGGTCCGCTCGCTTGCTGCGGTGCGGCGCGACTGGCGCACCGAACGGCGCTTTTTCGAAGCACTGGGCGAAACCGCCAAAACCCCGCGCGATATCGCGCTGGTCAACATGCTGGCGGCGGAAACCGGCATGAAGGAAATGGCGGTCGTGCTCGGCATGAAGGCAGGCGAGATGGGGCTGGTCGGCGTCGAACGGCTCGGCTTCCCCACGCTGACAACGCCGCCGGTGAGTGACTGGACGATGGTGCATGCCATCGGACGGCAGGAAAGCGAATTTGATCGCACCCGTGTTTCCCATGCGGGCGCGCGCGGGATCATGCAATTGATGCCCGGCACGGCGCGCGAACAGGCGGGCAAGCTGGGCGTGACCTATCTGGCGGCGGATCTCATCGATTCGCCCAGCTACAATATCCAGCTCGGCGATGGCTATTTCCAGCGCATGCTGAATTACTACGGCGGATCATACCCGCTGGCCATCGGCGCCTATAATGCCGGCCCCGGACGGGTGAACGAATGGCTGCGGCTCAATGGCGATCCGCGCACCGGGGCGATTGATTACGTCACCTGGATCGAGAAAATCCCCGCCAATTTCGAAACCCGTTATTACATCATGCGCGTGCTCGGCAATGCGGTGACCTATTCGCACATGTATCCCGACGCGGCTGGCTATCCCCGGCCCATCGACAATTTCCTGCGCTAATCATTGCCCATGAAACCCGCTGGCCCGCCGATCACCCCGCAAGGGATGGCCGCGCTCAAGGCGCGTTATGATCATCTGCTCGGCACGCAGCGCCCGGCAATCGTCGAGATCGTGAGCTGGGCAGCGGGCAACGGGGATCGCAGCGAGAACGGCGATTATCTCTATGGCCGCAAGAAAATGCGCGAGATTGATCGCGAGTTGGCGCATCTTGCGCGCCGTATGAAAGTGTTGCGGGTGATTGATCCGGCGGCCCAGATGGATCGTGCCCGCGTATTCTTCGGCGCGCGGGTCGAGATTGCGGATGAAGATGATGCGCGCCAGACCGTGCAACTGGTCGGCGATGATGAGGCTGATGCCGGTGCCGGGCGGATCGGCTGGAATTCGCCGCTCGCCAAGGCATTGCGCGGCGCGGCGCCGGGGGATCTCAGGGTGGTGCGCCTGCCTGCCGGAACGCGCGAATGGGAAGTGCTCAGCATTACCTATGATTAGGCTGCTTGCTGCCATTTTAGCGCTCACCGCCCAGCCGCTCGCCGCGCGCGACAGCTTGGGCGTGTTCGACAACTGGGCCGCTTTCCGCGATGCTTCGCCAAGGCGCTGCTATGCGATTGCAAGGCCCACCAACACCAGCGCTGCGCCTGATGCTGCCGCCAGCATCGCCATCTGGCCTGAACGCAAGCTGCGCGGCCAAGTGCATATCGTGCTGAGCCGCCCGGTCGCACAAGGCGCTGCCGTGCGCCTGCGGGTCGGGGCAAAAAACTTTGCGCTCACCGCCACGGGGCGCAACGCATGGGGCGCCAATGTCCAGATGGATGCAGGAATTGTCGCTGCGCTGCGTTCAGCCACCGGCATGAGCGTTTCCGCGCGCAGCACGCAAGGCAGCGCGTTCACCGATCGCTACACCCTTGCCGGAGCCGCCACCGCGATGGATGCCGCCGCCGTGGGATGTGCGCCGCGCGGCTGACTGTTCAAACCGGCGGAACGGCGCTATAGGCGCGCCCCATCATGGCCAATACTGATCTCATGCCCATTCCGGGCCTCGTTGACCCGGTTCCCGCTGCGCGTGACATCACGCCGCGCGCCGATGGCCGTGTCGATCTGATCGGCCTGCCCCGTCCCCGCATCCGCGAATTGTTCGAAGAGGCAGGGCTCGATGCCAAGGCGGCCAAGCTGCGGGCCAAGCAGGTGTTCCACTGGCTCTATCACCGCGGCGTCACCGATTTCGACGCGATGACCGATATCGCCAAGGTGATGCGCCCGTGGCTTAGTGAGCGGTTCGTGATCGGCCGCCCGCAAGTGGTCGAGGCGCAGCATTCGGTCGATGGCACCCGCAAATGGCTGCTGCGCACCGCCGATGGCCATGATTTCGAGATGGTCTTCATCCCCGATGAAGCGCGCGGCACGCTGTGCGTTTCCAGCCAGGTTGGCTGCACGCTGACCTGTTCGTTCTGCCACACCGGCACGATGCGGCTGGTGCGCAACCTTACGCCGGGCGAAATTGTCGGGCAGGTGATGCTGGCGCGCGATGCCTTGGGCGAATGGCCCAAGGGTTCGATGGCAGGCGGCGAGGATGAGGACGACGAAACCGGCCATTACACCGCTGATGGCCGCCTGCTCACCAACATCGTGATGATGGGCATGGGCGAGCCGCTGTATAATTTCGATCACGTGCGCGATGCGCTCACCCTTGTGATGGATGGCGATGGCCTCGCCCTGTCGAAGCGGCGCATCACGCTTTCCACCAGCGGCGTCATCCCGATGATGGAGCGCTGCGGGCAGGAGATCGGGGTGAACCTTGCGGTGAGCCTTCACGGCGTGCGCAAGGAGGTACGCGATGAATTGGTGCCCTTGAACAAGAAATACGGGATCGAAGCGCTGCTTCAGGCGTGCGCCGATTATCCCGGTGCCAGCAACGCGCGGCGCATCACGTTTGAATATGTGATGATCAAGGACAAGAACGATTCGGACGAAGACGCGCGCGAGCTGGTGCGGCTGCTGAAAGCCTATAATCTGCCCGCCAAGGTTAATCTGATCCCGTTCAACCCCTGGCCGGGCGCAGGCTATGAAACCTCGACGCCCGAACGCGTCCGCGCTTTTTCCGATATCGTGTTCGAAGGCGGCATTTCCGCGCCGGTGCGCACGCCAAGAGGCCGCGATATTGATGCAGCTTGCGGGCAATTGAAGACCGCTGCCGAGAAGAAATCCCGCGCCCAGCGTGATCGCGAGGCGGCGGCTGCTGCGGCTGCCGCACCGGCGGTGTGATGCACGCCCCGCTGCTGCGCATTGTCACCGCCGTCTGCACCGGCACGGCGCGGCCATTCAACGGCGCAGAATTGAGCGCCTTTGCCAAATATCCCCGCGACGAACGCGTGCAGGTGCTGGCGCACGGCCTTGCCCCTGACGAACAGGCTGACAAGCGCCACCACGGCGGCCCTGACATGGCGCTGCATCTCTATCCGCTCGATCATCACCCGTGGTGGGCCGAACAGATCGGCGCGCATGAACTGCTCGATCAGCCCGGCGCGTTCGGATCGAACCTGGCGGTGAGCGGGATCACCGAAAGCGAGGTCCACATCGGCGACCGCTTCCGCCTTGGCAGCGCGACAGTCGAAATCAGCCAGCCGCGCAAACCCTGCTGGAAGATCGAACACCGCTTTGGCCGCAAGGGCATGGTCGCGAGCATTGTCACAAACGCGCGCTGCGGGTGGTATTTCCGCGTGATCGAGACCGGCGAAGTGGCAGCGGGCGATCGGCTGGAACGCATCAGCCTGGGCGATACCGCATGGAACGTGGCGCGTGCTTTCAGCGCGCTGCACGCCGGCAAGGCGACCTGCGACGAACTCGCCGAACTCGCCGCCATGCCCGCCCTTTCCGCCGAACTGCGCCAGAGCGCGGCAGCCAAGGCCGCGCGATAACCGCCCGTCGCAGGCGCGCGGCGATCCATCGCACCTGACGATTTCCCGACATTTTCGTTCATCCAGCGTTCGAGTTGGATGAATAAAGTAAGACTTGCTCCACACCGAGCAATCCAAGGGACAAGGCCATGAAGACTTTTCCGATTTCCGCACTCGCCGCGTCAATGGTGGCGCTGGCGCTTCCCGCCCTGCCGGCTCATGCGGCAGAATTTCCGAGCCCTGCGGCTTTCAGCTTCGCACCCGAAGGCAGTGCTGCAAGCCCGTTCGTTCCGGTTGTCGCCTATGATGACGATTGGGATGATGACCGCCGCGACCGGCGCCGGTGGCGCGGGCGTGATCGCGGCTGGGACGATGATCGCGGCTGGCGCGGGCGCGACAATGATTACTGGCGCGATGATCGCGGCCGGTGGCGCTGCCGCCGCAATGATGGCACGGTCGGCCTGCTGGTCGGCGCAGGGGTCGGCGCGCTGGTAGGCCGGACCATTGATCGGCGCGGCGATCGCACGCTTGGCACGGTTATCGGTGCCGTCGGCGGCGGCCTGCTGGGCCGGGAGATCGATCGCGGCGGGCGCGGCGACGTGCGCTGCCGCTGATCGCGGCGCCCGGCGCGCTGCGATGGTGATTGCCGCCCGGCAGAGGCTTTGTTAGAGCCTTGGCGGGATGATCGAAACCAGTCGTCAGGTGCGCGGATGAACCGCCCCGCCGTGCTTGTCACCGGCGGGGCGACGCGCATTGGCGCGGCGCTGGTGCGCGGCTTTGCCGCAGCAGGCTGGCACTGCGTGATCCATTACCGCAGTTCTTCTGGCCAAGCCGATGCGCTGGCGGCCAGCCTGCCGAGCGCCGAAGCCATCGCCTGCGATCTTGCCGATGACGAAGCTGCCGCACGCATGATCCGCGATCTTGCCGCCCGCCTGCCCGATTGGCGCTGCCTCATCAATTCGGCATCGGTGTTCGATTATGATGGCGGGCGCGCGCTTGATCCGGCGATCTACCGCGCAGCGATGCAGATCAATGCGCTGGCTCCGGCGCGGATGTCGCAGGCCTATCTGACAAGCGCACAAAGCGCAGGCACCCGCACGGTGATCCAGATCACTGATATGAAGCTGGAAAACCCCAACCCCGATTTCTTCAGCTACACCATGTCCAAACACGCGCTGGCTGCCACCATTGCGATGCTGGCCAAAGGCTTTGCCGAAGATCGCCAAGCGCGCATCTATGGCATTGCGCCGGGCGCGATCCTTGCCAGCCATGATCAGCGCGAGGACGAAACCGAAATCTCGCATCGGCTCAATCTGCTGGGCCGCAAAACCGGCCCGGATGAAATCGTCACCGCCGCGCTGTTTCTGGCCAGCGGCGTGGTGAAAAGCGGGCAGAGCCTGTTCATCGACAGCGGCCAGCACCTGCTCGACCAGCCGCGCGATGTCATCTGGCTGGCCCGCGAACAGGCAGCACAGGCCCAAGAGCACAGCGCATGAAGCGCCATGCCCTCAGCACCCGGCTGTGGCATTGGGTGAATGCCGCTGCGTTGCTGATCCTGTTCATGTCGGGGCTGACGATTTCGAACGCGCACCGGCGGCTCTATTGGGGCGATTACGGCTTTGATCCGGCGGATGCCTGGCTGCATGTGATGCGCTTTCCGGGCTGGCTGACCTTGCCCGCGCGTTACAATCTGGCTGCGGCGCGCGATTGGCATAACACCGCCGCGCTGGTGTTTGCCTTTGGCCTGCTGGCGATCTGGCTGGCGATGCTGGCGAACGGCCATTTCCGCCGCGATCTGGCCACTGGCGCGCGCGATTGGCGCCCGGCGGCATGGCGCGCAGCGCTCGCTGCCCATGCCGACAAGGCCCATGATCATGCCGCAGCGCCTTACAATGCCTTGCAAAAGCTCGCTTACGGCGCGCTGTTTGCACTTGTGCTGCCCGTGATGGTGGCAACCGGCCTTGCGATGAGCCCCGGCTTTGAACCTGCCGCGCCCTGGCTGGTCGATTGGCTGGGCGGGCGGCAAAGCGCGCGCTCGATCCATTTCATCACCACCTGGGCGCTGGTCGCGTTTGCCATCGGCCATGTTGCGATCACGCTGGTCTCCGGCCCTGTGCGGCTGATCGGCACGATGCTGCATGGCGGCACGCGGCAGGAGGCGAGCGCATGAGCGGGATCAATCGCCGCGGGCTGCTCGCCGGGCTTACCGCGCTGGGCGCAGGTGCGTGCAGCGATCTGCACAAGACGCCAGCCGCACAAGACGTGTTCCGCAGCGCCGAGGATTGGCACCGCGCCGCGCACCGCATGCTCGCCGGGCGCGAACGGCTTGCCCCCGAATATGCCCCGCACGAGCGTTCTCCCGATATCAGGGGCAATGGCTCGCTGACGGTGGACAGCGCATTCTATCGCCAACAAGCAGCGAGCGGGTTTGCCGGCTGGCGGCTTGATGTCACAGGGCTGGTGGAAAATCCGCTCAGCCTGTCGCTCGATGATATCCGCGCCCTGCCCCAGCGCACCCAGATCACCCGGCATGATTGTGTCGAAGGGTGGAGCGCGATTGCCGAATGGCGCGGGGTCCAATTGGGCGCGCTGCTGGATGAGGCGCGCCTCGCGCCCGAGGCGAATTTCATCGTCTTTCGCTGCGCTGATACGCTCTATGGCCGCCCCTATTACGAGAGCATTGATCTGGTCGATGCCTATCACCCGCAGACCATCATCGCCCATGAACTGAACGGCGCGCCCCTGCCGGAAAAGAACGGCGCGCCCTTGCGGATGCGGATTGAACGGCATTTGGGATACAAGCACGCCAAGTATCTTACCGCCATCGAAGCGGTTGCCAGCCTTGACGAGATCGGCGATGGCAAGGGCGGCTTCTGGGAAGACCTTGCGGGTTATCAATGGTATGCGGGCATCTAGCGCGATCTAGTCGGGGAACATCCGCAGCATCGTGTCCCAATCAGCCGCGATGATTTCTTCCAGCACCGCCAGATCAATATCGGCCAGCTTGTTCACATAAAGGCAGCTTTTGCCGAGGCTGTGCTTGCCCAGCCGCGTCAGCGCCCCGCTGCGGTGCGCAGCGGTGATATCATCGCAATAGCCGCCCATCAGATAAAGCGAATGCTTGGCCTTGCGCGGAGAAAACCCGGCGCGCATCCAGTGGACATCGCGCCCGCTGGCATAGGTGGTGCGATATTCGCCGTAGCCGATGATGCTGGGCCCCCACAGGCGCGGCTGCTCGCCCGTCACCCGGCGGAACAGCGCATCGAGCACCGCGGCCTCCGCGCGCCGCGCCGGCGGCTCCACGCTTGCAAGATACGCCGCGACTGACGCCTCGCTCGGCTGCGTTTTTGCCTGTGTCACGATGCCCTCCCCCGGTCTTGTCACCCATGATTGCGCGGGATGATTGCCAAAAGCCTGTGCTCGGCTATCAAGCGCGCTAAACAATCCGCGAAAGGAACCCCATGAGCAAGCAGCTTCTCGACCGATTTCTCTCGCGCGGCGTGCGTCAGGGGCGGCTGGGTGTTGTCTTTGCCGATGGCAGCGCGGTGACTTATGGGCAGGCGGCGGCGGGCTTTCCCGATATCGTGGTGCGGTTTGCCGATGACCGGGTGCCGCGCGACATCATCATGGACCCGCGTCTGGGCGCAGCGGAAGCTTTCATGGATGGCCGCCTCATCATCGAGGACGGCGATATCATGGGGCTTGTCACCCTGCTGCGCGCCAATGCGGCGTGGGATCAGGGCGGCGAGATCGACCCGCCGAGCCGGTGGCGCGGCCTTGTCAACCGGGCGGCCTTTGCTGCCGAACAGATCAATTCGGCCATCGCGTCCAAGAAAAATGTCGCGCACCATTATGACATCGGCAATGCGCTGTATGCGCTGATGCTGGATGAGGAACATTGGCAATATTCCTGCGCCTATTGGCCGCGTGAGGATATGACGTTGGGCGAAGCGCAAACCGCCAAGCTGGCCCATATTGCAACCAAGCTGGCGATCAAGCCGGGCAACACCGTGCTTGATATCGGCTGCGGCTGGGGCGGCATGGCGATCTACCTTGCGCGCCATTATGATGTGCGCGTCACCGGCATTACCCTGTCGGAAGAACAGGCGGCACTGGCGCGCGAGAAAGTCGCTGCGGCCGGGCTTTCCGACCGCGTCAGCATCGAACTCGTCGATTACCGCGATTTTGCCGCAGCCGGCAGGCGGTTTGACCGGATCGTTTCGGTCGGCATGTTCGAACATGTTGGCCAGGCGCAGTTCGAAACCTTCTTCAAGGCCTGCGCCAATATCCTTGCCGATGACGGGGTAATGCTGCTCCACACTATCGGCCGTCTGGGCGAGCCGGGGCTGACCGATGCCTTCACCCGCAAGTATATCTTCCCCGGCGGTTATATCCCGGCGCTGTCGGAAACCATCGCCGCCTCGGAGAAATTCCGCCTGATCGCGAGCGATATCGAGACGCTGCGCCTGCATTACGGGCGCACCTTGCGTGCATGGTATGCCAATTGCGAAGCGCACCGCGACGCCATCATCGCGATGCATGACGAACGCTTTTACCGGATGTGGACGTTTTATCTCGCAGGCGCGGCCACGGTGTTCGAACATGGCGGCATGTGCAATTACCAGATCCAGTATGTGCGCAGCCGCCACGCGGTACCCGTCACGCGCGATTATCTCGCTGCCGAGGAAGCGCGCCTGATCGCATCCTGATCAGCGCGCGCCCTCTGCCATCACTTCGCGGCGAGCAGTTTCACCGCGCCGTGATCATCGGTGTGGTCGCCATGGCGAAAATGCAGCCTGCCGTCATGGACATAGTCCATATGCGTGCCGTGCTGCACCATGGCGTGTTCTTCACCTTTGTGCCCATGGGCGTGATCATCGCTGGTGACGCGGGTTACCAGTTGTTCATCCGAAGGATTAACAGCGCTGACTTCGAGCGCGTGTTCATCAACATGGCCATCATGGCTTTGGTGGAGGTGGCCATCATGGAGGTAATCGACATGGCCGCCATGATCAATCGCAGCATGGCCGCATGTGGCCCCGTGGGCATGGGTATCGTGCGGGGCATGGATCACCTCATGCGCGGCCAGCGGGCTGCCGAGCACCGCAAGCGCGGCCACAGGTGCGAGGAATCGTATCATGGTCAAAGCCCTTCCAAAGTAACGATCCCGCGCGCGTCATAGCACCTGCATGCGCGGCGGTCTGCAAAATTATCGTGATACTTTAACACATTACATGATGCCGCATAAACTGCGCTGGTGATGGATTGCACCGCGCCGCCTGCGCTGATAGGGGCGCGGCGCCCGCTGGCGCCCTATGCGCGCTGCATTTCCAAACCAAGGATCCCCACGCCATGTCCGACATCAAGAAAGTGGTGCTCGCCTATTCGGGCGGTCTCGATACCAGCGTGATCGCCAAGTGGCTGAGCGTGGAGCGCGGGCTGGAAGTTGTCACCTTCACCGCTGATCTTGGCCAGGGCGAGGAAATCGAACCTGCCCGCGCCAAGGCCCGCGCCATGGGCATTCCCGATGCCAATATCTTCATCGAGGATGTGCGCGAGGAATTCGTGCGCGATTTCGTGTTCCCGATGATGCGCGCCAATGCCCGCTACGAAGGCGATTATCTGCTCGGCACCAGCATTGCCCGCCCGCTGATTTCCAAGCGCCTCGTCGAAATCGCCCATGAAACCGGCGCTGATGCCATCGCCCACGGTGCCACCGGCAAGGGCAATGATCAGGTGCGCTTTGAACTTTCCGCCTATGCGCTTGATCCTGATATCAAGGTGATTGCCCCCTGGCGCGAATGGGATCTGACCAGCCGCACCGCGCTGATTGCCTGGGCAGAACAGCACCAGATCGACGTGCCGAAGGACAAGCGCGGCGAAAGCCCTTTCTCGACCGATGCAAACCTGCTGCACACCTCGTCGGAAGGCAAGGTGCTGGAAGATCCGTGGCAGGAAACCCCGGACTATGTCTATTCGCGCACCGTCAATCCCGAAGACGCGCCGGATGTGCCCGAATACATCACGCTCGATTTCGAACGCGGCGACGGGGTGGCGCTGAATGGTGCGGCGATGAGCCCTGCCACCTTGCTTGCCGCCCTGAATGATCTGGGCCGCAAGCACGGCATCGGGCGGCTCGATCTGGTCGAAAACCGCTTTGTCGGCATGAAATCGCGCGGGATGTACGAAACGCCGGGCGGCGAAATCTATGCCCGCGCGCATCGCGGGATCGAGCAGATCACGCTGGATCGCGGCGCAGCGCATCTCAAGGACGAGCTGATGCCGCGCTATGCCGAACTCATCTATAACGGCTTCTGGTTCAGCCCCGAACGCGAGATGCTGCAAGCCGCAATTGATCATTCGCAGGACAAGGTGACCGGCACCGTGCGGCTGAAGCTCTACAAGGGGCTCGCCAGCGTCGTGGGCCGCAAATCGCCCCACTCGCTCTATTCCGAAGCGCACGTCACCTTTGAAGATGATGCCGGCGCCTATGATCAGAAGGACGCCGAAGGCTTCATCAAGCTCAACGGGCTGCGGCTGCGGCTGCTCGCCCGGCGCAATCGCGACGCCTGACGCGAGTCGCGGCGGGTTCTGTCGGACAACTTGCCTGCAAAACTGACGCTGCGCGCGCGGTTTCGTTCCGCGGTGCAGCCGGTGTTTCTTATAAATGCGACAAGCCGTTGACTTATCCACTCGTGTCCACAGGCAAACTGGGGAAAAGTGGATAACTCGGGGTTGCGAAGCTTGCCAGATCGCCGGTTGAGGCGCACTTTCAAGCTGTCTTCGGGACGCAAGATCGCTGGAACGAAAAGCCGCAAGGCTCTGATACAAAAGCGTTTTGTGTCTCAAGGATGGCGGTGGAACCTGTCCCCGCGCGCTTTGCAAGAAGGCATGCACAAGGCTAAGGCCGAAGGCAAGCCGACCATCCTTGCCAAGAGCGTGTAACGGTATTGCCGGACAGACTGCGGGTCTGGTTGAACAACGAAGCGAAAGAAGGCTCAGGCCGGATAATCGCAGAATGGTCCGACCATCACAGATCAGCAGTCTCGGCCAAGCGAAGGCTGGAACAGCGATGGGCAAGAGCGCAAGCTCCGACCACACGCTGCGCGGCCCTAGCGGACGCCGGATGCCGGTGCGAGCGCCGGTGACAAATCCCGGAACCAGTGCGAGGCTGCAAGGCCACGCGCGCCGGGGCTAGACATCGGACGCCAAGCGTGTCCGGAAAAAGTGCCTCAGGCGGCTTGCCGCAGGAAGCACGGTCAACGGACGCCCACGCGTCGGTGAGAGTGGGGTCGGCAGCAATGCCGGCCCCATTTGCATTGTCCGCCCCGTCCGGCCCTGCGAAAACCCGCTTTGCTAGAGGCCCAAAACCCGCGCCCAAAACCCGCGCCCTTTGGCCCAGCGGCGCGAATCGGCAGCGCCTTCACAACCGCGCCGTGCGCGCGGTCTCAGCATATACGGAGCCAAGGCCACGCCTCGCTTCGCCGCATTTTCGCCACGCTTCGCAGGCGAGTTGCATGGCACGCACGATGATCCGCGCCGCTGATTTGCCTTCATCAAAAGGCGCAAGCATGGACGCAGCGTTATGTCGCACGTTGTTTTGTCCCGCTCGGGTTCCGCGCCTTCGCTCCGCCGGTTTGTCCTGGCTGCCTGCGCAGTCTGCCTGCCGCTTTCGGGACTGAATGCATCGGCAGGGACTGATGGCAGCGTGGCCGAAGGCGCCGTGGCAGACAGCAGCGCAGCCGAAGCTTTCGTGCCGACAATCACGCCAGAGCCCGTGCTCGATATTGCCGCGCCCGCGCTGCCTGTTGGCCGCGCCATCGCCGGCGGCAGCGCTTCCTACTATGCCGCCAAGTTCGAAGGCCGCCCGACCGCGAGCGGCGAACGCTACCGCGCTTCGCAGCTTACCGCGGCGCATCGCTCGCTCCCCTTCGGCAGTCTGGTGCGCGTCACCAACCCGACCACCGGCAAAAGCGTGACGGTGCGCGTCAATGATCGCGGCCCCTTCACCGCCGGTCGCGTGATCGACGTGAGCCGCGCCGCTGCTGAGGAACTCGGCCTGATCGCCCGGGGCCATGCACCGGTCGAACTGGAACTGATCGAAGGCTGAAGGCCCGCGACTGGTCCCGCGACCGGACTTGCGCCCCGTCATTTCCCCGTTAGGTAACCCGCTCCGGCCCGCGCCCCTTTCCTAATTCTGCGGGCCGTGATCTACGGGTGCGGGGGTACTGACGGCTGTGACACTCTGGCTGATCCTGACCTATGTCGCAGCGCAAGTGGCGCTGGCCATGTGGGCCG
The DNA here is from genome assembly GCA_045377215.1 of Erythrobacter sp. GTDB lineage: Bacteria > Pseudomonadota > Alphaproteobacteria > Sphingomonadales > Sphingomonadaceae > Erythrobacter. The sequence continues at coordinate 62,154 of JBJIOB010000040.1, forward strand.
GGCGCGGTGCCCGGTCCGAAGCCGATTACCTCGTCGCCGGACGCCGCCTTGGCACCTTTGCTGTTGCCATGTCGGTCTTTGCCACATGGTTCGCATCCGAAAGCCTGATTGCGACTTCGGGCGATGTTGCGCGCGATGGCCTGGCAGGCGCGCGCGCGGAACCCCTCGCCTATGCGATCGGGATTTTTGCCATCGGCTTATGGTTCGCCCACCGCCTGCGCAGCGGAGGCCACATCACCATCGCCGGCTTCCTGCGAGGCCGCTTTGGTGCCGCGGCCGAAAGCCTTGCCGCCATCGTGATCGCGCTTTCGGCGACCACTTGGTCGGCTGCGCAATTGTTTGCCTTCGCCACCATCCTTGCCAGCGCCGCGTCGCTGGATTTCACCACGGCGCTGGCCGCGGCAACCCTGCTGGTGATGACCTACACCTTGTTTGGCGGGCTGGCAGGCGATGTCTGGACCGACGTTGTGCAGGGCGCGATCATGATTGCTGGCGTTGCGATCCTGTTTGCCTTGATGGTGTCCGCTTTCGGCGGCGTGTCGGCGATGCTGGCAGCTGCCCCTGCGGCCAGCTTCCGCTTCTCCGTGCCGGGCGAGAGCTGGACCGAAGGGGCAGAGCTTTCGGCTCATCCCGATCATCGGCACGATGGTGAGCCAGGAAGCGCTGGCCCGCACGCTCGCCGCGCGCTCGCCCGAGATTGCCCGCAAGGGCGCGCTGGCGGGGGGTGCGATCTATCTTGTCGTCGGCCTCGTGCCTGTCAGCTTCGGGCTGTTCGGCCCTGCTCTGGCACCCATGCTCGGCATCACGCTTGGCGAAGGGGAGGCCTATCTGCCCAGCCTTGCCGCCGCGCTGTTCCCGCCATGGCTCTACATCATCTTCACCGGCGCGCTGATCTCGGCGATCCTTTCGTCGGTGGACTCCGCCCTGCTCGCGGTCTCGGGCGTGGCGACCGAGACCGGCTATCGCCGCCTCGCGCCCCATGCCTCGCCCATGGCACTGCTGCGCGCCGCGCGGGCCTCGACCGTGTGCGCTGCACTGGTCGCCGCCATCGTGGCCGCGCAGGGCGAGAGCTTGCGCAGCCTCGTGCTCGATGCCGGAGCGATTGCTGCCGTGCTCGCCGTCCCGATCATCGCCGGGCTGGCGGGCCTCTCGCGTTCGGGCCGCGCGGCGGTGGCGGCGATCATGGTGCAAGGCCTGGTGCTGGCGGTGGGCGACTGGTGGCTGGGGATCGCGGGCGCGTTCCTGTGGATGCTGGCAAGCGGGATCGCGGTGTTCGCCGCTGTTGCGCTCGCCGAACGCCGCACGCTGGCCGCCGCCCCGAACCAGGCCTGATCCTTGCACAAGCACTTGGCGGCAGGGCGGTTTCGCATTATGCGCTAGCGCCCCCGTGCCCTCCCCCAAGGGCGCCTTCGCCCCTCCAACCCCAAGAGCCCCTCCGATGCGCCACCTCCTGCTTGCTCCGCTTGCCCTCGCCGCTGCCGCCGCCGCGACCCCCGCCCTCGCCCAGCAAGGCCCCGCGCCCGGCGTTCCCACCACCATCGAAGGCCAGCGCCAGACCCCGCCCAAGCAGGCCGATCTCACCATCACCATCGGCTTTGCCCCGGTGCTCTCGCCGGTGTGGCAGGGTTCGACCGACTATGCGCTCTCGGTCTTTCCTGACCTGCGGGTGAACTACAAAGACGACATCTTCCTCTCTGTCCCCGACGGGCTCGGCTGGAACGCGATCAACCAGAACAACTGGAAGATCGGCCCGCTCGCCAAGCTGCGCTTTGGCCGCAACGAGGACACCGGCGGCTCGCCCTTCCTCATCACCGGCGGCTCGGACGCCTTGCGCGGCATGGGTGATGTGGACCTTGCCATCGAATATGGCGGCTTCGTCCAGAAGGGCTTCGCGGGCAACCAGCTGCGTGCCCGCGCCGAAGTTCTGCAAGGCACCGGCGGGCACGAGGGCGTGGTCGCCAACACCAACCTGTCATGGAACGGCGCAAAGCGCGACCGCTCCCTCCTCTACAGCGCGGGCCTGCGCGCCACCTGGGCGAGCGAGAGCTTCACCAACGCCTATTTCGGCGTCAACGCAGTGCAATCGCTCGGCACTGGCCTGCGCCCATTCCGCACCGGCAGCGGGCTGGTGAGCGCCGGGGTCAACGCCTCGCTCACCAAGCCGCTTGGCCGCTTTGGCCGCGACGGCGCCGTAACCCTGTTCACCAGCTATGACCGGCTCGGCGATACCGTCGCCGACAGCACGCTGATCCGTGAACGCGGCACCCGCAACCAGTTCACCCTCGGCCTTGCTTACGGCTACCGCTTCGGGCTGTAAGCGCCGGGCCTGATCCGTTCGGCTTCGCGGGCCTTGGCCCGCATGTTGGGCACAGGTGGCACACAGTCCTGAGCGCAAAAACCGCCGCCCCCGCGCGCGCCTCAATCCGCCGGATCATCGCGCGGCGGGCGCGGCGCGAGCTTGACCTCGCGCATCCGCCGCAGATCGGCCAGCTCGGCATCAAAGGCGCCGACGGTGCGATAGACATAATTGGTCTTCTCCCGCCGATCGAGCCGCGCCAGATGCGCCAGCAGCAGCCGCGCATCATAGCGCGTGCGGGTGGCGACTTCCTCGCCGTGGTAGAACACGCTTTCGCGCACGCCGTTGAGCGCGCGATCGGCCAGCACATCTTCGGCGTGCTCGCGCGCCAGCACCAGCGCGGCATCCCACAGCGCGCGGAATTTGTCGCAAGCGCGCCGCATCCGGTAAAGATTGGTGCGGCTGAGCCCGGTGCGCTGCGCCGCCGCGCGCACATTGCCCCAGCGCGCCAACTCCTCGATGAATTCCACCTGCACCGCGCGCGTGAGCGGACGATCCACCTTGCGCAGCTGCGCAGGATCAGTGGCCGGGGTGGGCGCGGCCAGCGGGGCGAGAATGCGAGGGCTGTCAGACATGGCGAGCGGCTCCTTCGGGGGCGAAGCAGGGGACAGGGGCCGCGCAGGCTATCAGACCAATGCTCGATGAGCTTGACTCATCGGGCATTGGTCAAGCCCGTGCGGCGCTTGAGCATTTCCAGCGCGTGATGCGTCAGCATCTTAGCGCGCTGGTATCAGACGTGAGGGGGAGTAGGAAAATGGGGGGCGTCTTTGTGTTCCGCATCGCATCCGCGATGCGAAATCCTCGCTCACACGCCCTGCGGGCGCGTCGCTGCGGGCGGGCGTTCTTGTTGCCCTACCGCTTCGCTACTTTAGGGCGAGCCCCTTGCGGGCCTGCGGCCCGATTAATACTCCCCTCCCGCCTCCCCCCGGATCAAGTCCGGGGCGGGTATCGGCGCCGGGGGTGGGCACGTATCGGAGCCGAGCGCGGGCGCTCACACAGCGCCCCCCCTCCCCTCAACGGATAATCGTGCGCTGCCGCCCGAACATCAGCCGCTCATTGGCGAGGATGGTTTCGCGAGCCTCATGGGATGAGGTGTTGGACATTCCGATGCGCCCCGCCTCGACATGCGCAAGCCACTGCGCCGCAGCCCTGCCCCCATCGGGATCGCTCCAGTCGGTCGGCCCAAGCCGCATCCGCTCCCCCGGCTCCATCGGCGGCCGCGGGAGATAGGGAAGATTGCTGACACGGGGCATGAGCGGAGGCTCCTTTCACGAGGGATACGCAAGCCCCACCCGCCACAAACCCGCCCCGCCGCGTCAGGACTGCAAGCAGCCGAGCGGCGCGGGGTGGGATGGTACGGCGCGAGCGGGAGGGCAGCGCAGGCGGGAGCGTAGTGGGGTTTGGGGGGTGTAGGAAAGGCGGGGCAGTTGACACCATTTTCCACCCGAAATCCGTCGGAAGACAACTGGAATCCCATTGACATGGTGTGAGAAAACGGGTGTCCTATACCTAGCGGAGGGAAAATCGGGCGAATGATCCAAGAGATTTTCATCGATGGATATCGATCGCTGAGGGATATCGTCATCCCCTTGGAGCCGGGACTAAACATCTTGGTCGGCCCAAACGGTGGTGGCAAAACCAACATTCTTTCGTTCGTAGAATTTCTCTCGAAACTGACAGAAATGAATGTTGATGAAGCAGTTAGTTCTCACGGCGGAATCGGTCGAGTATTTCGTCGTCGAGAGGAAAATCAGTATGATACTTCATTCAATGCAAAAGTGAGCGGAAAGATCGTATTTAAAACGCGAGGTGGATACAAACGGAACCTTTTTTATAGTTGGCAATTTAAGATTTCCTCTTCTTTTGACTACGATGAGATTCAATATTCGTCGCAGAGACTTTTTATTAATCTCGACACGAGACCAAAAAGAACTGCCGACTATGACTTGATTCTAGCAACACGCCGGAATGATCAATTTACTCAACTAAAAATCGAGCGCCTCGTAATTTCACGACTTCAGCATTTTTTTAAAGGATCTTATCCTATAGATGCATCAGAATATTTCACAAAAGATAAAGCTTTAAGGTTTTTCGAATATTCGAGTAGGATTCAGGATTTAAGTAAAACCTCACTTCCGGTTATATTTTCTCCTCAATTGATCTTGATCCGGAGGATCGTTGCTGATGTTTCAAATCGTGAAATTTTCAACATAGTGCCAGAGGTGTGCAAACAGGCTGAAGATACTTCGCAACCTCCAGTAATCGAGAAAAATGGGCCGGCCTTGCGAGTGTGCTCTTCAACCTCCAGAAACCCGCGGCCTTGCGTTATCGAGGCCGTCGGGGTCGGCACTATTCACAACCCCACGTAAAGCTCAGAAAGATTTCTTCTTACGTTAAGCTAATTAGCCCGTCTGTTGATACAATATCCGCTGAAAAGAATCCCTTTGATAACACCATATCCGTGCTGGTTGGGATTGGTTCCACTGACGGCGCAGCAATAAAATTCCCCCTTGCACAATGCTCAGATGGTACAGTTAAGTGGATCGCTTTGCTCACAAAGGTTATAACCTCAGACCAAGGTTTTTCAATTGAAGAGCCAGAGAATTTTTTACACCCGAACGTACAAAAGGAGTTTATTAATCTTGTCCGAACAGAATCAAGGCATAACGATAACTTGCCTTACACACTGATTACGACGCATAGTGAATCTTTACTTAATGAAGCAGACCCTAGCGAGGTCATACTCGTCTGGATGGATGATGGACGCACTATTGTTAAGCGTGTTTCGAACGCGTCGCAGCTCTCCGATGAGATAAACAGAACGGGGTTTGGCCTTGGCTACTATTATACTTCTGGAGCGCTAGAAGGTGCCTAATCCGGCCTTCATCGTTGAGGGCCGAATGGAGCAGGCAATCATCCGCCGCCTATGCCCCGGTCAACCAGTCCGTACAATCGGCTGCAACGGAGATACGGTTGCTATTGAACGCCTTTGCGACTTTGTCGAGACACAGATCAGGTCGCTGGGAAATAGGAACTTTCCCATTTTCGTGATTTTCGACCGTGAAAACAGAGCCGATGGCTGCGGCGCGATATCATCTCAGGTACTGACCATCCTCCATCAACGCGGCCTGCATGACCACGACATAAGAGTTTTTGTTGCAGATCGAGAAAGTGAAGACTGGTATCTAAAAGACAAAGAGTCAATTATTCGTCACTATAATCTCCCTGATAGGAACGGAGAATTTCGAGGAAAAGGCGGTCTAGAGAAATTTCTTAGTCCTGATATCGACTATCATGAAACAACAATCGGCGTTGATTTATTTTTTGTAGTTTCAAAAACTAAAATTGCTGATGAGTGCGGTGTCTTCCAGGCCTTGTGTGAAGACGCAGTGGAAGTGGGCTGCGGACATTTCCAAGGCCTCCTTTAGCTAACGGTGTTTTAAAGAAGATGGGCATGCCTTACCTTTATGGTTCGTCAGAGCAACGTGCATCTCAAATGAGCCGCCTTCTTAGAACACCCCCGCCAGATCCTGCCCCGTAAAACTCTGCGCCTCTCCTTTCCTCTGTGGTCTCTGCGTGAAACCCTTTTGCGCTGCGCCTGAGGTTTGGGCGGACCCTTCATCGGGCGCGGTACACCCACCCCCGGCCCCGATACCTGCCCCGGCGGAGGCCGGGGTCAAGGGAGGGGAGTAAGGAAAGCCTCACCCGCCCCTCCACCAACCTGCGGATGGTCCCCCTCCCCTGATGGGGAGGATCAGCGCCTGGCGCTTTCCCACCCCCGGCCCCTCCCGCAGGCGGGAGGGGAGATGGGATTACTTCACCAGCAACGGCGCCAGATACTGCCCCGTAAAGCTGCGCGGCTCTTTCACCACCTGTTCGGGCGTGCCTTCCGCGACGATCTCCCCGCCGCGCACGCCGCCTTCCGGGCCGAGGTCAATGATCCAGTCGGCGGTCTTGATCACGTCGAGGTTGTGCTCGATCACCACCACCGAATTGCCGCCCTCCACCAGCCGGTGCAGCACTTCGAGCAGCTTGCGCACATCTTCGAAATGCAGGCCCGTCGTCGGCTCATCCAGAATATAGAGCGTCTGCCCGGTTGAGCGCCGCGCGAGTTCCTTGGCGAGTTTCACGCGCTGCGCCTCGCCGCCCGATAAAGTCGTCGCCTGCTGGCCGACCTTGACGTAGCCGAGGCCCACCTCGTTCAGCATGCGCATCTTCTCGCGGATCGGGGGCACGGCCTTGAAGAATTCCTCGGCATCCTCGATCGTCATGTCGAGCACGTCGGCGATCGAGTGGCCCTTGAACTTCACCTCCAGCGTTTCGCGGTTATACCGCTTGCCGCCGCATTCCTCGCAGGTGACGTAAACGTCGGGGAGGAAGTGCATCTCGATCTTGATGAGGCCGTCGCCCTGGCATTTCTCGCAGCGCCCGCCCTTGACGTTGAAGGAGAAGCGCCCCGGCTTGTACCCGCGGGCGAGGCTCTCGGGCAGGCCTGCAAACCAGTCGCGGATCTGGGTGAAGGCGCCGGTATAGGTGGCGGGGTTGGATCGCGGGGTGCGGCCGATGGGGGATTGATCAATCTCGATCACCTTGTCGCAGTGCTGGAGGCCGGTGATCTCGTCGTGCGCCCCCGCGATCACCCGCGCCCCGTTGAGCACGCGCGCCGCGCCCGCTTGCAGCGTGTCGATGGTGAGGCTGGACTTGCCGCTGCCCGATAACCCGGTGATGCAGGTGAAAGTGCCGAGCGGGATCTTGGCGGTGACGCCCTTCAGGTTGTTGGCCCGCGCATTCTTGACCACGATCTTCTTGCCATTGCCCTTGCGGCGCTTGGCCGGCACGTCGATGCGGCGCTTGCCGGTGAGGTAATCGGCGGTGAGGCTGCCTTTCGCCTTGAGTATCTGCTTCAAGGTGCCCTGTGCGACAATCTCGCCGCCGTGCACGCCTGCGCCCGGGCCGAGATCGACGATATAGTCCGCCGCGCGGATGGCGTCCTCGTCATGCTCGACCACGATCACCGTGTTGCCGAGATCGCGCAGGCGTTTGAGGGTTTCAAGCAGGCGATCATTGTCGCGCTGGTGGAGGCCGATGCTGGGTTCATCAAGCACGTAGAGCACGCCCGACAGCCCGCTGCCGATCTGGCTGGCGAGGCGGATGCGCTGGCTTTCCCCGCCAGACAGCGTGCCGGAGGTGCGATCAAGGTTGAGGTAATCGAGCCCGACATTGTCAAGGAAGCCCAGCCGCTCGTTGATTTCTTTCAGGATCGCCTTGGCGATTTGCGATTGCTGCGGGGTGAGCAGCGCATCAAGGCCGAGGAACCACGCCTTGGCATCGGCCACGCTCATCGCGACGGGGGTGGCGATGTCAGTGCCCGCGACCTTCACCGAGAGCGCCTTCTCATTGAGACGCTTGCCGCCGCAAGTCTCGCACGGCTGCGCGGTCTGATACTTGCCGAGCTCCTCCTGCATCCACGCGCTTTCGGTCTGCAGCAGGCGGCGGTTCAGGTTGCCGATCACGCCTTCGAAGGCCTTGTTGACGGTGTATTCGCGGCGGCCATCCTTGAAGGTGAGCGGCACCGGCATCCCGCCCGTACCGTACAGGATGATGAGCTTCTGATCGGGCGCAAGGTCTTTCCACGGCGTTGTCAGGTCAAAGCCGTAAGCTTTCGCAAGGCTGGCCAGCACCTGCATGTAATAGGGCGACGGCGGGTTCGACTTGGCCCAGGGCACAATCGCGCCCTGTTTGAGGGACAAGGCCTCGTTGGGCACCACCAGTTGCGGATCGAACAGCATTTTCTCGCCGATCCCGTCACAGGCCGGGCAGGCGCCTTGCGGGGCGTTGAAGGAGAACAGGCGCGGCTCGATCTCCTCGATGGTGAAGCCCGAGACCGGGCAGGCGAATTTTTCGCTGAAGACGATGCGGTTCGCGGGCAGGCCTGCGCCCTTCATCTTCTGAGCCCCTTCCCTTGAGGGAAGGGGTTGGGGATGGGTGTTCGACCCCGCTGACGTGGCACCCCCCATCCCCGACCCTTCCCCCGAGGGGAAGGGAGAAGCGGCCATCGCCTCCGCCACCGTCGTATCCGCCAGATCGACATAGGCCAGCCCCTCGGCCAGTTTGAGCGCCTGTTCGAAGGAGTCCGCCAGCCGGGTTTCGATCCCCGCTTTCACGGCGATGCGATCAACCACGACCTCGATGTCATGCTTGAACTTCTTGTCGAGCGCAGGCGCTTCCTCGATTGCGTAAATCTCCCCGTCGATCCGCACGCGGGTAAAGCCGGCGCGCTGCCATTCGGCCAATTCCTTGCGATATTCGCCCTTGCGCCCGCGCACCACCGGGGCCAGCAGAAAAGCCCGCGTGCCTTCGGGCAAGGCCATCACCCGGTCAACCATCTGGCTGACCGTCTGCGCGCTGATCGGCAGGCCGGTGGCAGGCGAATAGGGCGTGCCGACGCGCGCCCACAGCAGTCGCATGTAATCATAGATCTCGGTGACGGTCGCCACGGTCGAGCGCGGGTTGCGGCTGGTGGTTTTCTGCTCGATGCTGATCGCAGGCGACAGCCCGTCGATATGCTCGACATCGGGCTTCTGCATCATTTCGAGGAACTGGCGCGCATAGGCCGAGAGGCTCTCGACATAGCGGCGCTGCCCTTCGGCATAGATCGTGTCGAAGGCGAGGCTCGACTTGCCGCTGCCCGACAGGCCCGTGACCACGATCAGCGCATCGCGCGGCAGATCAATGTCGATACCCTTGAGGTTATGCTCGCGCGCACCGCGCACGCTGATTTTGGTGAGGCTCATGGGCGTGGTGTGTTCCGGAAATGTTCGTGTGGGTCAAGGGAAGCGCGGCAGCGCGGGCAGTGTTCATCCCCAGATGGCGATGCCCTGCCCGCCATGCAACGGGCAAGCCGGGGATTGGTGCCCGGCGGCGCGGTGGCCGTGATCGAACCAACACCAGTTGGTGCCTGCAAGGCCGCGCCCGCAGAGATTCGCAAGGCGGCTGGTGGTGCCCGGATTGGGGCGAAAGCGCGCCGCAATACGGCCTTGTGACAGGGGCCTTCACCCCGCTCCAAGCGCGTCCATCACAGGGGCGAGAACATTTCCTTTCGTGCAATTATCTGAATTATTGCGTTTTTCGCAAACCTTTAGAAAAACTCAAGTCCCGCCCGATGGCTGGTTGCGGCATGGAGCGGCTTCTTCCTGGTGTCTGCCCGATCCCCTCATGGGTCGCAGTTCGGACAGATTTTCCGACCAAGGAGCCGGGGTGCGAAACGCGCGGTTTTACCCGAGGCCGCGCAGCATGCACCCCGGCTATTTTTTTCGCTGACGCTGACAGCGCGCGGCGTTACTGCCCATCGCCCAGCGGGGTGAGCGCTTGTGCGCCCGGTTCGCCGAGCCAGCGCACCGGCACGCCCCAGACCTTGGCAATCACGTCAGGAGCGAGCGCCGCAGCGGGCGGGCCATCGGCCACCAGCGCGCCTTCTTGCAGCACCAGCACGCGCGCCGCATGGTTCATCGCCAGCGCCAGATCATGCAGCACCACCACCACGCCTTGCCCCGCCTGCGCGCAGGCCTTGAGATGGGCGATCAGGCCAAGCTGATGCGCCAGATCAAGCGCGGCCAGCGGTTCATCGGCAAGGATCCACTGCGGGTCGCCCGCCAGCACGCGGGCCAGCAGTACGCGGGCCCGTTCGCCGCCCGAAAGCTGGCTGACCGGGCGCTGGCGCAAAGGCTCCAGCGCGAGCGCGGCGATGGCCGCTTCGACTGCGCTGTTGCCATCATCGCCATGCGGCAGGCGGCCAAGCGCAATCAGGCGTTCCGCCGCCACGTCCCAGGCAATATCCGGGGTCTGCGGCAGATAGCCGATGGCGCGGGCACGCTGGCGCAGCGGCAAGCTGGCAAGCGCGCTTCCCCCCAGCGTGACGCGCCCGGCGGCAGGCGGCAGCAAGCCCGCGAAAGCCAGCAGCAGGCTGGATTTACCCGCGCCATTAGGCCCGACAATCGCGGTGATCGCCCCCGGTGCAAGCTGCGCCGTCAGATCACGCACCACATGCCCGGCGCCGCGCGCAATGGTGAGGTTTTCAGCTGCCAGCATCACACCTCCCCCCGCCGCAGCCGCAGCAGCAGCCACAGGAAAAACGGCGCGCCAATCAGCGACAGGGCAATGCCCAGCCGCAGTTCCGTGACGAGCGGCAGCACCCGCACCGCGCTGTCGGCTGCCAGCACGAGGCAGGCCCCCGCCAGCGCGCTCGGCAGCATCAAGCTTGATGGCATCCGGTCAGTCAGGGGGCGCACCAGATGAGGCACGATCAGCCCGACAAAGCCGATGATCCCGGCCACCGCGACGCTGGCCCCGACGGTCAGGCCCACGCCTGCCACCAGCAGCGCCAGCAGCCGCGCCGGATCCACCCCCATCGAGCGCGCCGCCTCCTCGCCCAAAGTCAGCGCATCGAGGCTGCGGCCCGTCAGCGCCAGCACGCCGAGGCCTGCGGCCACCAGCGGCGCGGCCAGCCACACCTCGGCCCAGGAACGATCCGTCAGCGCGCCGTTCAGCCACAGCACGATCTGCGAGAGCGCAAAGGCATTGGGCGCAAGCGTGATCGCCAGCGATGTCAGCGCGCCTGCCAGGCTGGCGATCATCAACCCTGCCAGCGTGAACAGCGCCAGCCCGCTGCCCGCAGCGCCCGCGCGGTCGCTCACCCCGCGCGCCGCAATCAGCGCCAGCCCTGCCATGCCCAGCATCGCACCTGCCAGCGCCATCAGCGGCAGGCTCCATTGCCGCGGCACCGGCAGGGCCGCGCCAAACCAGAAGCTGGCGACCGCGCCCAGCGCTGCCATCGGCGCAATCCCGAACAGGCCCGGATCAGCCAGCGGATTGCGCAAGTATCCTTGCATCGCTGCCCCCGCCGCGCCCAGCCCGGCCCCGATCACCACCGCCAAGAGCGCGCGCGGCACGCGCAGTTCCATCAGGATCACCGCTGCATTGATCCCGCTGCCTGCCACATCAAAGGGATTGATCCACACCCGCCCCGCCAGCAGCGAGAGCGGCAAGAGCAGCGCCAGCAGCGCGCCAAAGGCCAGCGCAGCGCGGTTCATTCCAGCCCTGCGCGGATGGCGCGCAGCCGCGCGCTTGCGGCGATCACGCTTGGCCCGCCGCAATTGATGAGATTGCCCGAAAACGCCTCGACCCGCGTGCCGTCAAGCCGCGCCAGCAAGGGGTGGTTCTGGCCCGCACTGTCGCCTGCCACCAGCAACACTTCAGGCGGAGCGGCCAGCAGGCTTTCAAGCGCAACATAATCGGCCTGCCCTAGCCCGCGCGCCGCTGCGAAATTGGCAAAGCCGTGGCGGCGCAGCAGATCGGCGATCAGCGTGGCCTCGCCCGGCACGATCTGGCCGGGCTGCCACAGCAAGGTGGGGATCGGGCGAGCTGCCGGATCGCCGCTCGCTGCCTCGGCCATCGCGGCTGCCAGCCGTTCGCCCGCTGCGACATTGCCAGTGAGCCGCGCCACCTCGCGCACCTGCGCGATGCTTTGTTCAATCGTCACAGGCGCGCCGAAAGTCTCGACCCTGAGGCCGAGGCGTTCAAACGCATTGCGGGTGGCAGGATCGATGAAGGTCGATGCCAGCACCAGATCGGGCGCGGCTGCCAGCACTTCTTCGGCCGTCCCGCCGCCAAATACAAACCGCGCCCGCGCCTCTGCCGACAGCGAGCTTGACGCCGGATCGCGGCTGTAATGCGATAGCGCAAGCAATTGTTCAGGCGGCGCAATCGCCACCAGAATGGCATCCAGACAGGGGTTGAGGCTGACAATGCCGGGCCGCCCGGAAAGCCGCTCTGCCGCAGGCCGCGCAGCAGGGGCTGAACAGCCCGCAGCAAGCCACAGGCACGCCAGCGCCAAGGCCCCGCTGCGGCACCATTGCGCTGTTTTTGTCCCGATTTGTCGTGGCGATCCGGCAAGCATCTTGGCCGCCAGCGATAGGGCTCCAACGCAGCGCGGGCAAGCGTGCGCTGGCTGACGGGCGGGGGGCCATTAACGCCCGCTGCATTGCTGTGCCCTTTCGGGACGCAGGCCAAACCTCGGCTCGCCCGCATGAGGCCGGTGGGTTAGGCACAACGGCCATCATGACCCGCGCGCGCATCCTCAAACCGGCCCAGCCAGCCCCCCAGCCCGCAGCGAAGCCCGCGCCCGTGTCTGCGCCCGCAAAGCGCGATCTGCCATGGCTGAAGGATTCGCCCCAGCCGGTGCGCCGCCAGCCGCGCCGCCAGCTGCGCGCTTTGCAAATGCCCGCGATCCGCTGGCCGCGCGCCGATCTGGCAGCGCTTGCGCCGCTCGCCGCAGCAGCGCGGCAGACGCTTGCTCGCCTCAGTGCATGGCAGCCTGCCGCCGCCGCCGCTGTTCCCGCCCGCCCGGCCGAGCCTGCGCCGATGAGCCTTGGCAAACGCGCTGCCCTGCTGCTGGCGATCATCACCGTGCCTGCCATGGCCGCGCCCGGCGATCTGGCGCTGTTCGCCGCGCCCGAACCTGCCCCGCTTGCACCCGATCCGCTGGCGCTGGCTGCGGCCAAGGCCTTGCCGTTCGAACGTCCGGGCATGAGCTTTCCCGGCTCGGCCTTCTTCTTTCTCGAAGATCCGCCCGCCGGTGCGCTGGTGGCCCTGCCCACCGCCGATCCGCGTGATGCCGGCGCGGAAGGTGGCCGCGAACTGGGTGAATTCATCGCGGCCAGGCCCGGCGGCCAAGCCGTTTTTCTCCGCCGGAACCGGCATCAGCCATGCCCGCGCGCAGGAATGCCTTGCCCAGGCGGTATGGTACGAAGCCGCCAGCGAAAGCGAAGCAGGCCAGCGCGCCGTTGCGCAGGTGGTGCTCAACCGCGTGGCGCACCCCAATTGGCCAGCCAGCGTGTGCGGCGTGGTTTATCAGGGTGCGCAGCGTTCCACCGGCTGCCAGTTCACCTTTACCTGCGACGGCAGCCTTGCCCGCCGCCCGTCGGGCGCCAGCTGGGCCCGCGCACAACGCATCGCAGCCGCCGCGCTGGCCGGCGATGTCTATGCGCCAGTCGGCCATGCCACGCATTATCACACGCTATGGGTCGATCCCTACTGGGCGCGCACGCTTGATCATGTCGGCACCATCGGCGCGCACCGCTTTTACCGCAATCGCGGGGCAGGCGGCGAGAAAGCGGCCTTCACCATGGCCTATGCCGGGTTTGAACCGGGGGTGAGCGGGCGCAATGCGGCAGCAGCGAGCGACGGGTTTGTCCCTGCCGCTATCGCCAGCGAGCGGCCCTTTGAAAATAGTGGCCGCCTGATCGCCGAAGCCAGCACAAACAAGGACGCCGACAAGGCCAGGGGCAAGAGCAAGGGCAAAGACAAGGGCAAGGCCCCCCTTGCCGATGGCAGCGCGAGCGAATTACACGGCGCAGGCGAAGTGCGGCCCGAGTTTGCCGATGTCGGTACATGGAAAGTCGATCCCGCCACCGCCAAATAAGCGGCGCGCGCGGCGCAGAAAGTTAAACTGCGCGAAACCGTGTTTTCGAACGCCGACTTAGGAGCATGGCGCTATATCGTGGGCCAGACGTTCGCAGAACAACCAGAAAAAGACCCCGCTCTATGTCGATCCGCTTTGCCCCTGCCACAGGATCCCGGCACGATCTGTCCGCACGGTTGCTGACGCCGTGCCGTGCCCGGATCTTGCGGTTGCGGGCCGCCAATGACAACCGCCAAGGCGCAGCCGAGGCGGCGTTTGATCCGCTGCTGATCGACGCGCTCAGGCATTTTGCCCGCCACGGGCTTGATGCAGCCCCGCGCGCCCGCAACGCCGCGCTGGCGGCAGGCAGCCGCGCCGGGTTTGATCACTGGATCGCGATCACGCGCATGTTCGATGCCCGTCTGGCATACCAGACCCAGCGCAGCGCTCTGCCCGCGCAGGATTGATCCGCGCCATCACGCTTGCCGCTTGCCAAAAGCCCTGCGCGCAGGGTCGATTTGCTCGCCTCGCACCACCTTATTGCTATTGCGAACTGATCGCATATATTTTCGCAATATCAGACCTTTTGCTGGTTGCAATCCGCGCCGCAGCGGCCTAACCCGCCTGTTGAAAGAGGCGTTCGGCTGTACGGGACGAAAAGGTCAGCGCCTCGGCACGGCTGACTTTTCCTGTCCGCCGCCCTCGTGTCAACGCTTCGTCCCGCAGTTTAACGGGAAGGAAGTCTCACCCATGGCCCGCAACAAGATCGCTCTTATCGGCGCTGGCAATATCGGCGGCACGCTCGCGCACCTCGCGGCCTTGAAAGGGCTTGGCGATATCGTGCTGTTCGACGTGGTCGAAGGCGTGCCGCAGGGCAAGGCGCTGGACCTGTCGCAGTGCGGCCCGGTCGAAGGCTTTGATGCTTCGATCACCGGCTCGAACGACTATGCCGACATCGCAGGGGCGGACGTGGTGATCGTCACCGCAGGCGTCGCGCGCAAGCCCGGCATGAGCCGCGATGACCTCCTTGGCATCAATCTGAAGGTCATGAAGGCCGTGGGTGAAGGCATTGCCGCCAACTGCCCCGATGCCTTCGTGATCTGCATCACCAACCCGCTCGACGCGATGGTCTGGGCGTTGCGCGAATTTTCGGGCCTCCCCGCCAACAAGGTCGTCGGCATGGCGGGCGTCTTGGACTCGGCGCGGTTCGCCACCTTCCTCGCGTGGGAATTCGGCGTCTCGGTGAAGGACGTGAACGCCTTCGTGCTCGGTGGCCACGGCGATACCATGGTGCCGGTGCTCAGCTACTCCACGATCAACGGCATCCCCGTGAAGGACATGGCCAAGATCAAGGGCATCTCGGAAGAGCGCCTCGGCGAAATCGTCCAGCGCACCCGTTCGGGCGGCGGCGAGATTGTCGCGCTGCTCAAGACCGGTTCGGCCTTCTATGCCCCCGCCACCAGCGCCATTTCGATGGCCGAAGCCTATCTTTACGACCAGAAGCGCATGCTGCCGTGCGCCGTGCAGGTTGACGGCCAGTACGGCGTCGACGGGCTTTACGTGGGCGTTCCGGTGGTGATCGGCGCGAACGGCGCTGAGGAAGTGATCGAGATCAGCCTGACCGACGAGGAGAAGGCAAACCTCGGCGTCAGCGTCGATGCGGTCAAGGAACTGCTTGAAGCGTGCAAGGCGCTGGATAGCTCGCTCGCATAATTTTCAACCCCGTCACCCCAGCGGAAGCTGGGGCCTAGGGGCTCTAGGTGCCAGCTTTCGCTGGCATGACGAACAAGGGAAAACCCAAATGTCCATCCTCGTAAACAAAGACACCAAGGTCATCACGCAAGGCATGACCGGCAACACCGGCACCTTCCACACCCAGGCCGCGCTCGATTACGGGACGCAGATGGTTGCAGGGGTCACTCCCGGCAAGGGCGGCACCACCCATATCGGCCTGCCGCAGTATGACACCGTGCGCGAAGCCAAGGCCGCGACCGGTGCGACCGCCTCGTGCATCTACGTGCCGCCGCCGTTCGCCGCTGACGCGATCTGCGAAGCGATCGATGCCGAGATCGAGCTGATCATCTGCATCACCGAAGGCATCCCGGTGCTCGACATGGTCCGCGCCAAGCGCGCGCTCGCCGGGTCCAAGTCGCGCCTCATCGGCCCCAACTGCCCCGGCGTGCTGACCCCGAACGAGTGCAAGATCGGCATCATGCCGGCCAACATCTTCAAGAAGGGCTCGGTCGGCATCGTCAGCCGCTCGGGCACGCTCACCTATGAAGCCGTCCACCAGACCACCATGGCGGGCCTCGGCCAGACCACGGCTGTCGGCATCGGCGGCGATCCGGTCAACGGCACCAATTTTATTGATGTGCTCGACCTGTTCCTTGACGATCCGGAAACCGAGAGCATCATCATGATCGGCGAAATCGGCGGCTCGGCCGAAGAGGAAGCCGCCGCCTTCATCAAGGCCGAACGCGCCAAGGGCCGTTCCAAGCCGATGGTCGGCTTCATCGCCGGGCGCACCGCCCCTCCGGGCCGCCGCATGGGCCACGCTGGCGCGATCGTCTCGGGCGGTCAGGGCGGCGCCGAAGACAAGATCGCGGCGATGGAAGATGCGGGCATCCGCGTCAGCCCCTCGCCTTCGCTGCTCGGCGAAACGCTCGCCGAACTGCTCAAAGAACACGCCTAAACCTTCGACTACCGGCCCCTTGGCTTTGCCTGAGGGGCCACTCCTTCCTCCTCCCCAGGGGAACCTCAGATGGGTAATGAACAGCACGATTTCCTCCCGGCCTTCAGCGATCAGGAAGGCCCGCAGCCCGGCCCTTCGTGGGAGCGGCGGCGCTGGCTTGATGCCATTGCTGACAGCGAAGCAGCGCTCACCGATGCGCTAGATCCGACCGCGATGAAGCTCGCGGTCAAGCAGGCCGCGAAAGAGGCTGGTAAGGCGCTCGATCCCGCCGCCATCGAGAAAGCCGCTGCGCTTTCCATCGCGGCGATGACTTTGGTGCGGCTCTATCGTGTGCGCGGCCACATGGCGGCGGATCTTGATCCGCTGGGGCTGTCGAACCGCGAAGGCCCGGCTGATCTCACGCTCGCATGGCATGGGCTGGCAGGCAAGGAAGCCGAACAGGTGTTCGTGGGCGGCGTGCTCGGCCTCCACTGGACCACGGTGGGCGCGCTCTATCAGGCGCTGCGCAGCACCTATTGCGGCAAGGTCGGCCTGGAATACATGCACATCGCCGACACCGAGGAACGCCGGTTCCTGCAGGACAAGTTCGAAAAGCCGGGCGAGACCATCCAGTTCACGCCTGAAGGCAAGAAGGCGATTCTCGCCGCCGTGATCCGGGGCGAGCAATACGAGGAATTTCTCGGCCGCAAATATGTCGGCACCAAGCGGTTCGGCCTTGATGGCGGGGAATCGATGATCCCGGCGCTGGAAGCTGTCATCAAGCATGGCGGCAGTGCAGGCGTGCGCGAGATCATCTATGGCATGGCGCATCGCGGACGCCTGAACGTGCTCGCCAATGTGATGGCCAAGCCCTACCGCGTGATCTTCCACGAATTTTCGGGCGGCTCGGCCAACCCGGACGATGTCGGCGGGTCGGGCGATGTGAAGTACCACCTCGGCTCCAGCACCGACCGCGAGTTTGACGGCATCTCGGTTCACATGAGCCTGCTGGCCAACCCCTCGCACCTCGAAGCGGTGAACCCGGTCGTGCTCGGCAAGGCGCGCGCGCAGCAGGCGTTCCGCGATGATCTGGCGACGAAAAAGCAGGTGCTCCCCGTGCTGCTGCATGGCGATGCGGCCTTTGCGGGGCAAGGCGTGGTGTGGGAAAGCCTCTCGCTCTCGGGCGTGCCGGGCTATGACACCGGCGGCTGCATCCACTTTATCATCAACAACCAGATCGGCTTTACCACCAGCCCCAAATTCGCGCGCTCCTCGCCCTATCCATCCGATGTGGCCAAGGGCGTGATGGCGCCGATCCTGCACGTCAACGGCGATGATCCCGAAGCGGTGACGTTCGCCTGCAAGCTCGCGGTCGAATATCGCCAGCGCTTCGGGCGCGATATCGTGATCGACATGTGGTGCTATCGCCGGTTTGGCCACAACGAGGGTGACGAGCCCAAGTTCACCCAGCCCCTGATGTATGACAAGATCCGCCAACACCCCAAGGTGAGCGCGATCTACGAGGCCAAGCTCGTCAAGGAAGGCGTGGTCGAAGCCGGGCATCGCAGCAAGGTGGCAGGCGAATTCGTCGAATTGCTCGAAGAGGAATTCGATGCGGCCAAAAGCTACAAGCCCAACGAGGCGGATTGGTTTGCGCAGCGCTGGTCGGGTCTCAATCGCCCGGCTGATCCCGAAACCGCGCGCCGCAATGTGGCGACCGCGATCGAGCCCAAGGTGTTCGATGCGCTGGGCCGCACGCTGACAGAAGTGCCGGACGATCTCACCATCCACCGCACGCTTGACCGCGTGATTGCTGCCAAGCGCGAGATGTTTGCCACCGGCGAAGGCTTTGACTGGGCCACCGGCGAAGCGCTCGCATTCGGCTCACTGGTGATGGAAGGTTACGGCGTGCGCCTGTCAGGGCAGGATTCAGGGCGCGGCACCTTCAGCCAGCGCCATGCCGTGTGGGTCGATCAGACGGCGGAACGCAAATATGTCCCGCTCGCCACGCTGCCCCACGGCAAGTTCGAAGTGCACGATTCCACCCTGTCGGAATATGGTGTGCTCGGCTTTGAATATGGCTTTGCGCTGGCTGACCCCAAGACGCTGGTGCTGTGGGAAGCGCAGTTCGGCGATTTCGCCAATGGCGCGCAGATCATGATCGATCAGTTCGTGGCCAGCGGCGAAGGCAAGTGGCTGCGCGCCAATGGCCTCGTGATGCTGCTGCCGCATGGCTATGAGGGGCAAGGGCCGGAGCATTCCTCCGCGCGGCTTGAACGCTTTTTGCAGCTGTGCGCGGATGACAATATCCAGGTCTGCAACATCACCACGCCGGCCAATTATTTCCACGTCCTGCGCCGCCAGATGCTGCGTCCGTTCCGCAAGCCGCTGATCATCATGGCCCCCAAGAGCCTGCTGCGCCACCCGCTGGCGAAAAGCAGCCGTGAGGATTTCCTCGGCACCAGCCAGTTCAGCCGCATCCTTTCCGACACCACGCCGGTGGCCGATGACAAGGTGCGCCGCCTCGTGCTGTGTTCGGGCAAGGTCGCCTATGACCTTATCGAAGCGCGCGATAGCGCGGGGCTGGATGATGTCTCGATCCTGCGGCTTGAACAGCTTTATCCCTTCCCCGGCGATCCGCTCAGCGTCCGCATGCAGCGCATGACGAACCTCAAGGAGGTCGTGTGGTGTCAGGAAGAACCGCGCAACAATGGTTCGTGGTTCTTTGTGGGCGAACGCATCGAGGAATCGCTCGATGCCGCCGGACACAAGGGCATGCGCCCCAGCTATGCCGGACGCGATGCGTCCGCCTCGCCCGCCACCGGCTTTGCCCAGCGCCACAAGGACGAACAGGCCGCGCTCGTCGCCGCCGCGCTCGGCCTTGGCAACCCCAAGTTCAACTGATCAGGCCCCCCAAGGAAGCCCCCAATCATGGCTACTGAAATCAAAGTCCCCGTTCTCGGCGAATCCGTTACCGAAGGCACAATTGCGCAATGGCTCAAGCAGCCGGGCGAAGCGGTTGCGGTGGACGAGCCGATCTGCAGCCTTGAGACTGACAAGGTCGCGGTCGATGTGCCCTCGCCCGTCGCGGGCGTGATGTCGCAGCATCTTGCAGGCGTTGGCGACAATGTCGAAGTCGGCGCGGTGATCGCGATTGTCGAGGAAGGGGCAAGCGCAGGCGCTGGCGTGCCTGCTCCCGCCGCTGCGAAAGCCGATGCCCCCGCCCCTGCCGCCACCGAGGAATTGCTCAGCACGGCGCAAACCATGTCGCCCGCAGTGCGCCGCGCGGTGCTGGAATACGGGGTTGACCCGTCCACCATCAAGGGCAGCGGCAAGGATGGCCGCCTGACCAAGGAAGACGTGGTCGCCGCCGCCGAAGCCCGCAAATCGGGCGCTGCGCCTGCCCCTGCCCCGGCGGCACCCCCTGCGCCCACGCCTGCCGCCAAGACCGCCAGCAGCGGCGAGCGTGGCAGCGAACGCGTCAAGATGACCCGCATGCGCCAGACCATCGCCAAGCGGTTGAAGGCAGCGCAAGATAACGCCGCGCTGCTCACGACTTTCAACGATGTCGATATGAGCGCGGTCATGGAAGCGCGCGACAAGTACAAGGATCTGTTCGCCAAGAAGCATGACATCCGCCTCGGCTTCATGGGCTTTTTCGCCAAGGCCGCCTGCCTTGCGCTGAAGGACGTGCCTGCGGTCAACGCCTATATCGACGGCGATGAAATCATCTACCACGACTATGTCGATATCTCGGTGGCGGTCTCTGCCCCGAACGGCCTTGTCGTGCCGGTGATCCGCGATGCCGACAAGAAGGGCTTTGCCCGGATCGAGCAGGACATCGCCGATTTCGGCGCGCGGGCCAAGGCCGGCACGCTGACGATGGAAGATATGAGCGGCGGCACCTTCACCATTTCCAACGGCGGCGTGTTCGGCTCGCTGATGTCGACCCCGATCATCAACCCGCCGCAATCGGCCGTGCTCGGCCTCCACCGGATCGAGGATCGCCCGGTGGTCCGCAATGGCCAGATCGTGATCCGCCCGATGATGTATCTCGCGCTGTCCTACGATCACCGTCTGATCGACGGGCGCGAGGCAGTGACGGCCTTGAAAATCATCAAGGACGCAATCGAAGATCCCACCCGGATGCTGATTGATCTGTGATGGAGCAGCAGACTATGAGATTTGCGATGATGCGAACGGTGACCTTGCTTGGCTGCGCACTTGGGCTTGCCTCGTGCGATGCGGCAATGGCAACGCTTGAGGGCGAGGTTCGTCAGGCGGCAACCGATCAGTGCCAGCAGATTGCCGAAAACACCGGCGTTGCAGCGAACCTTGTCGGCCCTGTGTGTGAATGCACTGCGGGCAAGCTGCTGAAGGGCGGAGCGAGCAATATCTCGCAAATCAATCCGGCCCTGATCGAGGAAGCTCTGAATAGCTGCCTTGCTGAAACCTCACCCGCAGCTGCGCCCCAGGCCGCACCGGAGCAAACAAATGGCTGACCATTCCTACGATTACGACGTCCTCATCATCGGTGCCGGCCCCGGCGGCTATGTCGCCGCGATCCGCGCCGCGCAGCTGGGTCTGAAAACGGCCTGCGTGGAAAGCCGCGAAACGCTCGGTGGCACGTGCCTTAACGTCGGGTGCATTCCTTCCAAGGCGCTGCTGCACGGCTCGGAGCTGTTCGATGAGGCCGCGAACGGCCACTTCGCCACCTGGGGCATCACCGCCACGCCGAGCCTCGATCTGGGCCGCATGATGGCCGAGAAGACCAAGGCGGTGGGCGAGCTTACCGGCGGCATCGAATTCCTGTTCAAGAAAAACAAGGTCACCTGGCTCAAAGGCCATGCTGCCTTTGAAGACGCGCATACCGTGAATGTCGGCGGCGACAAGATCACCGCCAAGGACATCGTCATCGCTACGGGTTCCAGCGTCACGCCGCTGCCCGGTGTCGAAGTGGACAACGCCGCCAAGCGGATCGTCGATTCCACCGGCGCGCTTGATCTGGATGGAGTGCCCGAACACCTCGTGGTGATCGGCGGCGGGGTGATTGGCCTCGAACTCGGCTCGGTATGGCGGCGTCTGGGCGCGAAAGTCACCGTGATCGAATTCCTTGATCAACTGCTGCCCGGCATGGACGGCGAAGTGCGCAAGGAAGCGGGCAAGATCTTCAAGAAGCAGGGCATGGGCCTGATGCTGGGCCACAAGGTCACCGGCGCCAAGGTTGAAGGCAAGGGCGTTACGCTGATAGTCGAAAAATCGTCCGGCGGCGAAGAACAGACCATCGCGGCCAGCCACGTGCTGGTGTCGATCGGGCGGCGCCCCAATACCCAGGGCCTCGCGCTCGACAAGGCGGGGCTTAGCGTCAATAATCGCGGCCAGATCGAGATTGATCACGAATTCCGCACCGCTGTGCCCAATATCTGGGGCATCGGCGATGTCGTGCCCGGCCCGATGCTGGCCCACAAGGCCGAGGATGAAGGCATCGCGGTGGCCGAAAATATCGCGGGCCTCACCGGGATCGTAAACCACGATGTGATCCCCAATGTCGTCTATACCGCGCCGGAAATCGCCGGTGTCGGCCTCAGCGAAGAAGACGCCAAGGCCAAGGGCTTTACCATCAAGGTCGGCAAGTTCCCGATGATGGCGAACAGCCGCGCCAAGGCCAACCGCGATACCGATGGCTTTGTGAAAGTGATCGCGGATGCCAGCAATGATCGCGTGATCGGCGTGTGGATGATCAACAGCCTTGCCGGCACCATGATCGCGCAGGCCGCCCAGGCGATGGAATTCGGTGCAACTTCGGAAGATATCGCCTATACCTGCCATGCCCACCCGACCCATGCCGAAGCCTTCAAGGAAGCGGCCATGGCGGTGCAAGGCAAGCCGATCCACATGTAAGGGGCACTTGATGAGGGCACGCGGGGCAAGGCTGATAGCAGGGCTTGCCCCTGCCCTTGCGATCATGCTGGCGGCCTGCGGGAGCGAGCCTGCGACACCGTCCAACGCGCCGCCGCGCGCCAGCGATCCGATCATTTTCCCCAACGAAGCCTCGCATGTCGAAATTGATCTGGCTGCCGATCTGGCGCAGCTTGAACGCACGCTGGAACAGGAAATCCCGCGGCAATTATGGGCGATTGATCAGCCCGGCAGCGAATGCATTGCGTCCAAGAAGATCAATCTCCAACTGTTCCGGGTCAAATCGCCCAAGATCAAATGTCGGATTGTCGGCAAGGTCACGCGCGGGCGGTTGAAGCTGTCGGGCCGCGGGCCGGACCTGCTGGTCACCCTGCCGATCACCGCCGTGGTGGCCGCGCGCGATGTGGCGGGCATTCTGAAGGGCGAAACCGGGACAGCGGCCGCCGATGTGACGCTGCGCATGCGGCTTGATCTGAAGCCGGACTGGACGCTCGCCAGCACCACCAACATCACCTACGACTGGACCAAGGAGCCGGGGATTGATTTCCTCGGCCGCCGCATCACTTTCACCAGCAAGGCGGATGACAAGCTGGCGAAGGTGCGCAGCGATGTGAAGGCCATCATCGCGCGCGAACTGGCCCGCCTGCCGGTGCGCGCCGCCGCCCGGCAAGGCTGGGCCAAGTCGCATGCGGTGCTCGAACTCAACCGCGAAAATCCTGCGGTGTGGGCGCGGCTCACCCCGCAGCGGTTCCTGTATGGCGGCTATGACGTGCGCGGACGCGTGCTGACCTTGCGATTGGGGCTTGATGGCACGTTCGAGACTTTTGTCGGCCTGAAGCCCGAACAGGCCGCGCCCGGCCCGCTGCCGCCGCTGGCCCCGCGGCCCAAGACAACCCAGCCTTCGGTGCTGCGGGTGCCGGTAATCGCCGATTACGCCGTGCTCGAACCGGTGATCGCCAAGGCTCTGACCAAGCGTGCAGCGCGGCCCTTTGTGATCAAGGATTTCGGATCGGTGATGGCCGAATTCAGCGAGATTACCGTCTATGGCACGCCCAAGGGGCGCATCGCGGTGGGCGCACGGTTCAAGGCGAAATCCGATCTCCCGCTGGTCGAGGCGGCAAGCGGGCAGATCTGGCTGACCGCCCGGCCGATGAACGAGCCCAATTCGCGCCGGGTGCGCTTTGCCGATATCAGCGTCAGCGGAGAAACCAATCTGGTAAGCCAGCCGCTGCTGATGGCGCTCGCCAATGCGCCCGAATTCCAGGCGACCATTTCCGATGCGCTGAAACAGAATTTCGAAAATGATTTCGCAAAGCTCACCGCCAAGATCGACCGCGCGGTGGCGCGCCGCCAGGATGGGCCGGTGGATTACGCGATCACCATCGAGAAAATCACAACCGGCACCATCACGGCCCATGGCGAAGGGCTGTATCTGCCGGTGGAACTGACAGCGCGCGGGCAGGCGCGGTTGGTGCGAGTGAAATAGGCAGCGCGCGCCTCCACGGGTGGGGCTTTACCGCCCTCCGCCAGCCGCTAGACCCCATGGCAAGGACGAGAGGACAAAGCCGCCATGACTTACCCGCAACTGACCAGCAAACCCGGCGCGCTTGCCACCGCTGCCGCCATCCGCGCCGGGCACATGAGCGTCACCGAGGCGGTCGATGCGGCGATCGTGCGGATCGAGCATTTCGACGACGGGATCAACGCGCTGGCCGTCCCCAATTTCGCGGCCGCCTATGCCGCCGCGCGCGCGCTGGATGCCGCCGGCCCGCCGCAGAACGCCAGTGCCGATCAGCCGCTGTTCGGCGTGCCGATGACGATCAAGGAAAGCTTCGCTGTGGCAGGCCTGCCGACCACTTTCGGTCACCTCGCCTACAAGGACACCCCCGCCCCGCGTGATGCCGAACTGGTGCGGCGGCTGAAGGCAGCAGGCGCGATCATCATCGGCAAGACCAACGTGCCGGTCGATCTCACCGACTGGCAAAGCTTCAACCCGGTCTATGGCCGCACGTCCAACCCGCATGATCCGGCGCGCTCGCCCGGCGGATCATCGGGCGGCAGCGCGGCGGCGGTGGCCAGCGGCATGGTGGCGTGCGATTATGGCACGGATATCGGCGGATCGGTGCGCGTGCCTGCGCATTTCTGCGGGGTGTGGGGCCACAAGACGACCTGGGGCCTCATCAGCAAGGCCGGGCATGACAGCCCCGCCCAATCGCGCGAGCCGGGCTTTGTCGCCGCGCATGACGGGGCGCTCAGCATTGCCGGGCCGCTGGCAAGGAATGCTGCCGATCTGGCAGTGCTGACCGAAATCGGCGCGCAGCATCCGCTTGCTCGCCGGGCCAAGCCGCTCAAGCAATGCCGCCTGCTGGCGATAACGCACCACCCGGTCAGCTCGCTTGATGCGAGCGTCGCCGCGCCAACCGAAGCCGCGCTCGATGCGCTCGCAAACGCAGGGATCGCGATTGACCGCGTGAGTGATCTGGTGCCCGATCTGGCATGGCAGCACGCCGCCTACCTCAAGATGATGAACGTGACGATGGCGCGCGGCGCGCCTGCGCCCAATGGCAAGCAGGCGAGCGCTGCCGACTGGTTCGATCTGTGCGATGCGCAGGCCGAAGCGATCGCGCGCTGGGATGCGCTGTTTGCCGCCTATGATTTCGTGCTGGCCCCGCCCGCCCCGGTGCTTGCCGTGCCGCACCGGGAGGCCTCGGTATTCCGCACCGCGCTGACCATCAATGGGGCTGATGAGCCGGGCGGCAATGCGCTTGCCTGGGCAGGCCTTGCGACCTTCCCCAATCTGCCCGCCACGGTCCTGCCAATCGGCGGCGCCAGCTATCTCGCCAGCGATCTGCCATGCGGCATGCAGGTGATCGGGCCGCGCTGGGCTGATCTTGATTGCATCGCAGCCGCCGAAGCCATCGGGAATATCTTGCACGGCTGACGCCGCTTCGCCATGGCCGCAAGGGTGAACTCCGCTGTCCTCACCCCGATCCTTGATGTGCTTGATCTTGTCGGCATCGCGCTGTTTGCGCTGTCGGGCGCGGTGATCGCTGCCAAGCAGCGCCAGACTTTCGTGACGATGGCGTTTTTCGCGCTGGTCACCGGCGTGGGCGGCGGGACCGTGCGCGATCTGCTGATTGACGCGCCGGTATTCTGGACGCGCGATCCGTGGGTGGCCGCGGTGTGCCTTTCCACCGCGCTGCTGGCATGGTTTACCCCGGTGCGGTGGTGGGATGGCAAGCTGTTTGCCTATGCCGATGGCGCAGGGCTCGCCGCCTATGCCGTGCTCGGCAGTGCCAAGGCGCTGGCCTATGGCATCCCGCCCGTGCCGGCTGCGCTGATGGGCGTGATCACCGGCTGTGTTGGCGGGATCATCCGCGATGTGGTGGCAGGCCGCCCCTCGATCATCATGAGCCCCGAACTCTATGTGACGGCAGCGGCCTTATCCTCGGCGCTGTGTATCGGCGGGATGCTGGCCGCACGGCAAGTGGGCCTGCCTGATAGCTGGGCCTGGGCGCTGGCATTCGGCTGCGGCTTTGCCTTGCGCACGGCGGCGATCCGCTGGGAGATCGGCCTGCCGGGCTACCGGGCCGAATAGCGCGCCATTGTCAGGGTATGCCGGGGCGCTGCACCAGCGGCGCGGGCTCTTCACCCTCCACCGGACCGCCGGGATAAGTCGGCAGGCGCTGCGCGCTGAGCGGCACCAGCGGCTGCGCGCCATTGGCAGCGACTGACGCAGGCGGCGTGAACATCGTGATCCCGCCTTCGGAATCGGGCTGCGCAGGCGCGGCGGCAAGGCGCGCGGCGGCATAGCGATTATCGTCCCACTGGCCCGCTGCGGGCGCGGCGCCCGGCCCATCGCCTGCCGCGCCAAACGCCCCGCCTGCGCCGTAATCAATATTCTCGATCCGCCCGTCATTGCCGATACGGCATTCAAAGCCCGAACCATTGAACAGCGTGCCGCCGACGCGCCAGCCCTGCGCGGTGCGCTGCACCACCTGCACCTCATCAACGCGCACATCGCGCTCAATCACGCCGAGGCACTGGCTGACGGCACCATCAAGCCCGCCTGCCCCGCTGCTGCGCGGATTGGCACGGCGATTGTCATCGCGCCACTGCGGGTTGCGCTGATCGCGGTTCCAATCCTGCGGACGATCCCGGTCAACCACCACGACATCGCGGTTGCGGCGGTTGTTGCTGGCGGCAGAGGCAATGGCGGCAATCCCGCCGATGATGGCGACCCCGGCCAGCACTTCGCCCGCGCTCGGCCCACGGCGGCGCCAGCCCCGGCCGCGCCAGCCGCCACCCCAACCGCCGCCCCAACCGCAGCCCCAGCAGCCCCACTGGTTGACATCGGCGTGGCTGCCATAGGTGCTGGCAGCAAAGGGCACGCTGCGCGCGGTTTGAAAGGCGGGCAGTTCAGCCGCCGCAGCAGGCGCAGCCGCCACAAGGGTGGCAGCAGCAGCGATACCGGAAAAAATCGGGATGCGGTGGAATTGACGAACCATCTGAGCCCTCTCCCTGGGGACAAACATTGTCAGACATATTGCGCGCCCGGCCACCATCCAGACGACACAGCGGGTAAGCGGCTCAGGCTTGCGGAAACCTGAACCGCTTATCGCTTGATTACCGCAGGCCGCGAATGCCGCCAAACTCGATGAACGGCCGCCCGCGCCCGCCGACAAAGCAGTTGAACCGCCCGCGATCAAAATTGCGGCCCGCAAAGGCAGGCGAACCCTGCACTTCCATCACGCCGCGCACCCGGATGCCGCCATCACGCGTGCGATCCACATCGCGGATCTCGGTGACCTGGGCAAAGCGCCAGCCGCCGCGGCGGCGCGCTTCAATCTCGGCATTGCGGGCGCAGCGTTCGACAAGGCCGCGATCACCGCGTCCAAAGCCCCGGCCGCCGCCCCAGCCATCGCGCCCATGCCAATTGGCATCCTGCCAATCGCCGCGTCCGCGATCACCGCCAAAGGCGCCAGCAAGCGCGGCAATGCCGCCGACAACAGCAACTCCGGCAATGACTTCGCCCGCACTCGGGCCACCGCGCCGTTCGCGATCATCATCCGATGCCAGCGCCGGGCTGGCGGAGGTGATCGCCAATGCGCCCGCCGCAAGGGCAGCAAGAGCGCCTTTCGCGAGGTGAGCAGATTTGTGGAACATGGCTTTCATCCCTGACTGACACCAGAGCTGGATTACCGTGGTGACAGGGATGGTGTGCCTGAACGGCGCTGCCCGGATGCTGAATCACCTTGGCAGCTTTTGTTCATCTTTAACGCCAAAAACATGAACGCATTGCGGCAGGCACAAAAAAGCCGGAGCATCGCTGCCCCGGCTCTTTTTGTCAGCGATCAGCGCGGATCAGGCGTCTTCGAATTCGCCTTCGGCCTGCACCGGGCCGGAATCCTGACCCTTGGCCGCTTCGTCGCGGTCAACCAGTTCGATGACCGCCATCGGGGCCGCATCCGAAGCGCGGATACCGGCCTTGATGACGCGGGTATAGCCGCCTTCGCGATCAGCATAGCGGGTCGCCAGCACGTCAAACAGCTTCTTGAGCTGGGCTTCATCACCCAGACGGCTCATCGCCAGACGGCGGTTCGACAGGCCGCCACGCTTTGCCAGCGTGATCAGCTTTTCCAGATAGGGGCGCAGTTCCTTGGCCTTGGGCACCGTGGTGGTGATCTGCTCGTGCTTGATCAGCGCAGCAGCCATGTTGCGAAACAGCGCGTTGCGGTGACCGGTCTTGCGGCCCAGCTTACGGCCCGACATTCCATGACGCATATCAATTCATCCTTCGTTCGTAGGGAGCCCGTGCAAGGTAGCTCCATCCCGGTCGGAAAGGGTCCGACCCGCCCATCTCTTACCGGCGAGGCCGTCACGGGAGTAAATCCCGTGACGTCGAACGGGCTTCGCCCGCGCTGGCCTTCCGGCTGCGCGTCACCAAGCTTCGCTTGGCGACGCCGCCGCGTCAGCCCAAAAGCTCCTGTTCGAGCTTCTTGGCCATTTCCTCGATGTTCTCCGGCGGCCAGCCGGGGATATCCATGCCGAGGCGCAGACCCATGCTGGAGAGCACTTCCTTGATTTCGTTCAAGGACTTGCGACCAAAATTCGGGGTGCGCAGCATTTCGGCTTCGGTCTTCTGCACCAGATCGCCGATATAGATGATGTTGTCGTTCTTGAGGCAGTTGGCCGACCGCACCGACAGTTCCAGCTCGTCCACCTTCTTGAGCAAGTAACGGTTGAGCTGGTTGGCGTCGCTTTCCTCGGTCACAACGGCATGGCCGATCATCGCGCCCTGCGGCTGCGGGATGCCATCTTCGAAGTGGACAAACAGCGACAGCTGATCCTGCAGGATGCGCGCCGCATAGGCCACGGCATCTTCCGGCGTCACGGTGCCATCGGTTTCCACTGTCAGCGACAGCTTGTCATAATCGAGCTCCTGCCCGATGCGGGCATTTTCGACCTTGTAGCTGACCTGACGGACGGGCGAATACAGCGAATCAACCGGGATCAGGCCAATCGGCGCATCCACCGGACGGTTCGACACGGCAGGCGAATAGCCCTTGCCGGTATCGGCCGTCAGTTCCATGTTGAGCGTGGCGCCTTCATCGAGGTTGCAGATCACCAGATCCTTGTTCATCACCTCGATATCGCCGGTCACGGCAATGTCGCCCGCGCGCACTTCGCCCGGGCCGGTTGCCGAAAGCTGCAAGCGCTTGGGGCCTTCGCCTTCCATGCGCAGCGCAATCTGCTTCACGTTGAGAACGATGTCAGTGACATCTTCGCGCACACCGGCCAGCGACGAGAATTCGTGGAGCACGTTCTCGATCTTGATCGAGGTGATCGCGGCGCCCTGAAGGCTGGAAAGCAGTACCCGGCGCAGCGCATTGCCAAGGGTGAGGCCAAAGCCGCGCTCAAGCGGTTCGGCAACGAAAGTCGCCTTGCGCTGCCTGTCACCGCCGTCCTTGATTTCGAGGGTGTTGGGTTTCTTGAGTTCCTGCCAGTTCTTCGTGTTGACGGACATGGATTTCCCCTAATTCGCCGTGCGGCGGTTCAAATTGCTGTCGGGCCGGATGCGACAAGGCTGCAAAAGCGAAGCGGCGCATCAGACCCTTGACGACACAGCGGCGACCCACCGGGCCGCCGCCATATCGCGAAGATCAGACGCGGCGGCGCTTCGACGGGCGCACACCATTGTGCGGGATCGGCGTAACATCACGGATCGAGGTGATGTTGAAGCCGACCGCAGCCAGACCGCGCAGCGCGCTTTCACGGCCCGAACCCGGACCCTTCACTTCCACTTCGAGCGTGCGCACGCCGTGCTCGGCAGCTTTCTTGCCCGCATCATCGGCGGCGACCTGGGCGGCATAGGGCGTCGACTTGCGGCTGCCCTTGAAGCCCATCATGCCGGCGCTGGACCAGCTGATCGCATTGCCCTGCGCATCGGTGATGGTGATCATGGTGTTGTTGAAGCTGGCGTTGATATGCGCAACGCCGCTGGTGATATTCTTCTTGTCACGGCGCCGGATACGGCCTGGTTCGCGTGCCATTGTTCAGATTCCTTTAGCTCGAAAGAAGGGAAAAGCTGCGGGGCAAATGCCCGCGAAGCTTACTTCTTCTTGCCCGCGATGGGCTTGGCCTTGCCCTTGCGGGTGCGGGCATTGGTGTGCGTGCGCTGACCGCGAACGGGCAGGCCGTTGCGATGACGCAGACCGCGATAGGCACGCAGGTCCATCAGACGCTTGATGTTCATCGCGGTGTTGCGGCGAAGATCGCCTTCGACCGTGTGATCAGCATCGATGGTTTCGCGGATGCGGAGGATTTCCTCGTCCGACAAATCCTGCACGCGCGCCGTATGGGCAATGCCCAGCTTGTCCGCGATCTGCACCGCAGTGTGACGACCAATCCCGTGAATATAGGTGAGCGCGATGATCACGCGCTTGTTGGTGGGGATATTGACCCCGGCAATACGAGCCACTTACTTCTCCATGCTCCACAGGGGCGCAGCCTTGGCCACGCTGCCCTATCTCAACGCTCATTCATCCCGACTGGCGCGAAACCCGGCAACACACCGGGACAAACCGGCCTGCAAACGGCAAAAGTCCGGTTGGCATACGCGGACGCGTTGCCAGCCGAACTGGGTTCGAACCTGTCGAATGAGAGGCGCGCTTAGGGCGATTCGCCGCGCAGGTCAACCGCGCGGCGGCAATAAATCGCATCGCCGCAAGCAGGATACGGGGCGCAGCCGCAAAGCTACCCGAAAAAGCCCTGCCTGCAAGATGACATGCTGGCCAGCCTCACTCGCCGATGAGATCGCCAAACGCCTCATCAAGCTTGGGCTTGGGCTTCGGTTTGGCCGCCGCAGCAGGGGGCTTGGCCGCCGCTGCGGGAAGCCTCGCCGGTGGAGCGGCGACCTTGTCCGTGGGCGGTTCGGCCGTCTTGACCGCGGGGCTTTGTGCAGGCTCAGCCGTGCGATCATCCTTGGCCGCAGCAGGCGCATCAACCCGGCCCAGCAGATCAGCAAGCGCAGCCGCCTGCAAGCCGATCACGCCATCCACCGCCTTGGAAATCACCGGGATCTCGTACCGCATGTAGCCCGCGACATTATACTCCCACACCAGCCGCGTGCCCTTGTCGGTCTTCGAGATCGCGATGGTCAGGATGCCGGTCACCGGCTCGCTCTGGAGCGGGCCCAGCCCGCCGCGCATCCGCAAGGCCGCTTCGGGCTGCGACTGGATCACCCGCATGTGTTCGACACTGCCTTCGAGCGTGAAACGCCCCGGCTCATCGACTTCGGGGATGCGCTCGCAAAAACAGCCGCCGGCGCTTGGCGTAAGCGACAGATTGGCCGCATTGCCCGACCAGGTATGTTCCTTGCGCCACCACGTGGCGGGGCTGATCAGCGCGAGCCAGGTTGCCTTGGTGTCAGCCTCGACCACAACCTCGTGGCGCACCACAAAGCCGGTGGGATGCACTGTCACCACTTCGGCAGCGGCAGGCGCAGCCGCCAGAGCCGATGCCAGCAACACTGCGCGCAAAATCCGTTTCATCCTGAGCCCTCCTGCGATCGCCTTGTCCTCAAGGAGCGCCGTCGCCGATCAGCTCTTGAGGATAGCGTCGATGGCGTTCGCCACCTCGTCGATTGCGCCCATCCCATCAACCCGGCTGACAATGCCGCGCGCTTCGTAACCGGGCAGGATCGGCGCGGTCTTGGCGCGGTATTCCGCCATGCGGGTGCGCACGGTTTCCTCGTTATCATCGGGGCGGCGCTTGAATTCGGTGCTGCCGCAAGCATCGCACTTGCCCGGATCAGACGGCGGATTGGCAGTGTCGTGATAGAGCGCGCCGCAATTGCCGCAGGAAAACCGCCCGGTGATGCGTTCGACCAGCGCATCCTCGTTCACCTCAAGCTCGATCACATGAGCAAGGCTGCGGCCATTCCTGGCGAGGATCGCATCGAGCGCATCGGCCTGTGCTGCGGTGCGCGGGTAGCCATCAAAGATCGCGCCGGTATCCGGCCCCATGCTGGCCAGTTCATCATCAATCAGCGCCGAGACAATCTCGTCCGAGACCAGCTCGCCGCGTTCCATCACGGCCTTGGCCTTGAGCCCGACCGGCGTGCCTGCCTTCACCGCGGCGCGCAGCATGTCGCCGGTGGAAAGCTGGCGCATGCCGTGACGTTCCACCAGCCCTGCGCTTTGCGTTCCCTTGCCAGCACCGGGAGGGCCGAGAAGAATGATGTTCACGTAAGGCTCTCCCCAATCACGCCCGCAATCCGCGCTGCCGGCCTTGTTATAACAGATGGAGTATCAACTCTGGACCACAGCCGCATGGCAAAGACCATTGGTCTTTAGCCTCAGCGCATCCGCCCCTTCAACTTGGCCTTCTTGATAAGATCGGCATATTGGTGAGCCAAGAGATGCGACTGGACCTGGCTGATCGTATCCACCGTCACGTTGACCACGATCAGCAGGCTGGTGCCGCCAAGGAACAGCGGAATGCCGGTCTGCGCGATCATGTATTCGGGGATGACGCATACCAGCGTCAGATAGATCGCGCCGACCACGGTGATGCGGGTGAGGACATATTCGAGATAATCGGCAGTGCGCTTGCCCGGACGGATGCCGGGGATGAAGCCGCCGTTCTTCTTGAGATTGTCAGCCGTTTCTTCCGGGTTGAACACCACTGCGGTGTAGAAGAAACAGAAGAAGATGATCCCGATGGCATAGAGCGCCATGTAGATCGGTTGGCCATGGGCGAGATACTGGTTCAGCGTCACCAGAAAATCGCCCATCGCGCTGTCGGTGCCGACGGAATTGCCCGCAAACTGCGAAATCGTGAGCGGCAGCAGCAGCAACGAGGAGGCAAAGATCGGCGGGATCACGCCTGCGGTGTTGATCTTCAAGGGCAGGTGCGAGCGATCCGCCTGCATCATCCCGCGCTCGGTCGCGCGCTTGGGATACTGGATCAGCAGACGGCGCTGGGCGCGCTCCATGAACGAGATCAGCAGGATCAGCGCCACCACCATGGCGATGAAACCGATGATGATCACCGGCGAAATCGAACCGGTGCGCCCGCCTTCGAACAGGTTGGTGGCAAAGGTCGGGAACTGGGCAACAATGCCCGCCATGATGATCAGCGACACGCCATTGCCGATGCCGCGGCTGGTCATCTGTTCGCCTAGCCACAGCAGGAACATGGTGCCGCCGACCAGATTGATCACCGAGACAATGCGGAACATGTAGCCCGGATTGACCACCGCCTGCAGCCCGCTCTGCGCGCCGAAGCTTTCCAGACCCACGGCAAGGAAATAGCCCTGGATCGCGCACAGGAACACCGTGCCATAGCGGGTGTACTGGTTGAGCTTCTGCCGCCCGCTGGCGCCCTCTTTCTTGAGCGCGGCGAGCGCGGGGTGCAGGGCCGAGGCCATCTGCACCACAATCGAGGCCGTGATGTACGGCATCACGCCGAGCGCAATCAGGCTCATGCGTTCAAGGCTGCCGCCCGAAAAGGTGTTGAAAATATCGAGAATGCCGCCGCGCGTCTGATCATACAGCTCGCTCAGGATAAGCGGATTGACGCCGGGCAGAGGCACAAAGCTCAAAAACCGGAACACGATCAGCGCCCCGATGGTGAACCAGATGCGCTGCTTGAGTTCGGTCGCCTTGGCAAAATTGCCGAGGTTCAGATTGCTCGCGATATTATCGGCGCGTGAAGCCATGGTGTCTGATCGGTCCTAGCCTGTAGGCCGCTGACCTAGGCGCAGATGCCCCGGGAAAGCAAGCCAACCTTTGCGCGACATCCACACCAGCGGCAGCCCTGCGGGAAAGGCGGGTGCGGCATCGCAAGGCGTAAATAGGAAGCGCGCAGGGCTTTGTCGAACCCTGCGCGCACCTTGTTTTTCAAAAATTAGCCAGCCTTGGCAGCGCGCGCAGCCTTGTTGGCATCGCGGCGGGCCAGCTTCTTTTCATGTTCCGGAGTTGCCGGAGGGGCAACCGCAACGCTGCCGCCAGCTGCTTCGACAGCGGCAATCGCGCCCTTGGTCGCGCCGGTCACGGCAAAGCTGGCCTTGGCCGTGAAGCCGCCCTTGCCGAGCAGACGCACGCCGTCCTTGCCGCCGCGCACGAGGCCGGCGGCCCGCAGCGCGTCTTCGGTGATGGTGGCGCTGGCATCAAGCTTGCCTGCGTCGATGAACTTCTGGATCATGCCAGTGTTCACTTCGGCATAGTCCTTGGCGAAGATATTGTTGAAGCCGCGCTTCGGCAGGCGCATGTGCAGCGGCATCTGACCGCCTTCAAAGCCCTTGATCGCGACGCCCGAACGGGCCTTCTGGCCCTTCTGGCCGCGTGCCGAGGTCTTGCCCTTGCCCGAGCCGATACCACGGCCCACGCGCATCCGGCCCTTGCGGGCACCGGCGTTGTCACGGATGTCATTCAGTTTCATCTTGCACTCGCTTGCGTTTGGCCCGGCACAACCGGAGCCTGAGTTTAGCTATGCCTCAGGACGGACGCGCTTGCCGCTCTGGATCCCGGCCTTCACCGGGATGACGGGGGAGGACGAATTCCTCCCCGCCGCACATTCTTAATCGACCACCTGCACCAGATGCGGGATCTTGGCGATCGCGCCGCGCACCTCGGGGGTGTCCTGACGCTCGACGATCTTGTGCATCTTGTTGAGCCCCAGACCGATCAGGATCTGGCGCTGGCTGGCGGGACGACGGATGGGAGAGCCCACCTGCTTGATCTTGATGGTAGCCATCGCAATTGCGCCTTTCTTATTCGGTCAGCGCGGCAGCATCGGCTTCCGCCTCGGCTGCGCTCGATCCGCCGCGACCGAGCAGGTCAACGACCTTCTTGCCACGGCGCTGCGCCACCGACTTGGGCGATGTCTGCTCTTGCAGCGCATCGAAAGTGGCGCGGATCATGTTGTAGGGATTGGACGTGCCGACCGACTTGGTCACCACATCGGCAACGCCGAGGCTTTCGAACACGGCGCGCATCGGACCACCGGCGATGATGCCAGTCCCCGGAGGCGCGGTGCGCAGCGTGACCTTGCCCGCGCCGAAACGGCCATTGCCGTCATGGTGCAGCGTGCGGCCTTCCTTAAGAGGAACGCGGATCATCTTCTTGCGCGCTGCCGCCGTCGCCTTGGTGATGGCTTCGGGCACTTCGCGGGCCTTGCCATGGCCGAAGCCGACGCGGCCCTGACCATCGCCAACCACCACGAGCGCGGCAAAACCGAAGCGCTTGCCGCCCTTCACCGTCTTGGAGACGCGGTTGATGTGCACCAGCTTTTCGATGATGCCATCATCTTCTTCTTCGCGCTTGCCGCGATTGCCGTCACGGCCGCCCCGGCCGCGACCACGATCGCCGCCTTCGCGGTTGCCGCCACGGCCCCGGCCACGACGACCCTGCTGCTCACCACCTTCTTCGGTGGCAACTTCAGGGCTTTCAATCACGGTTTCGGGAGTTTCAGTGTTCTCGGTCATGATCAGAACTCCAGCCCGCCTTCACGGGCGGCATCGGCCAGCGCCTTGACGCGGCCATGGAACAGGAACCCGCCGCGATCGAACACGACAGTGGTCACACCGGCTGCCTTGGCGGCTTCGGCGATCTGCTTGCCCACCAGAGCAGCGGCGGCCACATTGGAACCGCTCACATCGGCACCCAGCGTCGATGCAGCAGCGACCGTGCGGCCGGCGGCGTCATCAATGATCTGGGCGTAGATGTGGCGGCCAGTGCGATGCACCGACAAACGGGGCTTGCCACCAGCACGAGCGCGCAACGCAGTGCGCACACGGCGGCGACGGCGATCGAAAAGAGAAAGCTTTGCCATCTTACTTCTTCTTCCCTTCCTTGCGGAAGATATATTCGCCGCGATAGGCGATCCCCTTGCCCTTGTAAGGCTCGGGCTTGCGCCAACGGCGGACTTCGGCGGCGAACTGGCCAACGGCCTGCTTGTCGATCCCGGAGATTTCGACCGTGGTCTGATCCGGGGTCTTCACTTCGAGGCCAGCGGGCACATCAAGATCGACATCGTGGCTGTAGCCAAGTTGCAGCTTGAGCTTGTTGCCTTGGGCATTGGCACGGTAGCCGACGCCCTTGATGACGAGGGTCTTGGTGAACCCGGCAGTCACGCCTTCGACGAGGTTGGAGACCAGCGTGCGCTGCATGCCCCAGAAGGCCCGCGCCTGCTTGCTGTCATTGGCCGGCTTCACGAAGATTTCCTCACCCTCGACCTTGTAGTCGATGAGATCGGAAAGCCCGAGGGTCAAGGTGCCCTTGGGGCCCTTCACGCTCAGCGTGCCATTATCGATGGTGGCCGTGACCCCGCCAGGGATCGCTACCGGCCTTTTACCAATGCGGCTCATCAGAACACCTCCGCCAGCACTTCGCCGCCGACGTTGTTCGCGCGCGCTTCGGCATCCGAAAGCACACCCTTGGGCGTCGAGACGATGGTGATGCCAAGCCCGTTGCGGACCGTCGGCAGTTCCTTGGAACCCGAATAGATCCGGCGGCCCGGCTTGGAGACGCGGGCGACATGCTTGATCGCAGGTTCGCCTTCGAAATACTTCAGTTCGATCCGCAGCGCCTTGTGCTTGCCCGAGGTGTCTTCGGTGTAGCCACGGATGTAGCCTTCACGCTGGAGCACTTCGAGCACGCTTGCACGCAGGTTGCTGGCGGGCGTGAGGACGGAGTCCTTCTTCGCGCGCTGGCCGTTGCGGATGCGGGTGAGCATATCACCCAAAGGATCGGTCATAGCCATCTGTAAATCCTCACCAGCTCGACTTGGTCAGACCGGGAATCATCCCGCTGTTGCCGAGTTCGCGCAGTTCGATACGGTTGATGCCGAACTTGCGGTAATAGCCGCGCGGGCGGCCGGTGGTGGCGCAGCGGTTGCGCACCCGGGTCGGGTTCGCATTGCGCGGAAGCTCCGCCATCTTGAGCCGGGCGACCAGGCGCTCGGTCTCGTCAAGCGAGGTGTCATTGGCAATCGCCTTCAGCTTCTCGTACTTCGCAGCATACTGCTTGACGAGCTTCTTGCGACGCTCATTCTTGTTGATCGAACTCAGTTTCGCCATGGACTTAAGCTCTCTTCTTTCCTGTAGTCACGAGACCGCGGCTCACGCCGCTTCCTTCTGTTCGGTTTCACCCGACTTGCCGGCTTCGCCCTGGAACGGGAAGCCGAACAAACGCAGCAATTCGCGCGCTTCTTCGTCGGTCTTGGCGGTGGTGGTCACGATGATGTCCATCCCCCGCACCTTCTCGATCTTGTCGTAGCTGATTTCCGGGAACACGATCTGTTCCTTCAGGCCCATGGCGTAGTTGCCACGGCCATCAAAGGACTTCGCATTCAGCCCGCGGAAGTCGCGGATACGCGGCATGGCCACGGTCACCAGACGATCAAGAAATTCGTACATGCGCTCACGGCGCAAGGTCACCTTGCAACCGATCGGCATGCCTTCGCGCAGCTTGAACTGGGCGATCGACTTCTTGGCGATGGTGATCACCGGCTTCTGGCCAGCAATCAGCGCCATTTCTTCAGCGGCGGTCTGAACCTTCTTCTTGTCCTGGCTCGCCTCGCCCACGCCCATGTTGAGCGTGATCTTCGCAATCCGGGGGACTTCGAGGTGGTTCTTGTAACCGAACTTCTCGGTCATCGCCTTGACGATTTCGGCGTCATACTTCGCGCGCATGCGCGGGGTGTAAGCGGCATCAGCCATCGATAGTCTCCCCACTCTTTACAGCAACGCGCACCTTCTTGCCGTCCTTCTCTTCGAAACGGACGCGGGTGGGCTTGCCGGTCTTGGGATCAGCGAGCGCAACCTTGGAGATGTGCATC
The DNA here is from genome assembly GCA_045377215.1 of Erythrobacter sp. GTDB lineage: Bacteria > Pseudomonadota > Alphaproteobacteria > Sphingomonadales > Sphingomonadaceae > Erythrobacter. Next base: position 99,903 of record JBJIOB010000040.1, read on the forward strand.
GGGGCCGGGAAACGGTCGATGCCACCTTGCGGGTTGGCCTGGCTCGGCTTGCGGTGACGGGCGGCAATGTTGATGCCTTCGACAACGACCTTGCCATCCTTGGGCATGACCTGGGCGACCACACCGGTGCGGCCCTTGTCCTTGCCCGACAGCACGACGACGTTATCGCCCTTCTTGATCTTGGCAGCGCTCATCACAGCACCTCCGGCGCAAGCGAAATGATCTTCATGAAGCCGCGGCCGCGAAGTTCGCGCACCACCGGGCCAAAGATACGGGTGCCGATCGGCTCCTCGTTCTTGTTCACGAGCACGGCGGCATTGCTGTCAAAGCGGATCACGGTGCCATCGGGACGACGCACGTCCTTCTTGGTGCGCACGATCACGGCGCGGTGCACGTCACCCTTCTTCACCTTGGTGCGCGGCTGGGCTTCCTTGACGGAAACCACGATCACGTCGCCCACGGAAGCAGTCCGCCGCTTCGACCCGCCCAGCACCTTGATGCACTGGACGCGCTTGGCGCCGCTGTTGTCCGCGACGTCGAGATTGGATTGCATCTGGATCATTGATCCGTCTTCCTTCTCATTGGCTTACCGGGACTGCCAAATTCGACTGGCGCCCGGCAGTTCCGATTAAACGTCAAACTCAGTTGCCTGCCGCGGCCACATCGAGATCGGCTTCGACAGCCTGCACCCCGCCAGCCACAACCCGGTCCTTCACAGCCCAAGTCTTGGTCTTGGAGATGGGGCGCGTCTCTTCGATCCGCACCACATCGCCCACGGCATATTCATTGTTCTCGTCGTGCGCGTGATACTTCTTCGAGCGACGGATGATCTTCCCGTACAGCGGGTGCCGCACCTTACGCTCGACCTTCACGGTCACGGTCTTGTCGGTCTTGTCGGAAGTGACAGTCCCGACGAGGATACGCTTCGGCATGTCTAACTCCCTTACGCCTTGGCGGCGGCAGCAGCCGCACGCTCGGATTGCAGCGTCTTGATCTGGGCGATCGAACGCCGCACCTGCCGGATGCGCGAAGGCGCTTCAAGCTGGTTGGTCGCAGCCTGAAACCGCAGGTTGAACTGCTCGCGCTTGAGCTCGGTGAGCTCGGCCGAGAGTTGATCATCGGTCTTGGTGCGAAGGTCCGCAATATCGGCCATTATTCGACTCCCAGGTGGCTGGTGTCACCCAGACGGGCGACAACTTTGGTCTTGATCGGCAGCTTCATGGCTGCACGCTCGAAAGCTTCGGCGGCCAGCGGGCCGGCCACGCCATCGAGTTCGAACAGGATGCGGCCCGGCTTGACGCGGGCAGCCCAGAATTCGACCGAACCCTTGCCCTTACCCTGACGGACTTCAGCAGGCTTCTTCGAGACGGGCACATCCGGGAACACGCGGATCCACAACCGGCCCTGACGGCGGATGTGGCGGGTGATCGCACGGCGGGCCGCTTCGATCTGGCGCGCGGTGATGCGCTCGGGTTCCATCGCCTTGAGGCCATAGGAGCCGAAGTTCAGCGTGGTGCCACCCTTGGCCTCACCCTTGATCCGGCCCTTGAAAGCCTTGCGAAACTTGGTTTTCTTCGGTTGCAACATGGTCTGTTACCCTTAGCGAGCCGGACGGACGCCGGAAGTCTGCGCTTCCATCATCAGGCGATCCTGCGCGGTCGGATCATGGGCAAGGATCTCGCCCTTGAAGATCCAGCACTTGATCCCGATGATGCCATAAGCGGTCAGCGCTTCGGCTTCGGCGTAATCGATGTTGGCGCGCAGCGTGTGTGCGGGCACGCGGCCTTCACGGTACAATTCCACACGGGCGATTTCAGCGCCACCAAGGCGCCCGCCGCACACGATCTTGATGCCTTCGGCACCCAGACGCATGGCCGACTGCATCGCACGCTTCATCGCCCGGCGGAATGCCACGCGGCGCACCAGCTGATCGGCAATGCCCTGCGCCACCAGCTTGGCATCGATTTCCGGCTTGCGGATTTCCACGATGTTCAGCTTGACGTCGCTCTTGGTCATGGTGGCAAGCTTGGAACGCAGCTTTTCGATGTCTGCGCCCTTCTTGCCGATGATGACACCCGGACGCGCCGCAAAGATCGACACGCGGCACAGCTTGGCCGGACGCTCGATCACCACCTTGGAAATCGCTGCCTGCGGCAGGCTTTCCATGATGAACTTGCGCATCGCAAGGTCTTCCTTGAGCAAGCCTGCATAGTCACGCCCTTCAGCATACCAGCGGCTGTCCCAAGTGCGGTTGATCTGCAGGCGCAGACCGATCGGATTGCTCTTATGGCCCATCTTACGCCTCCTCTGCTTCGCGAACGACGATCCGCAGACGCGAGAACGGCTTCAGGATCCGGGTCGACTTGCCGCGGCCACGCGTGTGAAACCGCTTCATCGTGATCGACTTGCCCACCGAAGCTTCCGCCACGATCAGCGAGTCCACATCAAGATTGTGGTTGTTCTCGGCGTTGGCAATGGCGCTGGCGAGCACCTTGCTCGCATCGCGCGCCATGGCCTTCTTCGAGAAAGCGAGAATGTTCAGCGCTTCCTCGGCCTTCTTGCCGCGGATCAGGGCAGCGACGAGATTGAGCTTCTGCGCCGAACCACGAATGGTGGTGCCGACAGCCAGCGCCTCGTTATCGCCCACGCGGCGGGGTGCTTTTGCCTTGCTCATCAGCGCTTGCCCTTCTTGTCAGCAGCGTGGCCCGGGAACGTGCGCGTCGGCGCAAATTCGCCAAGCTTGTGCCCGACCATTTCTTCCGAAACCGAAACCGGGATAAACTTGTGCCCGTTGTAAACGTTGAAGGTGAGCCCAACGAACTGCGGCAGGATGGTCGAACGGCGCGACCAGGTCTTGATCGGCTTGGTGTTGCTTGCTTCCTGCGCGGTCTCAGCCTTCTTGAGCAGGCTCAGCTCGACAAACGGACCTTTCCAGACGGAACGTGCCATCGTCTCTTACCTCTTCTTCTTCGCGTGACGCGACCGGATGATCATCTTGTCCGTCTGCTTGTTGTGACGGGTGCGTGCACCCTTGGTCGGCTTGCCCCACGGGGTCACCGGATGGCGACCGCCCGAGGTGCGGCCTTCACCGCCGCCATGGGGGTGATCGACCGGGTTCTTCGCAACGCCGCGCGTAAGCGGACGCTTGCCCATCCAGCGCGAACGGCCGGCCTTGGCAAAGTTCTGGTTCTGGTTGTCGGGGTTCGACACCGCACCCACCGTGCCCATGCAATCGGCGCGCAGGTAACGCTGCTCACCCGAATTGAGGCGCACGATCACCATGCCGCGGTCACGCCCGACGAGCTGAACATAAGTGCCTGCCGAACGGGCGATCTGGCCGCCCTTGCCCGGCTTCATCTCGACATTGTGGCAGATCGTGCCGACCGGCATCTGGCCGAGCAGCATGGCATTGCCGGGCTTGGTATCAACCCGCTCGCCCGCCACGACCTGATCACCCACTGCAAGACGCTGCGGCGCGATGATGTAGGCCTGTTCGCCGTCCTCATACTTGATGAGCGCGATGAACGCGGTGCGGTTGGGTGATCTTCCAACCGTTCGACCGTGGCCGGCATATCCCACTTGCGACGCTTGAAGTCGATGAAGCGGTACTTCTGCTTGTGACCACCGGCGATGCCGCGCGAGGTCACATGGCCCTTGTTGTTGCGGCCACCGGTCTTGCGCTTGCCTTCGGTCAGCGCCTTGACGGGCTTGCCCTTCCACAGCGCGGTCTTGTCAACCAGAATCAGGCCGCGACGCGCGGGACTGGTCGGCTTGTAATTCTTGAGTGCCATTGTTCGTTTCTCCGTCCCTGGCCTCAGATACCGCTGGTGATGTCGATCATTTCACCCTCGGCAAGGGTGACGATCGCCTTCTTCACGTCAGAGCGGGTGTAAGCCTTGCCCTTCCAGCGCTTGGTCTTGCCCTTCATCACAAGGGTGTTCACGGCGACGACCTTCTTGTCGTAGATCGCCTCGATCGCTTCCTTGATCTGCGGCTTGGTCGCATCCTGTG
>JBJIOB010000041.1:0-12576 GCA_045377215.1 Erythrobacter sp.
GCGCTGCCTTTGCCTTTTCGATCAACACGGTTGCCGCGCAATTGGGCAATGAAGTGGGCTTTGGCACGGTTGCTGCCATGGCGCGGCGGTTTGGCATCACCACGCAGGTGGCAACGGTGCCTTCGATGGTGCTGGGTTCATCCGAGGTGCGCCTGATCGAAATGACCCGCGCCTTTGCCAGCGTGTCGGCCAAGGGCATGAATGTGGAGCCCTATGGCATTGCCAAGGTGACGACGAGCAGCGGCGAGGTGCTGTATCGCCGCGATACCCCGCCCGATAGCCAGTTGGTGCCCGCCTATGTGATTGCCGGGATCACCGATCTCTTGCAGGCCGCTGTCCAGACCGGCACCGGCAGCGCCGCGCAGATCGGACGGCCCGTGGCAGGCAAGACCGGCACGACTTCGTCGAACAAGGATGGCTGGTTTGTCGGATTTTCGTCGGGCGTTACCACCGGTGTGTGGATGGGCCGCGATGATGCCAAGGCGGTGCCCGGCTTGCAGGGCGGGCGCGCCCCTGCACAGGCCTTCGCCGCTTTCATGCGCTATGCGGTGAAGGACCGCGCGCCGGAAGAATTCGAGGTCACGCTCAACCTGCCTGACTGGATGGCCGAGCCTGACGAGGAAGCGCTCTACGGCGATCCCGAGGAATATTACTACATCGACGAGAACGGCAATCTGGTGGAGCCGGGCCGGCGCGAGCAGCAGCCCAATCCGTTCGGCCCGGAAGGCGAACGTGAACGTGAACGCGAGCGCAATCCGCCGCTGCCCCGCTTGCGCCCGATGGCCGGGTGCAACGTCCGCCGCCTGCTGCAAGCGAGGAGTTCCTGCAACAGGCCACCGGCAACCCGCGGCCGCGCCCTTCTCCGCCGCCTCCTTAATCCCTACTCATCACTGCCAAGCCATGCAAAGGCGCCGGGATCGCTCCCGGCGCCTGTTTGTCTGGCGTAACCTCTCGCCCGGAGGCTTAGCGCAGCCGCACCGGCACAAATTGCGGCGGGGCTCCGCGCCGCTGGACGCGCAGCAGGATGGCATCGCGCTTTTCCGTTTTGGCAGCGGCGATCTGCGCCAGTAGCGCTTCGACGCTCGCCACGTCCTTGTAATTGGCCGACAGGATCACATCGCCGCGGCGCAAGCCCTTGCGCGCGGCATCCGAATTGGGATCAACCGCAGCAACCACCAGCCCCTTGGTCTCGGGCGCCACGCCGATCGAGCCTGCGATCTGCGGGGTCATGGCGAGCACTTGCACGCCGAGGCTCTTTTCGATGGTTTCGTTCGATTCGCCGGGCGACACCGGCTCTTCCGAATCGGGATCGAAGGGCTGGGCCTGCTGGCGCAGTTCGGCCTCGGTCGGGCGCTTGCCGAGTACGGCTGTCATCGTCACCCGCTTGCCTTCGCGCAGCACTTCGATGGGCACCCGCGCGCCGGGTTCGAGATTGCCGACGGTGTAGGAGACGCCTTGTTCGGGCGTTACGTCCTTGTCGTTGATCCGCACCACGATGTCGCCGGGCTTGAGCCCCGCCTTGGCGGCGGCGCTGCCTTCCTGCACCGTCTGCACGATTTCGCCGCGCTTCTTGGGCAGGCCCAATGCGGTCGCCATGTCTTCATCCACCGGGCCGAGCCCGACGCCGAGGAACCCGCGCTGGATTTCGCGGCCCGATTTCAATTGTTCGACAATCGGTGCAGCAATTTCCGAAGGGATCGCAAAGCCGATCCCCACGCTGCCGCCGGTGGGCGAGAAGATCGCGTTGTTGATCCCGATCACCTGGCCCTGCATGTCGAACAAGGGCCCGCCCGAATTGCCGCGATTGATGCTGGCATCGGTCTGGATATAGCGATCATTCGGACCGCCTTGCCCGGTGTTGCGATAGACCGCCGAGATGATCCCGCTGGTCACCGTGCCGTTGAGCCCGAAGGGATTGCCGATGGCCACCACCCAGTCGCCCGGGCGCGCCTTGCTCGAATCGCCGAAGGTGACGAACGGGAAACTGCGCGCCGCCTTGATCTTGAGCACGGCCAAGTCAGAGGTCGCATCCGCGCCGACCAGTTCAGCTTCGAATTCGGTGCCGTCCGACAGGGTGACAGTGATCGATTCCAGCTTGGCCCGGTTATCGGGCGCGACCACGTGGTTGTTCGTCACGACATAGCCATCGGCCGAAATGAGAAAGCCCGAACCCAGCGACTGCGCCTCGCGGGTCTGCGGCTGGCCGCCGCCGCGACGGCTGAACAGTTCGGCAAAGGGCGTGCCGGCAAAGGGATTGTTCACCACCTCGATACGCTGGCGCGTTGCGATGTTGACGACCGCTGGCTGTAATTGCTCGGTGAGATCGGCAAAGCTCGCCGGCGCGCCTGCTGCGGGCACAATCCGGTTCATCACCGCGCCATCATTCTGCGCCACCTGCGCGCCGAGCGGCTGCCCGCTGATCAGCGAGATCGCAGCGCCGCCCACCAGCAGCGCGCTCGAAAGTCCATAAACATACCGCACTTTGTTCACGTCCTTTTTGTCCTTATCCTGTCTGCCGCAATGCTCCGTAACGCCGGAGTGTTCCGCCAAGCTATGTGTTCCGGGCCGCCAATTGCGGCCTGTGTGCGTCGTTCAAATGCGCTTGGCCGCGCTTAACGGCAATTGAATGAAACCCCCCATGCGCCTGCCGGGTATGCCGCTGATCGCCCCTGCCTTGCAACTGGTCGATCAGCCGCATCGGCAAAGGGCGAACATGGCAGGCCGGTTATTTCTTGCCGCCGCGGAACTGGCGGAAATACTCACTGTCTTCCGAAAGCACCATGGCCGAATTGCCTTCGCCATTCAGGAAGGTCTGGCGATAGGACTGCATGGCGCGGTAGAAATCGTAGAATTCGGGATCCTTGCCATAGGCATCGGCATAGATGCGGGCAGCTTCGGCCTGGGCTTCGGCCTGGATGATCTGCGCATCGCGCTGGCCTGCGGCGCGGATCGCGGCGGCTTCTTCCTGCCGATCGGTTTCCATCCGGGTGAAGGCTGCATCCAGCGGACGGCCTTCGGGAAGGTCTGCCGCCTTGATCCGCACGTCCAGCACCTGCGCCCCATATTGCCGCGCCTGCGCATCGAGCGTCTTGGTGATGTTGGTCATGGCGGTGCCGCGTTCGGCGCTGATCAGCGTCGCGAACGGCCGCCGCCCCAGTTCCTGCCGCAGCACCGAGGTGAGGATCGGCACCAGCTGCGATTCGAGCTGGGCCTCGGTTCCGGCGCGTTCGACGAAACGCTTGGGATCAATGATCCGGTAGCGGGCATAGGCATCGACCTGCAGGCGTTGCTGATCGCGGGAGAGCACCTGGGTGCGCTCCATATCGAGATCGCGCACGCGGCGATCCACCATCTGCACTTCTTCGACAAAAGGAATGCGGAAATTGATCCCCGCTCCCGTCTGGCCGAAGGGCACATCAGGTTTGAACATGTTGAAGATGCGATCGGGTTGCCCGGTGCGGATCACCACTCCCTGATGGGTTTCCGGGATGATCACCACACTGCTGGCGAGCGCCACCAGCGCCACCGCTGCGCCGATCAACACCATGCGATATTTCTGGAAAGTCATGTCCATGTCACTGGCCTTGCTTGGGCGTTGCGGGCTGGGCCGCGCTCTCGCGCGAGCGGCGCTGCAACTCGGGAAGCGGCAGGAAGGGCATCACATTGCCGTTTTCCACGATGGTCTTGTCGGTTTTCGACAGCACCGCCTCCATGGTTTCATAATAAAGCCGCCGCCGCGTCACTTCGGGGGCAAGGCGATATTCGGCATAGATATTGTTGAATTCGGTCGCGTCACCTTGTGCGCGGGCCAGCACCTGCTGCGCGATGGCGCGGGCACGGTTGAGCGCAGCGTCGGCATCCTGCTGGGCCGAGGAGACATCCTTGAAGGCCTCTTCCACGCGCGCGGGCGGATCGGTCTTGTTGATTTCGATGCCCTGCACGGTGATGCCCGAACGATAGGCATTGAGCCGGTCCTGCATCCTTTCGCGCACTTCCTGCTCGATCTCGGCGCGGCCGGCACCTGTCAGCACCGTGTTGAGCGGCTGCTTGGCCACCGCAGCACGCATCGCCGCCTCACCGATTTCGAGCAGCGCGATGCGCGGATTGGCCAGCTGGAACTGATAATAGGTCAGGTCCGAGATATTCCAGCGGATGACATAGGACAGATCCACCAGATTCTGGTCCTGCGTCAGGATCAGCTTTTCCTGACCATTGGCGGGAATCAATTCGGACCGGATTTGGGTGACGTTTTCCTTGGTCACCGTCTGGATCGGGTAAGGCGCGGTGAAGTTCGTGCCCGAATCAAAGGTGCGCGAATATTTGCCGCCCAGCCATGTCACCACCGCCTGTTCGCCCGGCTGGACGAAATGGACGCTGGTGGCAGCCAGCCAGATCAGCGCAACCGCGCCCAGCACGATCGGCAGCCAGCTTTTGCCGCCGGGGCGTTCGGGGATGCGGAAGGTTGGCCCGCCGCCTCCGCCGCCTGCGCGGCGCGGGCCTTCGGGGCCGCGGTTCTTGAAGATATCCTCGATGCTGGCAGAGCGGCGCTTGCCACCGTCGCCTGAACCGCCGCCGGGCAGCCAGGGATTGCGCGGGCCGCCTTCTCCGCCTGCGCCGCCTTCGCCCTTGGGCTCACCCGCGCCGCCGCCCCCGCTGCCGCCGCTGTCGCCGCCGCCCCAGGGGTTGTTCTTGCCAGCCATGGCGAGGCCTTGGACGGCCTTGCCAAAACTCTCTTTCAAACCATCAAACAATCGCATTCTGCCCTTATAGGTTGCCTTCGCGCGAAAAACAGGGGCTGTCTGCGTGAATTTGCGGCTTGGCCCACCATATCATTACGGCTTAGAGGCGCAGCGAGATGACAAAATCTGAAAATCCCCAAAGCGAGCCTGCGCCCCGGCCTGCCGCCGACGAAGCGCGGCTGCGCGCCGCCTTGCCGCCGCCGATCAACCACCGGGTGCGTTCGGCGCGGATCGTGGCGGGCCGCGCGGTGGTGGTGGCCGAGGCTGGCGATCTGTCGGCTGACAAGCGTGCAGCACTCGAAGCGGATATCACGGCCGCGCTCGCGCCGCTTGACGGGATCAGCGAAGTGCGCGTGGCCCTGACCGGGGAACGTCGCCGTACCCGGCTGATAGCGGTGGGATCGGGCAAGGGCGGGGTCGGCAAATCCACGCTCACCACCAATCTTGCCGTCGCGCTGGCCAGAATGGGCCGCAAGGTCGGGGTGATTGATGGCGATATCTATGGCCCGTCGCAGCCCCGGTTGCTCGGCACCGAAGGGAAAAAGCCTGCCGTCGAAGGCGACAAGCTGGTGCCGATCGCAACCGCCTTCGGGGTGAGGGTGCTGTCGATGGGGCACATTGTTGCGCCGGGCAAGGCGCTGGCATGGCGCGGGCCGATGACGGGCAAGGCGCTGTCGCAGCTGATTGATGCCGTGTGGGACGATACCGATATCCTGATGATCGATCTGCCGCCGGGGACGGGCGATGTGCAATTGTCGATGCTGTCCGCGCACCGGCCCGATGGCGCGGTGCTGGTATCGACGCCGCAGGATCTGGCGCTGATGGATGCGGCGCGCGCGGGCCAATTGTTTGATTCCGGCAATGTGCCGATCATCGGCCTGGTCGAAAACATGGCGGGCTATTGCTGCCCGGAATGCGGCCATATCAGCGATCCGTTCGGTTCGGGCGGGGTCGAAAAATTCGCCGCCGCGCTTGATATTCCCTTCCTTGGCCGCGTGCCCTTGACGCTGGAAACGCGGATCAGCGGCGATGCCGGAACGCCCCCTGCCGCCGGTGATACCGAGGCCGCCGCGCCCTTCCTTGCCATTGCCGAGCGCCTGGCGCGCTGGCTCGATACCGGCAGCGTCTAGGCCGATGCAGTTCACCCGGCGCGGAATGCTGGCGGGCGCTGCGGCGGGCGGCGGCTTGCTGATCGCGTGGTGGCTGATGCCGCGGCGCTATCCCGCGCCGCTTGAAGCGGTGAGCGGCGAGCATGTGTTCGGTGCATGGCTGCGCATCGGCGAGGATGGGGTGGTGACGGTTGCTGTCCCGCAGCTTGAGATGGGGCAGGGCATCACCACGGTGCTGCCGCAGATCATCGCGCAGGAACTGGGCGCGGACTGGCGGCAGATGGCGGTCGAGCCTGCGCCGGTTTCGGGCGCTTATGGCAATGTGCCGCTGGCGCGGCGGTGGATTGCCTTGTGGGATCCGGCTGCGGCGGGTCTTTCGGAACGCAGCGATACCATGATGGCGGAACGGTTTGCCGGGACTGCCCGCTTCATGGCGACGGCTGATGGCACTGCTCTGGCCGCCTATGAACAGCCCTGCCGCGAGGCTGCGGCCTGCGCGCGCGCGATGCTGACACAGGAAGCAGCCAGCCAGTGGGGCGTGGCGTGGGAGGAATGCGAGGTCGCACAAGGGCTCGTGCGGCACGGCGACAAGCAGGCCAGCTTTGGCGCGCTTGTCAGCGCGGCGGCGGAGCGCGAGGTGCCCGATCCGCCCCCGCTGCGGCCCGAGCCTCCGCGTGAACAGCCCCTGCCCACCGGCAGCGAGGCGGCGATTGCCTTTCCCCGGCTCGATCTGCCGTCCAAGGTCGATGGTTCGTGGCGCTTTGCCGGGGATGTGCGCCTGCCCGGCATGGTGTTTGCCTCGATCCGCCATGGCCCGGCGCTGTCTTCCGAATTGAAAAGCTTTGATCGCGAAAAAGCCGCAGGCGTGCGCGGGCTGGCCGGGATTGTCGAAAGCAAGCGCTGGCTTGCCGTAGCCGCCACCACCTGGTGGGCAGCCGAACAAGCGCTTGATGCGATGCGCCCGCGCTTTTCCGTGAGCGCGCCTGCTGCCACCAACGAAATCACCGCGCGGCTGGCCACCATGGTGCGCGGCGGGCCGGGCTTTGCGCTCACCGAAACCGGCTTTGGCAGCGCTGCGATGGCCCGTGTCGATATGGCGCGCATCTACGAGATTGATCCGGCCTATGCCGCCCCGCTCGAAACCGCCACGGCAACCGCGCGGCTGGCCGAGGGCAAGCTCGAACTGTGGATCGCGAGCCAAGCCCCCGAACAGGCGCGCATTGCCGCCGCGCGCGCCATCGGCCTTGAGACCGAGGATGTGGCGCTTTATCCCATGGCGGCAGGCGGCAGTTTCGATGCGCGGCTGGAACATGATCACGCCATCGAAATCGCGCTGATCATCAAGGCGCTTAGCCAGCAGGGCATCAGCGCGGTGCAATTGACCTGGCCGCGCCGCAGCGAGATGATCCGTGCCCGTCCGCGCCCTCCTGCCCATATCATGATCGGCGCGCAGATCGCGCAAGGCGGCACCGGCGCGATTGATGCCCTGCGTTTGCGGATTGCAACTCCGCCCGGAGCGCTCGAATTCGGGCATCGCCTGTTCGGCAATCTCACCCCTGCGGCCGCGATCCGCGAGAGCGCGGGGCAAAGGGATCCGCTCGCCTGCGAAGGCGCAGTGCCGCCCTATGCCATTCCCAGCGTGCTGGTGGAGCATGTGCCTGCCGATATCGGGCTGCCGGTGGGGCGGGTGCGCGGCAATGCCTATGGCTATACCTGCTTTGCCATCGAAAGCTTTATTGATGAAGTCGCGGCGAAATATGGGCGCGAGCCATTATCGTTCCGCATGGCCATGCTGGGCAATGATGTGCGCCTTGCGGCCTGCCTGCAACGCGCCGCGCGCCTTGCCGGGTGGGATGGCGGCGCGGATCAGAGCGGCGAAGGGCTGGCCTGCCTGCGCATCGGCGATCCCGAAACCGGCGCACGGATTGCGCTGGTCGCCTCGGCCCGGCCCGGCGAAGGCGGCGGAGGCCTGCGCGTCACCCGGCTTTCGGCAGCGGTTGATATCGGGCGGATCGTCAATCTCGATATTGCCCGCCAGCAGATCGAAGGCGGGTTGATGTTCGGCATGGGCGTGGCGCTGGGCAACACGATTCGCCTGCGCGGCGGGATGCCCGAACGCCTTGATTACGGCGCTTTCGGCTTTCCCGCCTTGCCCGATTGCCCGGATATCGCGGTGGAATTTGTCGAAAGCCAGGCGCCGCCTGCCGATCCGGGCGAACTTGGCGCGATTGTCGCCCCGCCTGCGATTGCCAATGCGTTGTTTTCTGCTAGGCCCTTGCGGCTGCGGCGTCTGCCCCTACTTTCCGAAGGGATATGACCCGGACACGCTTACCCTTCCCGTTCCGGGCCATGTGGCGGCTGCGGATACCAAACCCCTGCCGCGCGTTGGGCCGATAATGACCTGGCAACCTCAAAGCCTTCCCTCCGATCATCCCCCGGTAAACAGCAGCGCCATCGGCGTCTTGCTGATCAATCTCGGCACGCCTGACGGGCCGGACCCGGTGTCGGTGAAGCGCTATCTCAAACAGTTCCTGTCAGACCGCCGGGTGATCGAGATCCCGCCGATTGCCTGGCAGCCGATCCTGCGCGGCATCATCCTCAACACCCGGCCCAAGAAAAGCTCCGAAGCCTATTCCAAGATCTGGACGAAGCGCGGCTCTCCGCTGGCCGATATCACCGCCAGCCAGGCCGAAGCGATTGCGGGCACTTTTGGCGACAAGGTGATCGTTGATTACGCGATGCGTTACGGCAAGCCTTCGATCGAATCGCGCCTGACCAAGCTGATGGCCGAAGGGTGTGATCGCATCCTGATCGCGCCGATGTATCCGCAATATTGCGCCGCCACCACCGCCACCGTGTTTGACGAGGTAGCGCGCGTGCTGGGGAATATGCGCTGGCAGCCTGCTTTACGCTTTGTGCCGCCCTATCATGATGATGCGACTTATCTGGATGCGCTGGCCGATGATCTGGCGCGGCAGGTCGCAGGCCTTGCCTTCAAGCCCGAGGTGATGCTGCTGAGCTTTCACGGCATGCCGCTGCGCACGCTGGAAAAGGGCGATCCCTATTACTGCCACTGCCAGAAAACCGCGCGGCTGCTGCGCGAACGGCTTAGCCTGCGGCCCGAATTTGCCGGCGTGCGGTTTGAAACCACCTTTCAGTCGCGCTTTGGCCCGGCGCGCTGGCTTGAGCCTTCGACGGATACGACGCTGATCGAAGAAGGGCAAAAAGGCACCAAGCGGCTGGTGGTGGCTGCCCCCGGTTTTGCCGCCGATTGTGTCGAGACGCTCGAAGAACTGGCATTGGAAGGGCGCGATGAATTCATCGAGGCCGGCGGCGAGGATTACGCCGTGATGGATTGCCTCAACACCTCGGATGCAGGCGTTGCCATGATCAAGGCAATGATCGCGCGCGAGCTTTCGGGCTGGATTTAGTCTCCAAGACTATTTACACCAAGGTCAGTTGCAAACACGAACCTGATACGGAGCCACGCTGCCATGGCCACTCTTGCCGAACCCGCGACCCGCGAAGCGCGCAGCCTTCAGGGCTTTCCGCAAGGCTTCGCGCATTGGGCGCAAGGGCGCCTTTCCGAAGCGGATCTGGCGCATATCCCCGGCGATGCGGGCTGGCCGGTGGTGGGCAACACCTTCACCATGCTGGCCGATCCCCACGCCTTTGCGCAGCGGATGATCGAGACCCATGGCCGCGTGTACAAGAACCGCGCCTTTGGCGGCTGGCAGATCGCGCTGATCGGGGCTGAGGCCAACGAATTGCTATTGTTCAACAAGGAGAAGATTTTCTCGTCCGAACAGGGCTGGGGCCCGGTGCTCGATCAGTTGTTCCCGCGCGGGCTGATGCTGATGGATTTCGATCATCACCGGATTGATCGCCGCGCATTGTCCATCGCGTTCAAGCCCGAACCGATGCGGCATTATGCGGGCGCGCTCAATCGCGGGATCGCCGCTGAGGTGGCGAAATGGGAAGGGCCCTTGCAGTTCTACCCCGCGATCAAGAAGCTGACGCTGGATCTGGCCGCTGACAGTTTCATCGGCATTCCGTGGGGGCCTGAGGCGGACCGGATCAATGTGGCCTTTGTCGATATGGTGCAGGCCTCGGTCGCGCCTATCAGGAAGCCGCTGCCGTTCACCCAGATGAAAAAGGGCGTGGATGGCCGCGCCTATCTGGTCGATTATTTCACCCGCGAAACCCTGCGCCGCCGCGCCGGAAGGGGGCGGGCAGGACATGTTCAGTCAGTTCGCCACGGCCACGCGCGAGGATGGCAGCCTGCTGCCGGTCGATGAAGTGGTCGATCACATGAACTTCCTGATGATGGCGGCGCACGATACCATCACCTCGTCAGCCACTTCGCTGATCTATCACCTCGCCTTGAACCCTGCTTGGCAAGAGAAACTGCGCGAGGAAATCTTTTGCTGTCACCGGCGGGCCGGACGGGCAGGGCAATCCCCGCCCGCTCGATTATGATGATCTGGGCAAGCTGGAGCTTACCGAAATGGCGTTCGAGGAATCGCTGCGGATGATCCCGCCGGTGCCTTCGATGCCGCGCCGGGCTTTGCGCGAGTTTGAATTTGGCGGCTACCGCATTCCGGCAGGCGCCAGCGTCGGGATCAATATCTACTGGACGCACCATTCCGAAGATTACTGGGATGCGCCTTTCACTTTCGATCCCATGCGCTTTACGGCTGACAAGGTGCGTGACCGCCACAAATATGCCTGGGTGCCGTTCGGCGGCGGCGGACATATGTGCCTGGGGCTCCACTTTGCCTACATGCAGGTGAAGATCCTGCTCGCGCAATTGCTCCAGCAATACCGCATCGAGGCTGCGCCCGGTTACAATCCCGCATGGCAGGCCTGGCCGATCCCCAAGCCCAAGGACGGGCTCAAGGTGACTTTCGTCAGTCTCTGATACCTAAGCCTTCGTCATTGCGAGGCACCGCAGGTGCCGTGACAATCCAGAGCGACCTGCACATCGCGCTGGATTGCCGTGCTTCGCTCGCGATGGCGATGCCTCAAAAATCCCAGGCGATGCCGTTCTTCTCCCAATCGCCATAGCGGGTGGGGGAAAGATCGCGCGGTTCATCCTTGAGCGGATCGACCTGTTTCGGCGCAGGCACCGGATCGTTTGTCCAGTGCGCGGGCTTTTTGAAAGCCTTGGCGGCGGCGGATTTCTCTTTGGTCATGGCAGCCAAATGCGCGCGCTGGCGGTTTGTTTCAATAAGGCTCCTTGTGGTCGCATTGCCGGGGAGCGAAAAACCGGTTCCCACTTTTTCGCGCAATGCTCTAGGGGGCAGGGGATGCCCCAGACCCCCGGACTTGCCGTGCGCCGTGCTGCGCTTCAGATGCTCGACGCGGTGCTGCGCCGGGGCGAGACGCTTGAACAGGCCGAAGGCCCTGCGCTCGAACGCATCCGCAAGGCGCCCGACCGCGCGCTGGCCCGCGCGATTGCGGGCGAGACCTTGCGCTGGCTGACTGATTGCGATGCCGCGATTGACAGCGCGACGAAACAGAACCTGCCCGATGATGCCAAGGCGCGCAGCGTGCTGCGGCTGATGCTGGCGCAGGCCTTGCGGCTGGATACCCCGCCCCATGCAGTGATCGCCACCGCCCTGCCGCTGCTTGCCGGAGGGCCGCGCAGGCTGGCGCATGGCGTGTTTGCGGCACTGGTGAAGGAGCCCGCAGGGCTGCCCGATGCCCCCACGCTGCCCGCACGCGTGATCGAACGCTGGGGCGCTGACAAGGCCGCTGCGATTGCGCCCGGCCTTGCCTTTCCGCCCGAACTCGATCTGGCGCTGAAAGACGCGGGCGAAACCGCCACCCGCGCCGTGGCGATGGGCGGCGTTACCCTTGCGCCCGGCCATATCCGTTTGGCCAGAGGCGCGGCGGTGGAGAGCCTTGCCGATTTCAAGGACGGCGCGTGGTGGGTGCAGGACTTGGCCGCCTCCCTTCCGGCGCGATTGCTTGGGGAGGGAGAAGGCAGGCACGCGCTCGATCTGTGCGCCGCGCCCGGCGGCAAGACGATGCAGCTCGCCGCCAGCGGGTGGAAGGTGACCGCGCTCGATATGTCGAAGCGGCGGCTGGAACTGCTCAAGGACAACCTGAAGCGCACCGGGCTCAAGGCTTCACCCGTGCGCGCCGACGCGCTGACGTGGGAGCCGAAGCACCGCTTTGATGCGATCCTGATTGACGCGCCCTGCACCGCGACCGGCACCTGCCGCCGCCATCCCGATGTGCTGCACCGGGTGGGCCGCCGTCAGATTGCCGAGATGGTCGATTTGCAACGTGCCCTCGCCGCCAAGGCTGCCGAATGGCTCAACCCGCAAGGCGTGCTGGTCTATGCCGTGTGCTCGCTCGAAGCCGAGGAAGGCGAGGAGCAGGCGGCGTGGATCGACGCGAACCTCGGCCTTGCGCCTGCGCCGATCACGCCTGAGGAACTCCCCGCGGGCCTTGCCCCCACAGCCGAGGGCTGGCTGCGCACCCATCCGGGGATGCTGGCCGATGCAGGCGGGCTCGACGGGTTTTTTGTCGCCCGGTGGGTCAAGTAATCCAAACCCCGTCGCCCCGGACTTGCCTGCCCCGGCGCAGGCCGGGGATCCGGGGCTTGGATACCTTTCTTCGGTCCAGCACAAGAAAAGCCAAGCCCCGTGTCCCCGGCCTGCGCCGGGGCAGGCAAGCACGGGACGACGAGGAAGGTCATGGCGACAATGGGGTCGCTT
>JBJIOB010000042.1:0-38937 GCA_045377215.1 Erythrobacter sp.
GACGAGCCCAAGCCCGTCCTCGCTCCATCCGAGCCGATCGACATCGATCGGCAGGAAGCTGACCTGCCGCGCTTGTGTCCTGCCGGCCGGATCAGCAATCCACGCCTGGGTCGAACCGTGCACGCGCTTGAGGAAGGCGATGTGCTCACCATTCGGCGACCATTGGGGTGGATTGTCCCGTTCATAGCCTGCCTTCACCCAAGAGAAGCCGCGCAGCGAGAAATCGGCGTTGATGAATTCGCCGCCGACGTCCACCTGCCGGGGCGGACCGTGTCCGTCGAGCGGCACCACCAGCAGTCTCAGGCAATAGGAATTGGTCCGCGGATTGGCCTGTTTCGTAATCATCGCAATGTCGCGGCGGTCAGGTGACAGCGTGAAGATCGTGCCAGCCGCGCGGGCCGGGTCACGGCCGATGTCAACCAGGCTGACCTGATCGTGGGTCGTGACACGGCTCGCGGCCAGATCGGAAACCTGTTCCGTCCCGGAGTGCTGGCAAGGGTCGGCAGCGGAGGGCGGTGCCTTCGCAATCGGGACTATGGCGCTGGCAAGCGCCGCAGCAAGAAGCATGCTGCTCACCAGTGCCTCCTGATGCCGAAGGCAATGAACCGTCCAACCGCTGAGAAATTGGTCGAATCGAAGGGGGTGTCCGTCGGCCCCAGACCCCTGATCCTTTCAGGTTCGAAATTGAAAAGGTTCTGGACCGTAAGGCTGATCGCCAGCCCGGGCTCACGACGCTCGCCCCGAATGACATCATAGGTCAGACCAAGGTCGACCGTTGCGCTCGGCGAGATCGGCGCGGCATCCGCGAACCGGGGATCGCGCAGCGATCCAAGATAGTTCACCGCGATGTTACCGCGCAATCGCCCCGTTTCATAACGCGCCAGCCCCCGCGCACGGTAGCGCGGCGGGTTGAAGATCGTGCCCGACAATTGGGTCTGGGGCAGGCCCTCAACCACCTGTTGTTGGGTGTCGAGCCAGGTTCCCGACAACTCCACGCCGAACAGACGGTCGTTCTCCATCCGCTTTGTCCACGCCAGACGCAGGTCCACACCCTTGATCGCCCAGGCCGCGACGTTGGTGTTCCGGTTGTCGGCCACCACGACAACATTGGCCGGATTGAACGGCACGCCGGAAAAGTTCTCAAGTCCGTTCAACGATCCCGCGATCAGGCTGGCAAGCCGTGCCGGATCCGGACGGAAATCAAACAGGCTGGCAAAGGCGGGATCACGGAAAGCGGTGACCACCGATCCCGGGATTGGCGTCGCAACGCGGTCGGTGAAATCAATGTCGTAATAGGTGCCCGAGAAGGACAGCCCGGGAACGCCTTCGGGCTCGATCTCAAACCCCGCTGTTACACTGCGCGCGCGCTCGGCGCGCACATCCGGATTGCCGCCCGAGGTCAGCAGCACGGTTTGCGCTCCGGATCCTGCACCAAACACCGCAGCGGGAAAGAGCAGGGTCTGGTAAGGCGAGAAGCGTTGGAACAGGGTCGGTGCCTTGAAGGAGCGTGACCAGTTGCCATGGAGTGTAACGCCCGGGATCGGCGCATAGCGGATGCCAATGCGCGGTGCGGCAAATTGCTCGACATCCTCGAAATCCTCGTTGCGGATCGCCGCCGTGACCGTGAGCTCTTCAATGCCGGTGATTGCGTTGGCTGGCCCCACGAAGGGCAGGGCAAGCTCCGCATAGACGAAGCGGACTTCCTGCTCCGCCTCGAAAGTGCTTGTGGTGAGGCCATTGGTGATCAGTGTCCGCTCGAAACCATTGCGCCGGTATCCGCCGCCAAGCGCAAGCCGCGCGTCCCCGCCGGGAAGCGCGAACAAGGGCCCTTCGGCACCAGCCTCGATCGCAAAGAGATCGTTGCACAGGCATCCGACGATGTCCCTCAGGAAGGTCCCGCGGTTCAGGAATTCGGTGTCGAGCCGTGTGTCGCCGCGTCCGAAAGTGCCGTTGATCCTCGCCTGCCAGTCCGAACCCAGATTGATCTTGATCGCAGGCGTAATCGAAAAGGATTCAAGATCGGGGCGCCGGACCTGGAAGTTTTGCGGCAGGCCGCCATTCAAGGTAGACTCGCGCCGCGAGTACAGGGCATCAAGGCTTACCTCGATGTCAGGCGTGATTTCCTGGTACGCCGAAAGCGTTGCGGCATGGCGCTGGCTGGCCGGAAACAGCGTCGTTTCCGGTATGAGCGGGCTGCTGAAGGGCCGTTGTCCCGCATCGACCGCAGAATTGTTGATGAAGTCATAGGCGAGCATCACACCGCCGCCTGACCAGGTGGTACCTGCAACGACGTCGACCTGCTGGCGGAAGTTCCCGCCATCAGTGCTCGCACCGATCTGCGCAGAGGTCGCAACTCCTTCGAAATCGCGTCTCAGGATCACGTTGATCACACCGCCAACCGCGTCCGACCCGTAGAGCGCTGACGCGCCATCAGGCAGCACTTCGATCCGCTCAACGGCCGCAAGTGGGATGGCCGAGATGTCGATGCCGGCGAAGGCCGCATCATAGGGCATCCGGTTGCCATTGAGCAGCGTGAGGGTTGCATCCGCCCCCAGGCCCCGCAGGTTGGGTGCCGAGGCGGCATTGACATTCTGGTTGAGGATACCCGCTCCGGCGCCGACGCCCGGATTCTGCCCGCCCGAGAAATTCTGCGGCAACTGGCGGATCGCTTCGCCCAGATCGACAAGGCCAGTGTCCTCGATGATCGCACGGTCGAGCGTTATCACCGTGCCGGTGGCCTTTGCGCCCCGGATGCGGCTGCCGGTGACGACGATGCTCTCATCGCCTTCGGCCGACCGCTTGCCCGGACCGGTCTGATTGCCGTCGACCTCAGCTTCAGGCGGTCCGTTCGCATCGCTCGCCTGGCCAGCCAGAGCCGGGACCGCCTGCACGGTCATCATGGTGCCTGCCAGCAATGCACCCACGAATGGTCTTGTACGCGTCATGTATCTCTCCCTGTGCCCCGGCCACCTCTCGCGGCATTGTCGGCACTGGGAATGACGCAGACCTGCGAACCCACCTTGGTTTCATTTGAAATTAATTTTTGGCGGTGCTCCGTGTGCCCAGTCGGCTGCGGAGTGCTAGAGGGCAGAACGTTGATGGTATGCTAAACAACGCCAAGCAAGAACGAATAAAGAACATCTACGCCGTCAAGTCTCTGCCGGGCAGAATGAGCGCCTTGTGACCCGTGGCAGCGGCTGCGCGCTCCCACAGAAAGTCTCCGGAGAATGCGATGTGCTCCCCGGTGAGGTATGTGCCAAAAGTCCAGGCGCCACCTCTTCGCCGACGCTGCGGAGGTGCTCGACCGCCTTGGCCATATAGGTCGTGTTCCCGTAGATGATGGCGGCGATCACCAAAACCAGCCCAGATGCCCTGTATTGCTGAGCTCCATGGCTGCGATCAATGATCCTGCCTTGCCGGAAAGTGTAGATCGCCTGGGTCAGCACATGCCGCTGCTCGCTGTTGTTGAGTCCGGCATGGCAGCGTCGGCGCAGCTCGGGGTTCTCGAGCCAATCGAGCACGAATAGCGTCCGCTCAATCTTGCCGATCTCCTGCAGAGCGACGTCGAGCTGGTTCTGCCTCTCATAGGCGGCAAGTTTCCTCAGCATCACCGAAGGTGCGACGTGGCCTGCCTTGATCGACGCGACAAGCCTGAGGACCTCGTCCCACTGTTCGCGGATGATCTCGGTGCGAATGTCGCTCCGCACCGGTCCCCGCATACCAAGCCTCGC
Organism: Erythrobacter sp.; assembly: GCA_045377215.1. Taxonomy (GTDB): domain Bacteria; phylum Pseudomonadota; class Alphaproteobacteria; order Sphingomonadales; family Sphingomonadaceae; genus Erythrobacter. The sequence continues at coordinate 3,732 of JBJIOB010000042.1, forward strand.
CGCCAGCTCGCGTGCATGATTGGTGATCGTCTGATCGCGGGCCGCATAATCCGCCAATAGCGCCTGGGACAGCCCGAGCTGGGCTGCGACAAAAGTGACCAGTTCCCCAGACAACTCCTTTCGATCAAGGAGCAGCTGCGCGAGCGACGTCCCCGGATGCCGCAACAGTGCGAGCTGAAGGGCAACCCCGAGCAGGTTTCCCTTTCCCCGGCGCTCCCCGATGATGTCGAAATCGTTCGTCTCAAACGTGTAAAGTCGCGCCAGTTGGTCGCGGTCGCGGGGTATGCCGATCAGTTGCTCGCGCTCTGCGTCGTTCAGAAGTTCATGTTTGCGCCGCGCCATGGCAAATCCTCGTCCACAAGGCACCAGTCGAGGCTACGGACAGTCGTGAGTAAAGAGACATATTCTGTGGATGGTTATGGAGGGTGCAGCACTGGCTCGCTACACCTGTCCATGGAACGGTCGTTCTGTGGACATATGCGGATATCGCGCTGAGAGCCTGTTTTGGTCTGGCCCATCACCACGATATGTGGCAAAGATTGTTTTGTGGCACATTTCATTTATGAGGCAGAAAATGGGCAAGGCGTTTGATGCGAAGGTTGCTCACAATGGCCGCCTGGTCCTACCGAAAATGGTGCGAGAAGCCCTTGGCATGTCCGGTGGTGGAACCGTGGTGTTCTCCCTCGAGGACGGTGAGGTGAAACTCACCTCCCTTGACCAGAGCATCAAGCGTGCTCAGGACCTCTATCGCAAGTACGCGACTGGCGATTTCACGGTTGACGACTTCATCGCCGAACGCAGGGCCGAGGCAGCCCGCGAAGATGGGGCCTGAACATGGCATCAGTAGTGTTTGATGCCTCGGCCATTCTGGCACTGCTGCGTGATGAGCCCGGCGCGGATATTGTCGCCAGCCACATCGGAAACGGGACCATCTCAGCAGTCAACTTCCAGGAGGTAATCAAGGAACTCTTGCGGCGGGGCATTCCAATGGAAGCCGCGCTCGAATTGCTCGATGCATTGCGTTTGGATATCCATCCGCATGGGCCTCAGGATGCTATCGCAGCAGCAGGCCTGTACCTTGCGACCAAAAAATATGGCAGCGGGCTCGGCGATCGCACATGCATGGCTCTGGCCATGACGCAAGGCCTGCCTGCGCTTACAGCGGATCAGGCCTGGGGCAAGATCGTCGTGGCTGGACTAACAATCCAGATCATCCGATGACCGAGATACTCGGTTACCTGGATATGGGACGAACTTGGACTAATCGATCTCCGCCGTTGATCGTCCCGACCCCACTGTTCTCGCTTGGCGTTGTTTAGCGTACCATCAACGCTCTGCCCTCTGCTAGCACTCCTGCTCGATCGCTGATCGCAGGCGGGCAAGCGCCTTCATCATGTGGTAGTCGACAGCCGAGAGCGAAATGCCCAGTTCCTCGCGGATCTCGCGATAGGACTTCTGCTCGAACCGGTTGAGACGAAAGATGTGCCGGGTGCGCCCGGGAAGCTCGCCGAGCGCGCTTGTAAGAATCCAGTCAAGATCCTCGCCCAGCAGCGCATGCTCCTGTTGAGCCTCGCAGCGTCCATCCGCATCGTCGCGATATTCCCACAGCGCGCCCCTCGCCCGGCGGCGCCTGATGTGATCGATCAGAAGGTTCATGGCGATGCGGCGCAGAAAGCCGGCCGGATTGCTGGCCATGGCGAAGGCCGGGCTGGCACAGGCGCGCGCAAATACCTCCTGGGCAAGATCGCAGGCGGCGTCCCTGCCAACACTCCTCGCAAAGAAGCTCTGGATCCGACCAAGTTCCTGGCGGTAGAGGGTTTCCAAAAGCTGATCAGCGCATCCGTCCGCACCGGGAGGTTCGCGGGACGGCAGGGAGGATGTAGCGTCATGCTGCCCGTCCCGGGCGGGATCATCGATTTCGTCGAACATCTGTCAGGCACGGTGGCACTGGCGCACGCCGGGCTCCGCATGATGAGGGCCCGCGGCGGGTCAGTCCTGCGCTGCGCGATCCCGGCTCCGACAGGGAGCTGGCGCAGCCGCCGCTCCGGCTGGAGAGACGTGCTTGATGGATGGCGGAGATACTCCACGCGGCTGAGGCCACTCGCTGGCCGCGCCAAGCCATTGTGCACAAATACATTCCTTGCGCAAGCCCGGGCCAACCTACCCCGAACAGGGGAAGGGCATGGCCAGGATCGGGAATAATGGTGGCAGGCGCAAACCCCTAAGCCAGCGCGAGGAAAGGAGGTCCCCATGGTCCGTCCCCGCGACCGGTCTGCGCACTATGCGCGGCACGATTTTCCGGACTTCGCCCAGGAATTCCTGCGGCGAAATACCGCCTATCGAGCCCAGCATGCCGAGGCCCTGCGAAGCGGCGACGCCGGGCAGCTTGCTCGGACATGGGGACTGCACTTTCCTGGCAGATCCGGCTGACGATCCGCTCATCATGCCCGCCTGCTGGCGCGCCGACACCTCGCCCTTGGTCCTTCGGATAGATGGGTACCGGGGAGAGATGCGAATTCCCGGTACCGTCCTGCAACGCGACGTGGCGGTCGGCAAGGTGCGCTATCTCGTGCTGCGAGGCACCTTTGGCGCGCACCGCGTCGAACTCGCGGTCAGGCCACGATCCGCAACTGCATCGATCGCACTTGGCCTTGATGCATCGCTGTTGCCGCGACTGGGCTGTCTCGAAGCACTCGTGTCGGGCAAGCCGGACATGCCGCTGCAACTGCGACCGACCCCCTATCAGGCAAGCAGGCTGGGCCTCATGCTGGCTGTCCTTGACCGGCTTGAAGAAGAGACCAATGGCCCTGCAAATATCCGCGCCATCGCCACTGAGCTGGCCTTTCCCGGTGTTGATCTTCCGGCACGCGCCATCGAATGGAAATCAAGCAGCATCCGGCGTCAGACGCAAAGACTCCTCGTCACCGCAAGGTGGCTGCGCGACGGAGGCTACAGGCACCTTTTGCAAGGTCTCATGAAGGCTGGCCGCTTGTCCGGACCGATGTGCTTTGAACGGGACGAGGCAGCCCCATAGAGCTTAATTTCCCCTGTCTTTTCAATTGTCGTAATTCGGTTATATGATTCTGCGGCGGTATGTCGTCATTGCGACTGCCTCCATTCATCCCCCCGCCGCGGGGTCGCAAACAGCCGTCCGGTAAGGCGGAGTGGGATCCGCCCTGATCCGGGCATGTAGGGGCGACGGTCACGTTTCGTGTTGGAGTGCGTGCTGATGGTCGAGCAGGAATGGAATGCATGCATATCTCGCCGACGATCTCGTCACCGAATTCGGTGATGCCACGTCTCTTGATGAACTTCAGCAGGCGCTCGCAAGAACCTCACGTGAGCTCGGGTTTGACCACTTCGCTCTGAGCCTTGAGCTGAGAGCCGCGGAATGCCAGACGCCGTCAGTTCTGCTCCATGACTACCCACGGGAATGGGCCAGGGTCTACACAGGCTTCGACCTTGCCGGGCAGGACCCGGTCAGGCGCGCCGGTGATCGCAGCTTTACCGGCTTTTGCTGGCAGCAGATTGAGCGGTTTGTTCCGCTGACCCGCGGCGATCGTCAGATGCTTGCTGTCGGTCGCGAATGCGGCATTGCCGATGGCTACACGATTCCGCGCCACTTGCCTGGACTGGCTCACGGCTCCTGCACCTTCGCGGTCAGGCCGGACAACCAGGTGCCCTGGAACATGCTGGCTGCTGCGGAGATCGCCGGTGCCCTAGCGCTTGCCGCAGCCCTCAATCTGTCCGGGTCGGCGAGGCCCGGCGCGGTACCCGCCTTGAGCGACCGGCAGCGCGAATGCGTTTTGTGGATGGCGCGCGGCAAGACCGCAACCGAAACCGCGATCATCCTCGGAATCAGTCTTGAGACCGTGAACCAGCACCTCAAGATGTCGCGCGAGCGCTATGGTGTTCACTGCAAGCAATTGCTGGTGATCCGGGCGATGTTCGATGGGCTCATCGGGTTCAAGGACGTGATCGGGAGATATCATCGTCCCTGATGCATGGTACGTAAGGGTCCATCCCCAGTTCTTGGTATGTCGCCAGCGAGCACTACGTGATTTCCTTAAGCCCTCACAGGCATGGAATGGGGGAAGCAATGGAGTCACTGAATCTGGCTAACGCAGCCGATCGAACCGGGACGGCGCTTGCCGCCATGTTCGCCGCGCGCAAACACGTCTTTGTCGACCTTCTCGGGTGGGACTTGCCGCTGCAGGAGGAGCGCTTCGAAATCGATCAGTTCGACGACGACGATGCCGGCTATGTTCTGCTTGACGGAGCCGGTCACGCTCATCGTGGCTCGGCCCGACTGCTTGGCACCGAAGCGCCGCATATTCTTGCCGACCTTTTCCCATCGCTTTGCGCAGGCCCCGTGCCGCGTGGTCCCGAGATCCGGGAAATCACCCGCTTCTGCATCGAACCAGGGCTCTCACGCGCATATCAGCGCGAGGTGCGCAATGAGCTCGTCTCGGCGCTTGCCCATCATGCCGCATGTACCGGCATCAAGGTCTACACCGCTGTCGCGGGCCTCGCCTGGTTCCGCCAGATCAGCCGCTTTGGCTGGGAATGTAGCGCTCTTGGCGAACCACGTTTGATCAATGGCGAGACGCTGGTCGGGCTGCGGATAGAGATCGGCCCGGACGTCACCAGCCGCCTGAGAGCAGCCGGAATCTGGCGCGACCCCCGCTACAGCGCGCTGCGCCTTGAGGAAGGAGCTATGTCATGAGCGCTGCTGCGGCGCAACTGCCGGAAGCCGGCCTCCAGCGTGATGGCTATTGCATCATAAAGGACTGCCTGCCCCGCAAGACGCTAACGGCGCTGGAGGCAGACCTCGACGAGGCATTTCGAGCGACGCCTTTCGGCCTAGGCAACTTCTATGGTCACCGCACGAAGCGCTTTGGCAGCCTCCTGCGCCGCTCTCACCATGTGGCAAGGCTGGTGCTGGAACCGACCATCCTCGCCCTTGCGCGCGACTTGCTCGGTGTCGCATGCGAACGGATCCAACTCAACGTCGCTCAGGCGATCTCGGTCCATCCCGATGAGATTGAACAGTTCCCGCATCGCGATCACGACATGTGGCCATGCAACAAGAACGGCCAGGAATATCTCATCAACGTGATCTGGCCTTTGTCGCGCTTCACCGGCGAAAATGGTGCAACACGCATCTATCCCGGCAGCCACCGCCAGGAATTCAGCAGCATCGACGAGTTGGATCGTCCGGTGATCGCCGAGTGCGGGCCGGGCGATGCGATCATCTTTCTGGGATCAACGGTCCATGGCGCCGGTCCAAACACGACACAAGCCGAGCGGCGGGCGGTAGTGATTGGCTACAGCCTCGGTTGGCTCAAACCCTATGAAAGCAGTCTGCTCGCCTATCCCCCGAGCGTGGCTGCGAGCTTCCCGAAGGAACTCGCGGAGCTTGTCGGCTATGCCCAACACCGCCCCAATCTCGGAAACTATGAGGGGCAGTGTCCCTCGATTCTGCTCGCGGATGAAGTGCCGACCTTTCTTCAGGCTGTCGACGCCCTCAGACCGGATCAGGAAGCAGCGGTCCAACACTTCGCCAAGTCCCGGCGAACCGGCGGATGAGCCCGGCTCATGTGCTCCAGCCAACCTATGAGCGGCTGAAGCGCGAAATCATGAAGGGGGTGTGGGCTCAAAATGTTCGGCTCGAGCCAGCTCGGATCGGCGAAGATTACGGTGTGAGCGCTAGTCCGGTCCGCGACAGTCTCAACCTGCTGGTCGGCGAGGGGTTGATCGCCTTCAGGCCAGGGGAGGGATACCGAACGAGGGTCGTTACCGAGCGGGATGTCAGCGAATTGCTGGCCTTAAATCTCATGCTTCTTCAGTGGGCAGTTGATGGCTCTTTGACGACAGACGGCGCAGAAGATCAGCTTGGGTCTGAGCTCCGTGATGATTACGCTGGCTCGGTGGGCATGGTGTTTCGCGACATTGGACTTTCGTCCGGAAATCGCGCGCTAGGATCGTTTGTCGAGAGAATAAACGATCGGCTCCACCAGCTTGCGGACAAGGGAGCACCTCATTTTCTCGGACCTGGACCGGGAATTGCAAGACTTGCGCGCTGCAAGACTCGCCGGGCCCGGGTTGGTAAGTGCCAGCCTCAGGGCTTACCACCAGCGCAGGATCGCAGCGGTCCGGAGGCTTGTGGCGACATTGCTGTAACCTCGTTCATGCAATGCCCGTCTTCCTATTATCATGGCGCGGGACATCTTGAAGCACCGCGGCATCAATGTGCATGCACGCGTGTTGTGGCGCTGGAAAGCTTCGCACGGCGTGACGACACGCGGGTCAGGTGCTTACAGCAGACCTAGCGTCGGGTAATTGCGATGGCCGTCAGATTTTCAGGATGTCAGAAAGGTGTTCGTTCCATGCCTGAAAGGCAGCACGCTTTTCTTCCTTCCAATCGTGCCGCTGATAAATCCCTGCAACGCCTGCCCGCCCCGTGCCAACATGATTGAGGATTGCTTCGGTGACCTCGAAGCGAACACCGAGACGCTGGAAATTGGTAGCCAGCGTGCGTCTCAGATCGTGGAGCCGCCATTCCGGAAGCGGCTCGCCGCGACGTTGCGCAATGACACCGTCGAGCTTGAGCTTGCCTTTGGCATACCCAGTAAAGCCAGCGCCGCTTGATGTTGTGAAAACACGACCCTTCTTTGGCCAGGCAGGTCTCTTTGCCTCACCATCCAACACCGCCATGGCGAGTTCATTGAGGGGGATCGAGTTGGGCCGGTCGTTCTTTGCACGTGTACCAGGGAGGATCCACATCCGCTCCTCGCGATCAAGCTCCTCCCAACGCATCCCTGAGACTTCTTCTCGCCGTTGCCCCGTCACGATCAGCAGGCGTACGATCGGACCAAAACAACGGTGGCACTCCGGGGAGGCAGCCCAGATCGCTTGCAGTTCTTCGTCTTGCAGCCATCGTTCTCTCGACCTGACTGGTGGCGGCGTTTCCATCCCTTCCATCGGACTGCGCTCGATATCACCGCGTGACGCAGCCCAGCGAAAGAGGCGGCGCATGACCGCGAATAGATTACGCCGGTTGGCAATCTGTTCGGGCGGCATTTGATCCAGAACCGCGACGATGTCGGAGCGCGTGATTTTGGGAAGCGGCTTCTTTCGCAAGACCGGTTTCAGGTATAGCCGGATCATCCGGTTTACCATCCGGCTCCAACCTTCACCCTTGCACGATTTTGCAAACAGATCCGCATAGTTTTCGAAGGCTAGGTCTACTGCCTGCCTCCTTTTCTGCTTCTCCGCGTCGACCGGATCGATCCCTTGCGCCACAAGAATGAGAAGCCGTGCTGCTTCAGTCCGAGCTGTTGTCGGTGTCCAAGGCGAGCCGTGTGCGCCGATTGTATAACGGCGGGTACTTGCCTCGCGCCCCCCCATCCTGAACTGAAGGACATAGGAGATGGCGCCGGCAGGTGTGATCTTCGCGCCAAAGCCCTTCAGGTCCGTGTCCCACAGGAACACGATCTTGTTGCCAGCGCGCAGCGCATCGATCGATCGTTTGCTGATTTTTCCACTCGCCATTTCTGAACCTCGTGTCCCTCTCTGGCAATCACCGGGTAATCACCGGGTAATCACCAAAGCGGAAATTGTAGCGAACAATCGAAAACGGTAGCGCATGCAACCACATGATAATACACAATTTTCTGCTTTTGATGATTACATCATCGCCTGCGGAATCGGAAGTACCACACCTCGTGGCCATAGGTGTGCCGCGCCTTGTGTTCATAGCGGGTCTCGGGCCAGCCGGACGGGCGCACCTGCCAGTCAGACGGCTTGTCCACCACCCATTCGAACACGTCCGTGTGGCGCTGCATCACCATCAGCGCGTGGCGCAGATAGACCGCATGATCGGTGCCGAAGCGCAATTCGCCGCCGGGTTTGAGCTTGTCAGCAAACAGCCGCACCGGCCCGTCATTCATCATCCGCCGCTTGGCATGGCGGGCCTTGGGCCAGGGATCAGGGTGGAGCAGATAGAGCATCGTCAGCGCGCCGTCCGGCACGCGGGTGAGCACTTCGATCGCATCGCCGTGCTGGATGCGCACATTGGCAAGGCGCTGCTCCTCGACATGGGTGAGCGCCTGCGCCACGCCGTTGAGGAACGGCTCGGCCCCGATAAAGCCGTGATCGGGTAGCAGATCGGCGCGGTAGGCCAGATGCTCACCCCCGCCGAAACCGATTTCAAAATGCAAGGGGCGCGAATCGCCGAACAGGCGTTCCGATGTCACCGCGCCTTCGTGCGGCACGGCGATCTGCGGGAGGAGATTATCGACCAGCGATTGCTGATGCTGACGCAGCTTCTTGCCGACAGAGCGGCCATAGAGCCGGTTCAAGGTGATCGGATCGCCGGGTTTGAATGCAGTCATGCGCGGGCCCATAGAAAAACGCCCAAGGCATGACCACCCCGGGCGCTGGATAATCTGTCTGGCGAAGTTCCAGGGCGCAAAGCCGCGCGCTTGCGAACGGCGGAGCCCCCACCCCCAACCCCTCCCCAAGGGGAGGGGAGACTTGGTGTTAGGATGTTAAAACAAACCTCCGGCCCAAAGGGCCGCAAGCGCGACCGCGCGCCCGCAGGTGCTCGATCCCGCAGGGATCGAAACGCACCGAGGACGAGGGCCCGGATGGGCCCTCGAAAAACAAATCACGCCGCTTCGGCTTCCTCGTCTGCGTCGCGCAGCACATAGCCGCGGCCCCACACGGTTTCGATGTAGTTTTCGCCGCCACAAGCCAGCGCCAGCTTCTTGCGCAGCTTGCAGATGAACACGTCGATGATCTTGAGTTCCGGCTCGTCCATCCCGCCATAAAGGTGGTTGAGGAACATTTCCTTGGTCAGCGTCGTGCCCTTGCGAAGCGAGAGCAGTTCCAGCATCGCATATTCCTTGCCCGTCAGATGCACCCGCGCGCCATCGACTTCGACCGTCTTGGCATCGAGGTTCACCGCCAGCTTGCCGGTGCGGATCACCGATTGGCTGTGGCCCTTGGAACGGCGCACCACGGCATGGATGCGGGCCACCAGTTCTTCGCGGTGGAACGGCTTGGTCACATAATCATCCGCGCCGAAACCGAACGAGCGGATCTTGGAATCCATTTCCGACACGCCCGACAGCACCAGCACCGGGGTCTGCACCTTGGCGACGCGCAGCTTTTTCAGCACGTCATAGCCGTGCATATCGGGCAGGTTGAGATCAAGCAGGATGATGTCGTAATCATACAGCTTGCCCAGATCGAGGCCTTCCTCGCCCAGATCCGTCGAATAGACGTTGAAACCTTCGGTGGTGAGCATCGACTCGATCGCCTTGGCAGTGGTCGGCTCGTCTTCGATCAACAGAACGCGCATGGCTGTCCCCTATCTTGCCCCGCAGTAACCCTCGCTTAGGAGAGGTTGCTGTCAATTAACCACGCCATATGTCACCAAAAAAGGTTAATAAGAGGTTTAAGGCGTTAACACTTTTTGAGTGAGTCTTTGCGGTCACACCCGGCAAACCGCAGGCGCAAGGTGTAAAGATGCCGCGCCCAAGCCGTTAAAGCGCCTCGGGGTGAATGCCTATTTCAGCCCGGCCAGCTTTTTCGCGCGCCGCCGCTCCGCCGATGAACCAAGCCCGATCGCCTCGCGATATTTGGCCACGGTGCGGCGCGCCAGATCAAAGCCTTCCTTTTGCAGCATCTCGGCAAGGGTCTGGTCGGAGAGGATGTCTTTCACCTCCTCGGCCTCAATCAGCGCCTTGATCCGCGCCTTGATCGCCGCCGAAGACGCGCCCTCGCCGTCGGCACCTTCGCCGGTGCGAGCAACGCCGCTGGTGAAGAAGAATTTGAGTTCAAACGTCCCGCGCGCGCAGGCGAGGTATTTGTTGCTGGTGACCCGGCTGATGGTGCTTTCGTGCAATTCGACCTGTTCGGCCACTTCGCGCAAGGTCAGCGGGCGCAGTTCGCTCACACCCCGGCGGAAGAACCCGTCCTGCTGGCGCACGATTTCGGCTGCTGTCTTGAGGATGGTTCTTTGCCGCTGGTCGAGCGCGCGGATCAGCCAATGCGCGTCCGCCAGCTTTTCCTTCAGCCAGGCGCTCGCCGCCGGATCGCCCGCGCCGTGGCCCGCGATTTCGGTGGCATAGCTGCGGTTGACGACAAGGCGCGGCAGGGTGTCTTCGTTGAGCGCAATGTCCCAGCCGCCCTTGCCATTATGGGTGACCAGAATATCCGGCACCACATTGCTGACAGCAGCCGGCGCAAAGGCCAGCCCCGGCTTGGGATCATAAGAGCGCAGCTCGCGCAGCATATCGGCAAAATCCTCGTCATCCACGCGGCACAGGCGTTTCAGCCGTTCCACCTCGCCGCGCGCCACCAGATCGAGATTGGCAATCAGCGCCGCCATGCAGGGATCATAACGATCCGCCTCGCGCGCCTGAATGGCGATGCATTCGGCCAGATCGCGCGCGCCGACGCCAGTGGGATCAAGCGACTGGACAAGGCGCAGCGCGGCCTCGGCAGCGGGCTCATCAATCCCCAGATCAGCAGCGATTTCGCCTGTCGGGAAGGGCAGGTAGCCTGCATCATCGAGCAGGCCGATGATGTGGCGCGCGGCGAAATCCTGCTCGGCATCGCGGGCGAGCGCGCCGACCTGCGCTTCCAGATGTTCGCGCAAGGTAATCTCGGCGGCCTGGCGTTCGCCGAAATCGCCATAATCCTCATCCCCGCTGCCGCCTGCTGCGCTGCCTGCGCTCGCACCCCATTCGGCATCCTTCAAGGAGCGCGCGCCGTCGCCGGTATCGACATCGCGGTCGAGCGCCGCGCCGCCCAGATCAAGCGGCGCATCCGCCTCGCCGCGCCCGCGCAGCATCAATTCGTCAGCCGTCGGCGCTTCGGGCGGGAGTTCGGGCGCATCGCCGCCGGGCGCAGCGGCAACCTGCCGCATATCGCCCGCCTCCAGCAGCGGATTGGCTTCGAGCGCTTCGGATATGAAAGTCTCGATTTCGAGATTGGACGCCGCCAGCAGCCGGATCGCCTGCTGCAATTGCGGCGTCATCACCAGCGATTGCGATTGGCGAAGATCGAGCCTTGGTCCCAAGGCCATGACGCTTACCTCAGATCCCGTTCGCCCTGAGCTTGTCGAAGGGCTGCACTTCCATTTCCCCGTTTGTCAGGAAGAAGGACAGTGCTTCGACATACTCAGCACGAACGGATGCGGGGGCGTGGCGCATGATCTACAGCGTGAAGCTGTCGCCCAGATACAAGCGCCGCACATTTTCATCCGCGACCAGTTCCTGCGGGCTGCCGGCAAACAGCACTTGCCCGCCATAGATGATGCAGGCGCGGTCCACGATGTCGAGCGTTTCGCGCACATTGTGATCGGTGATCAGCACCCCGATGCCGCGCTGTTTCAGGTCCTTCACCAGATCGCGGATATCGGCGATCGAGAGCGGGTCGATCCCGGCAAAGGGTTCATCCAGCAGCATGATCGAAGGCTTGGCCGCCAGCGCGCGGGCAATCTCGCAGCGCCGCCGTTCTCCGCCCGACAGCGCCATCGCGGGCGCAGCGCGCAGCCGGGTGAGGCCGAATTCATCAAGCAGGCGTTCAAGCTCGCTCGCGCGGGTGGCGGCATCGGGTTCGCCCAGTTCCAGCACGCAGGCGATGTTCTGTTCCACCGTCATGCCGCGAAAAATGCTGGTTTCCTGCGGCAGATAGCCCAGCCCCAGCACCGCGCGGCGATACATCGGCAGATTGGTCACATCCTCGCCGTCCATCAGGATGCGGCCCGAATCGGGCTTCACCAGCCCCATGATCGAATAAAAGCAGGTGGTCTTGCCCGCGCCATTGGGGCCAAGCAGGCCCAGCACCTCACCCTTGGCCACGTGCAGCGAGATATCGGTCAGCACGGCGCGCTTGTCATAGCTTTTGGCGATCGAGATCACCTCCAGCCCGCTGCCAGAGGGCGCGAGGCGAGCCGGATCGGCCGGGGTCTCAAGAGCGGCAATATCAACCATGCCGCGCCAGTCTTAGCAGGCTTGCAGGCCCGCGAAAGACCCCTTGCTCGGATATTGTCAGCGTTTGGCAGGATTTTTGCTGGTTACCGGCCAGATCACCCGCGTCCGTCCGGACCCTTGCGGCAAAGCGCAATCTTTCCCGCTGCTTGCAGGCCGCTGGTTGCGCCGCGCGCAACAAAACTGCAATCTGGTTAGCGATATTGCAACATGGCTGCTTGTTTGCGATACTCGAAGCCATCCGGGGATACCAACCGTTGGGGAGCGGTAACATGGCAAAGACCGATATCGCAGCAGCAGAAAAACGCGCCAAGCCGCTCGATTGGGGCCGCGCGATCAGCGATCACGTGGCCTATGCGCTGCTGGTGTACACTGCCTTGCAGATTTTCTTCACCGTCCACGCGCTGACCGAAGGCGCATCGGGCGTGCTGCCTTACATGGCGCTGATCGTGCTGGTGGGCGGGATCATTCCGGTGCTGCGCCGGTTCGAAGCACGCTGGAGCGGGCTTGACGCCGCCGAGGCTGCCAACCCCGATTATGCCGCTGCCTTCCGCCGCGATGTTACCGTGCTGTGGGCGCTGGCCATCGGCCTGCCGCTGGCGCTGACCGTGATCTTCAAAGCGCTGCTCGGCGCGTTCTGAAGCGCCAGCCGGGCGCGCGCCCGGCGCGCCCTGCCCACCTTCATCCACCGGTGCTTTTACCCGCGCCCTTTATCCTCTGGGCGCGCCGGGATGCTCCTTGGGATCGACTTCAACCTTTCCCGCCGCTTCGGCATTGTAGCGATCAATCGATTCGATCAGCAGGCGTTCGGCGGTTGCCTTGCCTTCCCAACCTTCGCACTTGACCCACTTGCCCGGCTCCAGATCCTTGTAATGGGTGAAGAAATGCTCGATCTGATCGAGCAGGATCTTGGGCAGATCGCTGTATTCGGCCACATCCTTGTAATAGGGATAGACCTTGTTGACAGTGACGCACAAAAGCTTGGCATCGCCGCCGCCATCATCTTCCATCATCAACACGCCGACCGGGCGCACCCGCACCACGCAGCCGGGAATCAGCGGCGTGCGCCCCACGATCAGCGCATCAATCGGATCGCCATCTTCAGCCAGCGTGTGCGGGATAAAGCCGTAATTGCAGGGGTAACGCATCGGCGTGTGCAGGATGCGGTCCACAAACAAGGATCCGCTTTCCTTGTCGATTTCGTACTTCACCGGCTCGCCGCCCAGCGGCACTTCGACGATGACATTGACATCTTCGGGCGGGTTCACACCGGTCGGGATCAGGTCGATATTCATCGGGTTCTCGTTCTTGGCTGGGGCCGCATGATGCGGGCGGGATGCGCCGCGCGGCCATGAGGAAAGTCGCGTTGCCAGCGCCCTTAATACCTCTCGCAGGATTGCGAAAGGGGCTGCGTGGGCTTAATCGCGCGCTTCTATGAGCAAGAACACCCCCCAGGCTATTCGCGGCACTCAGGATATTTTCGGCAAGGATGCCGAGGCCTTTGCCTTCGTGGTCGAAACCTTCGAGCGTGTCCGACGCTTGTACCGTTTCCGCCGGGTGGAAATGCCGGTGTTCGAGAAGACCGAGGTCTTCGCGCGGAGCTTGGGCGAGACCACCGATGTGGTGTCGAAGGAGATGTATTCCTTCGATGATCGCGGCGGCGAGAGCCTGACTCTCCGCCCCGAATTCACCGCCGGGATCGCGCGGGCGTTTCTGACGAATGGCTGGCAGCAATATGCGCCGCTGAAGGTGGCGACCCACGGCCCGCTGTTCCGCTACGAGCGCCCGCAGAAGGGCCGCTACCGCCAGTTCCACCAGATCGACGCCGAAGTGATCGGCGCGGCCGAGCCGCAGGCGGACGTGGAACTGCTGGCGATGGCGGATCAGCTGCTGCGCGAGCTGGGGATCAACGATGTGACCCTGCACCTCAACACTTTGGGCGATGGGGCGAGCCGGGAGGCGTGGCGCAGCGCGCTGATCGACTACTTCCGGGCGGTGAAAGACCAGCTCGCCGAAGAATCGCAGGAGCGGCTGGAGAAGAACCCGCTGCGGATTCTCGATTCGAAGGATGCGCGCGACAAGCCGTTTCTGGCGGATGCGCCGAAGATCGACGCGTTCCTGTCGGAGGAGGCGAGCGCCTTCTTTGCGGCGGTCACCAGCGGCCTCGATGCGGCGGGCGTGAAGTGGAAGCGCGCCGAGAGCCTTGTGCGCGGGCTCGACTATTACCGCCACACGGCCTTCGAGTTCATCCCCAACGAAGGTAGCGCGTCTGCGGCGGCTTTGGGCTCGCAGAGCACGGTGCTGGGCGGCGGGCGTTATGACGGGCTGATGGAATCGCTTGGGGGTGCGCCGACGCCTGCGGTCGGCTGGGCCGCGGGGATCGAGCGGCTGGCGATGCTGGTGGGGGCGCGGGAGGAGGCGAGGGCGGATGCGGTCGTGGTGGTCGAAAACGACGAGCACCTAGACATTGCTTTGGCGACGATTGGGAGATTGCGCTCGGCTGGCTGGAAAGCCGAACTTGTCGCTTCAGGGTCGCCAAGGAAGCGCTTCGATAAGGCCAAGAAGATCCCGTCTCATGCTCTTGTGACGTTCCCGGTAACCGATCGGCACGTGAAGGCGCGGGTAATGGGCGAAGGTGACACTAAAACAGCTATCGAGAATTTCATCCTCTTTGGCCATTAGCCTCTCTCGTCACCCTGAACTTGTTTCAGGGTCCATCGCGCCGCTCGCACCGCGGCCCGATCCGGAAGAATGGATGCTGAAACAAGTTCAGCATGACGAGTAAGAGAAGAACCCCATGCAAATCCCCCCCGAACGCCTTGAACAGATCGCGCACCGCTTTGCGGAGCTGGAAGCGCGCATGGCGTCGGGCACGCTGGAGGGTGAGGCCTTCGTGCGCGCCTCCCGCGACTATGCGGAACTCGAACCCGTGGCGAAAATCGCCGCCGAGGTGAAATCCGCGCGGCAAGAAATGGCCGGCCTCGCCGAGATGCTCGCCGACCCCGAAATGAAGGTCATGGCCGAGGAGGAGCTGGCGAGCCTGAAGGCGACGCTCCCCGATCTCGAACGCCGCCTCGCCATCGCGCTGCTGCCGCGCGATTCGGCGGACTCCAAGCCCGCAATGCTCGAAATCCGCGCCGGCACCGGGGGCGACGAGGCCGCGCTGTTCGCCGCTGATCTTTACCGGATGTACGAACGCTACGCTGCCGAGCAGGGCTGGAAGGTCGAACCCGTCAGCATCAACGCCAGCGACATCGGCGGCTACAAGGAAGTGATCGCCAACATCACCGGCACCGGCGTGTTTGCCAAATTGAAGTTCGAAAGCGGCGTCCACCGCGTCCAGCGCGTCCCCGTCACCGAAAGCGGCGGGCGCATCCACACCTCTGCCGCCACTGTCGCGGTGCTGCCGGAACCCGACGAGGTGGACGTGGCTATCGAGGACAAAGACATCAAGATCGACGTTTACCGCGCGTCCGGCGCAGGCGGGCAGCACGTCAACACCACCGATTCGGCGGTGCGCATCACCCACCTGCCGACCGGCACCGTGGTGACCTGTCAGGACGGGCGCAGCCAGCACAAGAACAAGGAAAAGGCGATGCAGGTGCTGCGCACGCGGCTCTATGATGCCCAGCGCGAAGCCACGCAGGGCGCCGAGGCCGAGGCGCGCCGCGCGATGGTCGGCAGCGGCGATCGCTCCGAACGCATCCGCACCTATAATTTCCCGCAAGGCCGTGTGACCGATCACCGCATCGGCCTCACCCTGCACAAGCTCGAAGAAGTCCTCGCCGGGCCGGGGCTCGCTGAACTGGTCGGCGCGCTGATCGCCGAGGATGAAGGCAAGCGGCTGGCAGCGTTGAGTGAGTAATGGGGGCGGAATAATGACCGTCGGCGAGGCGATCCGCGCTGCGGCCGAACGGCTCGCCGCCACCAGCGATACCGCGCGGCTCGATGCCGAATGGCTGATGGCGCATGCGCTGGGTGTCACCCGCTCGCAGATGTTACTGCAGGCGATGCGCGATGCCGCGCCGCCGGGCTTCGCCGCGCTGGTGGAACGGCGCGCCGCGCATGAACCTGTCGCCTATATCACCGGCACGGCGGAATTTTACGGCCTGACGCTGGCAGTGACGCCTGCCGTGCTGATCCCGCGCGGGGATAGCGAAACGCTGATCACGGCGGCTCTCGAACACGGCCCGCGCCAAGCCCGCGTGCTTGACCTTGGCACGGGTTCGGGCGCGCTGCTGATCGCGGTGCTGGCGCAGCACCCTGCGTGGCACGGCGTCGGCCTTGATGCTTCGCGCGATGCGCTGGCGGTGGCAGCGGGCAATGCCGCCGCGCTGGGGCTGGCGGATCGCAGCGGGTGGCTCGTTCGCAACTGGCATGCGGATGATTGGACCCGCGGCCTCGGCACCTTCGATCTCATCCTCGCCAACCCGCCCTATGTCGAAGCGGATGCCGCGCTCGACCCGCAAGTGCGCGACTGGGAGCCTCATGCCGCGCTGTTTGCCGGGCCTGACGGGCTGGATGATTACCGCGCGCTGATCCCGCAGCTTGCCGCACTGATGAACGTGGGCGGATGCGCCATCATCGAAATCGGCGCGGCCCAGGCCGAAGCCGTCGCTGCCATTGCCGAAGCAGCCGGATTTATCAGCACCTTGCGGCGCGATCTGGCGGGGCGGGCGCGCGCGCTGGTGCTGCGGGCATGACTTTTGGCACGATGAATTTCGCGGGGGGCTTGGCAAACGGGCCGCGCACGGCTAACCCCGAATCAGGCCAGACGACTTGCGAAGGGCGCAAATCGCTGAACCAAGCTCCAAAACTCAGTCTGATCGGCCGCATGGGTACGCCCACGGTCACAGCGGCGCGGAGTGCGCCTGCTGCCTGTCGCAACACCCGGCGGCACTGCGCGAACACAAGGGGTCTGTGGACCGCGAGCGGATAATTTCGCGTCGCCGGTCGCTGATGAGGAACCGCTTCCTTGAATAACAACCGCAATAATCGCCGCCGTGGTCGGGGCAATCGCAATCAGTCCGGCAACGGCAATCAGGTCAACCGGATTGACAGCCGGGCGCGTGGCAATGCGCCGCAATTGCTCGATAAATACAAAAAGCTTGCGCAGGATGCGCAGCACAATGGCGACCGCGTGCAGATGGAATATTATCTGCAGTTCGCCGATCACTATTTCCGCGTGATCGCCGATAACAAGGCGCGTCAGGAAGAATCGCGTGGCCGCCGCTTTGAAGAGCGCGATGCGCCGCAGGACGAAAACTACAGCGAAAACGGCGACGATTTCGATTTCGATCGTCCGCGCCGCGTCGAACGCACCCCGCGCCCGCGCCGTGATGAACCGGCGGCAACAGGGGCTGACGACAATGAATTCGCCGCCGAGGGTGAGTTTGCCTCGGAAGGTGAGCCGTTCATGGGCGATCCCGCCGAAGAAGCTGCCGCTGCTGCCGATGCGGCGGCCGAGCGTGCTTCGGCCCGCCGCACGCGCCAGCGCAAGCCGCGCGAAGACAGCGGCGACAAGCGGGCCGAGCGTCCGGAGCGGGCCGAAAAGGCCGAGCGCAGCGAAAAGCCGCGCCGCAAGCCGCGCCGCGCCAATGGCAATGATGATGATGCGCCCGCCGGGATTGACTCGTCAGTCCTGCCGCCCTCGATCCGCGCCGATGAGGCGGGTGACAGCGACGGCAATCTCGAAACGGTTGGCTGAGCCTGCGCTGCTGAGAAATTCCGCACGGGCAGGGCGCGATGGGTAATCATCTGCAAAAGCTGCCTGACGGGATGGCGCGCTATCCGGCGTGGAGCGCGCTGGCGCTTGGTCTGATCGGGGCCTGCGCCTATCCGCCGCTGCATCTGTGGCCGCTGGGCCTTGCCGCGCTGGCGGGGTTTATCTGGCTGATCCATCAGGCACCCACATGGCGCGCGGCGCTGCGGCGCGGCTGGCTGTTTGGCTGGGCGCATCTGACGCTCGCCAACAACTGGATCGCGACTGCTTTTACCTATCAGGCAGAAATGCCCGCAGCCCTCGGCTGGCTGGCGGTGCCGCTGCTGTGCATCTACCTTGCGTGGTATCCCGCGCTCGCCGCGCTGGCGGCCCACAGCCTTGCGCGGGAGCGGCCGCTGTGGGCGTTCGGACTGGTGCTGGCGGGGGCATGGATTGTCACCGAATGGCTTCGGGGCTGGGTGTTCACCGGCTATCCTTGGCCGCCGGTGGGGTTGATGCTGCTCGGAGGTTGGAGCGCGCCCGGCCTTGCGATGGTGCTCCCCTGGGCTGGCACTTATGCGCTGTCAGGATTGGCACTGCTGCTGGCGGCCAGCCTGCTGTGGGCGCTGACGGAGCGGCGCTGGCTGGTGTTCGGAGGCATCGCGCTGGCGGCAAGCGCAGGCATGCTCGCCGATCCACTGACCTCCCGGCAGGACAGCGCCCTGCGCTACACCCTCGTCCAGCCGCTGATCCCGCAGGACGAGATCAACGACGGGTCGAAATATGAAGAGCAATTCCAGCGCATTGCCCGCCTCACCGCCAAAAACCGCGATACCTCGCGCCTTGTGCTGTGGCCGGAAAGCGCGGTGCCGGACTATCTCGAAGATGGCTATCCCGAACGCTACTATCTGCTGATGACCGCGCGCGGCGATCCGGCCTATGCGCGCGAACGCATCGGGCAGGTGATCGGGCCGCAATCGACGCTGCTGACCGGCGTCGTCAATCTCGACATCGGCACGCGCAAGGATGGCACGATCGGCGCGGTCAGCGCGCGCAATTCGGTGCTGGGGCTGAACGGCGCAGGCGCGATCACACATCACTATGCCAAGGCGCATCTGGTGCCTTACGGCGAATATCTGCCGATGAAGCCGCTGCTCGAACCGCTCGGCCTTGCCCGGCTGGTGGCAGGCACGGTGGACTATGATCCCGGCCCCGGACCGCGCACGCTTGATCTGGGCAAGCATGGCCGCGCAGGCATCCAGATTTGCTATGAAATCGTGTTTTCGGGCCATGTCGCGGATCGCGCCAATCGCCCGGACTATATTTTCAATCCGTCGAATGATGGCTGGTTCGGCCTATGGGGCCCGCCGCAGCATCTCGCACAGGCGCGGCTGCGCGCGATCGAGGAAGGCCTGCCGGTGCTGCGATCGACCACCACCGGGATCAGCGCGGTGATCGATGCCGATGGTGTGGTGCGCGGGAGCATTGCCAGCGGCAAGGCGGGGGCGCTCCACGGGCGCATTCCTGCTGCCAAGCCGCCGACGCTGTTCGCAAGGCTCGGCCATGCGCTGACGCTGGCCTGGGCGGCGGTGTTGCTGGCGCTTGGGGCAGGCCTGCCAAGATTGCTTGCGCGGCGTGCAATCGGTCGCTAGTGGCCTTGGCCAAGGCCGGACATAAAGGTTTCCTTATATCTGCATAAGGGCACGGGTCTGGTGCAACGAATTATCCCCGGAGGCTCCCTTGCGCGAGAATTACCTGTTCACCTCTGAAAGCGTTTCCGAAGGCCATCCCGACAAGGTGGCGGATCAGATTTCCGACGCGATTGTCGATCTGTTCCTCGGCAAAGACCCCGAAGCGCGCATCGCCTGCGAAACGCTCACCACCACGCAATTGGTGGTGCTGGCGGGCGAAATCCGCTGCAAGGGCGTCTATGAATACGGCCGCGATGAGTGGAAAGACAACGACTTCTGGGCACCCGGCGCCAAGGAAGAAATCGAACAGGTCGTGCGCAACACCGTCAAGCGCATCGGCTATGAACAGGATGGCTTCCACTGGGAGAAGCTGGAATTCATCAACCGCCTGCACGGCCAGTCCGCGCACATCGCGCAAGGCGTGGACGCAGGCGAAAACAAGGATGAAGGCGCAGGCGATCAGGGCATCATGTTCGGTTATGCCACCGATGAAACCCCCGGCTACATGCCTGCAACCCTTTATTACAGCCACAAGATCCTTGAGCGCATGGCCGCCGATCGCCATTCGGGCGCGGCCCCCTTCCTTGAGCCTGACGCGAAAAGCCAGGTGACCTTGCGCTACGAAGGCTCGCTGCCGGTAGCGGCGACCGCGATTGTCGTCTCGACCCAGCACAAGCCGGGCTATGACGAGAATGATCCGGCCAAGCAGGCGGAACTCGAAGCCTATGTGAAGAAGGTGATTGCCGATGTGATCCCGCCGGTGCTGCTGCGCGAGACCGAATATTTCATCAACCCCACCGGCAGCTTTGAAATCGGCGGGCCGGATGGCGACGCGGGGCTGACGGGGCGCAAGATCATCGTGGATACCTATGGCGGCGCTTCGCCCCATGGCGGCGGCGCGTTCAGCGGCAAGGATCCGACCAAGGTTGACCGTTCGGCCGCCTACATCACCCGTTATCTGGCCAAGAACGTGGTTGCCGCTGGCCTTGCCACGCGCTGCACCATCCAGATCGCCTATGCCATCGGGGTGTCAAAGCCGCTCTCGCTCTATGTCGATACCCATGACACCGGCACTGTGGGTGATGATGCGATTGAACAGGCGATCCTCGGCATTGCCAAGCTCGGCGGGTTGACCCCGCGTTCGATCCGCACGCATCTTGGCCTCAACAAGCCGATCTATCAGCCGTCGGCAGCCTATGGCCATTTCGGCCGCGCGCCAGAGGGCGATTTCTTCCCGTGGGAACGGCTGGATCTGGTTGATGATCTGAAAGCCGCGCTCGCCTGATCGCTGAGCCTTGGCAAGCATTTCTCAGGCCTCCTGCCTTGCGGCAGGGGGCCTGATTGCTTTCAGGTCTCGCTATCTTCGCCCAGCAGGGGTGAAGGGCGATCCAGCGCCAGTTCGGCATCGGAGAAGGTGAAGGGGCTGCGCACCCCCGCCATCCCGCCAAGCTCCACGCGCATGCCCCTTGCGATCACCTGGGGATCAGCAAAAACCTCGTCCAGCCGGTTGATCGGCCCGGCGGGCACGCCTGCGGCATGGCAGGCATCAAGCAGACCCTGCTTTGACCACCCGCTCGCCGCCGCCGCGATTTCGGCATCCAGCGCGCCCGCGTTGGCGGTGCGCTGCGCATTGGTGGCAAAGCGCGGATCATCCACCAGCACGCCAAGGCCCAGCACCGCCATCAGCCTGGCAAACAACCGGTCATTGGCAGGGGCAAGGATCACATGGCCATCGGCCACCGCAAACACGCCATAGGGCGCAACCTGCGCATGAGCATTGCCCATGCGCGGCGGATTTCGCCGGTGGCAAAGAAATAGCTCGCCTGATTGGTGAGCAGGCCGACCGAACAATCCAGCAGGCTCATGTCGATCTGCTGGCCGCGCCCGGTGCGGTGGCGCATCAGCAGCGCGGCCTGCACGCCGTTTGCCGCCCAGATGCCGGTGGCGATATCGGAGATCGAGACCCCGGCCTTGACCGGGTGCCCCGCAGGATCGCCCGTCAGCGACATCAGCCCGCTCATCCCTTGGGCGACGAAATCATAACCTGCTTCGTGCGCGCGTGGCCCGGTCTGGCCAAAGCCGGTGATCGAACAATAGACGAGTGCGGGATTGGCCGCTGCAAGGCTGGCGTAATCGAGCCCGAACTTGGCCAGCGCGCCGGTCTTGAAGTTTTCGATCACCACATCGGCGTCCGCCGCCAGCGCCTTGACCCGCGCCAGATCATCAGGCTTGGTGAAATCGGCAATAATCCCCCGCTTGCCGCGGTTGCAGGCGTGGTAATAGGCAGCCTCGCGGTGGACCTTGCCGCTCGCATCGACCCGTTCGACCCAGGGCGGCCCCCATGCCCGCGTGCCGTCACCTTCCGGGCTTTCCACCTTGATCACATCCGCGCCGAGATCAGCCAGGATCTGCCCGCAAAAAGGGCCGGCCAGCACCCGCGCCAGTTCCAGCACCTTAAGGCCGGCAAGCGGCGCATTGGCATGGCGCGGCGCGGCCAGCCAGCCTGTCATACCGGCTTCACCACCATCAGCCACAACACCGCCACCATCGGAACCGTGCTGATCAGCCCCCAGGTGATCCAGCGCCGCGACAGGGCGCGGTATTCATCGGACACGACCCCGCCCGCTTCAAACCCGCGCGCGAGCCGCGCTTGCCGCACCTGTATCGGCACCAGAATGCCCAGCCAGATCAGGCCTGCCACCACGAACAGCGCCTGACTGGCGATCAGCCACATATCTTCAAACAGCGCGTATCCCATCACCAGCGCGCAGCCATAGCCGCCTGCCATGGTGAGGATGATGCCGGGGATCGTCAGCCCGAAATCCGTGCCCGTCACCAGCCGCTGGCCAAAGGCGATGATGCGCGCGTCCCCGGTGCGATTGGCAAAGACCTTCCACACCGCTGTCACCGTGATGTTCCCCACCAGCAGGATCACGCCGGTGTAATGCACGAACAGCAGGATGTAATAGGTCGTCATGCGCGGGGGCGGCCTCAGGCGGGGGCCAGCGCCACTTCGTAATGCGCAGTGGTGAAAGCGGCGATATCGGCCTCGCTCACCCCTGGTGCCAGTTCGATGAGGCGAAACGCGCTGGCATGATCGGGCCGCTGGAACACGCCGAGATTGGTGATGATCATGTCCACCACGCCCTGCCCCGTCAGCGGCAGCGTGCAGGCGGGAATGAATTTGGGCGAGCCATCCTTGGCCGCATGGTCCATCACCACGATGATCTTCTTGACGCCTGCCACCAGATCCATCGCGCCGCCCATGCCTTTGATCATCTTGCCGGGGATCATCCAGTTGGCGATGTCGCCATTTTCAGCGACTTCCATCGCGCCCAGCACGGTAAGATCAATATGCCCGCCGCGGATCATGGCAAAGCTTGCCGCGCTGTCGAAATAGGCGCTGTGCGGCAATTCGCTGATCGTCTGCTTGCCCGCATTGATGAGATCGGGATCAACCTCGTCATCATAGGGAAACGGCCCGATGCCCAGCATCCCGTTCTCGCTTTGCAGCGTCACCATCATGCCTTGGGGGATGTGGTTGGCCACCAGCGTCGGGATGCCGATGCCGAGATTGACGTAATAGCCATCGCGCAATTCCTGCGCGGCGCGCAGCGCCATCTGGTCGCGGTTCCAGCCAGCAGGAAGGGTTTTGGCCTCAGGGGTGGTCATGGAGCGGGTGTCCCGGTGCTGGGGTTTGAAGGGAAGATATTGCGAATGAGGAACCACGGCCCCGCGCCGATCAGCGTTTCCAGCCGCGCGCCTGCCGCCGGATTGCGCAGATAGCGGAACCGTTCGTCGAAATCGGGGCGTTCATCGCCTGCGATGGCAAGGATGCAGGCATTACCGGCCAGCCCCTCAAGCAGCGCCTGCTTGCGATCTTCGGGGTTGGTGGCCAGCATCAGCACATCCTGTCCGCGCGGATCAAGGCCCGCTGTATCAAGCGCGCTGCGGATCGCGCCGGTCTGGATGATCGCGCTGCGCGAGATCCAGGCAATCGTGATCCCCGCCTCGCGCATCGCAGCCAGCGCAGCGGCATGTTCGGGCAAGGCCGCCACGCTGGCAGGGGCGGCAAAGGGAGCGCCTGCGGGGTCAAGATCAATCACCACCACCGGGGCCTGATCGGCAAGGCAGGGGCGGCGGCTGCCATCCAGTTCCACCGGATCGGCCAGCAGAGCCGACAGGCGCAGCTGATCGCTCGCGGGCGCACGCACTGCGGCGAGCGCGAAATCGGCAAACCGCGCAAAGGCAGGATCAAAACTGGTCAGTTGCAGCATCGCCAGCGGCGCGGTGACGACAGGCGGGCTGGCGGGCGCGGGCTGAGGCGGCGGCGGAAGCGCAGCCGCGATTACCGGCGCGGGCGCGGGCGCAGGTACAGGCACAGGTGCAGGTGCAGCAGGCGGCGTCACGGGCACAGCAACAGGCGCGGGGTCGCTGGTTCCCGGCAAAGCCACAGCGACTTTCGCGGTGCGCGCAGGCTCGGCGGCAGCCGCATCATCATCGCGATTGCCGCCCGAAGAGGTTGCGATCGCACCGCCCGCCAGCACCGGGATCAAGGCCACAGCGCAGCCGCTCAGAGCGCTTGCCGCCAGCATGGCCGCCGCGATCCGCCAGTACTTCAGCCGCATGATGCCTCCCTCGCCTGCCAACCGCGCCTGCCGCTCAGGCCGCCGCGTGGCCGCGTTCGCGGACAGTGCGGAATTCGATCTTCTTGTCATAAGGCGCGCCCAGAATCATGCGGTTCACATAGACGCCGGGCAAGTGGATCTGATCGGGATCCAGCGCGCCTGCAGGCACGATTTCCTCAACCTCGGCAACACACACCTTGCCGCAGGTGGCAGCGGGCAGGTTGAAATTGCGCGCGGTCTTGCGGAACACCAGATTGCCGGTTTCATCCGCTTTCCACGCCTTGATGATGGCCAGATCGGCAAAGATGCCCCGTTCGAGGATATAGGTCTGCATCACCCCGTCACGATCGGGGAACTCGGCGTGCGGCTTGCCCTCGGCCACCAGTGTGCCGACCCCGGTGCGGGTGTAGAAACCGGGAATTCCCGCGCCGCCTGCGCGCATGCGTTCGGCCAGCGTGCCTTGCGGGCAGAATTCCACCTCCAGCTCTCCGGCGAGATATTGGCGTTCGAACTCCTTGTTTTCGCCGACATAGGAACTGATCATCTTCTTCACCTGCCGGGTGCGCAGCAGCTTGCCGATGCCTTCATTGTCGATCCCGGCATTGTTGCTGACAAAGGTGAGGCCGGTAACCCCCGAATCGCGGATCGCATCCAGCAGACGTTCGGGCAGGCCGCACAGGCCAAAGCCGCCTGCCGCGATCAGCAAGTCATCGGCAAGGACATCGGCAAGGGCGGCGGCGGCAGCGGGATAGAGTTTGCTCATGACAGCGTGCCTAGTATTTGCGCCAGGTTTTCACAACACTCAGGAACGCAGTGCGGCGCATTTCGCTTACGTAGCGGAAAGCGGCCTCCAGATGAGCGCACGGCGTGCAAATTTGCTGCGACGCAAAATCGAAATATTCGCGCAAAACTGCCTGAAATATGGGCAATTGCCTAGGTTTGCGGCACAAGTGTGCAAGTTTTTTCACATTGAAGTTGATTTTCGGGATTTGGGAGCGAAATTTGCAACTCACTATGCGCCTTTCGCACTTGCGCAAGCAGCGATTTTGCTGCAAATGCGAGAGTGCCTTTCAGGCATCCTCTCCCAAACTTTCAAAGCCCGGCCCAGTGCCGGGCTTTTTTTCTGCCCGGCACAATTGTGTGGTGCGCCGGGCTTTTTTTCGCCCGGCACAGATCAGGCGCTGCGTCCGGCGGGCTGCGGAGCGCCCTGATTGCATTCGCCCGGCGCGCTTCCTAGCTTGGCGGTCTGTTGATCCCTTGCGAGAATGCCCATGGTTGATGCTGCCACCACCACCACCCGCAGCCTGCGCTTGCAGGTCGCCCCTGCGCGGCAGGAAGAATTGGGACAAGGCATCGCCCGCCTGCCGCGCACCGCCTTGCAGAAACTGGGCCTGACCGAGGGCGATGTCGTCGAAATCACCGGCAAGCGCGTGACCGCTGCCATCGCCATGGCCGCTTACCCTGAAGATGATGCTCTCGATGTGGTGCGGCTTGATGGCTTGCAGCGCGGCAATGCCGAGGTTGGCTCGGGCGAGCATGTCGCCATCGCGCGCGGCGAATCGCGCCCCGCCACCCGCGTGGTGTTTGCGCCTGCCCAGCGCGAAATGCGCCTGCAAGGGCCGACCCATGCGCTCAAACGCAATTTCTTCCGCCGCCCGCTGGTAACCGGCGATCTGGTGGCCACCACCGGCCAGCAGCCGGTGCAGAACATGCCGTCCGAGGTGCGCCAATTGCTGCGCGTGCCCGCCTATGCGCTCACGCAAATCCGCCTCTCGGTCGCGGTGACGAGCCCCAAGGGCATCGTCCACATCGACGAGAATACCGAGGTGGAACTGCGCACCGAATTCGAAGAACCGCGCGATGCGCGTGCAGTGGTGAATTATGATGATGTCGGCGGGATGGAAGAAACCATCCGGCAATTGCGCGAGATGGTGGAACTGCCGCTGCGTTACCCGGAGCTGTTCATCCGTCTCGGAGTCGAACCGCCCAAGGGCGTGCTGCTGCATGGCCCGCCGGGCACGGGCAAGACCCGGCTGGCGCAGGCCGTCGCGAATGAAAGCGACGCGGAATTCTTCACCATCAACGGCCCGGAAATCATGGGCTCCGGCTATGGCGAATCGGAAAAGCGCCTGCGCGAGGTATTCGAAGAAGCCGCCCGCGCCGCGCCTGCGATCATCTTCATCGACGAGATTGATTCCATCGCGCCCAAGCGCACGCAGGTGCCGGGCGAGGCGGAAAAACGGCTGGTCGCGCAATTGCTCACGCTGATGGACGGGCTGGAAAAGCGCGCCAATCTGGTGGTGATCGCTGCCACCAACCGCCCTGACGCGATTGACGAAGCGCTGCGCCGTCCGGGCCGGTTTGATCGCGAAATCGTGATCGGGGTGCCCGATGAACGCGGGCGGCGCGAGATCCTTGCCATCCACACCCGCGGGATGCCGCGCGAGGCGGGCGTGGATCTCGATGAACTTGCCCGCGTCACCCATGGCTTTGTCGGCGCGGATATTGCCGCGCTGGCGCGGGAGGCTGCGATCGAGGCAGTGCGGCGGATCATGCCGCGGCTTGATCTCGATGAACGCACCATCCCGCCCGAAGTGCTGGAAGATCTGTGCGTCACGCGCGAGGATTTCCTCGCTGCGCTGAAGCGTGTCCAGCCATCGGCGATGCGCGAGGTGATGGTGCAGGTGCCCAATATCGGCTGGGACGATATTGGCGGAGTTGGCGATGCGGTCGCCAAGCTGAAGGAGGGGATCGAACTGCCGCTGAAAAACCCCGAGGCGTTCCGCCGCCTTGGCATTCGGCCCGCGAAAGGTTTCCTGCTTTATGGCCCGCCGGGCACGGGCAAGACCTTGCTGGCAAAAGCTGTCGCGAAAGAGGCTGAGGCGAATTTCATCTCGATGAAAAGCTCCGATCTGCTCTCCAAATGGTATGGCGAGAGCGAGCAGCAGATCGCCCGCCTGTTCGCCCGCGCCCGCGCGGTGGCGCCTTGTGTGCTGTTCATCGACGAGATTGACAGTCTGGTGCCCGCGCGCGGGAGTGGCCAGGGCGAACCGCAGGTGACGGGGCGCGTCGTCAACACCATCCTTGCCGAGATGGACGGGCTGGAGGAATTGCAATCGGTGGTGGTGATCGGCGCGACCAACCGGCCCAATCTGGTCGATCCCGCGCTGCTGCGCCCCGGAAGGTTTGACGAATTGGTCTATGTCGGCACGCCGGACACAGCGGGGCGCGCGCATATTCTGCGCATTCACACCGCCAAGATGCCGCTGGCGGCGGATGTCGATCTGGATGCCATCGCGGCCAAGACCGAGCGTTTTACCGGCGCGGATCTGGAAGATGTGGTGCGGCGCGCCGGGCTTTCCGCGCTGCGGCGCGTGGGTGGCGCGGTGAGCGAAGTGGCGGCAGAAGATTTTGGCGCCGCGCTCAAGGATGCGCGCGCCACGGTGACGAGCGAGATGGAGGAAGAATACAAGAAGATGCGCGGCGAGCTGAAAAAACGCGCCGCTGCCGTCCAGCCGATCGGTTTCCTGTCGCCCGACATGCTCACGCCGACGCGCGAGAAAAAGCACGATTAGGTTTGCGGGTTCAGACCGTCCTCCCCGCCTCCCCGCCCGGCCACCAATGATACCATCAGGCTATGGTGGCCGGGTTGGGCCAAAGGCAAAGAGGCGGGGCGGGTGGTCTGCGCCGCGCGTCAGCGCGGCCGCAAAATCAATGCGCCGCGTCCCAGCTTGCCCCGGTGCCGATATCCACGCCCAAGGGCACGCTGATTGCCACTGCTGGCAGCGCGGCTTCCGCCATCACCCGGCGGATGATCGGGATTGCCGCTTCCACCCGCGCCTCGGGGCATTCGAACACCAATTCATCATGCACCTGCAACAGCATCCGCACATCGGTGAGCCCGGCATCTGCCAGCGCGGGCAGCATCCGCGCCATCGCGCGTTTGATGATATCGGCGCTGGTGCCTTGGATCGGCGCGTTGATCGCGGCGCGTTCTGATCCCTGCCGCTCGGCCTGATTCTTCGAATTGATGCGCGGGAACCATGTTTTGCGGCCAAACAGGGTTTCGGAATAGCCGCGGCTGCGCACGCTTTCCAAGGTTTCCAGAATATAGCGCTGGATGCCGGGGAAGCGCTGGAAATAGGTGTCGATCATGGCTTGCGCTTCTTCGGGCGCCACTTCGAGCCGGGTCGCCAGACCCCAGCGGCTGATACCGTAGAGGATCGCGAAATTGATCGTCTTGGCGCGCGCGCGGGTATCGCGGGTGACTTCGCCAAACATTTCGCGCGCGGTGCGGGCGTGGATATCCTCGCCCTGGGCAAAGGCATCTTTGAGGGTGTCAACGCCCGCCATATGGGCGGCGAGGCGCAATTCGATCTGCGAATAATCCGCCGCGAGCAGCACATTGCCGGGTTCGGGCACGAAAGCTTCGCGGATCTGGCGGCCAATCGCGGTGCGCACCGGAATGTTCTGCAAATTGGGATCGGTTGAGGACAAGCGCCCGGTCTGCGCGCCCACCAGACTGTAGCTGGTGTGGACGCGGCCTGTCGCCGGATTGATCGCCTCTTGCAGCGCATCGGTATAGGTCGATTTGAGCTTGGCGAGCTGCCGCCATTCGAGCACCAGCCGCGCCACGCCCGCGCCCTCGGCGGCGAGCTTTTCCAGCACCGAGACATCGGTGGAATATTGCCCGCTCTTGCCTTTCTTGCCGCCCTTGTAGCCCAGCTTTTCGAACAGCACTTCGCCCAATTGCTTGGGGCTGCCGACGGTGAATTCCTGCCCGGCGGCGGCGTGGATTTCGCCTTCGAGCCGGTGGATTTCCTTCGCGAATTCTTCCGAGAGCCGCGCCAACCGCGCGCGATCCACCTTGATCCCTTCGCGCTCCATCGCGGCGACCACCGGGATCAGCGGGCGATCCACCCGTTCATAAACCCGGCTGCCGCCTTCTTCGGCGAGACGCGGCTTGAGCACGCGGTACAGCCGCAGCGTCACGTCGGCATCTTCGGCAGCATATTCGGTGGCCCGGTCCAACGGCACTTCGCCAAAGCCAATCGCCTTTTTGCCGGTGCCGCAGATATCCTTGAACGCCAAGGGCGTGTGGCCAAGGTGGCGCTCGGACAGTTCGTCCATCCCGTGGCCGCCGCCCATTCCGCTCTCGCCCCGCCCGGCATCAAGCGCGAAGCTGATCACCATGGTATCTTCAATCGGCGCGACATGAATCCCGGCGCGCGCGAACAGGTTGAGATCATATTTGCCGTTCTGGAACACCTTCACCACGCTGGCATCTTCCAGCATGGGTTTAAGCGCAGCCAGCGCGGCATCCAGCGGCACCTGCTCGGGCTTTTGCGCGAACATATCATCACCGCCCCCGCCTTCATTATGATGCCTTAGCGGGATATAGCACGCATCATTCGGCCCCAGCGCAAGGCTCACCCCGACCAGTTCAGCACGCATCGCATCAAGCGAGGTGGTCTCGGTATCCACCGCCACCAGCCGCGCGGCCACAGCGCGGTTCACCCAGTGCTCCAGCCGTTCCAGCGTCTGCACCGTTTCATAGGCCGAGCGGTCAATCGTCGCTGCTTCGGGCAAGGGCTGGCGGTTTTCGTTCGCCGTGCCATTCGCGCCCGGCGTTGAGGGCTTGGGCGGATTGAGATCCGTGGTGCGCGCCGGGCTGCCATTACCGGTTTCGAGCCGTTTGAGCAGCGAGGTAAAGCCGTGTTTTGACAGGAAGGCGGCCAGCGGTTCGGGCGGGATCGGGCCAAGCTTCATCTCCGCCATCGGCTGCGGCAGGTCGCAATCCTCTTTCAGTGTGACCAGCACCTTGGAAAGCTCGGCATCGCTGCGCCCTTCGATCAGGCGGTCTTTGAGCTTGGAAGGCTTCATCGCGCTCGCCGCATCGAGCGCAGCGGTGAGCGAGCCGTGTTCAGCGATCAGCTTGGATGCAGTTTTCGGCCCGATCCCGAAAATGCCGGGCACATTGTCAACGCTATCCCCCATCAGCGCGAGCACATCGCCGACCAGTTCGGGGCCGACGCCGAATTTCTCCGCGACCTCTTCGAGATAGATGCGCTGGCCCTTCATGGTGTCGAGCATGTCGATGCGCGCACCATTCTGCTCGCCGATCAGCTGCATCAGATCCTTGTCGGATGAAACAATCGTGACGTTCCAGCCCATAGCTTGCGCGCGGCGGGCATAGGTGGCGATGAGATCATCCGCTTCCAGCCCCGGCACTTCGATGCAGGGCAGGCTGAAGGCGCGCGTCGCATCGCGGATCAGCGGGAATTGCGGCACCAGATCTTCGGGCGGATCGGGGCGGTTGGCCTTGTAATCGGCATAGATTTCATTGCGGAAACTTTCCCCGCTGGCATCGAGAATCACCGCCAGATGCGTCGGCCCGTCGGCTTCATCAAGATCGGCTGCGAGCTTCCACAGCATCGTGGTGTAGCCATAGACCGCGCCCACCGGCGTGCCTTCGGGATCGGTCAGCGGGGGCAGGCGGTGATAGGCGCGAAAGATGTAAGACGACCCGTCGACGAGGTAGAGGTGCTGCTGCGCATTGGTCATGCTGCCTCGCTAGCAGGCGCGGGCGCGGGGTGGAAGGTGGCGCAGGCGGGCCAAGGGGCGCGGCAGCGGCTTGCCGCTGGGCACGCGGCAGCCTAGTCTTGGGCGCTTTACAGCCCAAGAGGAGATTTCATCATGCGTAAGATCATGCTGGCAGCCGCTGTTGCCGTATCGGCGATGGGCCTTGCTGCCTGTAACGAGACCGCCAAGGAAGCCGACGACATGGCCGGCGCCATGGCCGAAGATGCCGACAAGATGGGCGAAGACATGGAAGCCATGGGCGAAGAAGCCATGGAAGCAACCGACGCGACCGCTGACGAAGTCACTGCGGCCGCCGAAGAAGCGGCTGCCGACGCTGAAAAGATGATGGAAAGCGAATAGGATTTGTTGGCAGGGGCGGCGCTGGTGCAGCGCTGCCCCTCTTACGCGAGCCCGATCTTAACGCCCGCCCACGCCGTAGGGCGCGCTCGTCCAGGTGCGGTTCGGATTGCTCATCGGGTTGTTCTGCGCGCGCGCGGCAAAGCCATCATAGAGCGCGCGGGCGATTTCAGCGATCTTCTCCTCACGCGCGGCGCGGGTGCCTTGCCCCGTGACATAGATCGCCACCGCAATCACCCGGCCATCGGGCGTTTCGATAAGGCCAATATCGCTTGAGGTGTTGTTGAGCGATCCGGTCTTGTGGCTGACGCGCGCATCATAGGGCATCAGCGCCGGGATGCGGCGCTTGCCCGTGACCGTGCGGCTCATCGCGCCCAGCAGCACCTGACGGCTTTGCGGGGAGAGGAAATCGCCGCGATAGAGCCCTTGCAGGAACCGCACCATGGTGCGCGGGGTGGCGGCATCGCGCGGATCAATGCGGGCTGCCGGATCATATTCGCCATCATCGCGCACCAGCGTTGCGATATCGCGGTTGAGGCTGAAATCGGCAAAGCCGTTGCGCCGCATCCAGCCATTGACCTGCCCCGGCCCGCCAACGGCGGCCAGCAGCGAATCGGTGGCCGGATTGCTCGACCGGGTGATCATGATCTCGATCAGATCAATCGCAGCCATGTAATTGCCGGGGCGCACCGGTGCCTTGGTCGAGGAAAACTTGGCCGAAGCCACCGGCAGCAGCAGGGCATATTCGGATGTGAGGCTGGCCTGCCCGCGTTCCACCATTTCCAGATAGGTCGCGGCCACCGCCACCTTGCTGGTGGATGCCATCGGGAACAGCTGATCGCCCAGCACCATCACTTCTTCGCCGGTGGTGAGATCGACTGCCGCCACCCCGATGCGCCCGCGCGCCGGATTGGCAAGATCGGCAATGCGCGCCTCAAGACTGGAGGCATAGAGCGTTTCATAGCTTTGGGGGGCGCGCAGCTGGGTGCCGAAGGTGCTGTCAAACGCGGATTGCACATCATCATCGCGCGCCTGTGCCGGGGCAGCGGCCAGCGCGAAGGCCGCCAGCGCGGCAGAGCCCAAAGAAATGAGGCCCAAAGAACCAAGGCGACGTGCGATCATGGCCAAATGCTACCCCGTTTTGCTTGCCACCGTCTTAATGCCCGGATTTACGCATCGGTTCGGCCACTTCGCAAGCCTTGGTGTGCGCAATCCGCGCCCAGACGAGGCTGGCCCGCGACCGGACTCGCCGATTCGCGCCGCAGCGCTGCGCAAGGGCGTTGCTCTGATCGCATAGGCTTTTGGTCGATTGGCAGCGGGCGCGCTTGGATAGCCACTTGACTGACAGGGCCAAGGCGGCAGTCTGCGCCCGCCTATTCCTTCACACAACAGGACCATCATGACCCCCACCAAACCGCTGCTTTCGCCTTCGCTTCTTGCGTTCACCGGGCGCTGTGTTGTTACCGGCCTGCTGCTGGGCGGTTCGGCGATTGCGCTGGCGCAGACTGTCCCGATCATCCAGCCGGGCGCGCCGGGGCAGGATAGCAAGGTGCTGACCGCCGATCAGGCGATCAAGCTGGCGGCGGCCAGCTACACCCCTGACGATGTCAGCTTCATGCAGGGCATGATCATGCACCACCAGCAGGCTGTCGATATGGCGGTGCTGGTGAAACAGCGCACCAACCGGGCCGAACTGGTCACCATCGCGGGCCGCATCGAATCGAGCCAGGCGGACGAGATCGCCTTCATGAAGGGCTGGCTGGCGGAACGCGGCGAGCCGCTGGGCATGGCCGGGATGCAGGATCACGCCCATCACACCATGGCCGGCATGGCTTCGCCGGAACAGATGAAGGCGCTGGGCGCGGCCAGCGGGGTCGAATTTGATCGCCAGTTCCTCACCCTGATGATCACCCATCACGATGGCGCGCTGACGATGGTGAAGGATTTGCTCAAGCAGCCCGGCAGCGCGGCGGATCCGGTGCTCTTCCAGTTCATCAGCGATATCGAGACCGAACAAAAGGGCGAGATGGAACGGATGGACAAGCTGCTGGCAGGCCTTTCGGTCGATCCGCGCGCGGGCCTTGCCGCAGGCTTTGACAATGCGGGCGAGGCAATCTGGAACCTCACCAAACTGGCG
Organism: Erythrobacter sp.; assembly: GCA_045377215.1. Lineage (GTDB taxonomy): Bacteria > Pseudomonadota > Alphaproteobacteria > Sphingomonadales > Sphingomonadaceae > Erythrobacter. Next base: position 36,833 of record JBJIOB010000042.1, read on the forward strand.
AGTTTCCGCAAGCCTTCAGGCTTCTTCAATCCCGATAACCCCGCCGATCTGCGCCCCGCCAAGCCGGCCAAGAACAAGGACAAGGACAAGGACAAGAAGCCCGCCGAAACGGCGACCGAAGCCAAGGTGGCGGCGGCTCCGGCGGCGGCTCCGGCGGCGGTCGATCATTCGGCGATGGATCATTCGCAGCACATGGCACCCAAGGTGGCAGCGGCGACTTCGGCGGCAACCCCTGCCGCAACTCCCGCTGCCACCCCTGCCCCCGCAGGCGCAGATGCCGAGCGCGGGCCGGAGGACACCCTCACCCAGTTTGCCGAGCGTTCCCCGCTGCTCGATTTCGCCAATACCGACATGGCGTTCTTTGGCGATGTGATGGTTGCGGGCAATTACCACGGCTTCAACATCTACAAGCTGGGTGATGGCGGCGTGCCTGCCCTGATGAGCAGCGTGGTCTGCCCCGGCGGGCAGGGCGATGTCTCGGTGGTGGGCAAGCTGCTTATCATGAGTGTCGAACAAACGCGCGGGCGCGTTGATTGCGGGCTGCAGGGCGTGGCGGGCGAAATCAGCCCTGAACGCTTCCGGGGCCTGCGCATCTTCGACATCACCGATCTCGCCCGCCCACGCCAGGTCGGCCTTGTCCAGACCTGCCGCGGCAGCCACACCCATTCGGTGGTGCGCGCCGATGACAAGACCATCGTGGTCTATAATTCGGGCACCGCCGGCATCCGCGATGGCAAGGAACTGGCAGGCTGCGTCGGCGAAGTGCCGGGCGATAATCGCACCGCCTTGTTCCGGGTGGACGTGATCGAAATCCCGGTGGCGAACCCGGCGGCCGCGCGCATCGTCAAAAGCCCGACGGTGTTTGCCGATGAGGAAACCGGCCAGATTGCGGGCCTGTGGAAAGGCGGCGATCACGGCGATGGCACGCAGCGCACCAGCCGCACCGATCACTGCCACGATATCACCGTCTTCCCGGGCAAGAACATCGCTGCAGGCGCATGTTCGGGCAATGGCATCCTGTTCGACATTTCCGACCCGCTCAATCCCAAGCGGATCGACGCGGTGCTGGATAAGGGCTTTGCCTATTGGCATTCGGCCACGTTCAACAATGATGGCACCAAGGTGATCTTCACCGATGAATGGGGCGGCGGCGGGCGGCCGCGGTGCCGCGCGTCGGATCCGATGAACTGGGGCGCCAATGCGATCTATGATATCGTCGATGGCAAGCTTGTATTCCGCGCCCATTACAAGATGCCCGCCCCGCAAACCGACAAGGAAAACTGCGTCGCGCACAACGGCTCGATCATTCCGGTGCCGGGCCGCGATCTGTTTGTGCAAGCCTGGTATCAGGGCGGCATGAGCGTGATGGATTTCACCGACAGCACGAGCCCCAAGGAAATCGCCTATTTCGATCGCGGGCCGGTGGATGCCAAGCAGATGGTGCTCGGCGGTTACTGGTCAACCTATTGGTATAATGGCCGGATTTACGGCACCGAGATCAGCCGCGGGATTGATGTCTTTGCGCTTCAGCCATCCGAATTCCTGACTGCCGAAGAAATCGCGGCGGCTGGCAAGGCGATCTATCCGGGCGCATTGTTCAACCCGCAAACCCAGACGCAGGTCACCTGGCCCGCCGATGTGATTGCCAGTGTCGAGGCGAGCCGCAAGGGCGGGTAAGGCCGCGCCATGACCACAGATGGCGGCTTTCGCTCGCGTTGAGACGAAAGCCGCCGTTCGGCAAGCGGCGCCATTTCCCCTGACCGTCACCCCGTGCTTGCGCGATCCTCGCAAAAGCGGACGGGGGCGCCTTTGCGGCAGGGCAAGCCCGGCCAACCCCACAATTTTGACGATACGCCCCGCGCGCTGGCTCGGCTATCCCTTGGCGAAACAAGCATTCGCAAGGGAGAGGCGCGTCATGGATCTGGGGCTCACGGGCAAGAAAGTCATCATGAACGGCGGGGCCCACGGGCTTGGCCTGCAATCGCTGAAACTGTTTGCCGCTGAAGGCGCGGATGTCGCCTTTTTCAGCCGCAAGGAAGACAAGATCGCCGCCGCCGTCGCCGAGATTGACGCCGCCGGGCCGGGCAAGGTCTTTGCCGAAGTCT
>JBJIOB010000043.1:0-97406 GCA_045377215.1 Erythrobacter sp.
GATGACAAACGCGGCCTGCTGATCACGGGCGATGCGGCGGCATTCGAATACTGGTCGTTTGGCCGCAAGAAGGGCGAGCAGACCTTCGGCTTCATCGAGGTGCCGATGAAGACCGAGGGCAAGAAGACAGGCGTTCTGCCCGAGGATTTCCTCCCCCATCACGAAGCCAAGCTGGGTGAGGCAATCGCCCGCTTCATCCTTGGCAGCGAGCCGTTTACCGCGCGCGAAAACCCTGATTATCAGGGCTATACCGATTATGATCAGCTGATGAGGCTGGAAGAATGGGCAATCCGTCTGACGGAACCGGGCGGGACCGCTGCATGAGCGGGCGGGTGTTCGAATTGAAGGGCGAACAGCGCCTTGCAGCCGTGCCCGCCGACAATGTCTGGCTGTCGGCCTCGGCAGGGACGGGCAAGACGCAGGTGCTCTCGGCGCGGGTGCTGCGGCTGCTGCTGGAGCCGGGGGTTGAGCCTTCGCAGATCCTGTGCCTGACCTTTACCAAGGCAGGGGCTGCCGAAATGGCCAACCGCATCAACGCGGTGCTGGCGCGCTGGGTGCGCCTGCCCGCAACGCAGCTCGCCAAGGAGCTGGGCCATCTCGGCGCGGATATCGGCCCTGAAGCACAAGACCGCGCCCGCAGCCTGTTTGCCAGCGTGCTCGATTGCCCGGGCGGCGGCCTCAGGATTGATACGATCCACGCCTTTTCGCAGTGGCTGCTGGCCAATTTTCCCGAAGAAGCAGGGCTGGTGCCCGGCACCCGCGCGATGGAGGATCGCACCCGCGAATTGCTCGCGCGCGAAGTGCTGGCCGAAGTGCTCGAACAGGCCGAGGCCCACGGCGATGTGCGGGTGCTGGAGGCGGTGCAGCGCTTCACCAAGGTCAAGGATCCCGGCGCGCTGCAAGGCTGGCTGATGGCCTGCGCCGATGCCGAGGACATGTGGTTTGGCCCGGCGGCCTGGCAATCGCCCGTCGATACCCGCGTTCACCGTCTGCTCGGCATTCCCGCCGATGCGGACGAGGACTGGGCCGTCGCAGGCCTCGCGCCCGGCGTATTTCCGGACGAGACCTTGCGTGCGATGATCGCCCCCTTGGCGGAATGGGGCACCAAGACCGCCGACAAGTGCCTTGATTTCATGCACGCATGGCTTGCCATGGGTGCGCCCGAACGCGCCGAAGCCGCCGCCGGGTTCAAGGGCACCTTGCTCAAGGCCGATGGCACGCCCACCATCAATCTGAAGAAGCCGCGCGAGGCTTATCCCCACTTTGCCCAGGGGCAGGACCGCATCGCCGAAGCGCTCGCCGCAGTCGAAACCCGCCGCGCGCTGCTGGCTACCGCTGCCTATCTGGCCGATGCCTTCGAAATCGGCCGCGCGTTCGCACTGGGTTGGGCGAAGGCCAAGGCGCGCGAGGGCTTGCTCGATTTCTCCGACCTCATCCGTAAGGCCGCGCAGCTGCTCGGGCAAGAGGATGCCTCGGCGTGGATCCGCTACAAGCTCGATCGCCATTTCGATCACATCCTGATCGACGAGGCGCAGGATACCAACCAGTCGCAGTGGGACATCATTTTTGCCCTGATCGACGATTTCTTCAGCGGCGAAGGCGCGCGCGCAGAGCGCACCCGCACGCTGTTCACTGTGGGAGATTACAAGCAGGCAATCTTCGGTTTTCAGGGCACCAGCCCGGAAAATTTTGCCCATGCGCGCGGGCAGGTGGAACGCGCGATCATGGCGGCGCGCGCGCAGATCGAAGCGGGGCGGGCCGGGCGGCGCGCACCGGGCTGGCGCGCGCTCGAACTGGATCAATCGTTCCGCACCGCGCAGCCGGTGCTCGATTTCGTCAATGCTGCGATCGATAGTCTGGGGCACGAGGCGTTCGGGCTTGATCATCCGCCGCGTCCGCATATCGGCTATGGCGGGCCGGGGCTGGTGAGCCTGTGGCAGCCGGTGATCGCAACCAGCGCTGCGGGCGAAGAGGATGAACCGCCCGAGGATGCGGGCAAGGACTGGCTGCCGCATCATGATACCGTGCTGGCCAGCCGGATCGCCGATCAGATCGAAAGCTGGATCAGCGGCGCTGATCCCTTCGTCCTCGCCAAAGGGGGCACGCCGCGCCCTGCCGGAGCGGGTGATATCATGGTGCTGGTGCGCCGCCGCAAGGAACTGGCCAGCCAGATTGTCGCCAACTTGCAGGCGCGCCGCGTGCCGGTGGCAGGGGTTGACCGGCTTCGGCTTGGCGCGCCGCTGGCGGTGAAGGATGTGCTGGCGGCCTTGCGCTTTGCCGCGCAGCCGCTCGATGATCTTGCGCTGGCGAACCTGCTGGCGTCGCCACTGCTGGGCTGGACGCAGGATGATCTGCTGGCCCATGTCCCGCGCGACAAGGATGTGCGCCTGTGGGAGCATCTGCGCCGCGACCACGCGCCGCCCTTGGTGACCGGGACCGCCGCACGGCTGCGCGATGTGCTGCGCCGCGCCGATTACGAAACCCCGCAGGCCATGATTGCCTGGCTGCTGGGCGGCCCATGGCAAGGCCGTGCGCGGCTGGTCGAACGGCTGGGCGCGCAGGTCAATGATCCGCTCGACGAATTGCTCAACGCAGCCTTCGCCTACGAGAGCGAATATGTCCCCTCGCTCGCCGGGTTCCTGCAATGGTTCGATGCGGGCGAGGGCGAATTGAAGCGCGATTCCGATAGCGCAGGCGGACAGGTGCGGGTGCTGACGGTGCACGGCTCGAAAGGCTTGCAGGCGCCGATCGTGATCCTTGTCGATGCGACCGGTGAGCCGGGCGAGCCGCAGGGTCTGGACTTGCCCGATGATCCGCTTGGCGCGGCGGGCCGGCATGGCGAAAAGGTGCGCCGCGTGCCGCTGCCGCCGCTGTCCAAGCGCGATCTGCACGGCCCGCTGGCCGAAGCGGCCGAGGCGGCGCGCATCGCGCAGATGCAGGAACATTGGCGGCTGATGTATGTCGCCATGACCCGCGCGGAAGAAGCGCTGTTCATCGGTGGCTCGCTCGGGCCGAGGCGCGCGGACAAGGGCCCGCACGAGGATAGCTGGTACGCCCGGCTTGCGCCCCTGTTTGCCGGCGAGGTGCTGGCTGATCCCTTGTGGCTGGGGCGGCAGGAATGGGGCCTGCGCGCAGCCCCGCTGGGGGATGCTGAGCCAGGCCCTGCAGGCGATGAAGCCGCGCCTTTGCCTGCATGGGTAACCACGCCCATCGGCCCCGAACCGCGCCCGCCGCGCCCGCTTGCGCCGTCATCGGCGGGCGAGGATATGGCCGCCGATCCCCCGCTGCCGCCCGACGTGGCAAGGCAGGCGGCGCGGCGCGGCAGTCTTATTCACAAGCTGCTCGAACGCCTGCCCGAATTGCCGCCTGATACGCGCGAAACTGCGGCGCAGGCATGGCTGGCGCGGCAGGCGGGCGATGTGCCGGATGCCGCGCGTGCCGAGATGCTGGCAAGCGCGCTGGCGGTGCTCGCCCACCCCGAATTTGCCGCGATCTTTGCGCCCGATGCGCTTGCCGAAGTGCCGCTGGCCGCCACGGTCGGCGGGATTGTGGTGGCAGGGACGGCGGATCGGCTGCTGGTGACGCCTTCAGAAGTGCTGGTGGTCGATTTCAAGACCACCCGCCGCCCGCCTGCCAGCAGCGAGGCGATCCCGCTTGCGACCCAGCGCCAGATGGCGGCCTATGTCGCTGCGATCGAGGCCATTTATCCGGGCCGCAGCGTGCGTGCCGGCGTGCTTTACACCCACGCGCCTGCCTTGTTTGTGATTCCGCCCGGGATGATCGCCGCGCACAAGCAGGGCTTGGACGCGCCGCAGCAATCCTATTTGCCGCCGGAACTTGAGTGAGGCCGATTGCGCGCTACATAGGCAGACACGAGGGCGCTGTGCGCCATGCAGGAGAAACGATAATGGCCACCATCAATGTCACCGATGCCAGTTTTGCCAGCGATGTGCTGGGCAGCGACAAGCCGGTGCTGGTCGATTTCTGGGCAGAGTGGTGCGGCCCGTGCAAGATGATCGCGCCCGCGCTTGAGGAAATCAGCGAGGAGTTGGCAGGCCAGGTCACCATCGCCAAGATGGATATCATGGAAAACACCGATATCCCCACGCAGATGGGCGTGCAGTCAATCCCGCTGATGGTCTTGTTCAAGGATGGCAAGCCGGTTGCCCAGAAACTGGGCGCGGCGCCCAAGGGGCAATTGAAGGGCTGGATCGAGAGCGAGCTTTGAGCCGAAAAATCCTCCCCATCGCTTTGCGACGGGGAGGAATGTTACGGTTCACCCCATCACGCGGGCGACGAATTCATCCCACAGCGCCGGGCTTGATGCGCCGATCAGGCCCGGTTTGTTGTGCTCGTCCACCCGGTATTCGCTCCCGTCGAGCCGGGCAGCCTTGCCGCCTGCCTCGTTAAGCCACAGGATGCCCGCCGCGTGATCCCAGGCGAGCGTGCGCTTGAAGCTGGAGATGTCATTCTCGCCCAGCGCAAGGCGGGGATATTGTTCGGCGGCGCAGCGCGGGATGTCCACCAGCGTGTAATGCGGCGCGAGCTTCGCATCGACCTCAGCCACCTGTTCGGGGGTAAGGAAAATGCGGCTGACGGCGGTTACCGGCGGCATCTGCCCGGTGGTGCGCGCAGCGATGCGCTCCCCGTTGACGAAAGCGCCTTCGCCGATGCGGGCGTGGCACAGGCGGTCTTTCAGCGGATCGTAGAGCCAGCCTGCCACTGCCTTTCCCGCATCCGCCAAAGCGATGATGATGCCGAACGGCTCCTTGCCTTGCGTAAAGTTGGCCGTGCCGTCGAGCGGGTCGATGATCCAGCACTGGCCTGACAGGTGATCCAGCACCGCCGGATCAGCGTGGGCGGCTTCCTCGCCCACAATGGCAACGCCCGGCGCAAGTTTGGTGAGCGCTTCGCCGAGGAAGGCTTCCACCTCGCGATCAACGATGGTGACGGGATCGTCCTCGCCCTTCATCGCGATGTCGCCATCGGCAAGCTGGCGGAAGCGCGGCAGCATCGAACGGCGCGCGGCAAAGCGCATCAGATCGCGGATTTCGGCATCGAGCGCGCCGAGCTCCCCGCTCATGAGCGGTAATCCGCGTTGATGGCGATATAGCCGTGGGTAAGATCGCAGGTCCACACACTCGCGCGGCCTTCTCCGAGGCCGAGATCAACCAGAATGTCGATTTCCGCGCCCCTGAGATGGGCGGCGACCGGCGCTTCGTCATAGCCATCAACGGGCAGGCCATCCTTGGCGGTCCACACCCCGCCAAAGGCAACCGAAAGCCTGTCGCGGTCAGCCGGTTCGCCGGCCTTGCCCACGGCCATGACAACGCGGCCCCAATTGGCATCCTCGCCCGCAATCGCGGTTTTCACCAGCGGCGAATTCGCGATTGCCAAGCCGACGCGGCGCGCGCTGGCATCGCTCACCGCGCCGGTTACGCGGATGGTGATGAATTTGGATGCGCCTTCGCCGTCGCGCACGACGAGTTGCGCAAGCTGGCGGCACACATCGGTGAGCGCAGCGGCAAAGGCGTCCGCGCCCGGGCTGTCCCAGCCGGTGATCGCGGCGTGGCCCGCCTTGGCGGTGGCAAAGGCCAGCACCGTGTCGCTGGTCGAGGTGTCGCCGTCCACCGTGATGCACGAAAAAGTCGCATCGTTCGCAGCGCTGAGCAGTTCCTGAAGGAAAGCGGGCGCCACGTGCGCATCGGTGAAGATATAGCCGAGCATCGTTGCCATATCGGGCGCGATCATGCCCGATCCCTTGATGAAGCCGGCGATCTCGACGCGCGTCTCGCCCACCATCGCGCTGGCGTGCGCGCCTTTGGTGAAGGTATCGGTGGTGCCGATTGCCTTGGCCGCATCTTCCCAGCCGCAAGGTTCGGCGGTGAGCGCTGCGGCGACCCCGGCGCGCGCCTTGTCCTTGGGCAGCGGCACGCCGATCACGCCGGTGGAGGAGACGAAGACTTCGTCAGCCGCGCAGCCGAGGTGCGCTGCGACCTGATCCATGATCTGCTCCACCGCCTCGCGCCCGCGATAGCCGGTGAAGGCGTTGGAATTGCCCGCATTGACCACCAGAGCGCGCGCGCGGCCTTGCGCAACATTGGCGCGCCCCAGTTCCACCTCTGACGAAGCGCAGGCGCTGTTGGTGAAAACCCCCGCCACGGCGGTGCCTTCTGCCAGTTCCACATAAGTCAGATCGCAGCGGTCCCATGTCTTGTACTGGGCACGCGCAACGCGCAGGGTCACGCCGCTGATCGCGGGCATGGCAGGGAAGGGGCGGGCGAGGGGAGAAGGCTTCAGATCCATGGGCCAGCCCTCTAGGCGCGGACGCGCGCGCAGTAAATCGGGCAAAGTGAGTGGACGCGGGCGCGGATTGGCACTATTTGAGACACATTATGACGCGGCATTTCTTTGCATTGCTGGCTTTGCTTACCGGGCTTGCCGCCTTTGGCGCGCCTGCGCATGCCTCGCTTGCCGAGGCTTTCGCCTGCGATGCGAGCATTGCCGCGAGCGCACCGGATGATACGGCGCGCAGCGAAGCGGGCCATGCCGAAAGCCTGCCCGCCAATGCCCGCAACAGCCGCGTGGACGAGCCTGAGGCTCTGGCACCGGTTGTTCCGGCAAGCCTGCGCCTGCCCGTGCTGATGGGGATCGAGCGCGCCTACGAATAGGCTGCCAGCGCCGCTTACCCCCCTGCTTGCGCGCCGCGCTGCCGCTGCTGGCCCGCGCGCGAATTTCCCAGAATTCACGGCCCCGCTGATGGGCTGCACCCAATCAAAGGTATACCCATGTTCGATGCCCTGATGAAGTCCGTGTTCGGTTCTTCGAATGATCGCTATGTCAAATCGCTTGGCAAGATCATCAACCAGATCAATGCTTTGGAGCCGCAGATCAGCGCGCTTTCCGATGAAGAACTGCAAGCCCAGACGGGCAAGCTGCGCGGCCTGATTGATGATGGCAAGAGCCTTGACGATATCCTGCCCGAAGCTTTCGCCACCGTGCGCGAAGCATCGAGGCGCGTGCTCGGCATGCGCCATTTCGATGTCCAGCTGATCGGCGGGCTCGTGCTGCACCGCGGCGAGATTGCCGAAATGCGCACGGGCGAGGGCAAGACCCTGATGGCGACGCTGGCGGTGTATCTCAATGCGATCGAGGGCAAGGGCGTCCACGTCGTCACCGTCAATGATTACCTGGCGCGGCGCGATGCGGCCGAGATGGGCAAGCTGTATAACTGGCTCGGCCTCAATGTCGGCGTGGTGGTGCCCGGCATGGACGAATACACCAAGCGCGATAGCTACAATGCCGATATCACCTACGGCACCAACAACGAATTCGGCTTCGATTACCTGCGCGACAACATGAAGCACGAACGCAGCCAGATGGTGCAGCGCCCGTTCAATTTCGCGATTGTCGATGAAGTGGATTCGATCCTGATCGACGAGGCGCGCACCCCGCTGATCATTTCCGGGCCGACCGAGGACAAGTCCGATCTCTATGTCTCATTGGATGCCATCGCCCGCGAGATCCCGACCGACTGGCTCGACATTGATGAAAAGGTCAAGCGCGTCCAACTGACCGAAGACGGGCTGGAACAGGTCGAACAATTGCTCATCGAAAAGGGCCTGCTGGCGACCACCAATCTTTACGATGTCGAAAACACGCAGGTCGTCCACCACCTCGATCAGGCGCTGGCGGCCAATTTCACCCGCAAGCGCGATACCGATTACATCGTCAAGGATGACAAGGTCATCATCATCGACGAGTTTACCGGGCGCATGATGGAAGGGCGCCGCTGGTCAAACGGGCTCCACCAGGCGGTCGAGGCCAAGGAAGGCGTCAAGATCGAGCCGGAAAACCAGACGATGGCCTCGATCACCTTCCAGAACTATTTCCGCATGTATCCCAAATTGTCGGGCATGACCGGGACAGCCGCCACCGAAGCGGCCGAATTCTGGGACATCTACAAGGTCGGCGTCGTCGAAATCCCCACCAATTTGCCGGTCAAGCGGATCGACGAGGAAGACGAATTCTACAAGAACACGCTCGATAAATTCGCCGCCATCGCGAAAGCGATCAAGGAGAAGAACGAGATCGGCCAGCCGGTGCTGGTGGGCACGGTGTCGATTGAAAAGTCGGAACTTTTGAGCCAGTTTCTCGATAAGGAAGGCGTCAAGCATTCCGTCCTCAACGCCCGCTTCCACGAACAGGAAGCCGGGATCGTGGCGCAGGCAGGCCGGCTTGGCGCGGTGACGATTGCCACCAACATGGCCGGGCGCGGCACCGATATCCAGCTTGGCGGCAATGTCGAATTCCGCATCAACGACGAACTCGCCGGGCTTCCCGATGGGCCTGAGCGCGATGCCGCCATCGCGCGGATCAAGGCCGAAGTCGCCGAGGAAAAGGAACAGGTCAAACAGGCAGGCGGCCTGTTCGTGCTTGGCACCGAACGCCACGAAAGCCGCCGCATCGACAACCAGTTGCGCGGTCGCTCGGGCCGTCAGGGCGACCCCGGTCTGTCGCGGTTTTACCTGTGCCTTGAAGATGACTTGCTGCGCATCTTCGGCCCCGACACGCTGTTTTCCAAGATGATGAAATCAAACCTTGCCGATGGTGAGGCAATCGGTTCCAAGTGGCTTTCCAAAGCCATCGAGACCGCGCAGAAAAAGGTCGAGGCGCGCAATTACGACATGCGCAAGCAGGTCGTGCAATATGATGACGTGATGAATGATCAGCGCAAGGTGATCTACGAGCAGCGCGCCGAGATCATGGATTCCGAAGGCGTCGATGACGTGGTCGAAAACATGCGCCACGATACCCTGAACGTGATCGTCGGCACGGCCTGTCCGCCTGATTCCTACCCCGAACAATGGGATATTGCAGGGCTCAAGGCCAAGCTGGATGATGTGTTCGGCCTGGCCCCGCCGCTGGAAGCTTGGCTGGAAGAAGATCAGGTCGAACCCGGCATGATCGAGGAACGCCTGCGCGAAATGACCGATCAGATGGTGGCAGAGAAAGTCGCCGCCAGCGATCCGGCGATCTGGCGGATGGTGGAAAAGGACGTGCTGCTGCGCCAGCTCGATTTCCACTGGAAGGAACACCTCGCTACGCTTGATGCGCTGCGTCAGGTGATCTGGATGCGCGGCATTGCGCAAAAGCAGCCGATCAACGAATACAAGCAGGAAGCTTTCGGCCTGTTCGAAACGATGCTCGATACGCTGCGCGAGGAAGTGACCAGGATCCTGTTCCGCGCCGAATTGCGGTTTGAACAGCCCGCCCCGCAGGCGCTGCCCGAACTGCCTGATTTCCTGACCGGGCATATTGATCCGCTGACCGGGCTCGACAATTCGGCTGATGGCGATGGGTCTGAACTCAACCCCGAACTGTTCGGCTCGCTCGCCGGAAGTCCGCGCGCAGCCTTCGGCTCCGGAGGCGCGAACCCGGAAAATCCCTACGCCAATCTCGATATTTCGCGCAACGCCTTGTGCCCCTGCGGGAGCGGCAACAAGTACAAGCATTGCCACGGTGCGGTCGGCGCGCTTGCCGCGCGCGCGCTGCCCTGATCGCCGCTAGCGGCAGGGGGATAAGCGGGCGATGATCGGTGCGGTGCCAGCGGGCCTTGCGCTCGCGTTTCTGGTCACCGCGCTGCTTTATGCCAGTGTCGGTTTTGGCGGCGGATCGACCTATGCTGCGCTGCTGGCGCTGTCGGGCCTTGATTACCGGCTGCTGCCGCTGGTTGCGCTGGCTTGCAACATCGTGGTGGTGGCAGGCGGCAGCATCCGCTTTGCCCGCGCAGGGGTGACGCCATGGCGGCGCGCGGGCCTGCTGATCGCGCTAGGCGCTCCTGCGGCCTTTGTGGGCGGGCTCACCCCGATCAAGGAAGCGACCTTTCTTGCGCTGCTCGGCGTTAGTCTGGTGCTCACCAGCCTTGCGATGCTGATCCCGCTGCGTGATGCAAACGCTGATGCGCCCGGCCCCTTGGCGCGCTATTTCACGGTACTGGCCGTGCCGCTTGGCTATCTGGCGGGGCTGGTGGGGATCGGCGGAGGGATATTCCTCAGCCCCCTCTTGCACCTTGTTCGCTGGCACGGCGCGCGGCAGATCGCCGCGACGGCGAGCCTGTTCATCCTCGTCAATTCGCTGTTCGGGCTGGCCGGGCAATTGCTGAAGAACGGCCCCGGCGCTTTCGGCACGGCCATCGGTGCAAGCCTGCCGCTGCTGATCGCGGTGGTGATCGGCGGGCAGGTGGGCAGCCTGCTCGCGCTGTGGGTTTTGCCAGTGCAATGGATCCGCTGGCTGACCGCGCTGCTGGTGCTGATCGTCGGCGTGCGATTGCTGATCTAGCTGGCCGCGCAATGCTGCGCGAGAAACGCCTCGTGGCCGGGCAAACCATCTACCGCGCGTTCGATCAGCACGCGCACATTGCCAAGGAATTCGCCGAGCTGTGCCTCAGTAAGCGCATCGGCCATCGGATCATGGGCGGCAGGCGTCACGCCCTGGCCCAGCATCACTTGCACCCAGCTGGCTTCGCGGAACAGATCATCGACATCGCGCCCGACACGGCCTGACGAGGCGAACAGCGCCTGCTTGTGCGCCAGGCTATCGGGCACGGGCATGGTGCGGCAATAATTCCAGAACGCGGTATCGTCGCGGGTCGTCTGCTTGTAATGGAGGATGAGGAAGTCGCGGATCTGTTCGAATTCGGCAGCGCAGCGGCGGTTGTATTCGGCGCGCTCTGCCGCCCCGTCACCCTGCGCCGGGAACAGCTGGATCAGCCGGTTCACATGCGACTGGATGAGATGGATCGAAGTCGATTCGAGCGGTTCGAGAAACCCGCTCGATAGCCCGATGGCCGCGCAATTATGCGCCCAGAACGCCGCGCGCCGCCCGGTAGTGAAGCGCAAGGGGCGCGGATCGGCCAGCGCTTTGGTGTCGAGGCCCGCCATCAGCGTCTCGGCGGCGGCATCATCCGAGATAAAGCCGCTTGAATAGACATGGCCATTGCCGGTGCGGTGCTGCAAGGGGATGCGCCATTGCCAGCCCGCCGCCTTGGCTGTCGCACGCGTATAGGGCACCAGCGTGGGCAGGCGCTCGGAAGGCACTGCCAGCGCGCGGTCACACGGCAGCCAGCGCGACCAGTCCTCGTAGCCAACGCCCAGTTCCCCAGCCAGCAGCAGTGCGCGAAATCCGGTGCAATCGACGAAGAAATCGCCCCGCACCGCGCGGCCATTATCCAGCGTGATCGCAGTGATATCGCCGCTTTGCCCGTCGCGCGCGACGCCGCGCACAATGCCTTCGTGGCGGGTAACGCCCTGTGCCTCGCTGTAGCGCCGCAGGAATGCGGCATAGAGCCCGGCGTCGAAGTGATAGGCATAGGCAAGCCCCGTCATCGCGGTGTTGCCGACGCGGTCAAGCTTGCCGAACCGCGCATGATCGGCGGCAAGGCGGTGGAGCGAATAGTGCCACAGATCGTCGGTGTGCCCGCTTGCGGCGGCGCGGCGCCAGTAGTGGTGAAAGCTCGCGCCCGCGAGCGCGAGGCCTGCATCGCCGAAGGTGTGCAGATAGCTGGTGCCCAGCTTGCCCCAATCGACGAATTCGATGCCCAGCTTGAAGGTGCCTTGCGTGGCGCGCACGAATTCCATCTCGTCGAGCCCGAGGATCGCATTGAGGCGGATGATCTGCGGAATGGTCGCCTCGCCCACGCCGACAGTGCCGATCATCTCGGATTCCACCAGCGTGATATCGAGCGTGCGGCCCAGCAAGCGGGCAAAGGCCGCAGCTGTGATCCATCCGGCGGTGCCGCCGCCCACGATCACCAGTTTGCGCTTGGGTTGTTGTGTCATGGTGTTCTCGAACCTGCTTTCAGACGGGGCGGAAAAAGGCGTTGATGGTGAGCCGGCCCGTGCGCGGGTCGGCGGGGAGGGCGGCGGCATTGTCGATCACGCCCGAATGCAGGATGTTGCCGCGATAGAACACCGCCGAATTGAACGCGCCGGTGCTGGCATAAAGCCGCTCGAAATGCGGAGCGCCATCGGTGGGGTAGGCGGGCGCGGGCAGGCCGCTACGCGCCACGTCGCTTTCCAGCGCGGCGCGGTATGCGGGGAAAGTCTCGTCCGTCAGTGCTGATAGCCCGGACGAACGGTGCCGGAAGAAGGCGGTGCCGCCATGCGGGCTGTCATGCAGGTAGAGCATCATCGCCACCTGCGCCGGATCGGTGCCATCGACATGGGGAAAGCGCTGGATCGGGAGCAGTTCGTGCGGCGCGCTGGTGACAATCGAACACCATGCCTGCATCGCCCATCGGCTACCGGGCGGCCCGAAATGATGTGAAAGGAATGGCGAAAGCTGCGCCAGCCAAGCCTCGCACACCGCAGATTCAAGCGGCGCACGCACACCGGGATATTGCGGCGTGATCTTTGCAAATTGTTGCAAAATCGCCGCTTGGCGAGCTGTCTCAGTGCGCGCCATAAACGCGTCTATCGCAACAAGATGATGATTATATTCTGAAAAAACCGCGCAGGCCGGATTGGCCAACGAGATTGCCCAGTCTGCTTCGATGCTTGTGCTTGCCATGGCCTGCCTCTCTTCGGGTGCAAGGCTATCAAACCCCTGCCGACTTGCCAAACCCTGCCTGTTAATGACCTGAAAACAGAGTGATAGGGCGTGAGATGGGAAAGTGCAGCGCGTCAGGTGCCGCATCCCACAGCAGCGCGCAGGCCTCCTGTGGCGGTTTGGGCACAGATTGTGGATATTTCTTGCGGGGGATCGGCTCGAATTCTCACAAAATACTGGAAAGACGATGAAAAGGTGCAATTCGCGCCGCCATTCGGGCGTGAAAATTCGCGATTTACGCCACCGCCAAAGTGGTCTATGAAAAAAAATGAAAAGACGCTCGTCAAGAATGGCGAGTAGGGGGAGAGAAAAGATGGGGTTGAAGGCATTTTCCGCCAACGCGCGCCTGCTGTGCGGGGCGGCCACCGGGATCGCGCTGATGGCAGGGGCCATGCCAGCCGCCGCGCAGTCCAGCCCGGCGCCCGAGCCGGAGACCAAGGTCGATGATCCGGGCAACGACATCACCGTTACCGGCATCCGCAGTTCAATCCAGAACGCGCTCGATGCCAAGCGCAGCGCCACCAGCATCGTCGAAGTGATCGCGGCTGAAGACCTTGGCCTGTTGCCCGATCTTTCGATTGCCGATTCGCTCGCCCGCCTGCCCGGCGTCACCGCCCAGCGCGTGCGTGGCCGTTCGCAGCAGATCTCGATCCGCGGTCTTGGCCCGGATTTCAGCCTTGCGCTGCTCAATGGCCGTGAAGTGGTGCTCGGCCTGGCAATAACCGCGGGATCGAATTTGATCAGTTCCCTTCCGAACTGATCGGCTCTGCGGTGGTTTACAAGACCGGCGATGCGCAGCTTGCCTCGATCGGTATTGCCGGCGCAGTCGATCTGCGCACTGTCAAGCCGCTTGATTACAAGGATCGCCAGATCAGCATTTCGGCGACCTATTCGGTCAATGATCAAGGCTCGCTCAATCCCGATTTCCCGGGCGATGGCTACCGCTTCTTTGCCTCCTACATCGATCAGAACAAGGCGGGCACGCTGGGCTGGTCGCTGGGCGCGACCTTGCAATCGAACCCGACGCAGTTTGTCACCCGCGAATTGAAGAGCAACCAGTTCCAGACGGCGCGCACCCCTGCCGGATTGATCTACCCGGCTGACAATCCGCGTCAGGGCGCGGTCAGCCGTGACTTCCAGCGCTTGTCAGTGGCAGGTGCCTTGCAATTCGAGCCGACCGACCGGGTCTCAATCAATATTGATGCCTTCTACACCGACACCAAGGATAGCGGCATCTTCCGCGGCACCGAAACGCCGATTGCCTCGTGGAGCGGGGCAACCTTCGAAGGTGCCACCGGCGCTGGCCCGTTTGCCGATACCGCCACCTTCTCGGGCGTGGTGCCGATCCTGCGCACCGATACCGAAGGCACTGAATCGCAGATTTTCGCCATCGGCAGCAATCTCGATTTCAAGCTGACCGACAATCTCGGCTTCATGGTCGATTACGGCTTCTCGACGCTGACCCGCAACGACATTGATTACGAATCCTACGCCGGCACCGGGCGCAACCGCACCGGCGCGCAGGATCGGCTGACCTTTACCATGCCGCCGCGCGGGGATTATGCGATTGCCGGGCAGCTGGATTATACCAATCCGGCCAATGTGCTGCTGACCGATCCGGGCGGCTGGGGCCAGGTCGGCTTTATCAAGCAGCCGCGCATCGAGGATGAACTGCACCAACTGCGCGCCGAGGCCCGCTGGGAGTTTGATGGCGGCATTATCAAGGATATCCGCGCAGGCTGGCTCTATACTGATCGCACCAAGGCCTTCGATTCCAACGAAAGCTTCCTGCGCGCGTCCAACCGGTTTGTGAACGGCTCGCTCGCGATCCCGGCCAATGCGATTGTCGGGCGCACCAACACCCGCTCGCTCGGGCAGAATATCCTCGCCTATGATCCGTCAAGCTTCCTCACCGATGGCACCTATCTGGTGGAGAAGGGCACGTTCGATACCGAATGGACGGTGAGCGAGCGGATCCACAATTTCTACCTGCAAGCCAATATCGACGGTGATCTTGGCAATGTGCCGGTGCGCGGCAATATCGGCCTGCGCTATGCCGACACCCGCCAATCTTCGACCGGCACGATTGCGGGCGGGGTGAACTCGGTGGATTTCAGCTACGGCAACTGGCTGCCGAGCGCGAACCTTGCCTTCGAAATTGCGCCCGATACCTTCATCCGTCTGGCTGCGGCGCAAACTGTCACCCGCGCGCGGCTTGATCAGATGGCCGCCAACCAGAATATCGGGTTCAATCCGCAAAGCTGCGTCGATACCAATGGCGATCAGCGCCCCGACACGGTGATCGGCTTCAACCCGCCGCAGCTGGTGTGTTTTGGCCTTGGCGGTGGCAACCCGTTCCTGCAGCCTTACATCTCGACTTCCTTCGATATCAGCTTCGAGAAATATTTCGGCCCCGCTTCGGCGATCATCATCGCCGGTTTCCACAAGCAGATGGATGACTGGATCATTGATTTCACCGAGGTGCGCGATCTCACCCAGCCGATCAACAATGCGGGCTTTGGCGGCATCCTGACCAACAACCCGCAGCTTTCGACCGGCACCTTTGGCGGGCCAGTGAACTTTGCCGATGGCAAGATTACCGGCATCGAAGGCACGATCCGCGCCAATTTCGGCGATTTCTCGCGCACGCTTGATGGCTTTGGCGGCTTGTTCAGCGTCACCTATGTTGATGCGCAGGTCACGCGTCCGGGCGGTACGATCAACATTCCGGGCTATTCGGATGTGACCTGGTCGGGCGATATCTTCTATGAAAAGAACGGCTGGCGCGCCCGCGTGAACGCACGCTATCGGTCGGGCTTCCTTGCCGAAGTGCAGAGCTTTGACGGTTCGCTGTTCGGCGCGCAGGCGCAGCCCGAAACGCAGATCGATGCCCAGATCGGCTATACCTTCCAGAACGAAAGCGGTGTGCTGAAAGGGCTGACCGTGCTGGTCGAAGGCGCCAACCTCACCAACGCGCCGTTCGTGACGGAGAATGATCTGTTCAATGGCGCAGGCGCGTTGGTGGGCACGTTCCCGAGCCAGTTCGAGCAATACGGGCGGACTTTCAACTTCACCATCCGCAAGAATTTCTGAAGCTGCCCTGAGGGTCGCGCCCAAGGGGGGAAGGGGGCTCGCCAGCGATGGCGGGCCCTTTTTCTGTCAGGCTTGCGGATCAGGCGGTGATCGGCGCTGCGGCGCAGTGGCGGGCGATGAATTCGCCGTGGGTGGGCATGGCGGCCACGGCTTCGTCCATCGCACGGGCGATTGCGCGCAGGCGATCAGCCACCGGCACATGGCCGCGCATGGCGGCAAGCGCGGGCGCGCGGGCAGGCGTGATGCCTTGCCCCAGATACACCGCAATCCAGCTTGGATTGGCGAACAATTCGCGCTCATCGGCCACCAGCAGGCCATAATCGCGGAAATGGTCGATCTTGTATTGGAGGCTGTCGGGGATCGCCATGTTGGCGGTGTAGCACCACAGCGCCCCGTCATCGCGCGCCGTTGCCTTGTAATGCAGGATCAGGAAATCCCGGATGCGTTCGTATTCCGCCGTGGTCTGCGCGTTGTATTCGCGCGCCAGCAGGGGTGACATGGCACGATCGGGCAAGAGCGCGATCAGCCGCAGGATACCATATTGGATGAGGTGCAGGCTGGTCGATTCGAGCGGCTCCATGAAGCCTGCCGACAAGCCAATCGCGACGCAGTTTTTCTTCCAGAATTCGCGGCGCTTGCCGGTGACAAAGCGCAAGGTGCGCGGGTCGGCCAGCGGCTGGCCATCGAGCCCTGCGAGCAGCGTCGCCGCCGCTTCCTCCTCGCTGATGAAGGCGCTGCAATGGACATAGCCATTGCCGGTGCGGTGCTGGAGCGGGATGCGCCATTGCCATCCGGCGGTTTTCGCGGTGGAGCGGGTGTAGGGGGTAAACGCGCCCGCCTTTTCGCACGGCACTGCCACCGCCCGGTCGCACGGCAGCCAGTGCTGCCAATTATCGTAGCCTGCCTGCAAAGCGCCTTCGATCAAGAGCCCGCCAAAGCCGCTGCAATCGACGAAGAAATCGCCCTCTACGTGCGCGCCATCATCCAGCGTTACGCCCGCCACAAAGCCGGTCTCGCCATCGAGCGCCACATCAACCACGCGCCCTTCGATCCGCACCACGCCGCGACTTTCCGCATAGCGCCGCAGGAAGGCCGCATAGAGCCCGGCATCGAAGTGATAGGCATAATCGAAGGTCGACTGGATCAGCCGCCTGTCGGGCGAGGGGTGAGCAAACTTGCCGCCACGTGCCATCGCCCAGCACATCGAGAAATCGTCAATCGGCCCGCTGGTGCGCCCGGCGAGATGCTCAGCCATCCAGTGGTGATAGAAGGGCACAGAATCGAATTCCGCGCCATATTGGCCGAAGGGGTGGAAATAGCTGGCGCCCTTCCTGTGCCAGTCCACAAACTGGATGCCGAGCTTGTAGCTGCCTTGCGTCTCGCGCACGAAGGTTGCTTCATCAATGCCGAGCCGCTGGTTGAAATTGCGGATCGGCGGGATGGTCGCCTCGCCCACGCCGACCGTGCCGATCACTTCGCTTTCGATCAGGGTGATGCGGCAGGCCTCGCCCACCGCTTGCGCGAGCGCAGCCGCTGTCATCCACCCGGCGCTGCCCCCGCCGACAATCACGATGTGTTGTAACGGCTCGGCGCGTTCCACCACTATCCCCCGCAGGATTCGCGGATCAGCAGGCTGGTTTCGAGCCGTTCCGAGGCCGCCGGGCCGCCATGCGTGTCAATCAGTTTCGACACCAGCATCCGGCCCGCCAGCGCGGTGCTTTGATCAATCGTGGTGAGCCGCGGGGTGACCAGCCGCGCGGCGGGGATATTGTCATAGCCCACCACCGCGACATCATCAGGCACCTTGCGCCCGGAGCGGGTGAGCCCGCGGATTGCGCCAATCGCGATCAGATCGCTCGCGGCGAACACCGCGTCAAAATCAACCCCGCGATCAATCGCGCTGCGGGTGGCGGCCTCGCCCGAATGGACATCGAAATGGGCGCTGACGGCAAGGCTTTCGTCCCACGCCAGCCCCGCTTCCTCCAGCGCCTGCCGGTAGCCGCGAAAGCGCTGCTCGGCCTCGGGCGCTTCGGTGTCGCCCAGAAACAGCACGCGCTGCCGCCCCAGCCGGGCAAGGTGCGCGGTGGCCTTGCGCCCGCCTGCGATATTGTCCGATCCGACCGAGCAATAGGCCGCATCGGCAAGTTCAGCCCCCCACACCACAAAGCGATCATCGCGCGCTGCCATGGTGTTGAAGGCTGAATGGAGCGAGCTTTGCCCGATGAAAATCATCCCCGTCGCGCGGCTGGTGGCCATCGCGAATTCAAGATCTTCGGCGGTGCGCGGGTAGAGATGGCTGATCAGCAGATCGGCGTTGCGTTCACGCGCGGCCTCGGCGATCCCGGCCAGAAGTTCGAGAAAGAACGGATCGGCCACCCGCGTCTCGCGCGCCTGCGGGGCGGGCACGATCACCGCGATGGTGGCTTCCGCGCCGACGGGGCCCTGCGGCATGTGCTGGGCGAAATCATAATCATGCGCGCGGGCGATCTTCCAGATTTCCTGCTTGGTGCGCCGCTTGACTGCCGGGCTATCATTCAATGCGCGCGACACGGTCGAGATCGAAACCCCCGCCTCGCGCGCGATATCTTCAAGCCGCGCGTTGCGTTTGGTGCCCCGTTCCTTTTCCGCCGTCTCGCGCGCTGTCATGATCCTTGGCCGTCCCCCGCTCTTGCCCAATAGCCTGACTTTGGCGCCAGCATCTCGGGAACCTCGCGCGCAGGCTCTAGCGCGCTGGTGTCGGCGATAACAAGCCCCGTATTGAAGGGGGCAGGCGCGCGCCACGCGATAGCCTCGTCGCCGAGGTTGAAGGCGCACAGCACGCGCTCGCCTGCGGCCTCGCGGATGAAGGCGACGATCTGCGGCGGGGTGGCGAGCACCTCGCTCGCGCCCTCGATCAGCGCCCGCGCCCCGCGCCGGGCAGTCAGCAGGCGGCGGGTGTAGCTGACGAGGCTGGCGGGATCGGGCAATTGGCGGTCAATCGCGTGATCGACATGGGCGGCATCGAGTTTGAGCCAGGTGCGGTTGGCACTCGAAAAGCCGGCCTGCGGTGCAGCTTGCGCCCACGGCAAGGGCGTGCGCGCCCCATCGCGGCCCAGCGTATGCGGCCAGTTGGCGATGGCTTCGGGGTCTTGCAGATCCTCAAAAGCGACATGGCCCTGCGGCAGGCCCAGTTCCTCGCCCTGATAGATGATCGGATTGCCGCGAAGGCTGAGCAGCAGCAGCAGGTTGAGCCGCGCAATCTGCGCTTGGGTCTGCGCGCCTGCCCAGCGCGTGATCGCGCGCGGCGCATCATGATTGGAAAAGGCCCAGGACGGCCAGCCTTCGCCCGCGCTCCCATCCCATTGCAGCAAGGATCCGCGCACCAGATCAGCGGTCAGGTGCGGGGCATAGAGGAAATCGAAATTGTAAGCCGAATCGAGCCGCTTGCCCCCGTGGGTAAAGGCTTTCATCTCGCCCAAAGGCTCCGGCCCGCCGACTTCGGCCACGGTAAAGCGCGCCGGGAATTCATCAATCACGCCGCGGATGCGTTCGAGGAAATGCGGGATGTCGTCATGCGACTGGTTGAAGCGCTTCACCTGCATATCGAACGGGCGGGTGACCTGTTCCATCGGCACGCCCGAGGGCGGATTGTCGCGCAAGGCAGGATCATGCATCGTGAAATTGAGCGCATCGAGCCGGAACCCATCGACGCCGCGCGCCAGCCAGAACCGCGTCACTTCCAGCAGCGCATCCTGCACCGCCGGGTTGTGGACGTTCAAGTCGGGCTGGCTGACAAGGAAATTGTGCAGGTAATATTGCTTCCTCGGCCCGTCCCATTGCCAGGCTGAACCGCCGAACACCGATTGCCAGTTCGACGGGGGCGAGCCGTCGGGCTTGGGATCGGCCCAGACATACCAATCGGCCTTGGCATTGGTGCGAGCGCTGCGGCTTTCGGCAAACCAGGCGTGCTGATCGGAGGTGTGCGAATAGACCTGATCGATGATGACTTTCAGGCCTAATCGGTGCGCCTTGGCGATGATCGCATCGAAATCGGCAAAGGTG
The DNA here is from genome assembly GCA_045377215.1 of Erythrobacter sp. Taxonomy (GTDB): domain Bacteria; phylum Pseudomonadota; class Alphaproteobacteria; order Sphingomonadales; family Sphingomonadaceae; genus Erythrobacter. The sequence goes on from JBJIOB010000043.1 coordinate 19,744, forward strand.
CCAAAGCTGGGATCAATCCCGCAGTAATCGGCCACGTCATAGCCGAAATCCTTCATCGGCGAGGTGAAAAAGGGCGAGATCCAGATCCCGTCCACCCCCAGCGAAGCAATGTAATCGAGCCCTTCGACAATCCCTGCCAGATCCCCGATCCCGTCGCCATTGGTATCGCGGAACGAGCGCGGATAGATCTGATAGATCACTGCGCCGCGCCACCAGGGGGCGTCCTGCGTGGCGGCGTGGGGGCTGGGGACGATACGCATCGGAATACTCGTGTTCATTCGTTTGGCCCGGCGGCGCGGGCAATGCACCAGCCAAAAGCGGGCAGGCTAAGCGTCACGCTGCCCGGCGCCGTAACGCGGGCAGGGCAGGCACCGTGGAGAGAGACAAGCGCGCGCGCCTCATAGCCGATGGCAGAGTGCGCGGTTATCGCTTTGGGCGAGGTGTTGAAAGCAAGCAGATATTCCGCGCCCGTATCGGGATCGAAGCGCGCAAAGCTGACAAGGCCGGGCGCCTTGTCGTCATAAGAGCGCACCACCTGCCGCCCGCGCCGCAGCGCCGGGTGATCTTTTCGCAGCGCCGCAAGCTCGGCAATCAGGCGGTAAAGCGGGTGGGATGGATCGAAATTATCCTCAGCCGTGGTCGCAGCCGTGCCGATCAGCGCGTTGTCATTGTAGCTCGCGACGCGGCTGGCGAACATATCCTCGCGCGCATCCTGATCATTGCCGTCGCCGACAAAGCCCTGTTCATCGCCGTAATAGATCACCGGGCTGCCGCGCAGGCTCAGCATCATGGCATGGCCAAGGCTGACCCGCGCCAGCAGATCGTCCGGCGCAATCCCCGGCACAGCCGAGCGGATGAGCGTGGCAAAGCGGCCCATGTCGTGATTGCCGAGGAAGGTGGGCAAGGTGCGCGCGGCTGCCTCGCCGCCTTCGTACAGCACATCGCCATCAAACATCTCGGTGATGACCTGCGGCGGTTTCGTGCCGCTCAAGGCTTCGGTTACCGCCATCTGGAAGGCGAAATCGAGCACGGCGGGAAAACCATCGCGGCGGGTATATTGCGCGATATAGCCGCTGTCGGACGTGTCGCGGTAAACCTCGCCGAAAATGTGGAAATGGGGGATGCCGCGCTCTGCCGCGATGCGGCGCATTTCGGGCACGAACGCCTGCCAGAATTCCGGGTTCACATGGCGCGCGGTATCGACGCGAAAGCCGTCGATGCCGGTCTGGCGGATCCAGTCGCCATAGATCGCAATCATGCCGGAAAGCACGCGCGGATGCTCGGTAAACAAGTCATCCAGCCCGACAAAATCGCCCATTCGGCTATGTTCGCCGCTGAAAGTGGTGTCGCCCCGGTTGTGGTAATAGATCGGATCGTTGAGCCATGCGGGCACCTTTACCTGCGCCTCGGCCGGCGGCACATAAGGCGTATAGGCATAGGCCGGATCAGTCAGCCGGGCGAAGTTTTCTTGCGTGCGCACCTCGTGCCCCAGGAACCCTTCATTGATGGCTGCGCCCGCCACACCGCCCCGGCGCGAATAGGGATAATCGGCAAGGCTGCGATAGGCATAGCTGCCGGTCGCATCCCCTTCGCGGTAACGGATCACATCGGCGGTGTGATTGGTGATGATGTCCATATAGACCTTCATCCCCCGCGCGTGGGCGGCTGCGACGAAAGCCTTGAATTCGTCCATCGTGCCGAAATGGCTGTCGGGCCGGGTGAAATCGGTGACCCAATAGCCGTGATAGCCCGCGCTTTCATCGCCCTTGGGCCCCTGCACCGGCTTGTTCTGGAAGATCGGCGCAAACCAGATCGCGGTGATCCCCATCCCTTCGAGATAATCGAGCTTTGCCGTCAGGCCTTTCAGATCGCCGCCATGGAAAAACCCCTTGTGCGCCGGATCAAAGCCATGGGCCAGCCGATCACCTTTGATGCCGCCGCGATCATTGCGCAGGTCGCCATTGGCGAAGCGATCGGGCAGCACGAAATAGACCACCTCGTCTTCGGGCGGACGCTCGTGCAGCGAATCGGCAGCAGCCTTTGGGCCCGGCTGCGCGGTGGCCATCGCGGCACTCGCAAGAGTGCCGATTGCAGCGAGCCTGATCGCCCGGTAAACCTTCATGATAAAACCCCTCCGACGGCTTATGTGCCATCGCGCGAAAGTTTTTGCAATTCTTTGTATTGCGCCGATCCGCGCCGTTCCTTACGATAAAAAATAATAGGATACATGGATTTGCAGGGATAGGCCGGGTTTTGGCGGGAGAATAATCAGCGGATTTCCGCAAAAAATTTCATCAAATCTTGCAAAACTTTGCAAAAGCGGCACAGTGCGCCTCATAATGACAGGCGCGGCGTGCGCGGGTTTGTCCGCCGCTGCGCCGGAGGTGAGGGGAAAGCCATGGAGGGGTCACAGGCCAGCATGGCCGCGCGCAAGCCTGCGATGAGCAAGCCTGCCATGAGCGCGGGCCAGATCTGGAACATGAGCTTCGGCTTTCTCGGCATCCAGATCGGTTTTGAACTGCAGAACGGCAATGTCAGCCGCATCTTCCAGACGCTGGGCGCCGAGGTGCATGAACTGGCGATCCTGTGGATTGCAGCGCCGATGACAGGGCTGTTGATCCAGCCGCTGATCGGGCACCTTTCCGACAAGACGTGGACAAAGCTTGGCCGCCGCCGCCCCTATTTCCTCGCTGGCGCGCTGCTGGCGAGCCTTGCGCTGTTCGTGATGCCCCATTCGCCCGCCTTGTGGGTGGCGGCAGGCATGCTGTGGGTGATGGACGCCTCGCTCAACATCACGATGGAGCCGTTTCGCGCCTTTATCGGCGATAATCTGCCCGATCGCCAGCGCACGCGCGGCTATGCGATGCAAAGCTTCTTCATCGGAGCAGGCGCGGTGATCGCAGGCGCGCTGCCGTGGGTGATGACCAACTGGCTGGGCCTGTCGAACGTGGCACCTGCGGGCGAGATCCCTGAAACGGTGCGCTGGGCGTTCTATATTGGTGCAGCCGCGCTGCTTTCGGCGGTGGTGTGGACGGTGCTCACCACGCGCGAATACAGCCCCGATGAACTTGCAGGGTTTGAGGCCGCGCGCCGCCGGGCGCTGGGGCTTGAACCAGCGCAAGGCGCTAGCATCCGCCGCGCCTCCGGGCAGTTTTTCGCAGGCGGGATCGGCTGGCTGCTGGTGGGTGCAGGCTTTGCGCTTGCCATTGCTTTCGGACGCGGGGGAGAGCGGCCTCAATGGCTTGGCAGCGTTGAAATCGCGCAGGAACTTTATGTGCTCGCCGGCCTCATCGCAGGCTTTGGCGCGGTGCAGATGGCAGCCGGCATGCTGCGCGCAAAGGGCCGCGACACCAGCGGCTTCATGGAAGTGGTGAATGATCTGTTCGCCATGCCTGCCACCATGCGGCAATTGGCGGTGGTGCAGTTTTTCAGCTGGTTTGCGATGTTCGCGCTGTGGATTTACGGCGTGCCTGCGATTGCCGACTATCACTTCGGCGCGGGCGATCCGGCAAGCCGCGCCTATCAGGATGCAGGCGACTGGTGGGGCTTGATGAGCGCGGTGCGCAACGGCCTGGCAGCGGCAGCGGCGCTCGGCTTTGTGGTGATTGCCGCGCGGATTGATCGGCGGCGGCTGCACGGCCTCAATCTCGGCCTTGGTGCAGCGGGCTTTGCCGGCATGCTGCTGGTGCGCGATCCGGGGCTGCTGTGGCTGCCGCAGATCGGGCTCGGCATTGCCTGGGCCTCGATCGTGTCGCTGCCCTATGCGATCCTTGCAGGGGCGGTTCCGGCCCGGAAAATGGGCATTTACATGGGGATTTTCAACATCTTCATCGTGGTGCCGCAATTGATCGCGGCGACTTTGCTGGGTTTCATGCTGACGGTATTTTTCGACGGTGCGCCGATTTACGCCATGGCAATCGGCGGGGTATCCTTCGTGCTCGCAGCGCTGGCGACATTGTTTGTGAGCGATGCGGGCCATGCCGGAGAAGCGGCATGATCGCGCGCGCCGCGCTGGCGCTGGCCGCCGGATTGCTGGCAAGCGGGGCTTTGGCCGAGCAGCCGCACAATCCACGCGATTACGTTGCGTTCGAGAACGCGGCGTGGACCCGCAATGCGGTGATCTATCAGATCAACACCCGCCAGTTCACCCGCGAAGGCACGCTGCGCGCGGCTGAGGCGCACTTGCCGCGCCTTGCCGAAATGGGGGTGGATATTGTCTGGCTGATGCCGATCCACCCGATTGGCGAGGCGCGCCGCAAAGGCTCGCTCGGCAGTCCCTATGCGGTGAAAGATTACCGCGCTATCAATCCCGATCTCGGGCAAGCATCTGATCTCAAAGCCTTTGTGGATGCAGCGCATAGGCTGGGGATGAAAGTGATCCTCGATTGGGTGGCGAACCATTCGGCGTGGGACAACCCGCTCACGGCGAGCCATCCCGAATGGTATCAGCGCACTCCCGAAGGCGCGATGATGCCGCCCGAGGGCACGGACTGGTCGGATGTGGCTGCCTTTGATTATGCCGACCTGGCCTTGCGCGATTATATGGCGGGCAGCCTTGCCTATTGGGTGCGCGAGTTCGGGATCGATGGCTACCGCGCCGATGTCGCAGGCTATGTCCCGCTTGATTTCTGGGAAGAGGCGCGCGCGCAACTCAATGAAATAAAACCCGTTTTCATGCTCGCCGAATGGGAGCAGCGCGATCTGCATGCGCGCGCTTTTGATGCGACTTATGCCTGGCAATGGAAGCAGGTGATGCAGCGCATCGCGCGCGGCGAAGCCGGTGCGGATGCCATGCGCGGGTTTTATGCCGAGCACAAGACCACATGGCCCCACGCTGCCTATCGCATGGTCTATACCGACAATCACGATCAGAATGCATGGGACGGGGTGGCCGCCGAAATTTACGGCCCGGCCTATCAAGCGGCCATGGCCTTGAGCTTTACAGGCACAGGTATCCCCCTGATTTACAACGGACAAGAGGCTGATCTCGATCACAAGCTGGCGTTCTTCGACAAGGACGAGATCATCTGGAAACAGGGCCGGTTTGATCGCCTGCTGCGCCAGCTTATCGCCCTGAAAACGAGCGAAAAAGCGCTTCATAATGGCCGCTATGGCGGGACATTGGTGGATGTGCCGAATTCCGCGCCGCAAGCGGTGCTCAGCTTCGTGCGTCATCAAGGAGCGAGCCGGGTGTTCGCGGTGTTCAACCTCAGCGACAAGCCGCAGCAGGTGGAATTCGCGCTCGCCCGGCATCACGGCGCATATACCGACGCGATCACCAACCAAGCGGCTGAATTTACGAATGAAAATACCCCACTCAGCCTGCCGCCATGGGGTTATCGGCTCTATCGCTTACATGCTGCCAATTCGCGCTAATCGCGCTTAATTCAACCATATGGGTTATTCAGCCGGGAGACATGCCATGAAATCGGTTCTTGCGCTGGGGCTCGGAGTTCTCGCTTTGCTGGCCTCGCCCGCGCTCGCGGAAACCGCAACCGTGACCTCGCCCGATGGCCGCATCGTGGTCACCATCAGCGACGAGGGCGGGGCGGCGACCTATCAGGCAAGCTTTGCCGGTCGGCCCGCCATCGGCGCCTCGAAGCTGGGCCTCATGTTCCGCGATCATCATGGCTTCGACAAGGGCCTTGCCATCACCGCCACCACCCGCGCTGCGCAAGACACCACCTGGGAGCAGCCCTGGGGCGAGCGGCGGCTGGTGCGCGATCATCACAATGAACTCGCCGTCACTTTCGCCGCCACCAAGGGCCCTGAACGGCGCGTCACCATCCGTTTCCGCGTCTTCGATACCGGCATCGGCTTTCGCTACGAAATCGCCGAGCAGCCCGCCTTCACCGGCCCCCTGAAGCTCACCGAAGAGCTGACCCAGTTCGCCATCGGCGAGGACGCCCACGGCTGGCATATCCCGAGCCGCCAGTTCAACCGCTACGAATATCTCTACCGCAAGGCGCGCGCAGGCGAGATCGAGGATGCGCACACGCCGATCACTTTTCGCAAACCCGATGGCCTCCACCTTGCGATCCACGAAGCTGCGCTGGTCGATTATTCCGCCATGTCGCTGCTCGCCCTGCGCCCCGGCACTTTCGAGGCCCAGCCGCGCCCCGGCGGGGACGGGATCAGGGTGCACGGCAAGACCCCGTTCCAAACACCCTGGCGCACCATCCAGATTGCACCCGCCGCCACCGGCCTTATCAATTCGGACATTATCCTCAACCTCAATGAACCCAACGCAATTGGCGATGTGTCGTGGGTGAAGCCCGGCAAATATCTCGGCGTATGGTGGGAAATGCATATCCGCGACCGGACGTGGGGCACGGACGGCATCCACGGCGCCAACAACACAGACGTGATCCGCCACATTGATTTTGCCGCCGAGCACGGCTTTTCCGGCGTGCTGGTGGAAGGCTGGAACACCGGCTGGGATGGCGACTGGTTCAACAATGGCGAGGTGTTCAGCTTTACCCAAACCTATCCCGATTTCGATCTGCCGATGCTCAGCGCCTATGCGCGCAGGAAAGGCGTCAGCCTGATCGGCCACCATGAAACGAGCGGCCATGTCGCCAATTACGAAGCCCAGTTGGAGGCTGCGCTCGATCTTTATGCCAGGCACGGGGTCACCGCCGTCAAAACCGGCTATGTCGCCGATGCAGGCGATATCGTGCGCTATGACGCGCGCGGCATCGAGCGGCGCGAGTGGCACGACAGCCAGTTCATGGTCGATCATCATCTCAAGGTGGTGCGCGAGGCCGCCAAGCGCCGCATCAGCATCAACGCGCATGAACCGGTAAAGGATACGGGCCTCAGGCGCACTTTTCCCAACTGGCTGACCCGCGAAGGCGCGCGCGGGATGGAGTATAACGCCTGGGCCTGGCCTCCCAATCCGCCCGAGCACGAGGCGACGCTCGCCTTCACCCGGATGCTGTCAGGCCCGATGGATTTCACGCCGGGCATCTTCGATCTCCACCCGAATGCACGCCCGCCCGTGCGGCCCGACATGCCGCGCAGCGATCCCGCGATCCGCCCGCAGACGACGCTGATGAAGCAATTGGCGCTTTATGTGGTGCTCTATTCCCCGCTCCAGATGGCCGCCGATCTGCCGGAAAATTACGCCGCGCGGATGGATGCCTTCCAGTTCATCAAGGATGTCGCGGCCGATTGGGAGGAAAGCATCGCTTTGCAAGGCGAAGTCGGCGAATTCGTGGTGATGGTGCGGCAGGCGCGCGGCAGCGACACATGGTTCCTCGGCGCGGTGAGCGATGGGGCGGAGCGCGCGCTTTTAGTGCCGCTTGATTTTCTTGCCCCCGGCATCACCTACTCGGCCGAAATCTATGCCGATGGGGCGGACGCGCATTGGGAGCGCAATCCCTATTCCTTCACCATCGAAAAACGGCCCCTGCGCAAGGGCGATACCCTGCCGCTGTGGCTGGCGGCATCAGGGGGCGCGGCAGTGCGGTTTGTGCCGGTGCGGTGAGGTAAGGGGCTGGGCGAGGCCTCCATTGCTGCCGGACGCTCATGACGTGAGCCTCGCGGTGCACTCCTCATTGTTCACTAAATGTGCAACTGCTGGAAGTCTGGGTGGTTCTGCACACCATTTGGCTTCTTGGAAGACCCCCACCGCTAGACTTGCAGGTGGTCGTAATTCCGTTGGTCTCACATGTTGTTGTATAGGGATGCATTACGTCCGAGCTTCTTCGGCCACAATTGCCTTCATAACGTCCGGACGAAGCATCTTTCAGAGAAATTTCTCCTCTTATGTAAGACCATATCTCCTCGACCGCTGGGGCATATGCTGTTTCTTTCACCAAGCAATCTTCACGGGTGTCTGTCCAAGAACGGAGTATTTTTGCAATGTTACTGGAATCCCGAGGGTTTTCTCGCAAAATCTTTTTTAATTGATTTAAGGAAAACACATTCTCTGGGTAATTGTAGCAGTCAGGTGCAACCATCTTCGACTGAGATTTGAATTCCCTGTCAAAATCGTCCAGATAGATTCTCATGCACTCTTTGGAAACTTGGCCTTTTTGGATTTGTTCAGCAGACCGAGGATCCTTGTGAAGCAATTCAGGTCGTTGCTCTATGGGTTGCAATGTAATGTTCGATGCCAACGCAAACCACGTTATGAGTTTCGCGGCAGCCATCGTGCGCCCTTTGAAAATTAAATGCCCAAAATCACTCAAAGATACCAATTAGGCAAAGCAATTCAATTCTTTCCGACATGCGACCTGAGCCGTGGAGTGAGTGCACCGGGTAATCTCTGCTTGCTGGCGGCGATCGTTAGCCTGTGATGCCACACATAAACAGCCCCGGGCGCGAACTCGCAGAGCCCATTGTCAGATATAAATTGGAAGAAAATGGCTCCCCGAGTAGCAGCCAGAGAGGGGTTTCAGGCTGTCTCAATTCAGGACCCCCCCACCCCCCTTTTTCAGGCGACCCTTGATGCCAGCCAGACCGGCAATCCGCATAATTCTACAAGCCTATACAGGGGTTTAATCCTGAATCTGGCGGCAATCTCGAATAATTTGCCAATCGCATCACCTGTCGCAATTCGGCGCTTTCCGTTTCAATCAATCACAGGTAAAAGTGTGACGGTAAGTGTGACACGAGAGCGCCCCAATGATCGAAAGCGACCGCAAACTCAGAAACTGGAAACCGACCAGCACCGATCTGCCGCCGGGTCGCTACGCTGTCACCTGCGAGGGGGCCAAAGGTCTCTATGCCAGGCTGTTTGATAGCGGGTCGATCACATGGGTCTTTCGCTACAAGATGCACGGCAAAGCCCGGCAAATGGCCCTAGGTCCCTATCCGGCAGTCTCACTGGCAGCCGCCCGCGATTCAGCGCGCAAAGCCTATGCTGATGTGAAAGCGGGGATCGATCCAATCGAAGCGCAGCGGGCGGCAGAATTGGCCAAGGTTGCTGATGTGGCGCGGCGCGTCACCTTTGCAGATTACATGGTCGAATATCTTGCCGATCGGGCCGACACGTTCAAATCCGACAAGCAGGCAAAGCTATGGCAGGCGACACTGAAAACCTATGCGCTGCCGCACATCGGCAATCTGTATCTAAACGAGATTGATGAGCGCCACATTCAAGCAATTCTCGCACCGATCTATAACGAGAAACGTGAGACAGCGCGCAAAGTGGTGCAGCGTGTGGCAGCGATCATGGCAGCGGCAATAGATGAGGGGCTGCGCGACCGCGACAAACTGAATCCGGCCCGCCCTGATGCTCATGCGAGTTGGCGCAAACGGCGCAACAAGCAGCGCAACACTACGGCAGGGCGGCGCGGCAATCATCCGGCTGTGCCTGTGCCGCTGGCCCCGTCATGGTTTGCAGCGCTGCGCGAACAAGAGGGCATGGGGGCGAGGGCGCTTGAATTTGTCGCGCTCACAGCGACCAGACAAGGCGAGGTGCGGGCCGCTACATGGTCCAATGTCGATCTAGAGCGGCGCGTTTGGACGGTGCCTGTCGAAGACTCGAAAATGTCGCTCGACCCTAACCGGGTGGCGCATCAGGTCCCCTTGTCGCGGGCTGCCGTGGCATTGCTAGAAGGGCTTGAAAGGCGCGCTGGTGTGGATCTGGTCTTTCCGTCACCCCGCGACAAAATGCTTTCCGATATGACCGTGAGCGCAGTCATGCGGCGGATGCAGGCTGATGCGGTGGCGGCTGGTGGCGAGGGCTGGCTAGACAGCAAAACTGGTCGCCCCGCTGTGCCGCACGGTTTGCGGGCCACCTTTCGCACATGGGCAGCGGAGCGCGGCAAGGTCGAGCACGAGGTTGCCGAGGCTGTCCTTGCTCATGCCGTAGGGGGCAGCACATCGCTTGCTTACCAGCGGGGCCACTATTTTGATGAGCGCATCACGGTGATGCAGGCATGGGCCGATTTTCTCACAGGTGACAAAGCAGCCTGTGGCGAGGCCGATCCTGTCGCTGCCGCGCTGGAATTGCTGCGCGCATCAGGTCTAAGCGCTGCCGACATTGCGGCGCGGCTCACGGGCGAAAACGTGGTGCCGATCAAGGGCGCGGCATGAGCGGCCCGGTGGATGCCTCTTTCGCAGATGCCCACTGGCAGGCGCTTGGGGGTGATGCGAGCACCATGGCTGCCCTGTTGCGCGATGCCAGCCGCCCCCTGTCCCCTGATGAGCGCGAATATCTCGCTTGCATGGTCGAGCGCCTAGCCGAATTGGCCCGAGGTGAGCGCGGCGGTGATGTGGGCCGCCCCGGTATTGCGGCGGGCCACCCGGCGGTGACCCGCGCTGTGACACGTTACCGGGCGCTGGTGGACAGCGGGCGGCAGAAAAGCGAGGCCAAGGCGTTGGTGGCCAGCGAGGAAGGCGTGAGCGTTAGGACGGTCGAGACCTACTTGCGGCTGGTTAGGGAACGCGAGGCGCTTGTGGCCAAGCTGACTGCCGAACGCGCAAAAAACTAAGATTTTTCTGCGCAACTGCGCTGGTGCAATCTGTCGCAATTTGATGAATTTGGGCTTCACCTTTCGCAATCAAGGTGAACCCCAATGCTGCAATCCGACAAGCAAGTTGCCGCCCGCCTTACCGTGAGCCGGGCCACCGTTTGGCGCTACACCCGCACCGATCCTGACTTTCCCAAGCCGTTGAAACTGTCCGCTGGCTGCGCTCGCTGGCGGGCTGATGAGGTCGATGCGTGGCTTGAATCGCGCGCCCGCTGTGATGCCGCCTGAATCAACGGTGGCGCGGGGACCAGTCATCACCCGCGCCACCTGAATTTGTCCAACTAAGACCAACCAGAAGGACGGTAAATGCTTACCACACCCGCGCCCGAGGGGCAAATCACCTGCACCGTCTTTGCCAGCCTGCAAGACACCATTGGCACCCGGCACGTCACCACCATGCAAGGGCTTGCCGATTGGCTGCGCAGCCTGCCAACCGCACCGGCCAAGGAAGGGCTGCCGCTCATCAAGTTGGCGACATTCTCGGGTGGATGCGGCAGCGAGCACCTGCAAGCCGTCTATGGGATCGAAGGCGACTATGACGGGCACGGCTTCACCCTGGAACCCGCCGGGGCCGCTACAATGCTGCAAGCGGCTGGCATTGCCGCGCTGGTCTATAGCACCCCGTCCAATCGACCTGATGCGCCCCGGTGGCGCGTCTTGTGTCCATTGTCTGGCCCTGTTGCACCCGATGCCCGTCATGCGCTGGTGCAGGTGCTGAACGGCGCGCTAGGCGGCTGTCTGGCCCGTGAGAGTTTCGTCGCATCGCAGCGCTTCTATGCTGGCAGCGTGGCAGGTGGCCAGCCGGTCGAGATCCACACCAGCACCGGGCAACTTATCGACCGCATCACCGGCATTGCACCAATCGGCCCGCCTGCCAGCACCAGCGAGCGGCAGCCGCTCGGCAGCCTGCCAGCACCAGCGGTCGAGATTGTCGAAATCTGCGCTAAGCGAGATCGATCCGGGGCAACTCGACTATGCAGGCTGGCGCGATGTGACAGCCGCCTATCGCGGTGCAGGCGGGCGGCGCGCTGCTTGGGATGCGTGGTGCTCGGGCTATGAGCGCAATGACATGGGGGCCAATGAAAAGCTGTGGCGCTCGCTCGAAAAGGGGACGGCGCTCGGCTGGTCCTATCTGGCCCGCCATGCCCCGGCTGCCGCTGCACAGGCTGCTTGGGGGGCGGGGCCAGCCGGTGGCGCTGTGCAGGTGCTCGCTGCCAGCCCCTTCGATCTGCCGCACGGGGCGGAGACCACCGGGGGGCCGTCACACTTGGACGTGGTGAAGACTTGCCGCGATTGGCGCTTGCCGCTCGGGCATGACGAATTTGCCGGTCGCATCATGGTGACCGGGCCGCTGCCGGGTGAGCGCTCGGGCCGCTGGCCCCGTCCCCTTGTCGATCGGGATTATGTTCTCATCCGGCTGAACTTTAACAGCATGGGGCAAAAGCCGCCCACTGAAGCGCTTAGGGAAGGGGTCGAGATGTGGGCCTTTCACAACCCGTTCAACCCGGTGACCGATTGGCTGCGCTCGCTGCAATGGGATGGCACAGCAAGGCTAGACCACTGGCTGGCCCGCTACATCGGTGTGGCCCCGTCACCATGGGAAACGCTTGCCGGGTCGAAGTTTCTCATCGCCATGGTGGCGCGGGCAATGCAGCCCGGCTGCAAGGTCGATACGGCGCTTGTGATTGACGGGCCGCAAGGCGCTGGCAAATCCACCGCGCTGCGCATCCTTGCTGGTGATGAGCACTTTGGCGACCAGCTGCCGAATATCCGCGACAAGGAAGGGCTGCACTACCTGCAAGGGCTTTGGCTGGTCGAGATTGCCGAGTTGGCAGCAATCCGAAAAGCCGAACTTGAGGATGTGAAGAAATTCATCACCGCGCAGTTTGACCGCTACCGCCCGCCCTATGCTCGCCAGCCGGTCGAGCGGCCCCGGCAATGCGTTTTCGCTGCCACCACCAATGAGGTGACCTATCTGCGCGACCCTACGGGGGATCGGCGCTGGTGGCCTGTCACTGCCGGGCCGATCGATATTGAAGCGCTGGCCCGCGACCGTGAGCAACTCTTTGCCGAGGCGATGCAGCGCTACACGGCTGGCGAGGTGTGGCACCTGTCGCCTACACAAGAGGCGCTCGCACGGGTCGAGCAAGGCAAGCGGCGCGAGGTCTCGGAATGGTTCGGGCGGGTCGCTGCGATCTGTGAAGGGCAAGAAATGGCAGGCGGGCTGCCGTTCACCATGCAGCACCTTTTCACAGCGCTCGGGCTGCCGTCCACCGAGTTGAGCAATCCGAAATACAGCCGCCCGCTTGCCGGTGACCTTGCAGCGCTCGGCTGGCGGCAAGACCGCACAAAGCGCGGCAGATTTTACGTTAAGGACGGTGACACTGCCGGTGACACTAGGACGGGGGGTTAGTGTCACCCTGAAACCCGCAGAAATCCGCCATTGGTGACACTGGTGACACTGGTGACACTAGAATTGGAAAGAGTTGAAAGAATAGGCACAGCACCCGTCCACATCACCACTGCTTAGAGGTCTTTTGCTCTAAACAAGTGTCACCAAGTGTCACCGAATTGCTGGAATTGCAGCAATCATCGCAATTGACGCAATACTAGCAATTGCAGAATCGCAAAGTTTTTCAGGGTATTGACTCTTGTTTTTCCTAGTTCATCTTGTCGCCTGTCACTAAAGAAAGGCGACATACAATGCCCAATGCTATCATCGAAAACGACACCGGGCGCGGCCCGATCTTCCAATTCGGCAGCGCTACTTTCCATAGCCCTGACGGGTCGCCGGGCCTTGGCAGCGATGCGCTGCGCAATGCCATGCGGCGGCTGGCTGCCCTGTATGCTGGCTATGCAGCTGACCTGAAGCCCGAGGTGCTGCCGGTGCGACTCTTGGAAGTGGAAGGCGGCCCGGTCCTTGCCGCTGCGCGCACCGCCATTGAAACCGAACGCACCGAAGCCCGCACCGCCACCGAAGCCGAGGCGAATTTTCGCAATCCCGTCCAAGAGGTCGATCCGGCAATCATGTCCTACGTCTGGGGCAGCTTCACCGCCAAGGATAGGGCAGCAGCGGCAAAGGCGGTCGAGACTGCCGATCTGGAAACGCTCACGGCGCTGGTGAGCAAGGGCAACAAGGCTGGCCTGCCCGATCAAGTGTATGAGCGGGCAGTCGAGCGCTACCGCACGTTGAATTGGAGCGAGCGCCAGCAACTGGCTGCCCGTCACCCCTTGCAGCCGACACCGGAGCGCATCCTTGCGACCGGACCAGACTACGGCAAGGCTGAAGCCGATGCCCGCCAGCAACTCGCTGACCATGCGCAGCGGCTCGACCGCATCAAAGCGGCTGAAGCCGGGGCCAAGGATCTGGTGCGCTTTCTGGCTGCCGTCTTTGCTGTGCGACCCGATGATATGTTGAATCGGGTGCTCGGGCGGCCCGCCTGATGCCGCGCCCTATCACCATCCCGGCCCGGTGCTGTCTGCGCACAGCACCGGTGCTGCCCGCTGGCGAGGTCTATGCGGCTGTCGGAATATCCCGGCAGGTGGCCCATGTGTGGCGCACCCGTCACGGCTGGCCAGCGGGCAGCGAGGGCATGATCGATGCAGCCGAGGTGGCCCGCTGGCTCGCCAGCCGGGGCTGTCGCACTGTTTGGATATGAGATGACAATGACAACACCACCGCTATCCGATGCGCAAATTAGCGCAGCACCTGCACCGGCCCGCGATGCGGCTGGTCGATTGCTTCCTGGGCACCGCATGGGCCGCCCGGCAGGTTCTCGCAATCGCGCCAGCAAGGTCGAACTTGAGCGGCTGCGCTACCGCAGCGAGGCGGCATGGCGCGTGATCGACCAGCGGCTCGCCGAGGGGTGCGTCAAGAGTGCGCTTTGGGTCTTGAGCCGTCTCACCCCGGACGCCCGAGTAACTGAGATCGACGTATCTGATCCGGCTGCCGTGAGCGAGGCAATCGAAACTGGCGATCTCACGATTCATGAAGCGCACAAATTGAGTGCTACCGTGCGAGCGTTGCGCGACACTGAAATGATGGATGCAATGAAGCAGCGGCTCGACACCATCGAAGCGTTGCTCAATTCCAAGGGCAGAGGCTGACTGTGGCAAGGCGAAGCGTCGATAGCCGCATGGATCGCATCCTTGCCAAGCTACTGCCACCGGGCACCCGGGCATGGCGAGAGTGGCACTTGTCGGATGATATGAAAGAGGCGCTGCTATCGTATGAAACCAAGGTGGCTTCGATAATCAGCGAAATCGAGAAACGCGACGGCCCCGGCGGCAGCTACGCCAGACTCATCGCTGGCGATCTCACCTTGCCCATGATGCCGCAATCGCTGCGGTTGGCGCTCGGGCTGGTCGATCCGCCCGAGATCACTGAAGCAATGACGCTCACCGAGATCGGTGACGTTTACCGAACGCTTGTCGAAGGGGACCAGCAATGACGTTTATCATCCACCTGTGGCAGCCCGGCATGAATGTCGAGATCGACCGCACCGCAAGGCTGGTGGCCATGCGACCCGGCTTGCCAATGTCTGGCTGCATCATGGCCCGAGGCATGACTGAAACCCTGTGGCAGCCCGAGTTTGACGGTGAATACCTGAGACTCGACGCCTACGGCCTATGCGCTGTGCGAGGCTGGATCATGCGGCATGACAAAAGGCGGTGGACGGCAGCCGCTCGGCAGCGGCGATTTACGGCGCTGGTGACCAGTCACGGGCTGCGCGATGCGATGCTGTGCGAGATCGACCGGCTGCTTGCTGGTGAGCCTGCACCTTATGGTGAGCCGTCATTTGTGAGACGGCGGGTGCTCGCTCAATTGCAAGCCGGGGCCGATCATGTGCGCAGCGGCCCGAGGTGGCCAGCGGTCCAAGCAAGGCTTGCAGCCGCCCAACTGTGACGCCTACTGTGACACTTGCGAGCGGTGGCGCGCTAAGTGATTGAATTGCCTGCACAAAGTCTGAGAAAATGGCTCCCCGAGTAGGATTCGAACCTACGGCCATTCGATTAACAGTCGAATGCTCTACCGCTGAGCTATCGGGGAGCAACCAGCAGCGCTAACCGCTGGCAGAGGCGCGCGTATATGGGGCAGGGCGGGGGATTGCAAGAGGGTTTTGCAAGCCTGCCGCAGATCGCGGCACCTCTTTAGTCGGTGATGAATTGTTCGGCCACAATGCGTTCCTCAAGGCTTTGGCCCGGATCGAACAGCAAGGTCAGCTCGGTATCGGATGCAATCTCCAGCCGCACCTCGGCAATATCGCGCAGTTCCTTCTGATCGGCCACAGCGGCGACCGGGCGTTTCACCGGATCAAGCACCCGCAGGATGATCTTCATGCGATCAGGCAGGATCGCGCCGCGCCAGCGCCGGGGGCGAAACGGGCTGATCGGGGTCAGCGCTAACAGCTTGCTGTCAAGCGGAAGGATCGGGCCATTGGCCGAAAGGTTATAGGCGGTCGAGCCGGCAGGCGTTGCCACCAGCACTCCGTCGCACACCAACTCGCGGATGCGTACGCGGTCCCCCACGGTCACCTCGATCTTGGCCGTCTGGCGGGTTTCGCGCAGGATCGACAATTCGTTGATCGCGCAGAAATGATGCACCTCGCCGCTTTGGGTGATGGCCTCGACCCGCAAGGGCGAAATTGTCCAGCGGCGTGCCCGGGCGAGCCGCGCGCCAAGCGTCGCGCGCCGGTCATAGCGGTTCATCAGAAAGCCGATGGTGCCAAGGTTCATCCCGTAGGCCGGGATCACCCGCGCGCTATCCAGCATGGCGTGCAGCGTTTGGAGCATGAAGCCATCGCCGCCCAGCACCACCACCACCTCGGCTTCGTCGAGCGGCACGAAATTCCCTTGCGCCAGCAGCGCGCGGCAGGCTTCTTGGGCACGATCAGTGTCGCTGGCGATCAGCGCGATGCGTTCAAAGGGCTTGCCGCCGTGTTCAGGCCCGCTGGCCATGCTATCCTCCCTCGGCAGGCCTTTATGCTCTGCGCGTTGTGAACCCCGGAGCGCGTGATGTTCCAAAACAAGGCGGATTGCAATTCGTCTCCACCGCCGGGGTGCATTATGAAAGGGGCAAGGTAAGGAGCCGATAGTGGCCGAATCAACGCCCATATCCCTGCGCGGCCAGACGCGTGGCCGCTTTCCCGGCGTGCGCGCAGGCGTGCTGGAGGCAGATCTGCTGCGCGCGCTGGATCGGCGCGAGATCGAGGTTCTGTTCCAGCCGCAATTCGCCTGCGCTGACGGAGCGCTGGCCGGGGCGGAGGCGCTGGCGCGCTGGCAGCATCCGTCGCTGGGCGAGATCGGCGCGCGCGATCTGTTTGCCATTGCCGAACGCGCGCGCATGGTTGCGCCGCTGTCGCGCCATGTGGTTGCCCGCGCGCTGGAGGAGGCGGGGCGCTGGCCCGAGGAGTTGACACTTTCTCTCAATATCACGCCCGAAGAGCTTGGTGACCCACGCTTTGCGGCGGATTTTGCCGCGCTGATCGGGCGCTCGCGGATTGCGCCTGCGCGTCTCATGCTGGAGATTACCGAGGATCTGCTGCTGCGCAATCTGGCGCAGGCGGCGGCTGCGTTGAAGGCGCTGCGCAGCCTCGGCTTTCGCACGGCGCTGGATGATTTTGGCGCGGGGTTCTGCAATTTTCGCTATTTGCGCGAATTGCCGCTCGATGCGCTCAAACTCGACAAGGCGATGGTGGACGGCGTGCCCGAGGATGCCAAGGCGCTGGCCGTGCTGCGGGCAATCATGCAGTTGGGCCGGGCGCTGGAACTCACCATCTATGCCGAAGGGATCGAAAGCGAGGCCCAGCGTGCGGCAGTCACAGCCGAAGGCGGCGATTACTGGCAGGGGTTCCTGCGCGCCCAGCCCATGCCCAGCGCAGGCGTGATCGCGCTGGCCAAGGCAGGCGCGCACAACCTGCGCTAGGCCGCCTGTTTGACCTTCGCAGCTTTCTTCACAATCGCCGACAGACCCTTGGTAAGCTGGAACAATCCGTTGAGGCGGCCCTGCGGATCGCCCCATGCACGGTTGATCACCAGCTTCATATCGGGGCGCAGCTTGGCGGTGTCGGCGCGGCCCTGATTAAGTCGTTCGACATAGGCGATAAGGCCCGCAGGATCGGGGAAATCATCCTTGTGGAACGCCACCAGCGTGCCGCGTGCGCCGACATCAATCTTGGCGATGTTCGCGGCAATCGCCTGATGCTTGATCTCGATCAGACGGATGAGGTTTCTGGTCGCTTGCGGCAGATCGCCAAAGCGGTCGATCATTTCGGCGGCCAGGCTTTCGATTTCCTGCTGCCCCTCGGCCTGGTTGAGACGGCGATAGAGCGCCATGCGCACGGCGAGATCGGGCACGTAATCTTCGGGGATCATGATCGGCGCATCGACGGTGATCTGCGGCGTCACCTTGTCGCGTGCACGTTCGAGGCCCATCTCGCCCGCCTTGGCGGCCAGGATCGCTTCTTCGAGCATCGCCTGGTAGAGTTCAAAGCCCACCTCGCGGATGTGGCCCGATTGTTCATCGCCCAGGAGATTGCCCGCACCGCGAATGTCGAGATCGTGGCTGGCAAGCTGGAATCCGGCCCCGAGCGAATCAAGATCGCCCAGCACTTTCAGACGCTTCTGCGCGATTTCTGAGAGCGCGACATCCTTTTCATGCGTCAGGTAAGCATAGGCGCGCAGCTTGGCCCGGCCCACGCGGCCGCGCAGCTGGTAGAGCTGGGCAAGGCCAAACCGGTCGGCGCGGTGGATGATGATGGTGTTGGCACTGGGAATATCGAGCCCGCTTTCGACAATCGTGGTGGAAAGCAGCACATCATATTTGCGATCATAAAACGCGCCCATGCGCTCTTCGACTTCGCCCGGCGCCATCTGGCCATGGGCCGAAACCGCCTTGATTTCAGGCGTGTGTTCGCGCAGCCATTCTTCCACGTCGGCCATGTCGGAAATGCGCGGCACCACGATAAAGCTCTGCCCGCCGCGGTGATGTTCGCGCAGCAAGGCCTCGCGCATCACCATGTCGTCCCACTCCATCACATAGGTGCGCACCGCGAGGCGATCTACGGGGGGCGTCTGGATGGTGGAAAGTTCGCGCAGGCCGCTCATCGCCATCTGGAGCGTGCGCGGGATCGGCGTTGCGGTAAGCGTGAGCACATGCACATCGGCGCGCAATTGCTTGAGCTTTTCCTTGTGGGTGACGCCGAAACGCTGTTCTTCATCGACAATTACGAGGCCCAAATTCTTGAACTTCGTGGATTTTGACAGGATCGCGTGAGTGCCGACCACCAGATCGATCTGGCCGCTTTCCAGCCCTTCGCGGGTCTCGGCAGCTTCCTTGGGCGTCACAAGGCGCGAAAGCCGCCCGACTTTTAAGGGGAAACCTTCAAAACGGCTGGCAAAGTTCTGATAATGCTGGCGCGCAAGCAGCGTGGTGGGGGCCACCACTGCCACCTGCTGGCCTGCCATCGCCGCTACGAAGGCCGCCCGCAGCGCCACCTCGGTCTTGCCGAAGCCAACGTCGCCGCAGACCAGCCGATCCATCGGGCGGCCGCTTTCCAGATCGCCGAGCACATCGGCAATCGCGCGTTCCTGATCCTCGGTCTCGGCCCAGGGGAAGCGATCGACGAAAGGTGCAAAGCTGGCGGGATCGGCAGGCAGGGCAGGCGCCTGCCGCAGCGCGCGCGCCGCGGCGACCTGCATCAATTCGCCCGCAATCGCGGTGATGCGTTCCTTGAGCTTTGCCCGGCGGCGCTGCCATGCCTCGCCGCCCAGCCGATCAAGCGGCACCGCCTGTTCGGACGAGCCATAGCGGGTGAGGACATCAAGATTTTCGACCGGAATGAACAGCTTGTCGCCGCCTGCATATTCCAGCGCGAGGCAATCATGCTGGCTCTTGCCGACCGGGATCGGTTCAAGCCCCAGATAGCGCCCGATCCCGTGTTCGACATGCACCACCAGATCGCCTTTGGACAGCGCCTGAAGTTCGGCAAGGAAGGCATCGGAATCCTTGCGTTTCTTTTTTCGCCGAACCAGTCTGTCACCCAGCACGTCGGCTTCGGTGAGGAGTTCAAGGTCCGCATTGGCAAAGCCATGCTCAAGCGGCAGCACCATCAGCGCGAGGCGGCCCTTGGCGGATAGTCCCAAAGCTTCCTGCCACGAACCCGCAAGCGCGCTCGGGCAGCCGGCCTCTTCAAGGATCGCGGCAATCCGTTTGGCGCTGCCTTGCGAATAGGCGGCCATGAGCGCGCGCCGGCCCAATTTTGCCAGCGATCCGAAATGCTTGGCAGCTGCTTCGTAGATATTTTCTGAACGGCCCCGCTCAGGCGCGAAATCGCGCGCCGAGGTAAAGCCGAAATCCATCACGCCCGCGCCCGCCTCAGCGGCAAAGGGGCTGGCGCGGTGGGCAGGGGCGCTGGCCAGCGCGGCCTCGAATTCGCCGCGCGAAAGATAGAGCGCATCGGCCGCCAGCGGGCGATAGGATCCGGCCTTCTCGCCCGCGATCCGCTGGCGCTGGGCATGGTAATCGGCAATGTCGCCAAGCCGTTCGTCCGCTGCGGCAATCGCGCCTTGATCAATCACCACCACATCATCGCCCGACAGGTGATCGAACAGGCTGGCGAGCTTGTCTTCGAACAGCGGGAGCCAATGCTCCATCCCAGCCAGCCTGCGCCCCTCGGAGACGGCCGCGTAAAGCGGGTCTTGCGTGGCGCTGGCGCCGAACAGCTCGCGGTAGCGGGTGCGGAACCGCGTGATGCTGGCATCATCGACCAGCGCTTCGGAGGCGGGCAGCAGCAGGTGCGATTCGAGCCGTTCCACCGTCAATTGCGTGGCCGGATCGAACAGGCGCAAGGACTCCAGTTCGTCCCCGAAGAAATCGAGCCGCAGCCCGGCATCGAGGCTGGAGGGGAAGATATCGACAATCGAGCCGCGCACCGCAAATTCGCCGTGATCAATCACGGTATCGGTGCGGCTGTAGCCCTGCCGGATCAGCAGCGCGGCGAGGCTTTCATGGCCGATCTGCGTGCCCACACGAAATTCGCGCACGCTTTCGCGCACCCGGAACGGGGTAAGCACGCGTTGCAGCGCTGCGCCCACGGTGGTGACCAGCAATTGCCGCGCCGCGCCGGGCCGCGCCAGCCGGTGCAGCGTGGCAAGGCGCTGGGCGCTGATGGAAAGCGCCGGGCTCGCCCGGTCATAGGGCAGGCAATCCCACGCGGGGAATTCCACCACCTCGATCTCGGGCGCGAAAAAGCGCGCAGCTTCGGCGGCGGCGCGCATCGCGGCATCATCGGGTGCGATAAAGACGGCGCGTTGTTTCGCCGCGCGCGCCAGATCAGCGAGCACAAGCGGCACGCTGCCGCGCGGCAGCGAGGACAAGGTCAGCGGCGTTCGGGCGCCGAGGATGCGGGCAAGATCGGGCATACGAATTGTGTCAAGCGGCGTGCGCAGCAAAGGGTTCCCGCGCGGCGCTCCGCCTAGCGCGGAATATCGACGTAATCGAGCCGCTGCATGGCGATCAGCAGGTCTCCGGCGAGATGCGCGGGCGGCGGCTGCGATCCCAGCGCAAAGGCCATCACATCGACATCATCTTCATCGAGCAGCGCTTCGAACCACGCCAGCGCAGCTTCGTCCCACCCGGCTGCGTAGCGATCAAAGAAGCCGCCGATCATGTAATCGGCCTCACGCGTGCCGCGATGCCAGGCGCGAAACTTGGCGCGGGCCAGACGTTGTTCGAAAGTGATGTCGGTCATGCGCCCCACCTAGCCACAGCTTGTCGCGGCATCAACTCGCAATAGGGGCAAAGCGGTGGTAGCCACCACCCGATGCGCCCGGATATTCTCAACCCGCTGTTTGCCGAAACGAATGGCCTTGACGGCGTCGGGCCGAAACTGGCGCGGCCGCTGGAGCGGCTGGGCCTCACGCGGATTCGCGATCTGGCCTATCACCTGCCCGAACGGTTCGTCAGCCGCCGCGCGATTGCTGATCTTGATGAAGGGGTTGAGGGCGAGCAGGTGATCCTTGCGCTCACCCCGGTGGAACACCGGGCGCCGCGCATGGGCGGGCGCGGGCCGTACCGGGTGCTGGCGCAGGATGCCAAGGGCAATATCTGCGCGCTCACATGGTTCGGCAAGGCGGCCTATACCGCGAAAAAGCTGCTGCCGGTGGGCGAGACGCGGTGGGTGGCAGGCAGGCTCGATCGCTATGGCGACATGCTCCAGATGGTGCATCCCGATCATATCGAGGAGGCGAGCGCTGCCCATCTCGCGCGGCTGAACGAGCCGGTTTATCGCCTGTCCGAAGGCCTCACCCAGCCGCGGGTGGCGGGGTTGGTGGCGCAGGCTCTCGCCCGGCTGCCCGAATTGCCCGAATGGATCGAACAGGGGCAATTGGCGCAAAGCGGCTGGCCCACGTGGCGCGATGCGCTGCATCTGGCGCATCATCACGAACACGCCGCCGCGCGCGAGCGGCTGGCCTATGATGAATTGCTGGCAAATTCCCTGGCGCTGCTGCTGGTGAAGGCCGAGGGCCGCCGCCGCAAGGGGCAGGCGCTGGCGGGCGATGGAAGCCTTCGCGCCAAGCTGCACCTGCCGTTTGCGCTAACCGGCGCACAGGCGCGTTCGATTGAAGAAATCGCAGGCGACATGGCGCAGGACGCGCCAATGCTGCGGTTGCTGCAAGGCGATGTCGGTGCGGGCAAGACGGTGGTCGCGCTTAATGCCATGCTGATCGCTGCCGAGGCGGGCAAGCAGGCCGCGCTGCTCGCGCCCACCGAACTGCTCGCCCGCCAGCATTTTGAAACCTTGCGCAAGATGGCCGCGCCCACCGGTGTGGAGATCGCCCTGTTTACAGGCCGCGACAAGGGCCGCGCGCGCGAGAGCATCCTGATGGGGCTGATCGACGGCTCGATCCAGCTGGTCGTCGGCACGCACGCAATCTTTCAGGAGGCGGTGCAATATCGCGATCTCGGGCTGGTGGTGATTGATGAACAGCACCGCTTCGGCGTTGCCCAGCGGCTTGCGCTTGCTGCCAAGGGCCGCCGCGCGCCGCATACCCTCGCGATGACAGCCACGCCGATCCCGCGCTCGCTCACGCTGGCGCAATATGGCGAGATGGATGTCAGCCGGCTGGATGAGCTCCCCCGGCAGGCAGGCGATTGATACCCGCGTGGTGCCGCAGGATCGCATGGAGGACGTGGTGGCCGGGCTGGAGCGTCACCTTGCCACCGGCCAACAGGCCTATTGGGTGTGCCCGATGGTGCGCGAGATCGACGGCGTGCCCGATATGGCCGATATTGCCGCAGCAGAAGCGCGCTATGCGGCGCTGAAAGAGCGGTTTGGTGAGGCGGTGGTGCTCGTCCACGGCCAGCTCCGGCCCGAGGCCAAGGATGCCGCGATGGAGCGGTTCGCCAGCGGGCAGGCGAAATTGCTGGTGGCAACGACCGTGATCGAGGTGGGCGTGGATGTGCCCGCCGCCACGCTGATGGTGATCGAACAGGCGGAACGCTTTGGCTTGGCGCAATTGCACCAGCTGCGCGGCCGGGTGGGGCGGGGCGCGGAGAAATCGACCTGCCTGCTGCTGCGCGGCGGGGCGCTATCCGAAACGGCGCGCGCGCGGCTGGCGTTGATGCGCGAGACGCAGGATGGGTTCCGGATCGCCGAGGAGGATCTGGAACTGCGCGGCGGCGGCGAATTGCTTGGCACGCGGCAATCGGGCGATGCGGCGTTCCGGATCGCCAGCCTCGATCAGGTGCAGCGCTTGCTGTCGGTGGCCCACGGTGATGCGCGGCTGCTGATGGAGCGGGACGGCGGCCTCACCAGCGCGCGCGGCGAGGCGGCACGGGTGCTGCTGTATCTGTTTGAGCGCGACTGGGGCGTTCAGCTGATGCGCGGCGGATAGCCCGCCGGGGTCTGGGCGATGCTGGCGAGATAGGCCAGGCGGCTTGCCATCGCATCCGTGGCGCGCGAAATCAGCGCCCAAGCCGCGAGGAAATCCGCCTCGTCGCCGTAATAGGGATCGGGCACGCCTTGGCCCTGATGCCCGTCAACCCAATCGAGCAGCAAGCTGACTTCGGCGGTCGCGTCGCGCGGGCGGCGGGCCTTGATCCCTTCGAGATTGGCCTTGTCGAGCGCGATGATGTGCGAGAAGCGCAGGAAATCCTGCGGTTCGATCTGGCGCGCCTGCTGTCCGGCGATTTCGATGCCGTGCGCGGCCGCCACAGCAATCGCGCGCGGATCGGGCGGATTGCCGGTGTGGTAGGCAGCCGTGCCAGCCGATGCGACATCACATTCAAAGCCGTGACGCATCGCCGCTTCCCTGAAGGCACCTTCGGCCATAGGCGAACGGCAAATATTCCCAAGGCAGACAAACAGAACTGCTGTTTGGTGTTGAACCCTTCCGTGCATGCAGGATTACGTATCAGCCCGCAGGTCTTTTGTCCAACAGATGTGTTTGAATAAGTCCAATTAACGAGGCCAATATTAACGCGGTTTTTACTATAGCTATGCGCAATTGCGCCGCAATATCATCTGTGTCCCGGCCTGTCAGGCCGCGCGCGCCGGCATCGGCGAGGTGTTGGCGAGCACATCCTCGGTGATGCGGCGGATATTCACCTTGGCTTTCAATCGCGCGCCGAGCAGGGCGGTGCCGGAAACCTTGCGCTGGACAAACAGGGTTTCAATCGGCGGGAAGGCCCAGGTGTCCTTGTCCTGCGCAATCGCCATGCCTTCATCGCGCAAGAGCGGCACGAAGGCCCGGTCGCCGAAATCGAACGGTGCATCCTCGCGCATTTCGTTGATGACGATATCGATCATGCGATTGACGCTTTCGGGGTGCTTTTCCGCAACGATCGGCATCATGAAACCAGCCTCGATGGTGGCGGCCAGCACTTGCTGTGCATTGCCTCTGAGGCCTGCCTCCAGCATCCCGCGATAGCCATTGGCCACCACCGGATCGACCGGTCGGCACGCGCCGAAATCCAGGAGCACGATCTCGCCCGTTTCGCGGCGATAGCGGAAATTGGCGAAATTGGGATCGGTCTGCATCACGCCGAAATCGAACAATTCGCGCGCCACCAGCCGAATGAGGCGGGCAAATACTTCATCGCGGCGGGCCGCAGGCTCGTTGCCGAGTTCCTCGATCGCCACGCCTTCTTCAAAGCTCATCGCAAGGATCGAGCCGCGCGTCAGTCCTTCGTGCAAGGTTGGCACGACAAAGCCGGGCACATCGGCCAATTGTTCGCGATAAAGCTGCATCTGCGCGCCTTCGCGCTGGTAATCGGCTTCCTCGTGGAGCTGGCGCTTGGCGGCGGCCATCAGCTTTTCCATCTCCAGCTCGGGCGGGGCAAAGCCTGCGATTTTGAGCAGCGTGACGACATTATCCACGTCGCTGTCGATGCTTTTGGCAACGCCGGGATATTGCACCTTGATGGCCAGTTCCTGCCCGTCGCGGGTCAAGGCCTTGTGCACCTGCCCGATGCTGGCAGCAGCGATGGGGCGCGGGTTGAACCAGCGGAATTGCTTGCGCCAATCGGCGCCCCATTCGCTTTTCAGCACCTGATCCAGCTGCTTGGTCGGCATGAAATTGGCCTGATCGCGCAAGGTGGCAAGGATTTTGGAAAGCTCATCAGGCAGGAAATCGCCCGCATCCAGGCTGATCATCTGCCCCATCTTCATCGCCGCGCCGCGCAAGTGGCTGAGGCGATCGGTCAGGCGCTGGACATTGCCCGGCGTCAGGATGAGATCGCGCGCCGAGATGCTGTCGCCGCTCGCGAGCCTGCGCGCACCTTCGGCCACCATGCCGCCTGCCACCCCGCCGACCAGCCGCCCGAAGGTGCCGAGCCGCGCCACGCGCCCGGAGGGCACCGCACGCTGGCGGGAGCGATCATCGGGCAGCTTGTCGAAATCGGGGCCAAAATCGGTGAGTATCGTCGTTGGACACTCGGGTGCAATCCTTGCGAAGTTCACAGCCCAAACGGCTGCGCGCGCCGCGCGTTCCCCTAGCAGCAAAGGCTTAGCTGATGCAAAGCCCGCCATCGACGGGAAGGCATTGCCCGGTGATGTAATCCGCGTGCGGCGAGGCGAAGAATACCGCCAGCCCTTCGAGCCCGGCATGATCGCCTGCGCGGCGCAGCGGGATACGTTTTGCCATCCATTCGCCAAAGCGGGGATCGGCCTTGGCCGTGATGTCGGTTTCGTAATAGCCGAAAAGCAGCGCATTGGCGGTGATCTGGTACCGCGCGAGTTCGAAGGCAGCGGCGCGGGTAAGGCCATTGAGTGCAGCCTTGGACGCTGCATAATCCGATGAACGATTGACCCCCATGATCGATTGGCCGGATGAGGTCGCGATCAGCTTGCCGCCCGCATCGCCTGCGGCGGCGCGTTCGATCATGTGGCGGGTGACATGCTTGTACACCAGCGCCGCGCTGCGGGTGTTGACAGCCATGGTGTGATCCCAGCCTTGCGCCGTGATGTCGGGAATGGCGGTGCCTGCGCCCGGTATGCCGGCATTGGCAAAGCACACATCCACCCGCCCGAACGCGCCCAGAGTTCGTTCCATGGCCGCTGCGATCGCGCCTTCATCGGCCACATCGCAGGTCAGCGCCAGCACATCGCCGGCGCCAGCCCCGCGCAGTTCTTCCACGGCGGCAGCGTTCTTGTGCGGGTTGCGCGCCCAGATCGCCACATGCGCGCCTGCCTTGGCCAGCCCGCGCGCCATCGCAAGGCCAAGCCCGCCATTGCCGCCGGTGATGACGGCGGTGCGGCCGGTCAGATCGAACAGTTGCATGATACCCTCTCCCGCGCCTGCTGGCCCGTCTTTTGCGGGAACCGCGCGCGCGCGCAAGCTTTTGAAGCCTTCATGGACGGACAATCATCGCTTTCGCCTGCTGCCCGCGTGCTCGGCTATGCGGGCCTTGTGCCGCAGATCCTGTGCCTTGGCCTTGTGCTGATCGGCCATGAATGGCGCTATTCGGCGCTGGCGGGCGGCTTTGCCTATGCAGCTGCGATCTTCAGCTTTCTGGGCGGCGTGTGGTGGGGGCAGGCGATTGCCAATGCCAAAGACGGGCGGCCTGCCACCACCGGGGCCTATCTGCTCGCTGTCATGCCCAGCCTGATTGCGGTGGCGCTGTTCCTGCCGTGGACATTCGGGTGGGAATGGCCGGGCCCGGCGCTGTTCTATCTCGGCGCGGCCATTGCCTTGTCGCCTTTTGTTGACCGCGCGCTTGGCTATGCTGCGCCCGATTTCCTGCGGCTGCGCTGGCATTTGTCGCTGGGGCTGGGCGGGTTGACCATCGTGCTCGGCTTTACGGCAAGCAGCGTGATCTAGGCGCTTGCGCTACTGCTCGCTCGCCGCCACTCTGGCGCGGCAGGGGGGGTGCGATGCGGTATTTTTCGATATGGTGTGCAGCGCTGCTGATGCTGGCTGCACCGGTGCGCGGCCAAGGCCCGCTGGTGATTGTCGGCGGGGGGCTTGCCGATGATAATGATGCGGTGTTCGCAGCCTTTCTGGAGGCGTTGCCTGCGCCTGATGCCGCCATCGCGATCATTGCTGCGGCCTCGGGCGTCCCGGTGCAATCGGCTGCCGCTTTTGCCGCGCAATTGGAGCGGCGCGGGGTTGCGCCTGCACGGATTCGGGTGATCCGGCTGGCGGTGGAGGATGATCCCGCCACGCCCGAGGATGAACGCATGTGGGCGGGCCATGGCGATCATGCGGGCGAGGCGGCGCGGCTGGCCGGGGTCGGCGGGGTGTGGTTCACCGGCGGCGATCAGGCGCGCATCATGGCGACGCTGCTGCGCGCCGATGGCCGCGAAACTGCCATGCTGGCCGCGATCCGCGCCGCGCACCGGCAGGGCGCGGTGATCGGCGGCACCAGTGCGGGCGCTGCGATCATGAGCGATCCGATGATCCTTCAGGGCGATCCCTTGAGCCTCGTGCCCGGCGCTGGCGAAGAGCGCGAGCCGATCCTCACCGGCCCCGGCCTCGGTTTCCTGCGGCGGTTTCTGGTGGATCAGCATTTTGGTGAGCGCGCACGCCTGCCGCGCCTTGCCGCAGCCTTGCGCGCCTATCCGCCGCAAGATCGCATCGGGCTGGGGATTGATGAAGACACCGCGCTGGTGATCGCCCCCGATCAGCAAGCGGCGCGGGTGGTGGGGCGCGGCCATGTGACTTTCCTTGATGCGCGCGCCGCCGAATTCGGCAGGGCCGCGCCATTCGCGGTGCGCGGCGCGGTGGTGGAAATCGTGAGTGCTGCTGACACGATTGACCTTGCCGCGCTGGTGCCGCCAAGCGGGCCGGAACAACCGCCTGCGCCCTGCCTTTCGGCGACCAGCGCTGCGGGGCTGCCAACCAGCCAGTCAGTCGTGATCGCGCAGATTACCGGCGCCCTTGCACCGGGCGGCGCGACGACCTGTCTGGTGAGCGCAGGCGCCAGCGGCCTTGCCTTGCGCTTCTGGCGCGAGGCTGATGAGGGCCAGCGCCGCGTGCGGCTCGATATTGTGCCGGTACGCGTGCGGCTTGATCCGGCGGGGTTTTAGCTGCCCAGTTCCAGCTGCACGAATTTGGGGATGCTGCGCTGCGTTTCGCGCCATTTGGCGAGCGGAAAGGCCCCTGCGCCCAGGGCCGCCAGCGGGATGCCCGCTTCGGCCAGCGCATAGGGTGAAATGCGGTGCCGGGTCATGAACCCGCCGCAGCCATCGCTGATCAGCGGGGTTTCGAATTGCAGGCCCTGGCTGTTTTCGGTGGAGTTCACCACCTTGCTCACCACCAGTTGCCCATTGCCCAGATCAAGCACCACATCCGTGCCCACCGGAACCCCGGCAAGGCCGACAATGCGTGCGCCGGTTTTCGACATGTTGCGCAAGATCACGTCGTAATAGTGATCCTCGTGGATCAGGCCGACCTTGCGCAGGATGGTGATGCGTTCGGCGCGGTGGCGCGGCGGGCCGGCCGGTTCCCAGCTGCTATCCTCGGCGGCAAACTTGGCCAGCACCTCGGCTTGCGTGATCGCTCGGGAGAAAATGTAGCCTTGCACCAGATCGGCGCCGCGTTCGCGCACCAGTGCCAACTCGTCCATCGCCTCGACCCCTTCGGCGACGGTTTCCATCCCCAGCGCGCGGGCCAGCGCCACAATCGCGGTGATGATCGCCGGGTTGGTATCGCCGCTTTCGGTGCAGCCGCGCACGAAGCTCTGATCGATCTTGATCTTGTCGAAATGGCCGTGCTTGAGATAGCCGAGCGATGAATAGCCGGTGCCGAAATCATCCAGCACCAGCCGCACGCCCAGCTTGCGCAAGTCGCGGAACACCGCATCGACCGTTTCCAGATCGCCGACAAACACGCTTTCGGTGATTTCCAGTTCGAGCCGCGACGGGCACAGCCCCGTCGTCTTCAGAACATCGGCAACCCGCTTGTGGAAATTGGGCTTCATGAACTGCTTGGCCGAGACATTCACGGCCACATGGATATTGCCGGGCCAGTTTTGCGCATCAATGCAGGCCTGGCGCAGCGCCATCTCGCCCAGCGTGATGATGAGATCATTTTCCTCGGCGATGGGGATGAAGACGGCGGGCGAAATCTCGCCTTGTTCGGGGTGTTCCCAGCGCAGCAGCGCTTCAAAGCATTTTACCTCGTTGGTGACAGGGTCCACCAGCGGTTGATAGGCGAGATGAAGCTCGCCCGTTTCGGCGGCATCGCGCAGATCGCCTGCCAGTTGCGCTGCGCGGTTGGCAGCCGCGCTGAGCTCCGCGGTGTAGAAGCGGAACGTGCCGCGCGATTCCTTGGCGGCATACAGCGCCATGTCAGCCGCGCGGGTCAGCTCGCTGGCTTCGAGCCCGTCATAAGGCGCAATCGCAATCCCCACCGAACAGCCGATGATCGCCCGCTTGCCGCTGATCTGGTAGGGCTGCGAGAGCGCCTGAACAATCCGGTTGGCCAGCGCTGCAAGCGTGCCGCGATCATCGACATCGGGCAGCAGGATCTGGAATTCATCGCCGCCCAGCCGCCCGATCTCGCCGCGTTCGTCCATCACTGCGGTCAGCCGCCGGGCGACCTGCTGGAGCAATTCATCGCCCGCATGGTGGCCCATCGTATCATTGACCTGCTTGAAGCGATCAAGATCGAGCATGATCAGCGCGCAGCAGCGCCGGGTCTGGCGGAAGGCGGCGAGCGTCGCGGAAAGCCGTTCACCCAGCTTGCGGCGGTTGGCAAGGCCGGTGAGCTCGTCGATCTGCGATTGGCGGGCGACCTGCACTTCGTGCGAATATTGCGCGGTGATATCGACCGCGCTGCCGCGATAGCCAAGAAATGTGCCCTCGGCATCGCTGAGCGGGCGACCGGTCAGCCGCCACCACCGCAGCATCGGTTCATCCGAGCCGGGGCGCGGGAATTGCAGTTCGACGATGTGATCGTCAATCCGCGCATGGGTCTTGCATTTGAAGGCCAGCGCGCGCTGCGATCCGCTGCCGGGCAGGGCATCGGCATCGCGCATGATGGCGCCGAGCTGCTGGCCCAACGGATCCTGACCTGCCGCCTCGAAATCGCGCAGCGCCGGGGCGGACAGGAAAGTCAGCGCGCCCGCTGCATCCGTTGCCCAGAACATGCCGATGCCAAGCTGTTCGACATCTTCAAGCACGCGCCCGCGCGCAGGCCGCACGGTGGTTTCGGCAGGGCCATCGCTCGCAGCGCCTGCGCTCGGGGCATTGCGGGCAGGAGCGTTCTGGCGGCCCGATTTCAGAAAACCGATCGGCATGGCGCATCCTTCAACGGCGAACTTGGCCCGGACAGGGCAGATGTGGCCAGAGGCTCTGGCCGGTTGTGGTGAACAGGCGTTACCGGAAATTGGTTGAAAAAGCCTTGCACGCGCCCAGCACGGGCGCAGGCAAGCGCGCCGCGCAAGAGCGGCGGCACCTTTGCGGCACGGCCAGAAACCGGCTGATCGTGGCGGCGCGATCCGGCTTGTCAGCCCGCGCGCGCGGCAATCCATTCATCGACGCGGCGTTCCAGGATCGACAGCGGCTGCGAGCCCGATGCGATCAGCAGATCGTGAAACCCCTTGATATCGAACCGCCCGCCCAGCTTGCCTTCAGCCCGCGCGCGCAGTTCCATGATCTTGAGCATCCCGATCTTGTAGCCCGTCGCCTGCCCCGGCAGCGTGATGTAGCGCCGCACTTCGGAACGCGAGCGTTCAATCGGCTGGCGGCCGGTCTGGTTCATATATTGAACCGCCTCATCCTCGCTCCAGCCAAGCGCGTGGATCCCGGTATCGACCACCAGCCGCGCGGCGCGGAACAATTCAGCGTCCAGCCGCATGAAATCGGCTGCAATGTCGGGAAAAGCGTTCATTTCCTTGCACAAAGCCTCGGCATACAGCGCCCAGCCTTCGCCGAATGCGACATAGCCGGTGACAGCGCGGAACTTGGGCCCGCCTTGCTGGCGCACCTGAATATCGCCCTGCATATTGTGGCCGGGCACCGCCTCGTGACACATCAGCGTGTACATCGCCGCCGGATCGGGCACGGTACCGACAAGGTGGACATAGGTGCGCGCCGGACGCTTGCCATCAGGGCTCGGGGCCGAGGCATGGGCCGCGCCGCCTGCGATTTCGGAAAAGGCCGGTTCGCGCACCACTTCGATGCCATAGGCCGGCAGAGTGCCGAAATAGGGCGCCAGCAGCGTGCGGGTATGCGCGACAAAGGCGTTGGCGGTATCGAGATATTCCTTGCGCAGTGCATCATCATACTGGCGCGGCGGGTTGAGCCGCGCGCGTTCGGCATAAAAGGCGTGGCGATCGGCCAGCCCTGCGGCCTGCGCCAGCGCATCCTGTTCGGCCTCGATCCGGGCGACTTCGCTGCGGCCGATGGCATGGATTTGGGCGGCCGAAAAATCGGTGGTGGTGTTGAGTTGCAGTTCGCGGGCGTAATAGTCCGCGCCCTCGGGCAGCGTCAGCGCGCCGACTTTCCCGCTGGGGGCAGCAGGCAGGCTGGCCTCGGCCCAGGCGATGATGCGCTGGTAAGCGGGCGCGAGCGCAAGGATCGCCGTGCGCGCATCCTGGAGCAGGCCGTCGGCCTCCTTGCGCGAGAGCATCCCGCCTTTCACAGGGGCTTGTGTCTTGGCCTTCACATCCGCCCACAGCGCAGCATCCGGGCCATCATCGAACGGCGCGCCCGATGTGAGCTTGCGGCTGCCGGCGATGATGGTTTCGATCTGGAAGCGCGGCGGGTTGATCCCGGCGGCCTGGCTTGCGCGGGTGCGTTCAATCGCAAGATCAAGCACCGCGGGCATTCCCTTGATGCGCGCGATGTAATGCACGAGGTCCGTCACATCGCCGACGCTGTGCGTGTTGATCAGGAAATCGGGCAGCTGGCTATGCGCCGAATAGAGCCGCGAATAGAACGGCGGGCGATAGATGCGGTTGGCATATTGCATCGCGGTGCGGTCTGCCTCCAGCGCCCAGATATCGAAATTCACCTGCGCTTGGGGCGACAGCCGGGCGCGCTCGAATGCGCTGCGCATTCTGGCGACGCTGGCCTTGCGCCATGCGACTTCGGCAGCGGCAGCTTCATCGCTGATGTCGTTCCACTTGTCGCCGCCATCCTTGATCCCCAGACGCGTGGCCAGCTGCGGCTGGGTTTTCAGCCATTCGGCAAATTCCGCATCAAGGAAAGCCGTAAGACGCGCATCCTCGTTCTCGGCGCTGGTGGCAGCAGCAGCGGCGGCGGGCGCTTGCGCCTGTGCGGCGGCGGCGGGCAGGGCAAGGCTCGCAGCGATTGCGGCGGCAAGGCTGATGCGCAGGGCGGATTTCATCGGAGGGGCTCCTCAAGTAGCGGAAAGATCAGGCCTGCGGAGCAAGGCGGGCGGCTTCGCGGAAGGTGACCAGCCGGCGGCTGTCCTCGTCCCACAGCGCAAGGCCCAGCGGGCTGATCGTCTGGCCGATGGTGTAGCGGTTGAGATGGCGCAGTTCAGGGAAGGCGTCGAGCACTTCGCCAAGGCGGTAGAACGGGATGCGGCTGGCAAGGTGGTGCACATGATGCACCCCGATATTGGCGGTGAACCAGCGCAGCGGCTGCGGCAGATCAAGATGGGTGCTGCCATGCAGCGCCGCTTCGTGGAACGACCACTGGTCGCCGCCGTCCCAATGGGCTTCCTCGAACTGGTGCTGGACATAGAACAGCCACACGCCCACCGATGCCGCAATCAGCAGCGGCGGCAGCACGACGAGCGCAGTGGTAACAAGGCCGAAAGCATAGATCGCCGCCGCCAGCACCGCAGCCGTCACCAGATTGGTGCCCAGTGCGCTTACCCAATAGATCGCGCCTGCCCGCATCAGCCCGATCGGCAGCCGGTGGCGCACCAGAAACCAGATAGGCCGGCCCCACGCCCAGCAGCACGGCCGGGTGACGATAAAGCCGGTAAAGGGCGCGTTGCAGCGGGCTGGCATTGTGGAATTCGCGCACCGTCAGCGTATCGACATCGCCAAAGCCGCGCGCATCGAGATTGCCGGTGCTGGCATGGTGCAGCGTGTGCGAACGCCGCCAGCAATCATAGGGCGTGAACGTCAGCACGCCGAGCGCGCGCCCGATCCAGTCATTGCCGCCGCGCTTGGCCAGAAACGCGCCGTGGCCGCAATCATGCTGGATGATGAAAGTGCGCAGCAGCAAGAGGCCGGCAAGCGGGGCAAGCGCAAGCGCGATCAGATAGCCCGCATTCACCGCCACCAGCATCACCAGCATCACCGCCAGGAACGGCCCAACCGTGATCGCCAGTTCCCACAGGCTGCGGCCCGTGTCGGGCGCGGTGAAAGGTTTCAGCTGTGCCATCAGCTTGCGCGGGTCTGGTGCGGCCGCGCTGGTCCGGGCTGCGGCAGGGGGAGCGATCATGGTGTCTTGTTGCAAAACAGGGGCTTCCGGTTGGTGGCGTCGGCGTTCGCCCCGCCGCCACGCGATACGCGGCTGCGATGGCGAGCGGGTGGAGATGCGGGCTTAGCAGGGAGAAATGGCGATCATGTTGCGCTGGCAAAAAGGGGCCTGTCAGGGATTTGCGCAAGACTATGGCAGGCGCATCCCGCAGCGCAACCACTTCCTTGGCCAATCCCTGCTTCCTACCGCAGCATTCTGCGAACCGCGCTTGTATCCCGATCAGCGAAATGGCGTTTCAGCACCGCGGCAAGGTGCAGCGCCAGCGTGGCATAGAACAGCGCAGGCAGCACCCATGCGTGCACCACCAGAGCAAGCTCGGCAGCGGCAGGCCATTCGGGCGTCGGCACCGGCCAGCCATAGAAATCAGCGCTTCCGCCTTGCCGCAGCAGATAGCCGCTCAGCGGAAAGGCCAGCAGCGCGGTGTAAAGGCCAAGATGTACCGCGCGCGCGAGGCTGTGTTCGCGGCTGCCTTCGGGCGAGAGCGAACGGGGCGGGGGGCTCCTCAGCAGCCACACGATCCGGCCAATCACCAGCACCGCCACACTCAGCCCGAGCGATTGGTGCGCGCTCACAAAATCGCTGCGTTCGGGCGCGGTTTCCGGCAGCACCGCCATGAACAGGCCAATCGGCACAAGGCACAGCATCATCACCGCGATCACCCAGTGAAACGCGCGCGAGGCTGCGCCATATTGCGCAGGCGTGTTGTGCAGCGGAACGCGGTCCGCCACCGGGCGCCGCACCTGCACCGCAGCTGACCACAGCAGAAACATAATCGCCAGCCCGGCGATCACCGCCTGCCCGTTGAGGATGGCAGGGGTGATGCGCTGGATCAGCGGGGCGGCGGCAGGAACAGCGGCAAAAGTGCCATCAAGATCGGCAAGGATGATCGAATAGACCATCATGAACAGGCCGAGCGCTGCAATCAGCGTCCCGGCAAGGCGCACCCAGCGCCCGCGCGCGTTCAGACTGGCTGCCAGCACCAGCGCCAGCACGAGATAACCGATTGCCATTGCTCTCCTCGCGCGCCTCTCCAAGCACATTTGCCCGCCTATCGGGCGATGAGGCCGCGCCTGTCAATCCGCCGCGCACGCGCATTAATTCTGCGGCCCGGCGGCTGCAACCAAAGCGGCGTGCCGAGTGTATAGGGAAGGATCACTCACTTCCCTCACGAAAGCCCCGAGCCATGACCTGCCACGCCCGGATCGAACTGCGCGATCTTCATCTGCCCGTATCCATCGGCACTTACGGGCCGGATGATGTGGTGCCCGATGCGCATGTGCTCGATCTCGATCTCACCATCGCGCCTGAACTGGTGCAGATCGCGGCGGACGCGATGGGAGCCG
Source organism: Erythrobacter sp. (assembly GCA_045377215.1). Classification (GTDB taxonomy): domain Bacteria; phylum Pseudomonadota; class Alphaproteobacteria; order Sphingomonadales; family Sphingomonadaceae; genus Erythrobacter. Next base: position 54,481 of record JBJIOB010000043.1, read on the forward strand.
TGTTCGATTACGATCCGCTGATTGCCGAGATTGCCGATATCGCGCAGAGCCGCCACTTCGCGACGCAGGAATATCTGATGACGCTGATTGTCGAGGCCTGCGCGTCCTATCGCGAAATCAGCGCTGTCGAGATCGGGCTGAGGAAACATCCGGTGCTGGCCGGCACCGGCTCGCTTGGCGTGCGCCTTAGCATTGAGGCTGAGGATATGGCGGCGCTGCGCGCGCGGCTCTAACCTGTTTCAGGCGACCTTGGGCACAATATTGGCGGCGCGCGCGGGCACGGCGGGCACGGTGATGCGGCGTTCCCCGCCGAATTCCTCGCGCACCACAATCAGCCCGCTGCGTTCCATGTGATCGAGCAGGCGGCGGATGCGGCTGGGCGAAGAACTGCCATAGATGCGCGCCAGTGCCTCCTCATCGGGCAGGGGTTCGCCCAGTGTGGCGGCGACGACCATCGCGAGATAGGGCGCAAGCACATCATCCCCGACTCCTTCGATCAGCGCTTCCACCGCGCTGCGACCCGATTGATCGAGGCGGTCAAGCCCGGCGATGGCTGCGGCAAACAGGCGGCGGAACCGGGCGAGATCAACATGCGCGCTGGCAATGCCGCGCTGGCGGCAGCGGATCGCGAATTCGCGGAACAATTGCGCAGCAGGCAGGAAGGTGGCGCCGTCTTCATGTGCCAGTTCGCCGATCACGGCGGCAATCCCTGGATCGCTGCCGGGCGCGGCGGGGACGGGGTGCTCGGCAGTCTTGGGGGCTGGCCTGCTGCCGCCTTCGGTCAAGGGGGCGGCTGGCGGTGCGGGAGGCGCAGCGGCGAGCGCTTGTTCAACCTGTGCCGCAGCGCGCGGCGGCGGGGCCGGGCGGCGCGGTGCAGGCTCGCTCGCCGCTTCGGCCAGCCGGTTGGTCAGCAGCGCTTCCATCGTGCCTTCCGGCGCATCGGGCAGCGGCATCAGGCCTTGCGCGGCGGCGCGCGCTGCGGTGCGCACCGGGCCGACATTGACCGCCACCGGGCGGCGGCTGATCGCCGGGCCAAGCCCCAGAAACTGCCCGCGTTGCAGATCGCGGATGCGTTCGGCCTGCCGCCGCTCCATCCCCAGCAAATCCGCAGCGCGCGCCATGTCGATATCCAGAAAGGTGCGCCCCATCAGAAAATTGCTGGCTTCGGCCGCGACATTCTTGGCCAGCTTGGCCAGCCGCTGGGTGGCGACAATCCCCGCCAGCCCGCGCTTGCGCCCGCGGCACATCAGGTTGGTCATCGCCGACAGCGTCAGGCGGCGGGTATCATCGCTGATCTCGCCAGCCACGGCAGGGGCGAACATCTGCGCCTCGTCCACCACCACCAGCGCGGGATACCAGTGTTCGCGCGGGGCATCGAACAGTGCGGTCAGGAACAGCGCGGCGCAGCGGATCTGCTGTTCAACCTCAAGCTCGTCCAATGCCAGCACCACCGAGGCGCGGTGCTGGCGCACGCGCCCGGCAAGCGCTTCGATCTCGCGCGCAGAATGGGCCGCGCCGTCGATCACCACATGGCCAAAATGATCCGCGAGGGTGACGAAATCGCCTTCGGGATCAATCACCACCTGCTGCACCTGGCCTGCACATTCTTCGAGCAGGCGGCGCAACAGGTGCGATTTGCCCGATCCGGAATTGCCCTGCACCAGCAGCCGCGTGGCGAGCAGTTCTTCCAGATCAAGGGCAACCTGATGCCCGCTGCTGTCGCGGCCGATGTCGATGGATGCGCTCACCCGCCGGGACTAGCCGGGTGCGGCCACGGGCGCAAAGGCGCTGTGCCAAGTTTTCCAGCGATTCAAGCAAGCGCTCAGGGCTGCTGGCGCTTGTGCCCTTTTTTGGCGTGGTGGCGCGGGCCGGGCTTGCCGCCTGCCGGAGCGGCAGAACCGGGCTGAGCGGGGCGCCCGCCGGGCTGCTTGGCAAATTTGCGGCCCACCGGCTTGGCCTTGGCAAAGCCATGATCGGGCGTGCTGCGCGATGGTCGGCGCTGGCGATTATTGCGTGCAGCCTCGCGCGGGCCGGCTTCGGATCGTTCGATGCGCAGCGCGCCTTCTTCGGTTTCGGCCTCGCCGGTGCGGGCAGCGGCAGCGGCGAATTTATCCGCGATGGTGCGCGGGATCTGGAAATGGGTTTCGCCCTGTCCGATCCGGATCGCGCCGATTTCGTTGCGGGTGATATGCCCGCGGCGGCAGATGACGGGCAGCAGCCAGCGCGGATCGGCATTATCAGCGCGGCCAATATCCATGCGGAACCACACCGTGTCTTCAAAACCGGGGCGATGGCGCTCTTTCTGGGCATTGGCGCGGGCTTCGGGGATGTTGGCGATGAGATCTTCGGGCTCGGGCATTTTCGAGCGGTGGGCATGCACCAGCATCGCGGCGATATCTTCGGGCGTGCGTTCGGCCAGCAGGCGCTGCGCCAGCGCGCGGTCAGCATCCTCGATCTCGGCCGGGGCCAGCAGCTTTTCGAGCAGGCGCGCACGATCACGTTCACCGATTGCCTCGCGGCTGGGCACGTCCTGCCATTGGGCGGCAATCTGTGCGCGGCCCAGCATGGCTTCGACCCGGCGGCGTGCGGAAAAAGGCACCACCAGCACCGCGATACCCTTGCGCCCGGCGCGGCCTGTGCGGCCCGAACGGTGCTGCAGCGTTTCGGCATCGCGGGGAATTTCGGCGTGGATCACCAGGCTCAAGGTCGGCAAGTCAATCCCGCGCGCGGCGACATCAGTGGCCACGCATACCCGCGCGCGCCCATCGCGCAGCGCCTGCAGCGCCTGATTGCGTTCGCCTTGCGAATGTTCGCCCGAAAGCGCCACCACGCCAAAGCCGCGCTCCTGCAAGGTGGCGTGCAAGTGGCGCACTTTTTCACGCGTGGCGCAAAACAGGATCGCGGTTTCCGCCTCGTGATAGCGCAGCAGATTGACCACCGCGTTTTCAATCTCGGTGGGTGAGACGGTGACGGCCTGATAGGCGATATCGCCATGCCCGCGCCCTTCGCTGATGGTGGCAATGCGCAGCGCATCGTGCTGATAACGGCGGGCCAAGGCCTCGATGGGGCGCGGCATGGTGGCCGAAAACAGCAGCGTGCGCCGCCCTTCGGGAGTGGCATCGAGGATCGCTTCCAACTCCTCGCGAAAGCCCATGTCGAGCATTTCGTCCGCTTCATCGAGCACCGCCACGCGCAAGGCCGACATATCCAGCGCGCCGCGTTCAAGATGATCGCGCAGGCGGCCCGGCGTGCCGACGACGATGGCCGGCCCGCTGCTCAGCACCTTGCGTTCGGCTGATGGGTTCATGCCGCCCACACAGGTCGCCACGCGCGCGCCGGTGCGGCCATAGAGCCACGCCAGTTCGCGGCTGACCTGCAGCGCAAGCTCGCGCGTGGGCGTGATAACGAGCGCCAGCGGCGCAGGCGCAAAGCCGATACGTTCATCACCAGCCAGCAGATCGTGCGCCATGGCGATGCCAAAGGCCACCGTCTTGCCCGAACCGGTCTGCGCCGAGACAATCAGATCGCGGCCCATCGTATCGGCACGCAGCACTTCGGCCTGCACCGGGGTGGCGCTGGCATAGCCGCGTTCGGCAAGCGCTGCCTCGATGGCGGCGGGAAGAGGGGGAAAGATGGTCATGTCAGAATACTCGAATAGTCGGCCCGCAAAGGGCACAGGCCTTCGCGAACATCCCGTCACATGCGTGTTGGGGAGAAAAACAAATCGGCGGCGCGTTCATGTGCAGCCCCGCGCAATGCGGCGGCCCTTAGCGCAATTTGCGCCGCGCGGCTTGCGAAAAATTCGCACGGGCAGGCGGCAGCAGGCGGCGCGGTGATGTCCAGCGCCAGAAGGCAAGCGTGCCGAACACCGCAGCCAGCAGCGCCAGATTGGCGAGCGCGCCCGCATAATCGCCCAGGCTTCCCCCCATCTGGTTAAGCCCCACCATCACTTCGAGCCCAGGCGTGCTTGGAAACAGGCGGGCCAGCCACAGCACCGGTGTAGGCGTGGCGGCGGCAGGCCAGGTCAGCCCCGACAGGAAAAACAGCGGCAGCGACAGGCCAAGGCCAAGCTGCAAGGGCCGCTCGCGGGTGCGAAACAGGGTGGCCAGCAGCAGGACCAGCGCCGTGATGGCCACCGCAAACACGGCCGCGGCCACCAGCACCTGCCACAGGGGCGCGCCCGCGCGCGGATAATCCTGCCACCAGAACACAAAGCCGGCAAACCAGCACACCTGCGCCATCGCAATCGCTGCGGCTGCGAGCCACAGCCCGGCAAACTGCGCCGGGGTTATGCTGAGCGGCGTGCCCAGCCGTTCGCGCGTGGTGCCCGCCAGCAAGGCCAGCCCGAGCAGCAGCGACTGGTGCACAATGACAAAGGCGACCCCGGGAAACACCGCTGCGCCGTACCCTTCGCGGGTGTTGAACAGCGGGCGGGTGACGAGCCCCAGCGCGGGCGGGGCCGCCGGGCCAGCGGCGCGCGCCTGCGCGAAGGCGGCCTCACGCGCGGTGCTGCCCAGCGCTGCGCCAATCCCGCCCAGCGCGCTTGACGAACGCAGCAGGTGCGCGCCGCTGCCGGTCAGCACCACTTGGCCGCTGCGCCCCTGGGCAATCGCGCGGCCATAGCCTGCGGGGATGAGGATCGCCGCGCTCGCCCGGTTGCGCGCCAGCCAGTCCTGCGCTTCGGCGGGGGAGGCAAGGCTGGCGATGATCCGCGTCTGTTGCGTTGCGCCTGCGCGGATGATGAGATCGCGGCTCGCGGCGCTGCGATCCATATCGACCACCACCACCGGCACAGCCTCGACACTCTCGCCCGCATAGGCGCTGGGGTAAAGCACGGCATAGAGCAGTGGCGCGCCCAGCAGCAGCAGCGCGGCAGAGCGATCATGGAGGATCGCTGCCATGACGGCGCGAAACGCCGCCCACATCAGCGCCGCCCCCAGTCTTGCGGGCGCTGCGCGCTGCGCAGATACAGCCATGCGCCCGGCACGCCTGCGATCAGCGCGATCAGCGTCAGCGGCAGCAGCGGGGCAGCCGCAGTGCCCAAGGGCGCCCCCGCCACCCAATCCAGCGCAATTACCCGCGCAAAATGAGTAAAGGGCAGGATCTCGGCCCAGATTTGCGCAAAGCTGCTGGCCTGCTGGATGGGAAAGATCGCTCCGGCAAAGGCAAAGGATGCGCCTGCGTAAAGCCCGGTCAGCGACAGGCTCTGGCTCATGCAGCGGGTCGCGCCGACAAGCAGCAGGGTCACCCCGGTATAGGCCGCAAACATCGCGAAATAGCCTGCCATCAGCAGGATCGGCCCGCCCGCCAGCGTCCAGCCGCGAAAGCCCGCCAGATAGGCGGTTGCGCCCGCGCCCCACACCATGAAAGCCAGCACATAGGGCGCAGCCTTGCCTGCCAGCGCCGCAAGATCGGGCTGCCAGTCGGCAATCGTCGCATCGCGCAATTCGCGCCCGAAGGCCGACACCAGCGCCAGCATGAACAAGAGATGCAGCAAGGCGGGATGCAGCAGGCTGACCAATTGCTGTTCCTGACTGGCAGGCGCATTGAAAGCGATGGCCGAGCTTGCCGCCAGCGGGGCGGCGCGCACGGTGCCGGGCGGCAGAACGGCGGCGATCTGTTCCACGCCCACCCGCGCATTGGCCGCAGCGATAATGGTCGCCACTTCGCGCTGGATGGTGGCAGAGGCGGCGGAATGCGCGGCGTTGACATAAAGCGTGATCTGGCCGCGCCCTTCAAAGGCACGCGCACTGGCTTCGGGCGGGATCAGCACAATCGCTTCCACCGCGCCGCTGCGCACCAGCCGTTCGGCTTCGGCCATGTCCTGTGCGCGGGCGACAAGGCGCAGTCCCGGTGCGCCTTCGATGCGGATTGCCAGATCGCGCGACAGGCTGCTGCGTTCGGCATCGACCAGCGCCACCGGCAGATCGCGGATCACGCCTGCCGACAATTGCCAGGCAATCACCGCGCACAGCACCAGCGGCAGCCAGGTCAGCAGCGCCAGATCCCACGGATTGCCCGCCAGAAAGCGCACTTCCCGCGCAAAACTGGCCTTCCATCGCGCCAGACTGTTCATTGCGGCCAGTCGAACAGCACCGACATGCCGGGGCGCAGGCCCTTGATCGGCTTGACGGGGGCGAGCCGCACTTCAAAACCCTTGATGTCAAAGCCGCTCGACTGGCGGGTGGCGCGCCAGGTGGCGTAATCGCCAGCCGGTGCCATGAAAGTGACGCGAAACTGCGCCTTGGCGCCCTTCAAGGCCGGGATGGTGCCGGCATATTCGCTGCCCATCGCCATGCCGCCAAGCTGATCCTCGCGCACGATCAGGGTAACCCACGGCGTGGCGGCCTCGGTCACATACATGATCGGAAAGCCCGCCCCGACGAGCTCGCCCGGCTGGGCCAGCCGCCGCCCCACTTCGCCGCTGGCAGGGGCAAGCACGCGGGTTTCGGCAGCGGCAATCGCCACTTCGGCCGCGGCGCCGCGGGCCTGATTGGCCTGCGCTTGCGCCGCGCGCCGGTCTTCGCGGCGCGCACCTTCGCGGGCGGTATCATATTGCGCGCGCGCGGCGCGGGCAGCCTCGCTGGCGGCGATCATGTTGGTGCGGGCCTCGTCGCGCTTCTGGCCGGGCACGACGCCTTCTTCGGCCAGCCGGTTCACCCGTTCGAACGTCACCTGCGCGAGATCAGCCGCGGCAGCGGCGCGTTTCCACTGCGCTTCGGCAGCGGCAATCTCGGTCGCGCGCGCGCCTGCTTCGGCCTTGCTCGCCTGCGCTTCGGCAGCATCGACCACCGCGTTCACCTGCGCTTCTTTCGCCGCCACCTCGGGGCTGTCGAGCGTGGCGAGCAGCTGGCCTGCTGTCACAATCTGCCCTTCTGCGACATGGATCTGCGCCAGCCGCGCTGTCACCTTGCTGGCAACGCGCAGTTCGCGGGCATCGACAATGCCCTGCAACTGGTCGGGCGCAGGGCGCCATGCCAGCCACACGCCGATGGCAATCGCCGCCAGCACCGCTGCCGCGCCAAGGATGATCAGCGGCCTTGCGCGCCGTGCCGGGGCGGTTTCAGCTTCGGTCATGGCTGCACCTTTTGTGCCAAAGCAAGATATTCGGGCAAACGCTCCATCTGGCCGCTCACTTCCATCAGATTGATCAGGGCATCAACATATTCATAGGCGGCAAGCGCCTGTTCGACCCGCGCGCTCGCAGCCAGCAATTCGGCATCGGTGACATCGCGGCTGGTGCCCTGCAATTCGCGGAAAGCAAGGCTTGCCACCCGCAAGGCTTCATCAGCCGCAGCAATGTTGCGGGTGTAAAGCGCATGGCGGCGACGCGCGTTTTCGGCGCGGTTGTGCGCGATCATCACGCCGGTTTCGATCTGGCTGCGGGCCTCGCGCGCGCCGGCGCTGGCCTGCGCTTCGGTATCGCGTGCGGCGGCCAGCTGGCTGCGGCGGCCAAGCCCGCTTGCCAGCTTGTATTTGACGCCGATGCCGAAAATGAAATCGGGATCGGTCAGCAGGGCGTTTTCGCGATCGAGGTTATATTGCGCCACGGCATAGACAGTGGGGCGCAAGGCAGCCGCTTCGGCGGTGACCCCGGCACCTGCAAGCGTGACGCTGGCATCCAGCCGGCGGATCGCGGGATGGTTTTCAAGCGCGCTGCCGATGAACTCCCCGACCGGCGGCAAGGGCGCTGTCGGCACGGCAAGCGGCGTGGCAAGGTCTGCCGGCGCATCCAGCCGCAGCAATCCCATCACGCCGATTTCGGCAGCGGCCACATCGCCTTCGGCCTTTTCCAGCTCGCGCATGGCCTGTTCCAGCGCGGCTTCGGCCTGCAGGCGCTGGACGCGGGCGATCTGCTGTTCGCGTTCAAGCGCGCGGGCATCGAGCACGTGCTGGCCGATCCCGTTCACCAGCGCGCGCCGCACGCTGCGAGCCTCCACTGCCAGCTGCCGCCCGAAATAGGCCCGCGCCAACTGCGCCAGCCCCTTGGCCGAAGTGTCATCACGCGCGGCTTCCTCGATGGCAAGGCGGCTGGCCGCACCGGTGCGCGCGGCATCCATCTGCCCGCCTGCATAAAGCGGCAAGGTGGCGGTGATGATCGGCCGCGTCACCAGCTCGCGGATGCGGAATTGCAGCGGATCGGGCAGACCAAATGCCTCGCCCGCACCCGCCAGCGGGCCGAGCGGGAGGAACAGGGTTTTCTGGAAATCGAGCACCTGGGCTTCGAACTCCACCTCGGGCCGCCCGATGGTGCGGGTCGCCTGATAGCGCGCCGCCGCCGCGCGCACCCCTGCATCGGCGGCATCAAGTGCATCGGATTGTTCGGTAAAGCGCTGCTGGGCTGCCTGATAACTGAGCGCATCGCCGGTTTGCGCAAGGGCAGCGCTGCCCCATGCACAAATGCTCGCCGCCCATGCCATTCCCCATCGCCAGGCCATGTCTTGTCCCCGATCAACCCTGCCATCGGCGCAGGCCGTGCGCCGTCGGGCATCAACCCTTCTGGCCCTTCGCCTGTTCCCGATGCGTAACGCAAATACAATCCGATGCGATGATTTATCCCGCAGCTTTGCCGGTGCATCGCGGTGGTGCTAGCCGGATGGTTCGGGCTCGACAACCCGAAGCGCTTGCACCAGTGATTGTCCGATGAAGTCATTCCGGCATGCTCAACCTGTCATCTGGCCCGTTGCGGCGTGGTTTGCCGTTGGTCTGGCCGGGGCGGCCGCGCCTGCGCTTGCCATGCTGGCGCTGGCGGATGCTGCGGCGCCTGCGACATTGTTGCGGGTGGGCGGGGCGATCCTTGCCGTTGGCCTGATGGGGGCTGGCATGATCGGCGCGGCTGTTACCAGAAACCTGCGCGGCGGTGTGGTGCTGGCGGTGCTGAGCGGGACCGGCCTTGTGCTGCTTGCCCACATGCTGGGGATGCCGGTGTTTGCCCAGGCCCCATGGATCGGATTTGCTGCCATCATCGCCAGCATCAGCTTTGCGGCGCGCGGCGCGCTGTTTGCCCGTTCGGCCGGTGACAAGGGCTGGTGGATTGCGGTGTTCGTCGTCTGCGGCGAAGTGGCCATTCTGGCGACGGCGCTGGCCCTGCCGGATCGCTTGCCCGCATGGCTGCTGGCGCTGCTGCCTGCGCAATGGGCGAGCAGTGCGATCGAAACAGCGCTTGGCAGCGGCGGCACGCTCCCGGCAAGCGCGCCGCTGATTGCGCTGGCAGGCACGGCTGCGGCAACGCTGCTGGTGGCGCAGCTCTTGCCGCGCCGGTGGCCCTATCTGATCATGTTCACTGCATGGCTGGCCTGTTCCGCGCTGGTCTGGCACCGGCCCGCCCCGCCGCCAGTGCAGGCAGCGGCCACGGCAAGCCCGATTATTCAGGCCGAACCATAGGACGGCCTGCTATCCTATCGGGATTGCTGCAACTGGCGTTGATGGAAACTGGCTGGGGCGGAAGGATTCGAACCTTCGCATGGCGGTACCAAAAACCGCTGCCTTACCGCTTGGCTACGCCCCAGCAAGAGCCGCGCTCTATAGCGGCTCGAATGGAGATGTGAAGGGGAAAGACGCAGGCCCCCGGCGACAATTTTACCCCAATTGCTTGCCTGCAAAATCGGCTGCCGAATGGCGTTCCTTCAGCTGCGTTGCCTCATCCCCCCAGGTCTTGTTGACGATCCGTCCGCGCTGAACCGCCGGGCGCGCCGCGATTTCATCGACCCAGCGTTTGACGTGGGTGTAATCATCAATGCTCAGGAAGGTGCGCGCATCATTGTAGATCTCGCCCGTGGTGAAGGGGGCCAGCCAGGGGAAATTGGCGATGTCGGCGATGGTGTAGTCATCGCCCGCCAGAAAGCGGCTGGTCGCCAGCCGCTTGTCCGACACATCGAAAATCCGCTTGGTTTCCATCGCATAGCGGTTGATCGGATATTCGTATTTTTCGGGCGCATAGGCGTAGAAATGGCCGAACCCGCCGCCGATGAACGGCCCGCTGGCGACCTGCCAGAATACCCAGCTCATCACCTCGGCACGCGCCGCTGCATCGGTGGGCAGGAAGGCGCCGAATTTCTCCGCCAGATGGAGCAGGATCGCGCCTGATTCGAACACCCGGAACGGCGCTTGCGGATCGCTGCGATCAAGCAGGGCAGGGATCTTGGAATTGGGGTTTACGCCCACAAAGCCGCTGGTGAATTGTTCGCCCTGGCCGATATTGATCGTCCACGCGTCATATTCCGCGCCCGCATGGCCAAGGGCGAGCAATTCCTCCAGCATGATCGTCACCTTCACCCCGTTGGGCGTGGCGAGCGAGTAGAGCTGGAAGGGATGCGCGCCGACCGGCAGATCGCGTTCTTCGCGCGCGCCTGCGGTGGGCCGGTTGATGCTGGCAAAGCGCCCGCCCGAAACCGTGTCGGCGCTCCAGACGGCGGGCGGGGTATAGGCGGTGTCGGACATCGGCATGGGCTCCTTGCACAAAAGGCTGGCGTGATTGCGGGCTATAGGAACAGGCGGAATTAACCGCTAGAGGCATATCTCACAGCGCACAGGCGAGCCATGACCAGCGAGATGCACAGCTTTTACGATGCCCACGCCCACGGTTTTGTCCGGGTGGCGACAGCAACCCCGGCCAGCCGCACGGCCGATGTGGCGCATAATCTGGCAGGCGTGCTGGCCGAGGCGCAGCGCGCGCATGATGCGGGCGTTGATCTGGTGGTCTATCCCGAACTCACCTTGTCATCCTATGCGATTGACGATCTGCTGCTGCAGGCAGCGCTGCTTGACCGGGTGGAGCGGGCGCTGGCCGAACTGGTCGCGGCGAGCGCGGATTTCTCGCCGGTGCTGATTACCGGCGCGCCGCTGCGCCGTGCGGGCAAGCTCTATAATTGCGCGGTCGTGATCGCGGGCGGGCAGGTGCTGGGCGTGGTGCCCAAATCTTACCTGCCCAATTACCGCGAATTCTACGAAAAGCGCTATTTCGCCCATGGCCGGGGCTGTGTGGATTTGTGGATCGCCGTGGCGGGCGAGGAAGTGCCGTTCGGCACGGATCTGGTGTTCGCGGCCAGCAACCTGCCGGGCTTTGCCTTCGGGATCGAGATCTGCGAGGATTTCTGGGCGCCCAATCCGCCCGGCACCATGGCCGCGCTGGCAGGCGCGCTGATCCTGTGCAATCTTTCGGCCTCGCCTGTTACCATCGGGCGCGCCGATGATCGCCACCTCCATTGCCGCGCCAGCGCCAGCCGGGGCATCTGCGCCTATGCCTATTCGGCGAGCGGGCATGGCGAAAGCACCACTGACCTTGCCTGGGACGGGCAGGGCGTGATCTACGAGCTGAGCGATCTCGTCGCCCAGAGCACGCGGTTCGATCTGACGCCGGAATTGTGCATCGCCGATATCGACACCGCCCGCATCGCGGCGGAACGCCTGCGCAACCAGACCTTTGCCGATGCTGCCGAGGCGGCGGGCCATCCGGCTGATACCTATCGCAAGATCGTGTTCGATCACGCGAGCGCACCCGGCGACCGGGGGCTTGCGCGCGCCGTCGCCCGCTTCCCCTTTGTGCCCGACCGGCGCGAAAAGCTGGACGAGGATTGTTACGAGGCTTTCAACATTCAGGTCGATGCGCTGATGCGGCGCATTCAGTCGGTGCACGCCAAAAGCCTGGTGATCGGGATTTCGGGCGGGCTCGACAGCACTCACGCGCTGATCGTGGCGGCCAAGGCGTGTGATCGGCTTGGCCTGCCGCGCAGCTTCATTCGCGGCTACACCATGCCGGGCTTTGGCACGTCGGATGAGACCAAGGGCAATGCGCACCGGCTGATGGCGGCGATGGAGATCACGCCAGGCGAGATCGACATTCGCCCGGCGGCGATGCGGATGCTGGAGGATATCGGCCACGCTTTTGCCGATGGCGAGCCGGTCCACGATGTGACCTTCGAAAATGTGCAGGCGGGGCTGCGCACGGATTACCTGTTCCGCCTCGCTGGCCAGCATGGCGGCTTTGTGCTGGGGACGGGCGATCTTTCGGAGCTGGCGCTGGGCTGGTGCACCTACGGCGTGGGCGATCACATGAGCCATTACGGCATCAATGCGGGCGTGCCCAAGACGCTGATCCAGTATCTGATCCGCTGGGTGATCGCGACCGGCCAGTTCACCGATGCGTGCGGCGACGTGCTGGAAGCGGTGCTGAACACCGAAATCTCGCCCGAACTGGTGCCGCCGGGTGCAGACGGCGCGATCCAATCGACCGAAAGCATCGTTGGCCCTTACGAATTGAACGACTTCTTCCTGCATCACATCATCCGCTACGGCCAGAGCCCGTCCAAGGTCGCCTTTCTCGCATGGCACGCATGGCAAGCGCGCGCGGGCGGTGTGTGGCCAGCAGGCTTCCCGGATGGCGAAAAGCGCGCATATGACTTGGCCACGATTGCAAGCTGGCTCGACAAGTTCTGCGCACGGTTTTTCGGGTTTTCGCAGTTCAAGCGTTCGGCGCTGCCCAATGGGCCGAAAGTCTCCTCGGCTGGCGCTTTGAGCCCGCGCGGCGATTGGCGCGCACCGTCCGATGCGGTAGCGAGCGTCTGGCGCGAGGAATTGCGTGAGCATCTGCCGCCCGAAATCGCCGCCACCCTGCCTGATCTGGCCTGACGTGCCCGCCAATCTGCCAGCGTCAGCCATCGCGGTGCTGATGGCCTGCAATATCGTCTGGGCGCTCAATGTGGTGGTCAGCAAGATCGCGATTGCCGAACTGGGCGTGCCGCCGCTGTTCTACACCGTGCTGCGTTCGGGGCTGGTGCTGCTGGTGCTGTTCCCGCTGCTGCGCCCTTTGCCCCGGCAACTCCCGCGCGTGCTGCTGATCGGTTTTGCGATCAGTGGGGGCAGTTTTGCGCTGCTGTTTGCCGGGCTGAAGACGGCAACGCCTTCGGCAGCGGGGATTGTCAATCTGTCCTCCGCGCCGCTCGCGGTGCTGTTTGCGGTGGTGTTTCTGGGTGAGAAGGTCGGCTGGCGGCGCGGGCTCGGCATGGCGCTGACTTTGGGCGGCGTGCTGCTGGCGATGGGCAGCCCTGAGGATGCCGGCAGCATCACGGGCCTTGCGCTGGTATTCGGCGCAGCGGTGGTGGGATCGCTGGGCTCGGTCTTCGTCAAGACGATCACGCTCGATGCCGTGCGGCTGCAAGCCTGGGCGGCGGTGGTTTCGCTCGGCGCGCTGATCCCGGCCACGCTGGTGTTTGAAAGCGGGGCAGATCGCCGCCGTTGCAGCCGCGCCGCTCGAAGTGGCGCTGTGCGCGCTGTTTGCCGGTATTGTGGTGTCAGTCGGCGCGCATTCGGCGTTTTACCGCATCCTCCAGCGCCATGATGCCAATGTGGTGGTGCCGCTCACGCTGCTGACCCCCTTGCTCACGATAGGCTTTGGCGCATGGCTGACAGGCGATGCGATTGGCTGGCCGCTGCTGGCAGGCGGAGCGCTGGCGATGGTGGGCGTGGCGGTGATCGTGGTGCGCCCCAGCGCGAGCCTGTTCAAGCCCTTGCTGGTGCGCTCACGTTTTTGATTGCGGTTCAGACCACCCACCCCGCTTTCGGGTTTTCTGGCCCACCCGGCCACCAATGATACCATCACGATATGGTGGCCGGGTTGGGCCAAAGACAAAGATGCGGGGCGGGTGGTCTGCTCGACGAGAAATCAGCCCACCAATTCAGCGACCTTGGCGTGGGCAGCGGCGATCTTTTCTTCCGCGCCTTCACCCATGATGCCGTCTGCTGCGATGATGGTGACATCAGTGATGCCGAGGAAACCGAGGAAGAAGGTCAGCCAGCGGCTCATGAAATCGAAATCGCTGCCCACCGGGGTGCCGCCGCTGGCAATCGCGAGATAGGCCTTCTTGCCGGTCAGCAGGCCCTGCGGGCCGGTTGCGGTGTAGTGGAAGGTCGTGCCCGCGCGCGCCACCAGATCGGCCCACGCCTTGAGCGTGGCGGGCGGGCCGAAATTGTAAACCGGCGTGGCGATGACGATGGTGTCGGCGGCCTGCAATTCGGCAATCAGCGTGTCGGCAATCGCAGCAAGATCGGCCTGCTCGGGCGTGCGATCAGCCGCCGGGGTAAGGTTCGCGCCAAAGCGCGCTGCGCTCACAAAGGGCAGATCATTGGCAGCCAGATCACGGGGCGTGACGCTTGCGCCGGTCTTGGCCGCAAGGCCGTGGGCGAGCTTGTCGCCAAACCCGCGCGAGACGCCGTCTGCGCCGTTGATGCTGGTGGTGATGTAGAGAAGATTGGCCATTATGCGGTTCCTTCGGGTTTGGGAAAAACTCCCCTCCCTTGAGGGAGGGGTTGGGGGTGGGTGTTCGGCGCTCACTTCTGGAGCCGAGCCCCCACCCCCCACGCCCCCCTCCCCGCAGGGGAGGGGGAGATTGGCGGGGAAGATCAGGCGGCGTCCACCAGCACCACTTCGCTGTCTTCGAGCGCGGTGATGGTAACCTCGGCCATCTGCGTGATGGCCACGCCGTCGCGCGCCTTGGCTTCGACATCGGCGATCCGCACCTTGCCGGTTGCGGGGACGAGGTAGAGGTGGCGGTCAGCGCTGCGCGGCGTGTAGGTGACGCTTTCCCCCGCCTTGATCGTGGCACCGAGCACGCGGGCATCGGCGCGGATGGCCAGTGCGTCATTGTCATTGGCAACGCCGCTGGCGAGCGGAACGAAAGCACCGTCGCGGGTCTCCTTGGGGAAAGCCCGCGCGCCCCAGCTCGGCTCACCGCCGCGGGTATCGGGAATAATCCAGATCTGGAACAGCGTGGTATCCTCGCCTTCCAGATTATATTCCGAATGGCGCACGCCGTGGCCCGCGCTCATCACCTGCACATCGCCGGCCTCGGTGCGGCCTTCATTGCCCATGCTGTCGCGGTGGGTGATGGCGCCGGTGCGGACATAGGTGATGATTTCCATGTCGCTGTGCGGATGGGTGGGAAAGCCGGTGCCAGGCGCGATGCGATCATCATTCCAGACGCGCAAGGCGCCCCAGTGGACGCGGGCCGGATCGTGATACTGCGCAAAAGAGAAATGGTGATGCGCATCCAGCCAGCCATGATTGGCAGCGCCGAGAGTTTCAAAGGGACGAAGTTCGATCATGTCGTGCCTCCTTGTGTGGGGTTGAACGCCAGATAGGCGCGAAAGTTCGGACGGATAAGTGCGATAAAACTTGCCAAGATGATCGAATAATCCGAACATAACCCGCATGAAATTGGGCGAGCCTACGCTTGATCAGCTGCGGATCTTCATCGCGATTGCCGAACACGGCAGCTTTGCCGCTGCCGCCAAGGCGCAGGGCCGGGCGATCTCGGCGATTTCCTATGGCATCGCGCAATTGGAAGCGCAGCTTGGCCTGACCCTGTTCGCCCGCGAAGGTTCGCGCCGCCCGGTGCTCACCGCCGCTGGCGAAGGATTGCTCGCCGAAGCGCGCAGCATTGCCGACGGGGTGGATGCCATGCTCGCCAAGGCCCGCTCGCTCCATGCCGGGCTTGAGGCGAGCATTGGTCTTGTGATCGACGTGATGGTGCCGGGCGAGGTGACCGCGCGGGTGCTGGGCGAATTTCGCCGGATGTTTCCCACCGTTGCGCTCACGCTCAATATCGAAGGGCTGGGCGCAGTGGCGGCCTGCCTCATCGACAAGGAAGCCGAGCTTGCCATCGGCGGCCCGGTGACAGCCGATCACCCTGAACTGGAACGGCAGGTGATCGGCGAGATTGATCTGGTGCCGGTCGCCGCGCCTTCGCACCCCTTGGCGCGCGCCAGTGGACAAGGGGGCGTGGTGCCGGGGGAGAGCCGCCAGCACCTGCAACTGGTGCTGACCGATCGTTCGCGGCTCACCGAAGGGCAGGAATTTTCCGTGCTGAGCCCCTCGACCTGGCGGCTGGGTGATCTGGGCGCCAAGCATTCGCTGCTGATCGAAGGGCTGGGCTGGGGCAATATGCCGCGCCACATGGTGGCAGGCGATCTGGCAGCGGGGCACTTGGTGGAACTCGATCTGCCCGAACGCCCCGGCGCGCGCTATCGCCTGTCAGCGCTGTGGCGGCGCGATTGCAGGCTTGGCCCGGCGGCAAGCTGGCTGATTGATGCCTTTCGCGAGGGGCTGGGGGGTTAAGGCCCGCTTACGCCTCGGCATAGTCTTCGCGGGCAAGGTCGCGCAGCACGAAGAGATTGTTGATGACAGCGGCGCCGTGCATGAGCGTGAGGAAGGCCAGCATCAAGGCACCGAACACGCCCATCCACATCACCGTCCACACCAGCACCCAGAATATCCACAATCCCCGGATCCCCCACCGCTCCATGATCCAGCGCAGCAGGCGGTTGCTTTCCATGGCTGGCCCGGCGCGCTTCACGAACATCGTCGTGGTGACATAGTCGGCAAAGCTCATGATGGTGGCGGCCAGCAGCAGCTCAAACCGCCACGGCGTGAGCGTCTTGTACCACAGCGAAAGATCGAGCCATTCGGGCATTACGCGCCCGCCCCGTCGCGGCGCTTCATCATGCCAAGGGCGACCAGCGTGAGGATCGACGGGAACAGCCACGGCTGCGTGAGAGCGACGGTCTCGCGATGGGCCGATATCCAGTCAACCAAGGCCGCGCCGATCCACCCGCCGGCAAGGCAGGTGGCTGCTCCGGCGAGCAGCGCGGCGATGGCCGAAAGCGCTTTTGTCACGGGGCACGACCTCTTGGCAATTGCTGCAAGATATCAGCGTGTAACTGGGCGTTCAAGCCATGCGGCACGGCTCGCTACGGGGGATTATGGCCCGAAGCGAATAGGGACGTCGCCCGCCTGCCACGGCGTAAACTTGGGCATGATGGCGGCAAACAGCGCGCTGGCGCAGTGCCCTTCGAGCCATGCGGCAAGGCGCGGCAAGGCTTGCGCGGCGAACCATTCTGCGTCGCTATGGGCGAACTGGCGGATGAAGGGGAACAGCGCGATATCGGTGAGGCTGCGGCGCGTCCCGCACAGCTGAGCGCTGGCTTGGAGCCGGGCTTCAAGCGGTGCCAGCAAAGCCAGCGCGGCGGCGCGGTGGTCCACGCCGTCAGCCGCATAGCGGGTCGGATATTTGGCGCGGTCGAGGTGATGTTTGAACGGCCCGTCATTGGCCGCAATCAGCGCCGGCTCATCACCCGCCAGCCAGCTTTCGGGATCATGCTGCCCCAGCGCCCAGCGCATGATGCCAAGGCTCTGGTCGATCATTGTGCCGTCTGCCAGCACCAGCACCGGCACTGTCGCCGTGGGGCTGGCGGCGATCAGTTCCGCAGGCTTGGCGGCCAGCTTCACCTCGCGCAATTCCACCGCGATCCCCGCCGCCCACAGCGCCATGCGCGCGCGCATCGCATAGGGGCAGCGGCGGAAGGAATAGAGGATGGGAAGCGCGCTCATGGCGCGGCGGGTGCCTCACACGCCGCGCAAGCCTCACCCGGTAAGACCGCCCGCCCGCAAGCCCGGCACATTCGGGCGCTGCCCGGCGCCAGCCCGTGGCCAAGGCTGACGCGTTCATCAAAGACGAAACATTCGCCCCGCCACAGGCTGTCGGCCTCGGGCACGTCCTCGAGATATTTCAGGATGCCGCCACGCAAGTGATAGACTTCCTCCACGCCCTCACGGCGCAGAAAACTGGTCGATTTCTCGCAGCGGATCCCCCCGGTGCAGAACATCGCCACGCGCCGCTTGCCGGCGAGCAGGGCTTCGCGGTGCTCGCGAAACCACGCCGGAAAATCGCGGAAAGCGCGCGTGCGGGGATCAACCGCGCCGGCAAAGCTGCCGATCGCCACTTCGTAATCATTGCGGGTGTCGATCACGAGGGTTTCGGGATCAGCGATCAGCGCGTTCCAATCCTGCGGCGCGACATAGCGGCCCACGCTTGCCGCCGGATCAAGATCGGGCTCACCCATGGTGACGATCTCGCGCTTGACCCGCACTTTCATCCGGCCAAACGGCATCTCCGGCGCGGCGGAGAATTTCACTTCCAGCCCGGCGCAGCCCGGCAGAGCGCGGATCGCCGCCAGCACGGCATCAAGCGCGGCAGCCTCGCCGGCGATGGTGCCATTGATGCCCTCGTGCGCGAGCAGCAGCGTGCCTTTCACGCCGTGCGCCGCACAATGCTCCAGCAAGGGGGCGCGCAGGGCGCCGGGATCGGGAAAGGCAGTAAACTGGTAAAGCGCGGCGACGTGTATCAATGCAGGGGTCAGTTCGGGGACCGGTGCGGGGCTCAAACCCGCATCACCCAGCCGTGCGGATCGGGCGCGCGGCCATGCTGGATATCGACCAGCCGTTCGCGCATCTTGGCTGTCATCTGCCCGATCCCGCCTGCGCCGATATGAAATTCACCGCCGGGCGAAGCGACCGTGCCCACCGGCGTAACGACCGCCGCCGTGCCGCAGGCCATGGTTTCCAGCAGGTGGCCGCTGGTGGCTTCGTCGCGCCATTGATCAATGCTGTAAGGCTCCTCGCGCACGTCGAGGCCTTCCTCGCGCAGCATCGCGATCAGCGAATCGCGGGTGATGCCGGGC
The DNA here is from genome assembly GCA_045377215.1 of Erythrobacter sp. Lineage (GTDB taxonomy): Bacteria > Pseudomonadota > Alphaproteobacteria > Sphingomonadales > Sphingomonadaceae > Erythrobacter. Next base: position 72,994 of record JBJIOB010000043.1, read on the forward strand.
AGGATCGTGCCGGTCAGCGGCGGGGTGATCACGCTGCCATCGGCGCGCACGAAGAACAGGTTCATGCCGCCCAGTTCTTCCACCCACTTGTGTTCGATTGCATCAAGGAACACCACCTGATCGCAGCCCTGCGCAATCGCCTGCGCCTGCGGCACCAGCGAAGCGGCATAATTGCCGCCGGTCTTGGCCGCGCCCGTGCCGCCGGGGGCAGCGCGCACATAATCCTGCGCCACCCAGATTTTGACGGGATTGACGCCCTTCTTGAAGTAATTCCCCGCTGCCGAGATGATCACCACGAATTTGTATTGCCGCGCCGGGCGCACGCCGAGAAAGGCTTCGGACGCGAACATGAAGGGGCGCAGGTACAGCGATCCGCCTGCAATCGGCGGCAGCCAGGCGGCGTCGGCCTGCACGATTTCGCGCACTGCGGCAAGGAACAGCGCCTCGGGGATTTCGGGCATCGCCATGCGCCGCGCGCTGGCATTGAACCGGGCTGCGTTGGCTTCGGGCCGGAACAGGGCAAGCCCGCCATCGGCATGGGCAAAGGCCTTCATGCCTTCAAAGATTTCCTGCGCATAATGCAGCACGCTGGCCGCCGGATCGAGCGGGATCGCCACGCGCGGCCCGATGGTCGGCGTCTGCCAGCCACCCAGCGCCTCATCATAGTCGATCACCACCATGTGATCGGTGAAAACGGTGCCGAAACCGGGATCGGCGATCAACGCAGTGCGGGTGTCGGCGGGCGTCGGCGATGGGTGAGGGATGCGCGTAAAGTCCATGGAGTGCGCCTAATCCTGCGCGCGTCGGAGAGCAAGTATCCTCCCCAATATGGGAAGGATTGGATTCGGCCCAAAGGGCCGCAAGGGCGACCGCCCGCCCGCAGGCGCGCGATCCCGCAGGGATCGCAACCGCGCCGAGGACGAACACGCGGATGCGTGTCCGCAAAAACAAGTAACGGCCCAAAGGGCCGCAAGGGCGACCGCCCGCCCGCAGGCGTGCGATCCCACAGGGATCGCAGCCGGGCCGAGGACGAACACGCGGATGCGTGTCCGCAAAAAGACAAGCAACGGCCCAAAGGGCCGCAAGGGCGACCGCCCGCCCGCAGGCGCGCGATCCCGCAGGGATCGCAACCGCGCCGAGGATGAACACGCGGATGCGTGTCCGCAAAAACAAGCAACGGCCCAAAGGGCCGCAAGGGCGACCGCCCGCCCGCAGGCGTACGATCCCGCAGGGATCGCAACCGCGCCGAGGACGAACCCGCGGACGCGTGTTCGCAAAACAAAAAATGAAAAGGGCGCTTCCAGCCCGTCGGTGGAAACGCCCTTTCATGGTCAGCGGCCGGAAGTGCCGCTCACGAAGCCTTACTTGGCAAGAGGATTACCGAGTATGCTCCGTAGGGATCTTCACCGACCTCGCTACTGAACCATGAGACATCGGATCACCTCCTTTCGCGCTAGTGAGCTAGACCCCGCGTTTCACCGGGGGCCGAGAGCCGCGTTCGCCGCTGGCCTCATGACAGGTTGTAAATCATTGCGCGGCGAAGGACAAGACTTGAAAAAAGTTTTTCCCAAGTCACAATAAATGCCCGTCTGTTTCGCGCAGGCGCCGCCGCGCGGTCAGCGACAATCCTCGATCACCCGCGCCACTTCGGGCCATGACGGCAGGTACAGCGGCGCAAGGCCATCGGCCTCGATCGCAAAGCGGCCGCGGGCAAAGGCCATCGCATCCAGCAGCGGATCCGTGGGGGCCAGCCCTGCCACAGTCTCGCGCCCGGCAGGCTGGCCTTCGAGCGTGCGGGCTGCGGTGTGGCTGCGGATTGTCACGCGCGGGCGGGGCGCGCCGCTTTCGGGGAGCGAGACCACCACCAAGCGCCGATCCGCCATGCAGCGCAGACGGGCGAGCGGCTGGCCCATGCTGCCGATAAAGGCGGCCTCGGTATAGGCGCCTTGCGTTGCGTACCGCCAGGTGCCGGGTGTTTGCGGCGCGTCGGCCCAATTGGTGGTCGGCGGCGCAGCGGGAAGTGCGGGTGCCGGGGCAGGGCGCGGCGCGGGCTGGGGTGCGGGCACAGGGGCGGGCGGGACACGGCTGGGCGCGCAGGCCGCCAGCATGGCTGCCAGGCCCAATGCGCCCATCATCCTCACGTCTGATCCTTTCATGCCGCAACAATGCGCGCTATCGCGGCAATCGTCCATGACCAAATCCGCCGCCCCTGCCAAAAAGCGCCGTGTTGACCAGCTGCTGACCGAGCGCGGCCTTGCCGAAAGCCGCGCCCGCGCTGCGGCGCTGGTGATGGCCGGGCTGGTGTTTGCCGGGGAGACCAAGATCGCCAAGCCCGGCCAGCAGATCGCGGGCGACGCGCCGCTCGAAGTGCGCGGGCGCGATCATCCCTGGGTCAGCCGGGGCGGGATCAAGCTGGCCCACGCCATCGCGCATTTCGGGCTTGATCCGGCAGGGGCGGCGGCGATGGATATTGGTTCTTCAACAGGCGGCTTTACCGATGTCTTGCTGACCCACGGCGCGGCCCATGTGTTTGCGGTGGACAGCGGGACCAACCAGCTGGCGTGGCGTCTGCGCGAAGATCCCCGCGTGACGGTGCTCGAACAAACCAGCGCGCGTATCCTGACGCCGGATCAGATCAACCGGGCGTGCAACTGGGTGGTGTGCGATGCGAGCTTCATCAGCCTTGCCAAGGTGCTGGAACGCCCGCTTGCACTGGCTGCGCCCGCTTGCCAGCTGGTCGCGCTGATCAAGCCGCAATTCGAAGTCGGGCGCGAGGAAGTGGGCAAGGGCGGGGTGGTGCGCGATCCCGCGCTGCACGCGCGGGTGTGCGATGAGGTGCAATGCTGGCTGGAAGGTGCCGGCTGGCAGGTGCAGGGTATCACCACCAGCCCGATCACCGGGCCGCAGGGCAATGTCGAATTCCTGATCGCCGCGCAGCGCGGTGCGCAGAAGGGGGAATAGCCATGAACAGCAAGGGTTTTGTCGTGATCGCCGCGATGTTGCTGATGGGACTGGGGCTTGCCCTCGTATTCGGCGCGATCGGTTAGGCAGCGCGGGCCGGGTAGCGCAAGCGTGCCTGCGTTGGCAGTACAACAAAAAACCGGCAGCAACCCGAGGGTTACTGCCGGTTTTTGTGTTCCCTTACCCCGGCGACCAGCGCCGGGGCGGTAAGCCGTAAGGCTTACTGAGCCGGGGTAGCTTCAGCAGCCGGAGCAGCAGCAGCAGCGTCGGTCGCGGCAGCGTCAGCAGCTTCGGTCACGGCTTCGGCGCCTTCGGCGGCGGCGTCAGCAGCGGCTTCGGCGCCTTCGGCACCAGCTTCTTCAACGGCTTCTTCAACAGCCATGGTGTCAGCGGCGGTGTCGGTGGCTTCTTCAGCCTTCGGCGAGCAAGCGACGGTGGCGACGGCCAGACCAGCAACGGCGATCAGAGCAGAAAACTTCTTCATGGTGCATTTCCCCATAAACGAACCCCGAAGGGCCCGATTGATTGCGAGCGCGAAAGACTAATCCTGCCGACCCGCGCTCCGAATCACGGCAAGAATGTGGCGGGAATTAGCATAAATTGTGGCGGCGTCACCTGCTTTTCGCCACAATCGGGCAAAATGTGGCAAAAAGCTGGGGATAGTGCCTTATTTCGGTGCAGCCGTGCATAGCCGCTTGGCAGGGGGGCGCGGGCTTGGCAGGGTGTGGCCGGCTCGATGTATCGCATGGGCGAAAGGAAAGCCTTATGAATGTGCTTGCATCACGCGAACAGCTGCGTGCCAGCCTGCTGCGCTGGTCGCTGTTTCTGGTGCCGCTGATCCTGCTGCTCGGCTTTGCTGCGGGCAAGCTGGCGGGCCCTGATACGGTGTGGTTCGCCAATCTGGTCAAGCCTGCAATCTATCCGCCGCCTGCGGTGTTCGGGATTGTGTGGTCGGTGCTGTACATCATGATCGGCTTTGCGCTGGCGCTGGTGGCCAGCGCCTGGGGCGCGCCGGGGCGGGGGCTGGCGATCGGTGCCTTTGCCCTGCATTTCATCGGCAATCTCGCCTGGACGAGCGTGTTTTTCGGCATGCAGAATATCACCGGCGGGCTGATGGTGCTGGGCTATGCGGTGGTGACGCTGCTGGTGGTGATGGTGCTGTTCTGGCGGGTGCGCCGCATGGCAGCGCTGCTGCTGGTGCCCTATCTGGCCTGGGCAAGCTTTGCGACCGCGCTCAATTACCAGTTCCTCGCCGAAAACCCCGATGGCGGCATGGCCGGCGCCAGCGGCGCGGTGAGCCGCGTGAAATTGTAAAGAGCGCGGCGCTGCGCCTCTGGACAAGCGCCGGGGCGATTGCCACATAGCACCCATGCAAAGCCAGAACCCGATCCTCGCCGACCTCGTCAAACTCGCCAACAGCGCCGCCGGTACGGTTGCGGGCATGGCACAGGAAGCCCGCGAGACCGCGCGTGAGCGGATGCGCGAACGCATGGGCGGGGCGGATTTCGTGAGCCGCGAGGAATTCGACACCGTCAAGGCCATGGCACAAAAAGCGCGCGAACAGGCCGATGCTCTCGCCGCCAAGGTTGCCGAGCTTGAAGCGGCGCTTGCCAAGAAGAAGTAAGCGCTAGCGGCGCGCCGCAGCAATGCACCTGCGCGCCCCTGCCATTCTGCTATCCTCCCGCCCGCATGGCGAAACTGGCGCGATCATCCGCGCGCTGACGGCTGATCACGGCCTGGTTGCGGGATATGTCGCTGGCGGGCGCGGGCGGCAATTGCGCCCCGTCATGATCCCCGGCAACCGTGTGGCGCTTGATCTGGCGGCGCGTAGCCCCGGCCAGCTGCCCTTTGCCCGGATCGAGCTGGAACGCAGCCGCGCCGCCTTGATGACTGAGCCGGTGCCTGCTGCGGCGATTGGCTGGGCCTGCGCGCTCACCACCACGGCCCTGCCCGAACGCGCGGCCTGCCCGCCGCTTTATCAGGCGCTTGATGCGCTGCTTGAGGCGATTTGCGTGGCACCTTCGGCGCGCGGCTGGCTGGCAGCGCTGTTCGCCTACGAAGCGATGATGCTTGGCGAACTCGGCTATGGCGCCAGCGCCTTGCCCGCGCGGCCCGACCCTGCGGCAGATACCGCAAGCCTGCTGGCGGCGCTCGGTGCCTTGAAAACGCCGATCGCGTACTACCTGCTTGATGATGCGCGCCGCGATGTTATGGCCGCGCGCGATCAGTTGATGGAGCGGCTTTCCCGGATGGTGTGAGCGCGCGGGGCACAAAGGCGAGAGATACCCATGAAGATTGCGGTTCTGCCCGGTGACGGGATCGGCCCCGAGGTCACGGCCGAGGCGGTGGCAGTGCTTGAGGCGCTCGGCCTGCCGGGCCTTGCACTGACCTATGCCGATGTCGGTGCGGCGGCTTATCGCAAGCATGGCCACCCGCTGCCGCCCGCCACGCTTGAGGCGGCGCGCGTTGCTGATGCGGTGCTGTTCGGCGCGGTGGGCGATCCGGCCTGCGACAATCTGGAACGCCGCCTGCGCCCCGAACAGGCGATCCTGTCCTTACGCAAGGAGCTTGATCTGTTCGCCAATCTGCGCCCGGCGCGGGTGTTTGCCGGGCTGGAACATCTCTCGCCGCTGCGGGCTGACATTGCGGGCGCCATGGATGTGCTGATCGTGCGCGAGTTGACGGGCGATGTCTATTTCGGTGCCAAGGGGCAGCGGATGAATGACCGGGGCGAGCGTGAAGGCTGGGACGCGATGAATTATTCCGCCCCCGAAGTGCGCCGGATCGCCCATGTCGCCTTCCGCGCCGCTGCCGCCAGCGGCCAGCCGCTGACCAGCGTTGACAAGGCCAATGTGCTGGAAACCAGCCAGTTGTGGCGCGATGTGATCATCGAGATCGCCCATGAATACAGCGGGGTGAGCCTTGATCACATGTATGTTGATAATGCCGCGATGCAGCTGGTCAGCCATCCGGGCCGGTTTGGCGTAATCGTAACGGGCAATCTGTTCGGCGATATCCTGTCAGACCTCGCCAGCGCCTGTGTCGGCTCTATCGGCCTTTTGCCAAGCGCGTCGCTGGGCGAACGCCAGAGCGCGCATGGCACTTTTGGCCTGTATGAACCGATCCACGGCAGCGCGCCCGATATTGCGGGCAAGGGCAAGGCCAATCCGATGGCGACAATCCTTTCCGCCGCGATGATGCTGCGCCATTCCTTTGGCCGCGAGGCAGACGCGGCGCGCATCGAAGCGGCGGTTGCTGCGGCACTGGCGGACGGGATCAGAGGCGGCGATCTCGGCGGCAGCCACGGCACGGCGGCCATCGGCGAGGCGGTGCGCGCGCGCCTCGTATAGACCCGCGATGCAGCAGGCCATCGAACTTGCCATTGTCCTGCCGACTTTCAACGAGCGCGGCAATCTTGCGCCCTTGCTGGTGCGGATCGAGGCGGCGCTGGCCGGGGTTCGCTGGGAAGTCATCATTGTCGATGATGACAGCAGTGATGGCACCGCTGATGAAGCCCGCAAGCTGGCGCTCGCCGACGGGCGGGTGCGGGTGATCCAGCGGATCGGGCGGCGTGGCCTGGCAAGCGCAGTGATCGAGGGGTTTTGCGCCACGCCTGCGCCGTTCGTGGCGGTGATGGACGCCGATCACCAGCATGATCCGGCGCTGCTCGCACCCATGCTCGCCGCGCTCAAGGCAGGCGAGGCGGAGATTTGCGTCGCGTCCCGCTTCATGCCGGGGGCGAGCACGGCGGCCTGGGCTGCGCCCGAGCGCGAACGGTTGTCGGCCCTTGCCAACCGCGCAGCGCGCGCCCTGACCGGCGTGACGCTGAGCGATCCGATGAGCGGCTATTTCATGCTCGAAGCCGCGCGGGCGCGCAGCCTTGCGCCGCGGCTTTCGGGGGTGGGCTTCAAGATCCTGCTCGATTTGCTGGCCACGGCTGATACGCCGCTGAAGGTGCGGGAATTCCCGCTCGATTTTGCCGCTCGCCGTGAAGGGACAAGCAAGTTGGACCGCGCCATTCTGTTCGATTTTCTCGCCGGGCTTTATGATAAGGTGCTGGGCCGGATCATCCCCACCCGCTTTGCCCTGTTCGGCACGGTCGGGGCTGCCGGGGTGGCGGTGCATTTTGCCGTGCTGAGCGTGATCCTCAAGGTGCTGGGCGAAGGCTTTGCGCTGGCGCAGGGCGCAGCGGTGCTGGCGGCGATGACGTTCAATTTCTGGCTCAACAACTGGCTGACCTATCGCGACAAGCGATTGGTGGGCGCAGGCGCGGTGCTGCGCGGATGGCTGGGCTTTTGCGCGGCGTGCTCAGTCGGTGCGCTGGCCAATGTGGCGATTGCGACCTTTCTGGAAGGGCAGGGGCTGTTCTGGGCGCTGGCTGCGCTGGCGGGCATTGTGGTGGGTTCGGTGTGGAATTATGCGCTGTCCAGCCGGTTTGTGTGGGGGAGGTTTTAGGCCGCTACATCCAACCCTTCAGCCACATCCAGCGGGTAAAGCTCATGGCGCCTTCCAGCGGGGCGGCTGACAGGATCGGCAGGAACACCGCAAACAGCGCCAGCGATGCCGCCAGCGCTGCCCACGCCAGCCAGCCAAGCCGCCGATGCGCTGCAAGATCCGCCAGTGCCAGCGCCAGCCCGGCCAGCAGAAACGTGCTTGGCATGAGGTAGTGATAATAGAACTGCACGGGCTTGGGCGCGATTACCCACAGGCCAAGGCTCACCCCATAGCCGATCACGCAGGCGAGCATCGCCCAATTGCGCCGCCGTACCCCGGCAAAGGCACACCACACCAGCGCCGGCAGGCCCGCCAGCATCGTCAGCGGATTGCCGATCAGCAGCACCCCGCGCTGCGCGCCGTCGGTGAATTCATACAGATACCAGATGCCGCGCGTGTTCAGCACCCATTGCAGCCAGGTGCTCATATAGGTGTGCGGCGTGATCACCGAGGATTGCAGGCGCAGCATCTCGATCTGTGCGCCGATGATCCCGTGCTCGCTCACCAGCGAGGGGCGCAGAAACGTGCCCATGCTGTAGGCGGGCAGGTAGGCAAGCGCATAGACCCCCAGTGGCAGCACGCCGAGCCAGCCGAACGCCTCCACCAGCGTGATCCCCGGCACCGGCGCGCCGCGGCGGCTCAGCAGCAGGCGGCGGCGTCCGGCGGTGGCTCTGGCAATCAGAAAGGCCAGCCCCGGCAGCATGGCGATGGGCGCGGCATTCCATTTTGCCGCCATCGCACAGCCCAGCATCACGCCGCACAATGCCAGCCGCCAGCGCCCGGTCTCAGGCTCGCGGCAGGCCCCGGCAAATTGCCAGGCCGCGATCAGCAGGAACGCCGCCATGAAAATGTCGAGCATGGCAATGCGCGCGTGGACAAACAGCGGAAAGCCGCTGGCCAGCAGCACGCCGGCCGCGATCACCGCAAAACGGTTGGCGCTGGCATGCCACATCGCGCGCATGGCAGCGCCCACGGCGACAATGCCTGCGATCAGCGGCATGATCCGCCAGCCCACCGCATCATCACCCAGCACCGCAATACCCAGCGCGATCAGATATTTGCCAAGCGGCGGGTGTTCGGGATTGATCCAGCCGCCGGTCCCTGTCTCCCACCAGCGCAGCACTTCGCGCGCGGCGGGGATGTAATGCACCTCGTCGAAGAACGGCAGGCCGGGCAGGCTGAGCCGCCACGCCGCCGCAATCCCGAAGGCAAGCGGGATCAGCACGCACCACCACGCCGGATCGCGCGGGTGGGGGGCAGTGGAATGCGGCGCGGTTGGCATCAAAGCGCGTGGGCGATCAGGCTTGGGGAGCGGCGGCCTGTTCCAGCCAGAACAGGCGCGCGACCATCGCCAGCAAGCCGATGCTGGCAGTCGCCACGACAAAGACGATCCACAACGGCAGGTTCATGCCCTGCGCCCGCGCGCGCGGGGCGATCAGAAACAGGCCGATGGTGATCGCGATCAGCAAATCCCACCACACCTGCACGCCCCACATGTTGCTGGCCTGATTGGCCAATACCGGCAGCACGCCTTCGGAATAGATCGTACCGGCTGTATAGGCAGCAAATCCGCCGCACAGCGCGGCGGCCAGCGCGGCGCTGCCCACTTTGCGATCACGCAGCAGAATGCTGGCGATGCCGCCAACTGCAACAAGAAATCCGCCCGCAAACAAGGCGATAAGCGGGGTGAAGGTGATATCCATGAACAAGCGCTCCGGCGGGGTGGGTTTCGCCGTCCCATAGCCGCTTGCCTGCGCGAAGTGCAGCAAAACTTGCGGGGGGACAAAAGCATGACTAATCGGCTCAGCCATGAAGAAGACCACTGGAATGAACCGTGCCCAGACGCGCGCATGGCGCCCCGCTACGCAGGCGGTGCGCGGCGGCACCTGGCGCAGCGAACATGGCGAGACCAGCGAGGCGATTTTCCTCACCTCGGGCTATACCTACGACAGTGCCCAGATCGTGGCGGATCGCTTTGCCGGCGAGGCGGAAGGCATGACCTATTCGCGCCTCCAGAACCCGACTGTCGCAATGCTGGAAGAACGCATCGCGCTGCTCGAAGGGGCAGAGGCCTGCCGCGCGCAGGCCAGCGGCATGGCAGCGATGACAGCGGCCTTGCTGTGTCAGGTTTCGGCGGGCGACCATGTGGTCGCCGCGCGCGCGGCCTTTGGCTCGTGCCGCTGGCTGGTGGATCATCTGCTCCCCCGCTTCGGGGTGGAAACCACCGTGATCGACAGCGCCGATGATGCCGCATGGGAAGCTGCGATCCGGCCCAACACGCGGGTGTTCTTCTTTGAAACGCCGGCCAACCCCACGCTTGATATCGTCAACATGCAGGCCGTGTGCGATCTCGCCCGCGCGCATGGCATCACCACGGTGGTGGACAATGCCTTTGCCTCGCCCGCCTTGCAGCGCCCGATGGAGTTTGGCGCGGATGTGGTGGCCTATTCCGCGACCAAGCTGATGGACGGGCAGGGCCGCGTGCTGGCAGGCGCGATCTGCGCCTCGCAGGAATGGATTGATGAAAAACTGATGCCGTTCCAGCGCAACACCGGGCCGATCCTGTCGGCCTTCAATGCCTGGGTGGTGCACAAGGGGCTGGAGACGCTGGCCCTGCGCGCCCACCAGCAAAGCCGCAATGCGGTGAGCCTTGGCGAATTTCTCGAACCGCGCGTGGCAGCGGCGGGCGGGCGGATGCTGCATCCGGGGCTGAAAAGCCACCCGAGGCACGATCTCGCGATGGCCCAGATGGACGCTACTGGCCCGATTTTCGCGCTGGATGTCGGCACCCGGGCGCGGGCCTTTGCCGTGCTCGATGCGCTCGAACTGGTCGATATATCGAACAATATCGGCGATGCGCGCAGCCTGATGTGCCACCCTGCCTCCAGCACCCATGCCAATATGGGCGATGAAGCCCGCGCCGAAATGGGCGTGACCGAAGGGCTGCTGAGGATCAATGTCGGGCTTGAGGATATTGCCGATATCATCGAAGACATGGATCAGGCGCTCGGCAAGGCCGGGATCTGAGGGGGTGATGCCATGACCAAGCGTGTGGAACTCGTCTTCGATTTTGTCAGCCCCAATGCCTATCTGGTGTTTGCGCCCTTGCGCGATGTGGTGGCGAGGGCAGGGGCGGAGTTGGTCTTGCTGCCGGTGTTTCTGGCAGGCATGCACAAGCTCACCGGCAATGCCCCCCCGATGATCCGCGATGCCGAGGTCAAGGGCAAGAACGCCTATGCCATGCTGGAGATGGAGCGGTTCATCGCCAAGCATGGCCTGACGAAATACCGGATGCACCCGCAATTCCCGTTCAATTCCATCCTCTTGCAGCGCATGCTTTATGCCGCCTGCGAGGAAGGGCGGGGTGTTCCCCTGGCCGAGGCGCTGCTGCCTGCGATCTGGGAGGACGGGCTGGATATTGCCGACAGCCAAGCGATCGGCGCGGTGCTGGCGGCGGCAGGCTTTGATCCGGCAGCGCTGCTGGCAGCCGCGCAGAGCGAGGCGGTGAAGCAAGGGCTGACCGAGGCGACTTCGGCGGTGGTGACACGCGGCGCTTTCGGCATCCCGACCATGTGGGTGTGCCGCGCGGGCAGACCCGACGAGATGTTCTTCGGCAAGGAGCGCCTTGGCCAGATTGCGGAGCTGCTGGCTGAGGGGTGAAGTCAGGCGGCAGCTTTGCAGCGCCTTCCTTCCGGCTGGGAACGGCGGGAAGTAGGTGGGAAGGCGAATGGCGGCTTTGACTCAATTTTAGGTGCAATCGGCCATTCGTCCGACTAACTTCACCATAATGGCGACACATAGTCGCTCCCGCCATCTATGCCACGCTTATCCTGTGCCTGCTCAGATAGAGATGACCCGACGGCCCTGCGCTAGTTCGACGGACCCATCGTTGCTCATGCTGGGGTCTCGTACCTGAGCGTCCATTTTCTTAAGGAAGGCTCGGTTTAAGTGTCTCAGGTCATTCATCAGCTTGAGTAGCCGCTTGTGATCCTTCTCAGTCGCAGGTGGGCCGCCCACCAGCCCCACTTCGCTAACATAGTTCTGCGGGACAAGTGCCGAGCTAGAGAACCAATGGGGGATTGACGGATGAAGGGGCTGCTTCATCAATTCATACTCTTTAGGCCCGATCTCATTGATAGCGCGAATCTCTGTCCGCGTTGCCAGAAGCGGCTTCGCCCGAAGCGTTTCTAAGTCAGCAAAGAAAGCCTTTGCATATGGATTTCGAAAGGGCCGTTCGCAGTCCTTAAGGTCAAAAGGGTACGCAGGCTGCAAGACCTCAAGTCCCGCGAATGGCTTTGGAAAATCCATGAGCCCGGGCAGCAGGCGGTTTTTCCCGAAGCACACCTTGCTGAAGTGAATCGTGCCGTCAGGCGTCCTCTTTTTGGTCATTTCTGGGTATGGCAAGCCAAGCCAGCGCGTAAGCATCCGAGGGCTTGAGGCGTTCTGAATAATCAGGCGGTTAATGCGGATTGCAAACGCGCTTGCCATGGAACCAAACATCGGAGTGCCGACGCCCGCATACGTGAGCCCCTGCCCGCCTTCAGGTAGCAGCGTTATGCGTGCCCATCGGTCAGCCCACCGAACGCGCTGCCCCACATAGAACCTCGGTTGGGATGCTCGGAAAATGTTGGTCCCGAGGGTTCGGCCCGCGATCCAGAGGCCGACGCGGACTTTATCCAGCCAATCTAAAAGAACCTCAACATCTGTCGCAGTTAACGGCTGCTCGGATAGGAGCTTTTCGACTACTCGCTTGGCGAAGTCCTCTAAGACAGCGAACGTGTCATTGCAGGTTTTGCAGGCGGGGAGTGTGTATGAGGAGAATGCATGCTGGCGAACCTGAAGGTTCTCGGGACCGTTCGCGTAATCAACCCCAAAAAACGCCTTCCGCTTCTCGTCGCCGGTGAGTTTCATCACCCACAAGGGGACCACATGCTCCTTGGTCTTTTCCTCCGGTGGCTGACCACAGAAGACGCAGGCTTTTACGGAACTTGCTTTCATTGAGTGATGATGGCGTTGATTGTAGGCCCGTGCCAGAAACAGGGCGTCAGGCCCCCTTCAGTGCCTCTTAGACGCTGCAATGGGCGATCCCCAGCTGCTTGGCGATCACACTTGCCACCACCAATGACCGCTCTGGGGTCGTTTGTAGAATGTCCGCTCGTGGCAAAAATCTCACCAAAGCTGCCGGTTCGGTTTCAGGTGCCCGCCGCATCAGCGGGAATGACTGATGATGGGCAGATAGCTGCTGTCCCCATGTTCGCTCGGCGGCCCCCGCAAAGCCCCCCGCTCACCCCGCCACCACCTCCTCCAGCGGCACATCCATGATCGGATAGCGCCGCCACTCGGCCCAGTCATAGTGCCACCATTCATTGGCCAGCGGCACGAAGCCTTCGGCCACCATCCATTCCTCCAGCATCCGGCTCAGCCGCAGGGCTTGCGGCGGGGCGTTGGTGTTGGAGCGGTAGGCGGCGGGCGTGAAATCGTCATAGGGGCTCGGCATCACCACTTCCACGCCGCCCCGGTGCAGCGACAGATCAATCGAGCACCCCCGGTTGTGGCGCGATCCGGTGCGCGGGTCGGCCACGTACTCGCGGGCGGAGGGCGCGGTTGCCTCCCACATGTCGCGCGTGATGCGCCAGGGGCGATAGGCATCGAAGATCAGGAGGCCATAGCCCGCCGCCTCGGCCCGCGTCTGGACGCGCGACAAGGCCAGCGCGGCAGGGCGTTGCAGCACGGCCTTGGCCACAGGATACAGCACCCGGCCCATGAAATTGGCAGGGGTTGCATAGCGGATGTCGAGCCGCAGGCGCGGATCGGCCCGCGCCAGATCCACCAGATCGGGCGCAGCTGTCGCCGCAGGATCGACCGGCAGCAAGGCTCCTCCTGCCTCGCGCAGCGCACACCCGCCGATCAGCATTGCCGCCCCTGCGCCCGCCACCTGCGCCAGCGCGCCGCGCCGCGTTACCCCGCCATGCATCCTGCCGTGTGATTGTCTCGCCATCATGCCCTCGCTTTGCCGATGTTTGGCCGCCTGCGTCATAATACGCATGTCTTGCGGGATACCGAGGTGCAAAACCGCGTTCTGGTACTTGTGGAGGCGCGCAGACCTGTTACCTTGGGGCACGATATGAAAGAACTCTTCCAGCACGCCGCCACGACCGACGGAGTTACCGTGAGGGTCGCCGTCAACTTCCTGCCGGAGCAATCGCATCCGGAAGCGGGCAAGTGGTTCTGGGTCTATCATATCCGCATCGAAAACGGCAGCCACGAAGCTTTGCGTCTGCGCACCCGCCATTGGCGCATCACCGATGGGCGCGGCATGGTCAACCATGTCGATGGCGAAGGGGTGGTGGGCGAACAGCCGCTGCTCACCCCGGGGCAAAGCCATGATTATGTCTCGGGCTGCCCGCTGACAACGCCGTTCGGTTCGATGGAAGGGTTCTATACCTTTGAACGCGGCGATGGGTCGCCGTTCGAGGTGCGCATCCCGTTCTTCCCGCTGGCCGCGCCCGAAACCGCCGATGGCCGCCCGCAGCGCTAGGGCAAGCTTGTCCTGAAGCGCCGCCGCGCCTATCGCTGCCGGCGTGAAGCGTACTCATCTCCCCCTGAACGCCCTGCGCGTGTTTGACGCCGCCGCCCGGCACTTGTCCTTCACCCGCGCGGCGGATGAACTCGCTGTCACGCCTGCGGCGGTCGGCCAGCAGATCCGCGCGCTTGAGGATGTGCTGGGCGTTGTCCTGTTCCGCCGCACGCCCAAGGGGCTCGAACTCACGCCCGAAGGCGCCGCTGGCCTTGATCCCTTGCGCGAAGGCTTTCTCAGGTTCGAAGAAAGCGTCGCCGCGATGCAGGCGGGGCAGGCCTCGGACCGGTACACGCTGGCGGTCCCGCGCGAATTCTTCGCCGAATGGCTGGGCGAGCGGCTGGCGCGGTTCCAGACGGCAACGCCCGGCGTGCAATATATCCTCACCGCCGATGAACACGCCGATTTCACCGAGGCGAACCTTGATCTGGCCGTGCGGCTGGCCGAAGGGCCGGGCGATCTGGAAGGCGTGCCCTTGACCGAGCCTGTCCGGGTAACTGTCGCTGCGCCGGGGGCGAGCGAGGCGTGGATCGACTGGCCGGGCGCGCCGCTGCCCGAAGGTACTCGCCCTGCGATCACGGCGGCAAGCCCCGGCCAGGCGCTTGCCTCGGCGCTGGCGGGCATGGGCCGCACCGTGGTGCCGCTGGCGCTGGCCGAGCGCGCGCTGGCAAGCGGCCAGCTTATCGCCATCGGCGCGCCCGAACCTGCGCGCCGCGCCTATTGGCTGGTCGCCCCGCCGCCGCAATGGCGCAGCCGCAAGGTGCGCGCGCTGGTGGGGTTTTTGATGTCTTGAAGGGCGCACCCGCCTCCGCGGGTGCGCTGTCCTCGCTCACGCGGCCTGAAGGCCGCATCGCTGCGGGCGCGCGTCTTTGGCGTCCTATCGCTTCGCTACTTGAGGACTAGCGCGCTTGCGGGCCTGCGGCCCGATCGTGCGCCTTTAGGTGAGGTCGCTTTCCTCATCCCGCCATTACCCGGTCAGTTCGTAGCGGATGCGTTCGTAGAGCCAGTGGCCGGGCTTCACCACCCGCGCATCTACCATGTGGTGCGAGCGGTGCTTGATCACGAAGCACAGCAGCGAATTGGCCCGCGGATTGCGCAGGCCATCGTGGATCGCCCGCTCCATCGCGCAATCCTCCAGCCGCAGCCGCCCCCATTCGAGCGCCTCGTCCCACGCCCGCCGAAAATCCCCCGCGCCGGGTTTTTCGCGCAGCTTGTAGAGCGCCTCGATGCTCTTGCCCACGCGGGTCGCGGCCTGTTTGACGATGCCGGTCATGGCAAGCTCGTGGATGAAGGCGCGCTGCACATGCGGCAGGATCGCGTTGGAGCGCGGCTGCTTGTGGCAATAGGGCAGGAAGTCGAGCAGCGGATCATCCTCGGGAATGTCGAGTTCCTCGAAGGCAACCCGCGAGGTCGCCTGCCGCGCAATCTTGCGCTTGTTGACGAGGCGGGCAGGATCAGCGGCGCGCGCGGTTTTGCGGGGTACGCGGGGGGAGGGCGGTGTGGTCATAGCCCGAGGGGAGATTGCAGGTTTTGCAGGGGTAGGAAAATGAAAAGGGCCCACCCCCGACCCCTCCCGCAAGCGGGAGGGGAGAAGCGCGACCAGTCCCCCTCCCGTTCGCCCCCGGCTCAAGGCCGGGGCGGGTATCGGGGCTAGGGGTGGGCGTGGAGCCACCGCCGGCGCGTGTGGCGATTAACCGGCGCGCAGCGCCGCAAGCGCGACCGCGCGCCGCGCCTTATGGCGCGTAGCCAAGCAGCGCGGAGGCGCTGCGCCCGGCGCCTGAGGGCGCCCACAAACAACTCGCGGCCCCACCAACCCCCGCGTCCAACCCCGCCCGGCCGGTGACGAGAGGTTGGCCCCAAAGAGCAACCGCAATCGCGTGGAACATAGAGCAGAGCCGGGCGCGCCGGTTCTCGGCAGGGGCACAGAAGGTGACTCGGGTGGCACGTCACTGCTTTCCGCCCTAGGCACGCAGACTGCGGCGCACAGTTTTGGGGGTCGCTTCACACGCGTAAGACTTTGTCGTCTTGACACAATGCGTCAGAGGACTGATCTGTCCAAGGGTGTGCGTGTATGGGATAATGTGATGGCCTCGAAAGACCAACTTCTACCAACGCTTCGACTTCTTGACCTTGGCAGTTCAGTCGCCGAGTTTGATCAGCAGCTGGAAACCTATTTTATAGAAACCCAACCTTTCCGTGAATTGGTCGGTGGAAAGAAAGATATTATTGCTGGCGACAAGGGAACGGGTAAGACTGCGATATTCAAGATATTGCATAACAGATACACTCATATTCCCGAACTTAGAGGTATTGTCGTTTTGCCTGCCTTCAATCTGAAAGGCAGCCCAATATTTCAGTCGCTCGCAGAAATGGATGCCCTTGATGAGGCGGAATATATTAAGCTTTGGAATGCATTTTTTCTGTCTTTGATTGGTAACTGGGTTCTAAAATACAACAAATTCAAACCGAAATCAAAGTTAGCTCTACTTGATGAAATTCTACGTGGTCTGGAATTGAGATCTGATGCCGACGGGGTGCAGCCCATATTTCAGAAGGTGCTTGATCGGGTTGGTAGACTCTTCGATTGGAAATCGGCTGAAGCTGAAGTTAGCGTATCCCTATCTGGTATCGTCATTAAGCCGAAGGTGGATCTTAACAACGATGCAGAAAAACGTAAGGCATCAGTAGGTGTGGCAGCGTCTCTCCGACTGCTTTCGGAATGCCTTAAAGAGCTTGGTAAGACGGTTTGGGTGGCGATGGATCGTCTCGATGAAGCCTTTCAAGGATTTCCTGAAACCGAGATACCCGCTCTTCGCGCCCTGCTTAGAACATATCTTGATATGGAGGAGTTTGATCAGATTAAGTTGAAACTCTTTGTAAGACGCGACTTGTTTGCAAGGGTGGTTGCTGGCGGATTCGTAAATCTTACTCATGTAAATTCGCGAAAAATGGAGGTGATTTGGGATGATGAGGATCTCAAGACACTGCTTTGCCGCCGAATAAAGGGGAACAAAGAGTTCTGCGAAAGAATGGAAATTTCGGGATTAGGTGATAGTCAGATATTTGAGAGGATCTTTCCGAAGCAGGTGGACCAGGGCGAGCGAAAGCCTGAAACTTGGGTTTGGATGATGGGGCGTATCCAAGACAGCAACGGCGTGAAGCCACCTCGGAATCTGATCGACCTAGTAACGATGGCCAGAGATGCTCAACTTCGAAAGGAAGATCGCGAGCCGCGTGTCATTGGTGAAGCAGATGATGTGATCGAGCCTGATGCTTTCCGACGGGCATTGACGAAGCTAAGCGAAACGCGGGTTACCGATACACTTTTGGCAGAGGCTAAGCACCAGGCGCCGCTCATCGAGAGGTTTCGGAATGGAAAGGCCGAACATACGAGGGTTACGATCGCTAAACTGCTTGGGATCGAGGAAGCTGACGTTGAAGCCGAGCTCAAGCCCCTTATAGCTCTTGGTTTTGTCGGAGAGAGTGGTGGGGCTTACAAAATCCCAATGCTCTATCGTGCTGGTCTGCAAATCACGCAAGGGAAAGCTGCTGATTAAGGTAGCTGGGATCGGGTAACCCAACACCAACCCTTGACCCCCAACCCAAACCCGCCTAACGGCGCGCATCTTCCGGGGGTCTCCCTCGGTGTGAGCTGAACATTGGCGGCCCGGTCCTCATCGCGGGGCAGTCGTCAAAGTAACCCGGTGGCCGAAGGGCCTGACTGTGTGGGTGGAGCGTTTCAGTCTCTCGCGTCATCCCGGCGAAGGCCGGGATCTCCTGCGGCAAGCATCGCGCTTGCGGCTCTGGGCCCCGGCCTTCGCCGGGGTGACGTGTTGGGCTTAATCCTCCTTCCAAATCGTCCGGTTCCGGTGTCGCCATTCAAACTCGACCCATCCGGGCGCAAAACCGGTGCCCACTTTTGCTGATGGGTCGAACATGGTGAAGTGAGAACTTAATGCCGACGATCAACCAGCTGGTCCGCAAGGGCCGCGTTCCGCAGAAGGCCAAGTCCAAGGTCCCTGCGATGGAACAGAACCCGCAGAAGCGTGGTGTCTGCACCCGCGTCTACACGACGACCCCGAAGAAGCCGAACTCGGCGCTGCGCAAGGTGGCCAAGGTGCGCCTGACCAACCAGCGCGAGGTCATCTCCTACATCCCCGGCGAAGGCCACAACCTGCAGGAGCACAGCGTTGTGCTGATCCGCGGCGGGCGTGTGCGCGACCTTCCCGGCGTGCGTTACCACGTCCTTCGCGGCGTGCTCGACACGCAGGGCGTGAAGGACCGCAAGCAGTCGCGTTCGAAGTACGGCGCCAAGCGTCCGAAGTAAGGCTTTAACGCGGCGACGGTTCTTCGCTTCACCCAGCCACCGACCAGGTGGCTTCTGGGTGGCCGGCCAAAAAGGTCGGGAACGCGGAGAGGGCCGGCGCCGCAGGGCGCCCACGCAGGTGGGTGACCACTCCGAAGGAGTTAATCAACATGTCACGTCGTCGTCGTCCCGAAAAGCGGGTCATCCTGCCCGATCCCCAGTACGGGGATCAGATCCTGTCGAAGTTCATGAACAACCTCATGCTCGACGGTAAGAAGGCAGTTGCCGAAAAGATCGTTTATGGCGCGCTGGCCACGGTGGAATCGAAGGCCAAGGCCGATCCGATCCAGCTGTTCCACGATGCGCTCAACAATGTGAAGCCGCAGGTCGAGGTGCGCAGCCGCCGCGTGGGTGGTGCGACCTATCAGGTGCCGGTCGAAGTGCGTCCCGAGCGTGCCCAGGCGCTGGCGATCCGCTGGCTGATCAACGCGGCGCGCGGGCGTCCGGAAACCACCATGGCAGCGCGTCTGTCGGGTGAACTGATGGATGCCGCCAACAACCGCGGCAACGCTGTCAAGAAGCGCGAAGACACCCACCGCATGGCGGATGCCAACCGCGCTTTCTCGTACTACCGCTGGTAACACTTGTGGTTCAGCCGGGGGCACGTCTTCCGGCTGTCACAATCGTCACTATATGGGGGGCTGACCCGCTGACCCGGCGGCCCGCCAAGACCTTTAAGGAAACCACTATGGCCCGCGAGTATCCGCTGGATCGCTATCGCAACATCGGCATCATGGCGCACATTGATGCCGGCAAGACCACGACGACCGAACGCATCCTCTATTATACCGGCAAATCCTACAAGATCGGCGAAGTGCATGATGGCGCTGCGACGATGGACTGGATGGAGCAGGAGCAGGAGCGCGGGATCACCATCACCTCGGCTGCCACGACGACGTTCTGGACCGCCGAAGATTCGACGATGGATCCGATGTCGGACCCCGAAGCGCTGCGCGCGAACAGCCCCAAGCACCGCATCAACATCATCGACACCCCCGGCCACGTCGATTTCACCATCGAAGTCGAACGCTCGCTTCGCGTGCTCGACGGCGCGGTTGCCGTGTTCGATGGCGTCGCCGGCGTTGAGCCGCAGTCTGAAACCGTGTGGCGTCAGGCCGACAAGTACGGCGTCCCCCGCATGTGCTTCATCAATAAATTGGATCGCACCGGCGCGGACTTCTATTACTGCGTGCAGTCGATCATTGATCGCCTCGGCGCGGTGCCGCTGGTGCTGTACCTGCCGATCGGCGCGGAAAGCCAGCTGCAGGGCGTGGTCGATCTCGTCAACAATCGCGGCATCGTCTGGAAGGATGAAAGCCTCGGCGCGAAGTACGAATTCATCGCCATTCCCGATGATCTGGCTGACAAGGCTGCCGAATATCGCGAGAAGCTGATCGAACTGGTCGTCGAACAGGACGACGAGATCATGGAAGCCTATCTCGAAGGCAACGAGCCTGACGTGCCCACCATCAAGCGCCTGATCCGTCAGGGCACGATGGCGCGCGCCTTTGTGCCGGTGACCTGCGGTTCGGCGTTCAAGAACAAGGGCGTGCAGCCGCTGCTCGATGCGGTGGTGGATTACATGCCGTCGCCGCTCGACGTGCCGGCCATCAAGGGCGTGCTGCCCGACAGCGACGAAGAGGCGGAACGCCCTTCGAGCGATGATGCCCCGTTCGCCGCGCTCGCGTTCAAGATCATGAACGATCCCTTCGTCGGCTCGCTCACCTTTACCCGCATCTATTCGGGCAAGCTGACCAAGGGTCAGGTGCTCAATTCGGTGAAGGACAAGAAGGAAAAGATCGGCCGCATGCTGCTGATGCATTCCAACAACCGCGAAGACATTGATGAAGCCTTTGCCGGCGACATCGTGGCGCTGGCGGGCATGAAGGATACCACCACGGGCGATACCCTGTGCGATCCAGCGAAGCCCATCATCCTTGAGCGCATGGAATTCCCCGAGCCCGTTATCGAGCTTTCGGTGGAGCCCAAGACCAAGGCTGACCAGGAAAAGATGGGCATCGCGCTCAATCGTCTGGCGCAGGAAGACCCCTCGTTCCGCGTCTCGACCGATCACGAATCGGGCCAGACCATCATCAAGGGCATGGGCGAACTGCACCTCGACATCATCGTCGATCGCATGCGCCGCGAATTCAAGGTCGAGGCCAATGTCGGTGCGCCGCAGGTGGCGTATCGCGAATATCTCGCCCGCGAAGTCGAGGTGGATTACACCCACAAGAAGCAGTCGGGCGGCTCGGGCCAGTTCGGCCGCGTCAAGGTCACTGTCACTCCGGGCGAACGCGGCCAGGGTGTGGTGTTCGATGATCAGATCAAGGGCGGCAATGTTCCGCGCGAATATATCCCCGCCATTGAAAAGGGCTTCCGCGAACAGGCTTCGAGCGGGCACCTGGTGGGCTTCCCGATCATCGACTTCAGCATCAAGCTGACCGACGGTGCCTACCACGACGTCGATTCGAGCGCGATTGCGTTCGAAATCGCCGGTCGCGGTGCAATGCGTGAAGTCGCGCAGAAGGCCGGCATCAAGCTGCTCGAACCGATCATGAAGGTCGAAGTGGTGACGCCGGATGATTATCTGGGCGACGTCATCGGCGATCTCAACAGCCGTCGCGGCCAGATCCAGGGCACCGACACGCGCGGCAATGCCCAGGCGGTCGAGGCGTTTGTCCCGCTCGCCAACATGTTCGGCTACGTCAATGAACTGCGTTCGTTCACCCAGGGGCGCGCGCAGTACACCATGCAATTCTCTCACTATGACGAGGTGCCGGCGAATGTCGCTGCCGAGGTCAAGGAGAAACTTGCCTAAGGCGAGCGATCCGTCTAGGGGCGGCGCCTGATTCAGCGGGCGCCCGCCTTGCACCTGCGCGAAGCAATCATCTTACTCAAGAAGGTATATTGAGAAATGGCCAAGGAAAAATTTCAGCGGAACAAGCCGCACTGCAACATCGGCACCATCGGTCACGTTGACCATGGCAAGACCACTCTGACCGCCGCGATCACCAAGGTGATGGCTGAAACCTACGGCGGCAGCGCCGTGGATTTCGCCAACATCGACAAGGCGCCGGAAGAGCGTGAGCGCGGCATCACCATCTCGACCGCACACGTCGAGTATGAATCGGCGGCGCGTCACTACGCCCACGTCGATTGCCCGGGCCACGCTGACTACGTGAAGAACATGATCACCGGTGCCGCTCAGATGGACGGCGCGATCCTGGTGGTGAACGCTGCTGACGGCCCCATGCCGCAGACCCGCGAGCACATCCTGCTGGCCCGCCAGGTCGGCGTGCCCGCGCTGGTCGTGTACATGAACAAGGTCGATCAGGTCGATGACGAGGAAATCCTCGAACTCGTCGAACTGGAAGTGCGCGAACTGCTGTCGTCGTATGACTTTGACGGCGACAATATTCCGATCGTCAAGGGCTCGGCTCTGGCCGCTCTCGAAGGCCGCGATGACAACATCGGCAAGGATTCGATCATTGCCCTGATCGAAGCCGTTGACGCCTACATCCCGCAGCCCGACCGTCCGGTTGACAAGCCGTTCCTGATGCCGATCGAAGACGTGTTCTCGATCTCGGGCCGCGGCACCGTGGTGACCGGCCGTATCGAAACCGGCATCGTGAACGTGGGCGACGAAGTCGAAATCGTCGGCATCAAGGACACCCGCAAGACCACCGTCACCGGCGTCGAAATGTTCCGCAAGCTGCTTGACCGCGGCGAAGCCGGTGACAACGTCGGCGCGCTGATCCGCGGCGTTGCCCGTGACGAAGTCGAGCGTGGCCAGGTTCTCTGCAAGCCGGGTTCGGTCAAGCCGCACACCGAATTCGAAGCCGAAGTCTACGTGCTGTCGAAGGATGAAGGTGGCCGTCACACGCCGTTCTTCGCCAACTACCGCCCGCAGTTCTACTTCCGAACCACCGACGTGACCGGCGAAGTGATCCTTCCCGAAGGCACCGAAATGGTGATGCCGGGCGACAACGTCTCGATCGGTGTCAAGCTGATCGCGCCGATCGCCATGGACGAGGGTCTGCGCTTCGCCATCCGCGAAGGTGGCCGCACCGTGGGTTCGGGCGTCGTTGCCAAGATCACCAAGTAAGGTGCTGCTCCCCTAGGGAGCGCTGCCAGACACAATCAGGCCCGGCGGCTCGGATGAGTTGCCGGGCCTTTTTGTGTAAGGGCAGGGAAGGCGAGGATTGCCGGGCGCGCGGTCGTTTCGCGGTCAGGCAATTTCCTTGCAGAACGCTCTTGCCACGGGGCACCTCGCTCCGTATAGGCGCGCATCCGCAAACGAGATTCGTCTCGGATGTAACGAAATCACCAGAAGGCCGCCCGCTTCGGGAAACCGGATTGAGCGGGGTCGGGCCTTTGTTTTTTGGGATGTGTCGGCGCTGTCGGCAGATCCTTGGCTCTTTCGCATCGGTAGTAGGACATGGAAGCTCAGAATATCCGCATTCGCCTCAAGGCGTTTGATCACCGCGTGCTTGACCAGGCAACTGGCGAGATCGCTGATACGGCCCGCCGCACTGGCGCGCTCATTCGTGGCCCCATTCCCCTGCCGACGCGTATCGAGAAGTTCACCGTGAACCGCGGCCCGCACATCGACAAGAAGTCGCGCGAGCAGTTCGAGGTGCGCACCTACAAGCGGCTGCTCGACATCGTGCAGCCCAACGCCCAGACGGTCGATGCGCTGATGAAGCTCGATCTGGCCGCTGGCGTGAACGTTGAAATTAAGCTGGCGTAAGCTGGCCGAAACGCCCCCGCGCTCAGGCGAGGGGGCCTCTATCGTCAGAGGCCAGATCGGCCTCATCACACGATAGGGTGGATACCGCCGGATACCTTATCCGGGCCGCGTCCCCCGTCTTGCTCCCTCGGCAATTCTGCCATTGGTGAGCATCCAGCCCGGGCGGGGCGATGCGTTACAATTCGGGCTGATCTGGGGCTGTGTTGCTTGCAACATGGCCTCGCCATGCACCTGCGGATGGGCCGCCGGGTGCCTCTGTTGAGGAGTTAAAGACGATGCGCACCGGCGTGATCGCAAAGAAGGTTGGGATGACCCGCCTCTTTCAGGAGGATGGTCGGCACGTGCCTGTGACCGTGCTCGCCCTGGAAGATTGCCAGGTGGTCTCGCACCGCACCGAAGAGCGTGATGGCTATTTTGCTGTCCAGCTCGGCGCGGGCGAAGCCAAGCAGAAGAATGTTGCCAAGCCGCAGCGCGAACATTTCGCCAAGGCGGATGTCGGCCTCAAGAAGCAGGTCGCCGAATTCCGCGTCGCCAGCGAAGATGCGCTGGTGCCGGTGGGTGCAACCATCAGTGCCGAACATTTCGTTGCCGGCCAGAAGGTTGACATCACCGGCCACACGCAAGGCAAGGGCTTTGCCGGCGCGATGAAGCGCTGGGGCTTCGGCGGTATGCGCGCCACCCACGGCGTGTCGATCTCGCACCGTGCGCATGGTTCGACCGGTAACCGTCAGGATCCGGGCCGCGTGTTCAAGGGCAAGAAGATGGCTGGTCACATGGGTGATCGCCAGCGCACGCAGCAGAACCTCGAAATCGTCCGCACCGATGCGGAGCGTGGGCTGCTGTTCGTGAAGGGTTCAGTGCCCGGCTCGAAGAATGGCTGGCTGCTGGTTCGCGATGCGGTGAAGATCCCGCTTCCCGAAGGCCTGCCGTTCCCCGGCGCGGTGATTGCGAAGCACGCTCCGCAGGCTGATGAGACTCCTTCCGTTGCCGAAGTGGCCGCTGAAGAAGTCGTGGCGACCGAAGCTGTCGAAACCGACGCTGGCGCCACCGAAGAAAACAAGGAAGGCTGAGCCATGAAAATGAAGGTTCAGAAAATCGACGGCGCCGCATCCGGCGACATCGAATTGTCGGATGACGTGTTCGGTGTGGAACCGCGCGCGGACATCCTGCACCGTGTGGTGACCTGGCAGCTGGAAAAGCGCCGTGCGACCGCGCGCCCGACGCGTGAGCGTTCGGATGTGGCGCGCACCGGCAAGAAGTTC
>JBJIOB010000044.1:0-14337 GCA_045377215.1 Erythrobacter sp.
GGACCTGCCAATACCATCCCTGCGCCCGATGTGGCGGGCCCCGGCATCTTTCGAGGGCCTGCGACCATTGGCGGGCAGTGCTTCATCCCGCCCTGCCCCAAAGACCCGGCGCTGATCATTGATGTCACCGCGATCCCGCCGCCGCCCGCAGGCTCCGATGCTGAACGGGTGGCGCGCGGCCTTGCTCCGGTGGAGGACGACATGGCCCCGCTCTCTGCCGAAGAGCGCCGCCGCAAGGAGGCCGATCTCGGCCTGCCTGAGGTGCCAGTTCCCGAGGAATGAGGTGCAAGCCTCCCCTCCCCTTGGGGAGGGGCCGGGGGCGGGGGACGCCCTCCGAGGTGTCGAACCCCCATCCCAACCCTTCCCCACGGGGAAGGGCTTTTTAGTGCCCTGGGTCTGCTTGAGCCCTAAAGCGGCAAAATCGGCAGCACCAGCGGATCGCCCGTCAGGCTTTCTGATCCGGCCAGCAGATCAAGCGCGCGGCGCACATTGGCTTCGGGCCCTTCGTGGGTGACCATCGCCACCATCACATCCGCGCCTTCATCCACCCCGCGCCCCTGCTGGATCAGGCTTTCGATCGAAACTGCCCCGTCGCGCATGGCGGCGGTGATTTCGGCGAGCACGCCGGGCCGATCCTTGACCATGAAGCGCAGGTAACTGCGCCCCATGCGGTGGCCGGGCTCGGCCGGTGGCAGGGCGGCAAGGCTTGCCACGGGGATCGAAAACGGCGCGCCCACTTCATCGCGGGCAATGTCGATGAGATCAGCCGCGACCGCGCTTGCCGTCGGCCCGTCGCCCGCGCCTGCGCCCTGAAACAGCAGGCGGCCGGAAAAATTGCCTTCCGCGACCACCGCGTTGGTGGGGCCGTCAACCGCGCTCAAAGGATGGCCTCTGGCAACCAGGCAGGGCCGCACCCGCTGGAGCAGGCGGGGGCCGGTGGGCGTTTCCTCGACATCGGCCTCGCCGATCAGGCGAATCACAAAGCCCAGCGCGCCTGCCTGCGCAATGTCGCCTGCGCGCACCCCGGTGATGCCGCTGATGCTGACCGCGCCAAAATCGATCCGCGTGCCAAACCCGATGGCGGCAAGGATCGCCAGCTTGTGCGCGGCATCCACGCCTTCGATGTCGAAGGCCGGATCAGCCTCGGCAAAGCCCAGACGCTGCGCTTCGGCCAGCACTTCGCCGAAATCCGCGCCGGAGCGTTCCATCGTGGAAAGGATATAATTGCAGGTGCCGTTGAGGATGCCGTAAACCTTGGTGAGCTGGTTGGCGCTGGTGCCTTCGCGCAGGCCCTTGATCACCGGAATCCCGCCGCCGACCGCGGCTTCGAATTTGAGCGGCGCGCCGGCGGCCTCTGCAATCTTTGCCAGTTCCAGCCCGTGATGCGCGATCATCGCCTTGTTGGCAGTGACGAGGCCGCGCCCTGCGCCCAGCGCCGCGCGCGAGAGGGCCAGCGCCGGGCCATCCGATCCGCCGACCAGTTCCACCACCACATCCACATCATCGCGCCGGGCCAGCGCGGTCATATCGTCTTCCCAGGCAAAGCGCGTGATATCGACGCCGCGATCCTTGCCGCGATCACGCGCGGCCACCGCCACCACTTCGATGGCGCGGCCCGCGCGCGCGGCGATCAGATCGCGGTTGGTATCCAGCAGCCGGATCACGCCCGCGCCAACCGTGCCGAGCCCGGCAATCGCGATGCGCAAAGGGGCAGGGGTGGCAGGCGCGGCATCGGGCAAGGCGGCTCTCCGTCAAGTGGTTCGCACCGGCGCTTAGCCGCGCTGCCCCGCCGCCTCAAGCGGGCAGAATGGCTAGTCTGCGGGGGTGATGCGCCGCGCGCAGGGGCCAAGCTGTTCGCGCACGAAGCCGTAATCCGCCATCGCCAGCCGCCGCGCCGTGGCATCGCGCGCAAGATTGGCGTTGCTGGGCAATTGCGGCGGCAGCGCGCAGGCAAGGCGGAACCAGCCGATGGTTTCAGGCGCCGGCGGGCGGGCCGCCGAATCGATGATCTCCCCCCACGAAACGCCCCATTCGGGCCGCTGCGACGGGCGGCGCAGGATGGTGAGCGACGCAGGCGAGCGATTGGTGGTGGCAAGGAAGATCTGCGTTTCCGATTCGCCCACCAGCGTGCCCGGCACGGCCAGCGCATCGCTGATCCCGGTGATTCGCGGCGGCGCCTTGCCGCTGGCCAGTTCGGTGAGGATCGGGCGCAGGCGCGCTTCGAGCTGCGGGGTGAAGGCGAGCTGCGCCTGCTGCGCCACCAGCTGCAATTCGCCGCTGCGCCCCGGCACGCTGCGCGCAAACAGCATGACATCGCGGCCCTTCAGCTTGGGCACCTTGCCCTTTGCATCAAGCGGCACATCGACAAGATAGGTGATCGCCGCAGGCAGCGCGCGCGTGCCGGAAATCACTGCAATCGTATTCGCGTCGATAAACAATCGCGCGAATCCCGACGCAAGGCCCGGTGCGCGTTCGGGTTTCAGCACGGTCTGGCGGCGAATCTGCGCGCGCACCACCACCTCGCTCTGGTCGCCAAGCGTGGCAAGATCGGCATAGGTGGCAATTTGACTAGCCTCGTCAATGCCGCTTGCAAGCGGCTGCGCAGAGGCCGGAAAAAAGCTTGCACCAAGCGTCGCAGGAGCCGCCAGCAGCGCGCTTACCAATATGAAATATTTCGTTAATTTCGTGTTCATCAAGACCCCCATGGCCCCACCCTGTCCGCTCACCCGGAGCGCAGTTTTTGCACCCTACACCTATCGGCAATCGCCGTGAATTGGTGCTGAACCGCAAAAGCGTTTGATCGGCTAGGGGATGCCCGTTAAAGCCCCGGTGGTCAGGTGCGCGGCTCGTGTTGGCTGCGCGCTGTGATCGGGCTTGATGATTGTGCGAATCAACAGCATGATCACGACGAGCCGGCGGGGCGTAGAAGCTGACAGCAGCAATGGATTGCATTGCCGATGCAGCTACGTTTCCATTCCGGGTCGGGATGTCCGTTTTTTGGGATCTGTGCCTTTTTCCGCTTGCGGGTAGGGCATGGGAGATCCGCCGGTTAAACCCGGCGTGAGAATGGAGAGTATAAAGCTGGATGTCATACGCTGAACAACAACAGGGGTTGACCGGCTCCAAGCTTGTCGCAATGATCATCGCGCTTTCGATCGTCGGTGGCGTGGGTGTGGTTTTGGTCGTCGGCCTTGCGATCAATGCCATCAAGAAAGAAATCGAACGGGTAACCACCGTCGATATCGAGGAGCCGCCGCCCCCCGAGGAAGAGCCGCCGCCGCCGCCGCCGGATCAGCCGCAGGCACCGCCGCCGCCGGTTGCTCCGCCGCCGCCGATCAGCATCGCGCCGGCCCCGCCGCCCATCCAGACGCAGGCTACGATTCCGCCGCCTTCGCCGCCTGCGATCACGATTCCGCCGCCTGCGCCTGCTGCGCCCCCGGCACCTCCGCCCGCGCCGTCAAAGGCCCGCGGTGCGACCACCAAGAATGAACGCAGCTGGGCGGCGCGCATTCAGGATAACTATCCGGCCCGCGCCCTGCGTGAAGAGCGCGAAGGCACTGTCGGCGTGCGCGTGACTGTCACGGCCAACGGCAAGGCTGCCAATTGTCAGGTCACCGCGTCGAGCGGCTCGCCCGATCTCGATCAGGCCGCGTGTCAGGGGATGGAGCGCTATGCGCAATTCAATCCTGCGCTCGATCCGGCTGGCAATCCGACAGACGGCGCCTATTCGACCCGAATTACCTACAAGATCAATTAGTGCAGTGTTGGGATCACGGCTGACACAGCGGCACGTGATCTTGGGGACAATTTTTCAAGAGGACTACTCGCAATGAACCTTACCTATCTTGCGGCTGCCGCCACCGAAGCGCCGGTCAACGAATTCGGCTTCATGAAAGCCATGGAAGACGGCGGCCCGGTTGCCTGGTCGATCCTTGCCGTGATGGTGATCATGTCGGTCGGCTCGTTCTACATCATGTTCACCAAGCTGTTCGAACAGAACAAGGTGTTCAAGCAGTACGACGCGGTGAAGACCCAGTTCTGGCGCGCTGCCAGCCTCAAGGAAGCAGCCACCAAGCTCGAAAAGGACAGCGCATGGCGCCAGATCGCCGATGACGCGGTGAAGGCCCAGGAAGAGCATGGCAAGATGACCGACGCTCTGGAATCGCATGATTACATGCATGGTTCGCTCCAGCGCTCGGAAGATTCGATCAACTACGTGCTGTCGGGCGGTCTGCCGTTCCTCGCTTCGGTGGGTGCAACCGCGCCGTTCATCGGTCTGCTCGGCACCGTGATCGGGATTTACCGCGCGCTGATCAACATCGGTATCGAAGGTTCGGCCTCGATCGACAAGGTCGCAGGCCCGGTGGGTGAAGCGCTGATCATGACCGCGATCGGTCTGCTCGTCGCGGTGCCCGCGGTGCTCGCGTTCAACTGGCTGCAGTCGCGCAATCGCCGCATTGCCGAAATGCTGAGCGGTTTTTCGACCGATATTCTTGCCTACATCAACTCGAACGGCGCGGTGAAGCCGGCAGTGCAGGCGGCTCCGGCTGCCAAGCCTGCGCAGAACGCCGCTCCGAAGAAGGCCTGATTGCACGCCTGGCGAAGGGCTGGGGCGCGCGGCACACAGCCGCCTGTTCTTCCGCCCTTCGCCCCGGTTGCTGGCAACAGCATCCGGCATGGCTTGAGCAGGCAGGGCAGGGCATGCCGGATCCGGTCCGGCGCCTTGCCTCTGCCCTCCGGCCAGCACGCAGGCTTCACGCCAAGCCGATTGGCGCCAATATTTTGCTAGGGTAGGAATTCACAATGGCGATTTCGACGGGAGGCGGGGGAGAGACCCCCATGTCGGACATCAACACCACGCCGCTCGTGGACGTGATGCTGGTGCTTCTGATCATCTTCCTTATCGCGGTTCCGGTGGCGATCCAGACCATCGAGAAGCTGGAAATTCCGGTGTTCTCGTCGACGGAATCGAAGAACAAGGTGGAAAACCTGCTTCTCACCATCAGCACCACGGATGCGGCCGGTCGCAGCGCGGGTGAACCGGGCTTCGAAGGCGCCTATCGTGGCGGCGAATGCCGGGTCTATTTCAACAACATCACCCCCGTCACCTCGGAAGAACTCTATGATCAGGCCTTTACCCGGCTTGATAATATCGTGACGCGGGCTGGCGGCCCCGAAGCGATCATGGAAGACCCCGATCAGATTCCGCAGGTCCACATCCGCGCTGACGTGAATGCGCCGTGGGGCTGCGTGGCGGGCGCGATCTACAACGTGCAGGCCGCAGGCTATCCGACGGTCGGCTTCATCTCGAACCCGGTCAAGCCCGGCATCTGATCCGGCCAGTCTGATTTAAGGAGTAACTGACATGGGTATGTCCGGAGGCAAACTCGACGGCCAACCGATGATCGACATGAACATGACGCCGCTGATCGACGTCTTGCTCGTGCTGCTGATCATGTTCATCATCACCATCCCGGTGGCAACTCACTCGGTCGATATCGACCTGCCGCAAGGCAACCCGCCGCCGCAGGACATCGTGATTGATCCGATCAAGAACAAGCTGATCCTGACCGAACAGGACGTGATCCTGTGGAACGGCACGCCGGTGAGCGAAGGCCAGCTGGTCACCCTGCTGGCCGAAACCACCCGCATCAATCCCGAGCCCGAACTGCAGTTCGAGCCGGAGCGGATGGCGAGCTACGAAATCGCCGCGCGCGTGCTCAATGACATCAAGGCCTCGGGCGTCACCAAGTTCGGCTTTGTCGGCAACGAACGCTATCGCACCTTCGGCAAGGGCGGCCCCGGCGCGGGCGGCGCAGACTGATTGCGATCCTCTTGAACAGATGAAGGGCGGTGCCGGTGGGCGCCGCCCTTTTTGTTTGGGCGGGTGCGCCCCCCGGATGTTCCACGTGGAACATTTGTGGAACACGCCCTCGGCTAATCGCCCTCAGGCGGCGGATCAACCCGCATCGCGGCGGCGGCGAGGCTTTCTGCTTCCAGCAGCAATTCCTCGTCCACCGCGCCCTGCGGCACCGCCTCGCGCCCGATCATGGTCATCACTGGCACGGCCAGCGGGGAAACCCGATCGAGTGCGACATGCACCAGCTCGCGCTCCGACCGCTCCAGCAGATCGGCCAGCCTGCCCACATCCGTCATCCGCGCGCGGGCATCGGCCCAGGCGGCTTCGATCAGCACATGATCGGGCTCGTACTTCTTCAGCACATCGTAAATCAGATCGGTCGAGAAGGTGACTTGCTTGCCGCTCTTGCGCTGGCCGGGATGCTGGCGTTCGACGAGGCCGCTGATCACTGCCACTTCGCGAAAAGCGCGGCGCAGCAAGTGGCTTTCGGTGACCCATTGGGTAAATTCATGTGTCAGGATATCGGGCGACAGCAGCGGCGCGGGATCGGTAACCGCCTTGAGGCCCCACACCGCCAGGCAATAATCATTCGCCACGAACCCGGCTGGCATCAGCCCGCGATCCTCCATCCGCCGGGTGATCAGCATGCCAAGGCTCTGGTTCGCATTCCACCCTTCGAAGGTGTAATAGGCGGTGTAATGCTTGCCGCCATGGGGGAAGCTTTCGACCAGCAATTCGCCCGGCGCGGGCAAGCGCGAGCGATAGTCCTGCATCTCCAGCCATTCGCGCACATCATCCGGGAAGCGCCCCCACCCGGCGCGATCAGCCAGCATGGCCTGAACGCGCTGCGACAGATGCGTGGTGAGCGGCAGGCGCAGCCCGCCGTAAGAGGGGATGGTGGCGGATTTCTTGGCCGCGCGCACCACCACGTCCATGTCCTTGACGCTCTCGACCTCAAGGCTCATCCCGGCAAAGAAGAAGGTATCGCCGGGGGAAAGCTGCGCGGCAAAGCGTTCCTCGACCTTGCCGAGGCTGCGCCCATTCTTGAATCGCACCACCAGCATTTCGCTGTCCACGATAATGCCCGCATTCATCCGGTGGCGCTGCGCGTGGCTGGGGTGGGCGAGCCGCCAAACCCCTGATTTATCGCGCACAATCCGCTTGAAACGATCATAGGCGCGCAAGGCATAGCCGCCATCGGCGACGAAGTTCAGAACGCGCGCGAAGGTCGCCTCGTCCACCCAGGAATAGGCCAGGCTGCTGCGCACTTCGGCGAGCAGCGCGGCTTCAGCGAATGGCCCGGCGCAGGCGCAGGCCATGATATGCTGGGCCAGCACGTCGAGCCCGCCAGCGCGGAATTCCTCGCCATCGCGCTGCCCTGCGTCGACAGCATCCTTGGCCGCGATGGCTTCGAGGAATTCAAAGCGGTTGCCCGGCACCAGCACCGCGCGGCTGGCGCAATCGAGCCGGTGGCCCGCGCGCCCGATGCGTTGCAGCAGCCGCGAGGAACCCTTGGGCGCGCCCATCTGCACCACCAGATCGACATCGCCCCAGTCGATCCCGAGATCGAGGCTGGCGGTACACACCAATGCGCGCAGTTCCCCGCGCCCCATCGCTTCTTCGACCTTGCGGCGCGCTTCGGTGGCAAGGCTGCCGTGATGGATGCCGATGGGGAGGTGATCGGCGTTCTCCTCCCACAGGCACTGGAAGATGAATTCGGCCAGAAACCGCGTGTTGGTGAAGACCAGCGTGGTGCGGTTGGCCTTGATGAGTTCATAAAGGCGCGGCACCGCCCAGCGCCCGGCATGGCCGCCCCACGGCACCCGTTCGCCATCGGGCAGCAGGATTTCAAGATCAGGCGGCGCGCCATCCTCGCCCAGCACCAGATCGGCCGCCGCGATTTCGCCCGCCGCATCGTCTTGCGGGGCGAGCCATTCCTGAAAGGCGCGCGGATCAGCCAGCGTCGCTGACAGCGCCACCCTTTGCGCATCGGGTGCAACCGTGTGGAGCCGCGTCAGGCTGAGCGCGAGCAAATCGCCGCGCTTGCCGGCTGCAAAGGCGTGCACTTCGTCGATCACGATGCGTTTGAGGCCCGCAAACAGATCGGCGCTTTCAGGGTAGGAAAGCAGCAGCGACAGGCTTTCGGGCGTCGTCAGCAGGATATGCGGCGGGCGCTCGCGCTGGCGTTTCTTGCGATCCGACGGGGTATCGCCGCTGCGGGTTTCGACCCGGATGGCGAGCCCGATTTCCTCGATCGGCGTCAGCAGATTGCGCTTCACATCCTGCGCCAGCGCCTTCAGCGGCGAGACGTAAAGCGTGTGCAGCCCATCTGCCGGAACCATGCCCGCCGATGACGCAAAATCGCACAGCGTCGGCAGAAACCCGGCCAGCGTCTTGCCCGCGCCGGTATCGGCCACCAGCAGCGCATGGGCACCGGCGCGCGCCTTTTCCAGCATGTCCAGCTGATGCCGCCGCACCCGCCAGCCGCGCGCATCGAACCACGCGGCGATTTCAGGGGGCAGGGCAGGCGGCGGGGTCACCCCGCATTCATGGGGCGCGCCGCCAGCCAGATCAATGCCCGACGCTTTCGCCCCGTTCGAGGCCCGATGCCGCCAGCTGCGCGTCAATCTGGGCCATCAGCCGGGCAAGCCCTTCCGCGCTGTCGCTTTCGGCGCGGGCGACCAGCACATCCTGCGTGTTCGAAGCGCGCAGCAGCCACCAGCCATCTGCGGTGTTGACCCGCACGCCGTCAGTCGCGTTGACGCTTTCCACATCGGAGCCGGGCGCGGTGGCAAGGCGTTCGGTAATCTCGGCGATGGCGGCGAATTTGCGGGTCTCATCCACCTGAAAGCGCATTTCGGGCGTGTTGAGCATCGGCGGCACGGCTTCGCGCATGGCGGTCACCGATTTGCCGAGCCGCGCGGTTGCCGCCAGCAGCCGCACGCCTGCATACAGCGCATCGTCAAAGCCATAGTAATCATCGGCGAAGAACACATGCCCGCTCATCTCGCCAGCCAGCGGCGCGCCAGTTTCCTTCATTTTGGACTTGATCAGCGAATGGCCGGTTTTCCACATCAGCGGCTGCCCGCCCAGTTCCGCCACCCGGTCAAACAGCGCGCGGCTGGCCTTCACATCAGCGATAACCGTTGAATTCGGGCGGGTTTTCAGCACGTCTTCGGCATAGATCATCAGCAGTTGATCGCCCCAGATCACCCGGCCCGTGCCGTCAATCGCGCCGATCCGGTCGCCATCCCCGTCAAAGGCCACTCCGAAATCGAGATGCTTGTCAGCGACGAGCGCGCGCAGATCAGCCAGATTGGCCTCCACAGTCGGATCAGGATGGTGGTTGGGAAAATGTCCATCAACATCAGTAAACAGCAGATGATGCTCGCCCGGCAGCCGGGCCGCGAGGGCTTCGAGCGCGGGGCCAGCGGCACCATTGCCCGCATCCCAGCCGACCTTGAGGCTGGCGAGCGCGGCCATATCCACTCCGGTGAGCCCTTCGAGCAGGCGCTCGACATACTCGCTCATGATGTCGCGATCCGTGACGCTGCCCGATCCGCTGGCGAAATCCCCAGCGGCGGCGATCTCTCCCAGCCGCTGGATATCGGCGCCGAAGAACGGGCGCCCCTGAAATACCATCTTGAAGCCATTGTAATTGGGGGGATTGTGGCTGCCAGTTATCTGAATGCCGCCATCCACCTGTTCGGCTGAGGCTTCGGCGTAATAAAGCATTGGGGTCGCCCCCAGCCCGATCCGCACCACATCACACCCACTCGCGGTGAGCCCTTCGATCAGCGCATGTTCGAGCATGGGCGAGGATACCCGGCCATCATAGCCCACCGCCACTGTCTTGCCCCCGGCACGCCCCAGCAGCGTGCCGAAAGCGCGGCCAATCGCGCGCGCATCATCCGCGCCCAGCGTTTCGCCGATCACGCCGCGAATGTCATATTCGCGCAGGATAGTGGGGTGGAAATTGTGCTTCATGACGGGCAGGCTCCTTGAGGAGAGTAATAATCCGGACAGGCGCGCGCAGCGGCGCATCGGTTTGGCCTGCGACTGGCCTCTTATTGTGTCAATCCCGAGATATTTCTAATCCGGCGCCGCGGCGGGAGAAACATTGTCGAGCAAGAGATCGCGCGCCGCATTGGCTTCGCGCAAGGCATCATTGCTGCCGCCGCGATCAGGGTGAACCAGCGCGGCCAGACGGCGGTGGGCAGCGATGATATCCTCGCGGCTGGCGCTGCGTTCCACGCCCAGCAGCGCGCGCGCATCATCGAGCGCGCGGGCCTGCGTGCCGCCGATGAGATTGGCCCAGGGCCATTCGCCAAACGCCCAGCGGAACAACACGCAGCCCAGCACCAGCAGGATCGCAATCCGCAGCAGCATCAGGCGACCTCGCGCTCGGATTGTTCGCGGGCATGACCCGGCAGGGCAAGCGCCTTTACCAGCGCGCGCAATTCCTGCCGCGCCACCAGATGGCTGGTGCCGAGTTCGCCGAGATGCCCCTTGTCGAGCAGGGTGAGGCCCGATGGGAACAACTCGCGGTAGATCACCCGTTCCGAAAGGCCATGCGTCACCCGGAAACCGACCCGCTTGGCCATTTCGCCGAGCGCTTTTTGCAGGCGCGCCATGTTGCGCGCTTCGACATGGCCGGTGCGGTTTCGCACCACCACCCAATCCATTTCGGGGCGGCGCTGTTCGATGGTCATGCGGCTGCGTTTGAGCCGCGCTTCCCAGATCAGTTCGGCAAAAAACGACAGCTTTCTGACCTTGAAGGTTTCGGCATCGACTTGCCCGATCAGATCGAAATCGACGAAACTGTCATTCATCGGCGTGACCAGCGTATCGGCATGTTCCACCGCCAGCCGCGCAAACGGATCATCGCGGCCCGGATTGTCGATGATGAGGAAATCATAGGCCGCTTCGAGCCGCCGGATCGCAGCGATGAGATCGCCCGTGGTCTCGCCGCGAAACACCTCGCACACCGGGGTCGGCAAGGTCAGCTTGCGCTTTTCCAGCGTGGCCATGCGGTTTTCGATATAGCGGTGGAGCGTGCGCTGGCGCGGATCGAGATCAAGCGCCGCCACCCGCGCGCCCTGATAGGCCAGCGCAACGGCAACATGCACCGCCGTGGTCGATTTGCCGGTGCCGCCCTTTTCATTGGCAAACACAATGCGGTGCGCGTGGCTGTGCAGCGGCTTGCCGGTGTTCGGTCGGTCTGACGCGGCTGGCGACATGGCGGCGGGGCTTTCGGTCACGGAACAAGGTGCAGGGGGGCGGGGGACAGGTGGCTTGAAATGGGACACGCAGCGCCGCTAGAGCACCCGCAGCGCTTTATCCTTGGAGACGCATCGGTGCAAACGGTCAAGACGCTCGATATGTTGAGAACCGCTTTGGCACAAATGCGCCAGCGCGGTGAGCGCATTGCGCTGGTGCCGACGATGGGCGCGCTGCACGAAGGCCATCTGACGCTGGTGCGGCGCGCGCATGAGGTGGCGGATCGGGTGGTTGCCTCGATCTTCGTCAATCCCCGGCAATTCGGGCCGAACGAGGATCTGGCGGCCTATCCGCGCCAGTTGGCGCAAGATGCCGCGATGCTGGAGGCCGAAGGCTGCGCGCTGCTGTGGGCGCCTGCGCCCGAGGTGATGTATCCGGCGGGCTTTGCCACCACGGTCAGCGTGGCAGGCGTGAGCGAGGGGCTGTGCGGCGCGGCGCGGCCCGGCCATTTCGATGGCGTGGCCACGGTAGTGCTCAAGCTGTTCCATCAGGTGCAGCCCGATGCGGCGCTGTTTGGCGAGAAGGATTTCCAGCAGCTCGCGGTGATCCGCACCATGGCGCGCGATCTGGATCTGACACAGCCTCATGTCGATTCCATTATCGGCGTGCCGACGGTGCGGGAGGCGGATGGCCTCGCGATGTCGAGCCGCAACCGCTATCTCTCGCCCGATCAGCGCGCGGCGGCGGCCAGCCTGCCGCGTGCGATGCGCAGCGCGATTGCCCGGATCGCGGCGGGCGAGGACGTGGCCGCTGCGCTTGGCGCGCTGGAGGCCGAATTGATCGCAGCAGGCTTTGCCAGCGTGGATTACGCGGTGCTGGCCGATGCGGGCAATCTGGCGCCGCTGGCCGCCTATGATGGCAGGCCCGCCCGCCTGCTGGTCGCGGCAAGGATCGGCACGACGCGGCTGATCGACAATATGGCCGTGGGCGGCTGAGCGGCGCGCCTATTCATACCCCGTCACGACCTCAGCACCCAGCAAGCCGGGCGCGAATGTCACCGTGACAGTCTCTGGCCGCTGGCTGTTCCAGCGGGCGTAGAGCTCTTCGGAAATGAAGTAGCGATCGGCGGGCGCGTCGCCCGATCGCAGCCAGGCCCAGTGATTGCGCGCCCTGCTGCGGCTGACCGGAGTGCTTTCGGTGCGTTCCAGCACCATGCGCTGGGTGGTAGCAGGGCCGAGGCTGGCGCCGTTGATGCTGGGCAGGATGCCGATGCTCCAGACCGGCCAGCCGAGCAGGCCCACCATGCCGCAGATCAGCGCGGCCATCTTGCGCACGCGGCGGTCGGCGATGCCATGCGTGACGCGATGCCAGACAAGGATGGTGGTGAGCGCCGATGCGCCAAGGCCCGCCAGCTTCAGCCCGGACCCCGGCGCAATCTGGCGCGGCCAGCTTTCGCCAACGAGGATCACCAGCGCCATCGTCAGCACCATGGGAACGGCAAAGGGCAGCAGCAGCCCGGCGAAAAAGCGCGGCGGCACATCGGGGCGGGAGGTGCGATCTTTGGTCACAGCCCATGCTTGTCGCAGCAATGGCTGACCAAACCGTTCACGCAGCGCTGTTGGGCCTAGGCGCGGGCGGCGATTTCGGCGGCGTCGAAATAGTGGATGCGAAGCTCGCGCAGCAGGCCGTCCGCGAAAGTGCCCGCCTCGCAGATCGTCTGGGTGAAGGGCGCAGAGCCATCCTTGGGGTGCATGGTGAGGCGGATCACCATCACCGCGTGGGTCTCGCCCCCGGTGCAATCGAGCATCTCCAGCCTGGTATCGGCCCAGGTGCCATACATTGCCGCCGCACAGCGTTGCAGCGCATCCTTGCCCCGCCATTCGCCCGCAAAGGGCAGGCTGGCAGCTTCGTAGAGCACGAAATCGGGATGGATCAGCGCTGCGACCGCATCCCAATCGCGGGTGCCAGCGGTGGCATAGACCTTCGCCAGCATTTCTCTGGGGGAAGCCAAGTGCTTACCCCTCGTCGATCGTCCCGATCAGATCGCCGACCTTGTAAACCGCGCCTTCCTCGCCGGTGGGATGGATGATCCCGCTCGCCTGCGCTTCGATTTCGGTGGTGCTCTTGTCGGTTTCCACGGTGTAGATGATGTCGCCCTTTTCCACGCGCTCGCCGGGCCCGAACATCCATTCGACGAGGGTCATTTCGACAGCGCTCATGCCGAGCTTGGGAATGCGGATTTCGGATGCCATTGGCACAAGTCCTTGTTCTGCACTGAGCCCCTTCCCTTGAGGGAAGGGGTTGGGGATGGGTGTTCGGCGGTCGATAGGGCGAAAGCCCCCACCCCCGGCCCCTCCCCCAAGGGAGGGGAGTTTACAGCTTGCCTACCGATGCCTTGATCTGGGCGACGATGTCGGCCTTTTGCGGGATCCACGCCTGTTCGAGGTGCGAGGCAAAGGGCACCGCCGAGAATGTGCCGCCGATCCGCCGAACCGGGCCTTTGAGGCTGTCCCAGCACTTTTCCTGAATGTTGGCGGCCAATTCCGCGCCGGTGCCGAAGGGACGCACCGCTTCGTGCAAGGTCAGCGCACGGCCCGTTTTGCGGACGGATGCGAGCACCGTTGCCTCGTCGTAAGGCGCGATGGTGCGCAAGTCGATCACCTCGACAGAAATGCCTTCCTTCGCAAGATTGTCGGCAACGCTGAGCGCATCGAGCACGGTGCGGCCATAGGTGATGAGGCTGATATCAGTGCCTTCGCGCGCCACCGCCGCCTTGCCGAGCGGCACGCGGTAACCGGGGCCGGGGTCTTCGGCTTTGAGGCCGTAGCACAGGATGTTCTCGATGAAGATCACCGGGTCATTGGCGTCGATGCTCGCCCGCATCAGCCCGCGTGCGTCAGCGGGGTTTGAAGGGGTGACGACATGGATGCCCGCAACATGGGCGAACCATGCCTCCAGCATGTCGGAATGCTGCCCGCCAAAGCCGACGCCCACGCCGGTGGTGGTGCGGATCACGATGGGGCAGGGGGTTTGCCCCCCGCTCATGAACCTGAGCTTCGCTGCGTGGTTGACGATCTGGTCCATGCACACGCCGACAAAGTTCATCAGCATGATCTCGGCAATCGGCCGCTGGCCCGCCAAGGCCGCGCCCACGGCGGCCCCGATGATCGCGGTTTCCGAAATCGGCGTCGCGCGGATGCGGTGTTCGCCATATTTCTCGGTGAAGCAATACGTAATCTTAGTCGAGCAGGCGAACA
>JBJIOB010000045.1:0-35083 GCA_045377215.1 Erythrobacter sp.
TCACCGGTGATCGGCCCGCTCGAGGTGAGCGTGCCGCTGTTGGTGACAAGCCCGGCAATGCTGCCCGTGCTTGTCAGCGTGCCTGCGTTGGTCACCCCGCCTGCAAAGGTGCCGGTGTTGAGCGTGGTGGCGCCAGCAAAGGTCTGCACCAGCCCTGACACCGTGCCCGCATTGGTGAAGCTGTCGGCATTGCCGATCCCGCCCGCCAGGCTTGCGCCCGCCGCGATCACCAGCGCGCCGCTGTTGATCGAGGTCAGCCCGGCAAAGCTGTTGGCCCCCGTCAGCGTCAGCGTGCCGCTGCCGTTCTTGTTGATGAAGCCGCTCGCCGATCCTTCCAGCGTCCCTGCAAAGCTGGTCGCACTCTCGCCGGTGAGCGTCAGGATGCCGCTGCCGATACGCACGGCGCCTGCGCCTGCAAGGCCGCCCAGCGCCGCGCCGCGTCCGGCAAAATCCAGAACCCCGCTTGCCGCCTGATCGAGCACGCCGCTCACCCGCAGCCCGCCGCCCAGCGTGATCGTGCCCGCATTGCTGACCGCGCCATTGATCCGCCCCGCCAGCACCGCCGTGCCGCTATTGGCAAGATCGCCATTGATCGTGCCGCGCGAAGTCAGCATGCCCGCATTGGTCACCCCGCCCGCAAAGGTGCCGGTGTTGAGCGTGGTGGCGCCAGCAAAGGTCTGCACCAGCCCTGACACCGTGCCCGCATTGGTCAGGCTGGCCGCATTGCCGATCCCGCCTGCCAGGCTTGCGCCCGCAGCGATCACCAGCCCGCCGCTGTTGATCGAGGTCAGCCCGGCAAAGCTGTTGGCCCCCGTCAGCGTCAGCGTGCCGCTGCCGTTCTTGTTGATGAAGCCGCTCGCCGATCCTTCCAGCGTCCCTGCAAAGCTGGTCGCACTCTCGCCGGTGAGCGTCAGGATGCCGCTGCCGATGCGCACCGCGCCTGCGCCTGCAAGGCCGCCCAGCGCCGCGCCGCGTCCGCCAAGATCCAGAACCCCGCTTGCCGCCTGATCGAGCACGCCGCTCACCCGCAGCAGGCCTGTCAGCGTGATCGTGCCCGCATTGCTGACCGCGCCATTGATCCGCCCCGCCAGCAA
The DNA here is from genome assembly GCA_045377215.1 of Erythrobacter sp. Taxonomy (GTDB): domain Bacteria; phylum Pseudomonadota; class Alphaproteobacteria; order Sphingomonadales; family Sphingomonadaceae; genus Erythrobacter. The sequence continues at coordinate 1,095 of JBJIOB010000045.1, forward strand.
CGCTGTGCCGCTATTGGCAAGATCGCCGGTGATCGGCCCGCTCGAGGTGAGCATGCCGCTGTTGGTGACAAGCCCGGCAATGCTGCCCGTGCTTGTCAGGCGTGCCTGCGTTGGTCACCCCGCCTGCAATGCTGCCGCTGCTGCTGGCGCTGCCGCCCGCCACGTTCACCAGCCCGCCGCCCAGCGTCCCGCCATTGACAAGCGTGCCGCTGTTGGTGAGCGCTGCGGCAAGAATGCCGTCATTGGTCAGCGTGCCTGCGTTCTCCACCAGCCCGGCAATGCTGCCGGTATTGGTGAAGTTGCCGCTGTTGATAAGCGCTGCGCCGAGAGTGCCGGCATTGCTGAAGCTGCCGCTGTTGGTGACATCGCCCGCAATGCTGCCGGCATTGCTGAAGCTGCCGCCGCTGTTCACCGTGACGCTGCCTGCCACAGTCCCGCTGTTCACAAAGCGCGCCGCGCTCAGCACATCGCCAGCCAGCGTCCCGCTGTTCGCCAGCGTGCCGCCCAGCACATTGGCAGCGCCGGTAAAGGTGTTCGTGCCCGTCAGCCTCAGCGTGCCATCGCCCGTCTTGGTGAGCGAGCCTGCGCCCGAGATGCTCGCCGCAATCGTCGCGCCCACGCCGGGGGCTGTGTCGATCCCGGTCGGGCCCGCCAGCGCCAGCCCCGCGGCCGCATCGCCGCCTGCAATCACATAGCCATCGGCCACAAGGTTGAGGCCCGCAGGCGTAAACGTCTCGCCCGGCGCAATCGTCACCAGACCGCCCGTGCCGCCAAACACCGCCAGCGCGCCATTGCCCGCCCACAGCCCGCTGACATCGCCATTGGCATTGGTGAAGTTGCCAGCCCCAAGGCTCCACGTGCCATCCCCGCCGACAACCGCGCCGGTCGGGCTGGTGGTGCTCCCGTTCCACCACACCAGCGTGCCCGCAGATGCTGCATTGAGCAGCACCGTGCGATCACCCAGCGCCAGATTGCCAAGGAACCCGCCGCCCAGCGGATCGAGCGTCAGATTGCCCAGAGCGCCCGAGAGCGTGCCGAACGCGAACAGGGTATATCGCCCGGCCTCAAAGCCCGCGCCGCGCACCACTCTGATCGCCCCGCCATTGAGCGCCAGATTGCCCGTCACCCGGATGAGATCATTATCCGCGCTGCCAATCGCGCCCAGATCAAACACCGTGGCAGAGCCAGGCATTGAGCGTCAGATCGTCACCGATCGTCAAAATGCCCGGGCTCCGCCCCGCCGCCAGCGTGCCGCCCGCATTGATCACCACCGGCCCCGCAAGCGTGCCCGTACCGCCCAGCAGACCGCCATTGACGGTCACCCCGCCGCCCAGCGTCCCCGTCACCAGCAACCGCCCGCCCGTCACACTCGTGCTGCCAGCAAAGCCATCGCTCAAACCCGAAAGCACCGTCGTGCCGCCGCCCGCCTGCACGATCGTGCCGGTGCCGCTGATCGCGTTGGCGACTGTCAGATCATTCGAACGGTTGAACACCAGCGCCGCGTTGTTCACCACATTGCCGCTGCCCAGCGTGCCAGTTGTCCCGCCATTGCCGATCTGCAGCGCCCCGCCGCTGATCGTGGTCGTGCCGGTGTAAAGGTTCTCGTTGGTGAGGGTAAAGGTGCCCGAACCCGTCTTGGTCAGGCCGCCTGCATTCAAAAAGCTTCCGGCAAAAGTCGTGCTGGTATTGTCGCTGCCGATGGTGAGGCTACGGGGTATTGTACCGCCAAGGCGCACAGTTCCTGCACCGGTCAGGCTGCTTATCGCGAGATCGGCTTCAATAAGGTTGAGCGAAGCGCCGTCACGCATATCCACCGCACCTGCGACGGTGAGAGCACCGCCAATACCCGTCTGGCCAGCGAGGATCGTGAGGGTCCCGCCGAGCGTTCCCGACAGATTTGCTGAGCCGCTGCTTGTCACATCGCCGTCAATCGTCCCGCGGGAGGAGAAGACGCCTGAGGCTTCGATCGTTACATTGCCTGCAATCCTGCCGGGGGAAGACGTTGCGCCGGCCGCCACAGCCACATTGCCCAGAACTGTGCCCAAGTTAGTGAACCCGGCGCGCGTCAGGACATCGCCAGCGATGGTGCCCAGATTGGTCAGTTGGCCGCTATTGATGGTGGTCAGCCCGGTATAGGTGTTGACGCCCGAAAGGGAGAGAGTGCCGCCCCCTTCTTTCACCAGCCCGCCTGTCCCTGTGGCGATCACCCCTCCCAGCAAATTATTCCCGGAGCCGGTAAACGTGAGCGTTCGTCCTTCGCCGGTGATGCCGCCAAACAGGACTAATTGCCCTTCGTCCCCAGCGATCAGTGCATCGTCTGCCAGAATGATCGGCGCATTATGCACGTTTCTGCCGGTCTGGTTGAAGCTGCGCAAAGCCCCCAGTCCGCCGACGCCTGCACCCGACAGGGTAAGCGCTTCACTGGCAAAGGAGATACCTCCCACAGATCGCAGCACCAATGTTGCGCCATCGGCCACAATCGTGCCCGCATCCGTGCTGCCGAGTGCGTCGCGATTGGATGCTGTCAGCGTGCCCGCATTGATCCGGGTTACACCGGTATAGGTGTTTGCGCCCGTCAGGGTGAAGGTGCCGGTGCCGTTCTTGGTCAGGCGTCCGTTGATGCCACTGATGACCCCGGCAAAGCTCGTCGATGCGTTATTCCCGCCGGTAACCAGTTCGTTCGCCGCCAGCAATACGCCGCCCGTTCCGGCGAGGGAGCCGATGGTTTCCGATGTACCCACCCCCAGCCGCGTGCCTGCGGCCATGCTCACCGCCACCGAATCCGCCAGCGCCGATCCGCCCAGCATGTTCACATCCCCGCCGTTGATCGTGAACGGGCCGGTGAAGCTGTTGACCGCATTAAGCTCAAGCAGGCCGGGGCCATTCTTGATGAGCCCTGCGATATTCGAAATCGCGCTCAGCGCGCGGATGGTGGAATTGCCGGTGCCGTCGCTGGCGAAGGTCAGCACCTGCGTGCCGGTTCCCTGGATCCCCGGACCGGTGAAGATCAGCCCCATCCGGTCAACCACCGAGATCGTCGCATCACTGGCGAGCGAGATCGCCCCGCGCAGTTCGGAAGTCTCGTTGCCCGAGGGGCCCCGCCGGCACGCCGCGCAGCGCACCAATCCCGCCGACGCCGCTGCCATTGAGCGTGATCGCATCATCCAGCGTCAGCAGGCCCCGGACGGCCAGCGTCGCGCCGCTGTTCACTATCGTCCCGCCCGCAGCCGTGCCCAGCGCGGCGGAATTGGCCACTGTCAGCGTGCCCGCCGAGACCCTGGTCAGCCCGGTGTAGGTGTTTGCACCCGAAAGCACCAACTCACCCGCGCCGATCTTTTCAAAACCGCGCGCGGTGCCGCCCACCTGCGAAATCACACCGGATTGCGCTGCGCTGCCGATCAGCACCTGAAGCTGCGTGGTGTCCGAATTGATTGCGATGGGCGCTGCGCTGGTAATGCCGTTGCCATAGTCGATCACCGATCCGGTGGTGGTGATCGTGCCGAAGGTGCTGGCAAGATTGCCTTGCAGCGACAGCGTGCCTTCGGCCAGCGTCAGCCCGCCGGTAAAGCCGCTGGTGTTGAGGCCCGAGGCCAGCGTCAGCGTGCCTGCGCCGCGCTTGGTCAGACTGCCCGAACCACCGAGTGCGCCTTCAAGTGTAATCCCGTTGGAACCCGTATCGAAGGTGCCAGCGAAGTCGAATTCGGAAATTTCAACTGTGCTGGCGGCACCAGTATTGGCAATCGTGCCTGTCCCGGAGACTTTGGAAAGAGTCGAATTTAGTCCAGTGCTTCCGTTAAGGTCGAGCGTACCGAGCCGATTTATCGTAAAGCTTTGCGCGTTCCGAGATAATGTTCCAATCCTAGATGCGGCATCTGTATCGGCAATTTTTAATGTGCCTCCATCAATTGCTAGGCGGAAACCTGGGCCGAAGCCCGGAACAGAGTTAAATTCAATGACACCATTGTGTGTTTCAGAACCGAACCTGACAGTTGAATTCAGCCCGATTCCCAAATCGCGCGGAAGGCTTACCGTATTTCCCGATGTGACGGCAATTGTCACGTCCGAGTTAGGAAGAGATATTAGGCTCCTTCTTGCGCTTGCAGTGGAAAAGCTGCCACTGAAATCAGCAACCAGCGAAGTGCCGTTTCCTGAAAGAAATATAATTCCGGTTCCCAGCGCCGAGGCATTACCCGCGATTAGCGTTCCCGCCGTAATTCTGGTTTCCTCGGTGTAAGTGTTCACGCCCGTCAGCGTCAGCGTGCCAGCGCCCTGCTTGGTAAGCGTGCCGCTCCCGCTGATGACATTGCCGACGGTGAGATTATTCGACCGGTTGAACACCAGCGCGGCGTTGTTGACCACTTCCCCGCCGCCCAGCGTGCCGGTCGTGCCGCCATTGCCGATCTGCAAGGTGCCGCCGCTGATCGTGGTTGATCCGCCATACAGGTTCTCGCCTGTCAGCGTTAATGTTCCAGTACCGATCTTGGTCAGCGCGAGGTCGCTAGAGATTATTCCTGCGTAACTGGTCGAAGTGTTGTCCCGACCGATGGTGAGCGTTCTAGAAGAGAGTGAGATGTTTCGGACAAGCCCTCCAATGCCAGAAAGCGAAGAAATAACCTGGTCGGTGTTGAAAATAAGATTACCGCCGTTGATCACGAATTTCCCAGTATCCAAAGTAACATCACGGTTCTGTATAAGCAGATTGCCACTTTGGACTGTAATAACTCCTGTGTATTTGTTCTCGTTAAACAAATTTATTGAGCCTGACCCGGCGATAGTGAGTCCGCCAGACCCTTGAAGTGGGCCAAAAAAGTTTGCGCTTCCAGCGCCGACAATAGTCAAATTTTTGTCGGACAGATCGACTGCATCGAGCACGCTCAAGGTACCAACAACCGCTGCGATCGTTGCGTCTGATCCCAAGGTTATTCGGGAATTGACGAAGTTGGAGCCGAACACGTTTCGCAGGGCACCGCCGCCACCCACGCCGCTGCCGTTGAGGGTAAGCGTTTCACTGATCGTGATCCCGCCCTGCAACCCCAGCGTCGCGCCGCTTTGCACCACAGTACCCGCCGCCGCAGTGCCAAGCGCCGTATCGCTCGCCGCGATCAGCGTGCCTGCGGAAATTGTCGTCAGCCCAGTGTAGCTGTTCGCGCCCGACAGCGTCAGCGTGCCGGTGCCGATCTTGGTCAGCGCGCCGGAATTGGCAATCCTGCCTGCAAAAGTGCTCGACCCGTTGTTCGCTCCCACAGTCAGCGTCTGGCCCGCATCGAGGAAGACGTTGGTCGTCGCATCCCCGGCAAGACCACCGATCGTCTCGGAACTTGAGACCAGCAGTCGGCCGCCGTTGCCGATGGTGACGAGCGCGGCATCATCAATCGCCGCCCCGCCGTTCAGCTGGAGCACCCCGCCGCTGAGATTGACCGCGCCGAAGGTGTTGCTGCCCGCCAGCGCGATCTGGCCGGTGCCGTCCTTGGTCAGGGTGCCGGTGCCCAGGTTGATCGCTCCTGTGATGACCAGCGGACCGCTGCCGCCCAAGGTGAGATTGCGGTCAGTGCCGGTAATCGCGCCGGTGATGAAGGAGGGGAAACCGCCCGCGCCTCCGGGCGAAACGGAATTGATCCGCGCGTCCGCTGCCAGCGTGATCGCCCCGTTCAGCGATGGAGCACCCGACCCAATCCGGATCGCCCCGCCACCGCCCGCGCCGTTGCCGGCGATGCTGAAGGTCTCGGCGATGGCAAAGCTGCCTTCGATGGCAACCGTCGCACCATCTTCAACCGTGGTGCCGGCGGCTGCCGTGCCGAGCCCGCTTGCGTTGCCCACTGCCAGCGTGCCTGCGGTAATTGTTGTCAGCCCGGTGTAGGTGTTGGCGCCTGTCAGGCTTAAAGTGCCTGCGCCCGTTTTGGCCAGCGTGCCTGCGCCCGACACGACATTGCCCAGCGTCTGATCGGTCGCAAGGTCGAAGGTGGTGGTGCCCGAAGCGATCTCGACCCCGCCGGTCAGCGTGCCGATATTGGTGATGGTGTTGGTGCCCGAAAGCCGCATCGCCAGCGCCTGAACCGGCACCTTGTCGCCGCTGAGGCCGCCTGCGATGGTGCCGGTGTTGTTCAGCGTGATGCCGGATCCGATCAGGCCGATCCCGCCTGCGCCCGCCACCGATCCGGTGCCGCCATTGCCGCCTTGCAGTGTTCCCAGGTTGTCGATTGACCCGCGGGTTTGGTTCAACCCGGCACCGCCAATTCCGCCCCTTCCGACGATGACCCCGTGCCCGCCATTCCCGCCTGCACCGCCAGCCAAAGTCCCTTCGTTAAGTAGGTTTCCTACACCGGAAAGGGCAAAAATGAACTTGCCACCCCCGTTGCCGCCATCGCCGCCGTTACCTGTGGCCCCGCCCGCACCGCCGTCACCTCCAGCACCACCGATCCGGGCCCTGCTGAAAACCTGATAGCTCGCACCATCGGTAAGGAATTTGCTTTCGTTACTTCCTGCGCCGCCGCCACCGCCCGAGCCGCTGCCACGCCCAGAACCACCATTGCCACCTCTGAAACCAGTGTTACCGCTTGCAAACCCACCGCCCAGCGAACTAAATGAGAACGCGCCTCCGCCGCCACCACCACCTCCGCCTTCCTCAGTAGCATCCCCGCCATTCTGTCCTTGGCCAAGATCTGGCCTGAAGCCGGAGCCGCCAGCTCCACCCATCCCCCCGCCATTGCCAGCACCATTGCCGCCAGCACCGCCGGGAATTGGTACAGCAAGACCGGCATTAGAGGGGTCGCCAACGCTCGTCCCCCCGCCGCCGCCGCCGGCCCCAGCGGCCGCGCCATTACCACCCGCCTCGCTAATACCGGCGTCTGTTCCCCCACCGCCCACACCGCCGCCCACACCGCCGCCATTGCCGCCGCGGGTCTCGGATTGGGCCAGCGCCGCGCTCGGTGCCATCATGAGGCTCGCCGCCGCTAGGGCCGACACAGCGGGAAGTAGGGCGGAGGAGGCCAGAAGGCCCGTCATGCGGCGCTTGGCCACGCGGGTTGCGGTCAGCGTCACAGCGCGCGTCGAGTCGTGGATCATGGCGGTTTCCTACGGATGGACTGCACGGTCTAACGAGGTTTGTGGCGACCTGCAAATCCTTACTTTGCGTGCACAAATCACATCTGCTCCGGCGCTGTGGATGCTGGCACCATCGCTGCGCCGCCGAAGCAAGCTACCCCGGCAATGGCCACAAGAATTGGCCAATCGAACATCCGCGTGCTAGGCCAGTGCTGTCGCGGCCGGATTGATGATCGGCTGTGATAGTGCATGGAAAGTGTGGCGTCAGGCGCGCCGCGCCGCTATCCGCCCGACTTTCATTCTGCCGATCAGGCCCAACCGCGAGATCAGATCTCGCCGCGGGCGCTGGCTCGAACCGCCAACGCGTAAGGAACCATATCAGCGTGGCAGACGGACAGCCCACAGCCGGCCCGAAAATGCCTTCGCCTGCCGCAAGGTCGGAGCAGACCATCCTTGCTGCGGCCCGCACCTTGTTCCTCGAACGCGGTTATGCTGCTGTCAGCATGGAAGAGATTGCGCGCGCGGCGGGCGTTGCGCGCCAGACTGTGTTCAACCGCTTCAAGACCAAGGATGGCCTGTTCCGGGCGGTGATAGCCGATCACTGGGCCAATTGGGGGCGGGGCGCTGCTATCGAAACACTGCCGTTCGATGCGCCGGTCGAAGATCATCTGCGCGCGCTGGCACGCTCGATTGCCGCCTTTCAGGACGATACCGTGCAGCTCCAGTTCCAGCGGCTGGTGGTCGAGGAATCGCGTCATAATGACTGGATCGGACCGGCCACCTACCAGATGGGCAAGCGGCCCAAGATGAAGGCGCTGGCCGCCGGCATTGCGCTGATGCACAAGGCCGGGCGGCTTTATTGCGAGAACCCCGAAATCGCCGCCTGGCAATTTGTCGGCCTGGTGCAGGAATTTGTCGTCTGGCCCAAATTGATGGCGATCGAAGCGCCCGAAGACCTGCCGCCTGCCGATATTGTCATCGAAGAAGCGATCCGCACTTTCATAGCCCGCTACGGCCCGCGCGACTAGATTTCGCCATCAGACCGGGCGCAGGCAGCGCCATGCGCGCCGGGTGACGCGATAGGCAAACCAGCCGGAACCGGTGGCCCGCAGCCAAGAATGATTGGGCTTGCGCAGGCCCTTCATTTGCCTGCACATATTGGGCAACCCCGCTTTTGCATGGATCCCGCAATGGCTTCGAACGCGCATGTGCCATCCCGTCACAAGGTTCTGATCGTCGATGATCATCCCTTGACCCACGGCGGCCTGCGGCTGCTGTTTTCGCAGCATCCCCAGTTCGAAGTGGTCGGCGCGCTGGATCGCTGCGAGATCACCAGCGCTTTTATCAAGTCGCAGCCGGTCGATATCGTGCTGCTTGATCTCAACATGCCGCACATGCGCGGGGTGGATATTCTTGCCGAGATCGTCGGCTCGCAGGATATGACAGTGATCATCCTCACCGGCGAAAGCCAGTTCGGCGAGGTTGACTATGCCCTGAAACTGGGCGCGCGCGGCGCGGTGAGCAAGGCTGATCCGCCCGACGAAATCATCGCCGCCTGCGAAGCGGCGCTGGCGGGCGATGTGTACCTGTCCACCAGCATGCAGCAGGGCCTGACCGATTTCGAACAGGCGGGTGTGGCGCTGTCATCGCGGCAGATGGCGATCCTGCATTATCTGGCGCAAGGCGAAAGCAACAAGGAAATCTCGTACCGCCTGTCGATTGCCCAGCCGACGGTGTCGTTTCACATCGGCGAGCTGCGCCGCAAGTTCAACCTTTCCAGCAACCGCAAGATTGTCGAGCATGCGCGCACGCTAAAGCTGATCTGACGGCTGCTACGAGGCCAATTGCCGGGGCCAGTTCGGGGCAGGATCGAAGGCTGCGCTCCGGCCAGATTTCAGGGCCGGGTGCAGGGCCATTTCCAGCACCAGCGGCTTGATCAGCATCAGCGCCGCAGTCTCGCTCAGCCGCCCGCGCGTGATCGAGGTGTCATCATGGGTCGCTGCCACCAGCCGCGCCAGATGGGCCGTGCCGGGTTCGGCGACCAAAGCGTCAAAATGCGCGCGCTGATCGAAATCGGCCAGCTGCCAGCCTGCCAGCTCTGCACCGAGGCCAGATAGCGAGCACGGCGTCACCGCAGCAAAGGCGCAGCACAAGCGGATCTGCACCGTGGTGCCCGCCGGGTCGGAACTGACAATCACGAGGCGCCCGCCCAGTCCTTCGATGATCTGGCGGGCCGCGCGGAAGCCCGATCCCGTGCCCGCGCCGTGCGCGCTGTTGCTGCGCGGCAATTCGCCATGCATCAGCTGATCGGCAACCGCTTTGCTCATGCCGCTGCCGGTGTCGGCGATGGTGATGATGGCATGGCCATCTTCGGCCGCCAGCATCACCCGCGCGCCGCCGCTTGCGGTGTGCTGCAGGCTGTTGCTGACCAGATTGGCCAGTGCGCGCATCAGCAGCGGGCGGTCCGAAATGATGGTCACCGCATCGCCGATGGCCGCATCAAGCGTCAGGCCCTTGCCCGCAAACGGCCCCTTGAACATCATCAGCAGCGGTTCGATCAGGGTCTCGGCGGTGAACGCGCTCAAAGCGACAAAATCGGTTTGCCTGCCGATGGTGCTGGCCCCCGACATGGTGGTTGCCGCGATCTCGCTCAGATAATCGGCCGAGCTTTGCAGCACTTCGGCAAGATCGTGGTGAACCGCGCCCGCATCGCTGCGCCGCAGCACGCTGATCGCACTGTTGAGCGCAAGGATGACCTGGCGGCTGTCATGCCCCGAAGCGTGGAGCAGCGCATTCTGGTTTTCCACCGCCGTCAGCGCGAATTCGCGTTCATCGGCAAGCCGGGCTGCGCGTTCGCTGATGGCGAGGCGTTCGGCCATTGAGTGCGCATAGCGGGCATCGGCTTCGCGGCGGTCAGCCTCGATCTTGCGCAGGTTGAGCCCGAGCGCGAGCGTCACCATCAGCACTTCGAACAAGCCGACCGGGCCAATCGAATGCCAGTTGATCGGCAACCACGAAAACACCCCCATCGAAGCCACCGCGCCATAGATGATGAAGCCCGCAAGGCTCCCCCAGCCGACCAGCAGCGGCCACATCTGGCGCCCGATATGGCGCACCGCCAGCACGCCGACCAGCGGCAGAAACAGCGCAACCGATCCCGTCACCGCCCAGGCAAAGGCATGCAGCGCGCCGCGGAACGCCGGGCTGTACAAGGCAAGGCCGCATTGCAGCGCGATCACGATCAGCCCGGTGACAATCAGCACCAGCAAGGTCTTGTCGAGCCGGGCAAAGCGTTCATGCGTCTTGAGGAAGGTGCGGGCAAACTGCGCCATCGCCACGGTAAACCCGCATTTTATCGCATCCTCGATCGCGACCGAAAGCAGCGGGCTGTCAGCCAGCAGGAAGATGGTGAGATAGCCTTCGGTGTGGATCGTGCTGACGGCAAAACACGCCTGCGCCAGCGCCAGCCAGCCGAATTCGCGGTAACCCGTGATCGAAAAGAACATCGAATTGATGAACACCAGCACCGCTATTCCCAGCACCACGCCTGCAACCAGCGCGATATTGGCGCGCCGTTTCTGGAAGAAGGTGGAAAAGGTTTCGAGCTTGAGCGGCAGGTAGGTCGAATTGTCCGACAGGAAATCGACCACGATGATCCGGCTTTCCCCGGATCGAGCGTCAATTCGCTGCTGAACGCCTGATAGGCGCGCAGATTGGCCTGGGCTGCGGCAGGATCAGTGCCGTCGAGGATCAGGGCGAAGGTTTCATCCTTGAGGGTGTAAAGCCGGAAATGGCTGAGCGAGCCGCGCCCGGTCGTCAGGATCCAGGTGCCCGCCTGCTCGCTGGTGTTGCGCAGATGCAGGGCAAGCACGGTGCGTTGCCCCGGCGCGCCGAAATGCTCTGCGCCGCCCGCATTGGTGCGCAGCGGGAGATCCAGCAGGCGCGTGATCGGCACGGCAACCGGGCCGATATCCTTGGTGTAACGGATTGCGGAGGCGAGCGCCGGGGCATCTTCCCCGGCGGTGAGCGCGACCACCGGCAGTGATTGATCAAGCGCCGGGCGGGCGGCAAGCGGCGCTGCGATCATCACCCCGCAGGCGATCATGATCGCGGCAAGCACGCGCCACCAGCCAGCCATGGATGCCCCCCTATCGCTCGTTCGGGGGCTATCCTAGGCCCGCATACGGGCAAGGGCAACGGCAACCATGCGGGCCGCCCCGCCATGCAGTCCGGCTGTCCTCCGCATGGCGGCCAGCCCACGGAGAAAACGCCCGGAAAGGTTCCCCCTTTCCGAGCGCTTTCCGGCTCACCTTACGTTGGCCTCAGAACGTGAAGCCAGCTGCAAGCTTGTAGAAATCACCGCGGTTGCCGCCAGCGCCGCCGCCTTCTTCAAAGCCGCCGGTAAAGCGGGCGAAGAAGCCGTTCTTCAGCGTGAACTGCACATAGGGGCCATACCATTGGTACACGTTCGATGCGCCTGCGCGCGGCAGATCGACGCGGGTGTTGGCGAGCACTTCGAAGTGGGCGCCAGCCGAGAAATTGCTGGTGAACTTGTACCCGGCGTTGATCCAGGTGTGCAGGAAGTCGAGCGCGCCGACATTCGACGAGCGGTTGCGCAGGGCTGCGTAATAGCCGCCGTAGAATTCGGCTTCGAGCTTGTCGTCGCTGTAATTCATGGTGAGGCTGGGCACGATGCCGTCAAACACATTGCCGCCATTGAGCGTGGTGGTGGTGCCGGCCGGCCCGTTGCCGAGGTTCCCGCGCGACAGCAGCGCGCCGTTGGTGATGCCGATTTGCGGCTTGATCATCAGCTTGCCATCGGCAGCATGGAAATTCGCACCAATGCCGAATTCGGTCCACAGATCAGAACCAAGGCCCGTGGCGCTGGAAAAATCCGAGGTGGTCCACAAGATGCCGTAGAAAGCGAGATCGACCTTTTCGCTGACCGGGATGAGGCAGGCGAACGTCGGGTAGAAGCCGAAGAAACTGTCCTGGTTGAGCACCACGGTGAACTTTTCCGCGCGCTCGGTGGCGGCAGCGGAGCTCGCCTGAACGGCTGCGGCAACCGCAGCGCTATCGAACGGCAGGCTGGTGGCAGCAGCGGCGGTGGTGACGAGGGCGGCGTTGGTACCGGCTGCGCTGCCGATCGTCCCGATGGTTGCCGGAGCGGTTTCGGCAGCGGCAATCATGACCACGCCCGAGGCTTCGCCGGCAAGTTCGGTGCCCGGAATTTCGGCAGCGGTAAGGGGCAGGGTGGTGGCCGCAGCCAGCACGGCCTGATCGCTGGCAAGGGCAGGGGCCGCGCCAGCAACAGCCAGTGCGAGCGCCGAAGCGGCGGTGGCGATATGGATCTTCATAAGGAACGCTCCATTGAGAGGGTTAGGATCGTTCCGCCTGCGTGCTGTGTGCGCTGCCTGATTGTTGTGCCGAATCAATTCCGGCGAGGCTGTTCGCACTGACGTAGAAAATAATGAGCGAGTGCTCGCACCTGCACAAATATTTTATGACGCCGCACTGTCACATTGCCATTGTTGCGTTGCAAACTTGCATCACTTGCAAGCAAGCGCCCTCGCTCGGGCGAACGCCCCGGACCGCAGGTCCGCCAGCGCGACCGCGCGCCCGCAGCGCGAGCGGGCTTCAGCCCGCTCCGGCGCGAGGAAAAACAAGAAACCCGCGAGGAAAAGCAAGAAACGGACCGCAGGTCCGCAAGCGCGACCGCGCGCCCGCAGCGCGGTTGGGCGCAGCCCAACCTTGCGCGAGGATAACTAACGAGGCGGCATCCGGATTGCGCCATCCAGCCGGAACTGGTGGCCGTTGATATAGGTGTTGCGCGCAATCTCGACGATCAGCGAGGCGAACTCCTCCGGCTCGCCCAGACGCTTGGGGAAGGGGACGCTGGCGTTCAATTGCGCCCACATCGGCGGGTTGCGATCTTTCATGCCGAGCATCAGCGGCGTCGCAAAAATCCCCGGCATCACCGAATTGACCCGGATGCCGACATCCATGAGATCGCGCGCCATCGGGAGCACCAGGCCGTTTACGCCCGCTTTGCAGCTGCCGTAGATCACTTGCCCGATCTGCCCGTCCTGCGCGGCGACACTGGCGGTAAGGATGATGCAGCCGCGTTCGCCATCATCATTGAGGGCCTCGGCATTGGCCATGCCGAGCGCAGAGATGCTGGCCACGCGGTAGCTTGCCACCAGAATGCCTTGCGCCCCGAAGGCGTAATCTTCGGTGGAAAGCCGCTTGTAAGCGCCTGCTTCCTTGTCCCAGCCCAGCGTCTTGCCGCGCCGCGATGCCATGGCGCAGTGCAGTGTCACGCGCTCCTGCCCGTGGGCGGCGCGCGCGGCGGCGAAACCGGCCTCGACGCTCGCCTCGTCCATGATATCGACGTGGTGGAAGGTGCCGCCGATGGCCGCTGCGTGGGCGGTGCCTGCTTCGTCGTTGATATCGAAAATCGCGACCTTGAGGCCCGCTTCGGCGAGTGCGGCGGCGCTCGCCTTGCCAAGCCCGCTTGCGCCGCCGGTGACAACCGCAGCCATGCCGGGGGTGAATTTCATGCACTGTCTCCCTTGGATCTGTTTGCACGGTGCCTAACCCCCTTTGCGGCCCTGCGTCACCTGCTAAAGCTGCAGGGGCCATGGATGTGTTTCTGCTTTGCCTGCTGTTGGTGTTCGCGATTGCGCTGGGTGGGCGCGATGCGCTGATCATGGCGGGGCTGGCTGATCGGCTGGGCCGCACGCCGCTGCTGCTGGCGACAGGGATGGTGTGCGCAGGGGTGAGCGCCGCTGTGATGGCGTGGCTCGGCAGCACCTTTGCCGCGCTGCTGCCTTACCGCGCGGCGCAAATGCTGGTTGCTTTCGCGCTTGGCTTTGCCGCGCTCGAACTGGCCTTGCCGATCAGGCACAAGGAGCCTGCCGAGCCGACCCGTTCGCTCGGCGCGATTGGCATCGTGCTGTTGGCGCGGCAATTGGGCGATGCGGCGCGGTTTGTGGTGTTTGCCTTTGCGGCGCTGGCGCATTTTCCCTTGGTCAGCGGGCTGGGCGGAGCGCTTGCCGGAGCGGGCGCGCTGGCGGCGGCATGGTCGCTGGGGGCAAGCGGCATGGCGCGTTACCCGGTTGCCCTCTGGCGGCGTATTCTGGCGGGTTTTTGCGCGGTGGCGGCGGTGTTTATCGGGCTTGATGCCCGCTTTGGCGTGTTTTGATCGCAATTTGCGATGCCAGTAACCATGTAAACAGCCAAGCCTTGTTGCGGAACCTGTGGTAAAGACGGACCAACATGGCAAAGACAAAATCCCAAGGAGGACACAAATGAACACTGCCACCAATTCGAAAACCGCGCTGATTGCGGAACTGAATGGGCTGCTGGCTGATCATTTCACGCTGTTTGTGAAGTCCAAGAACTTTCACTGGCACGTCAAAGGCCCGCGGTTTCGCGATCTCCACTTGCTGTTTGACGAACAGGCACTCGAAGTGCGCGATCAGATTGATCTCATCGCCGAACGCGTCCGCAAGCTGGCGGGTGAGACCCTGACTTCGGTCGGCGCGATTGCGCAGGCTTCTTCGATCAAGGATCAGCCGCGCGCTGACTTGTCAGCCGAAGACATGGTTGGCGAACTGCGCGATGATAATGCGGCGCTGGTTGCCCGGCTCAAAGCGATCAAGGCGCTGGCGAGCGATGTCGGCGACAATGCCACCGAGGGCCTGATCGACGGCTGGACCGATATGGCCGAACAGCGCGTGTGGTTCCTGTCCTCGACACTGGCCTGAGCGCGGGCGGCGGCGCGGCGCGGCGCGGCGCGGGTAGAGCATGGCGAACTGGCTTCCGGCACCCCTGCACCGCGCTGCCCTGCCGCTGGCGCACGCCTTGCGGCATCGCTGGCGGCGCTGGCGCAAGGCGCCGATTGCCGGGGTGAGCGTGATCATCGCCAACCCGGCAGGCGCGGTGTTGCTGCTCAAACATTCCTATGGCCCGCCGGTCTGGGCGCTGCCCGGCGGCGGGATGAGCGCGCGCGAAGACCCCGTCGCTGCCGCCCGGCGCGAGGTGCGTGAAGAGCTCGGCCTTGTGCTTGCCGCCGTGCAGCCGGTCGCGGTGATTACAGAGGTGATTTCCGGCTCGCCCCACACCGCGCATATCTTTGCCGCCACCACCGATAAACAACCCCGCCCCGACGGGCGCGAGATCATCGCGGCGCGGTTTTTTGCGCTGGACGCGCTCCCCGAAGACCTCGGCCGCACCACCGCCGCGCGGCTCAAGGTGTGGCAGGAGCGGATCGCTGCCTAGCAAGCTTCTCCCCGTCCCGCAGGGATGGGGAGGTGGCACCGCGCAGCGGTGACGGAGGGGTTGCTGCGGCAGGGCCATGCCCCTCCGAGCGAGGCCTGTGGCCTCGCCCACCTCCCCATTGCTGCGCAACGGGGAGGGACTTGAGGGCATTACAGCAAGGATAGCTGCGCCGCGTCAGGTTGCGGCTTGGCGTCTTCTGCTCCTTCAAGATTGCTCAGCGTCAGCCCCATCAGCCGGATCGGGCGGGCCAGCGGCAATTCGGCTTCGAGCAGGCTGCGCGCTGTTTGCGCAAACCCCTCGCGGCTGGCCACCCAGTCGCCGGACGAAGCGCTGCGGGTGATGATGCGAAAATCATTGAACTTGAGTTTCAGCGTCACCGTGCGCCCGCGCACCGGAGCCCCATCGCGGCCCGCCGCCACAATCCGTTCCCACACGATGTCAGTGATATTGGCGAGTGTTTCGCGCAAGGTCGCCGGGCTGTCGATATCCTCGCCAAAGGTGCGCTCCCCGCCGATAGATTTGCGTAAAGCATGCGCGCGCACGGGCCTCAGATCAACGCCCCGCGCGGCGCGATAGAGATAATCGCCCATGCCGCCGAAATGCGCGCGCAGGAACGCGATGTCCTTGCCCGCCAGATCCGCGCCGGTGGCAATGCCAAGGCCCAGCATCTTTTGCTCAGCCCGCGGGCCCACCCCGTGAAAGCGCCGGATCGGCAGGCCCGCGACAAAGGCCGCGCCCTCGCCGGGGCGGATCACGCACAGGCCATCGGGCTTGTTCTGATCGCTGGCGAGCTTGGCGAGGAACTTGTTGTAACTGACCCCGGCGCTCGCGGTCAGCTGCGTCTTGGCGCGGATTTCCTGCCGGATCAGTTCGGCAATGCGGGTGGCGCTGCCGATCCCCAGCTTATCCTCGGTCACATCGCAATAGGCCTCATCAAGGCTCAGCGGCTCGACCAGATCGGTGTGGTGGCGGAACACGGCGCGGATCTGGCGGCTGGCCTCTTTATAGGCATCAAAGCGCGGGCGCACGAAAATCAGGTCAGGGCACAGCCGGCTGGCAGTGACCGACGGCATCGCGCTTTTGACGCCGAACCGCCGCGCCTCGTAACTCGCCGCCGCCACCACCCCGCGCCCGCCGGCACCGCCCACCGCCACCGGCTTCCCGCGCAGTTCGGGATGGTCGCGCTGTTCGACGCTGGCGAAAAAGGCATCCATATCGACATGGATGATCTTGCGCAGCCCCGCTGGCCCGCCGCCCTGTTCGTCATCCTCTGATGCGCCTTTGCCCATGCCCCTAGCAATAGCGCGAGGGGGGCGCGGGCGGAACCTTTGGCGCTCCCATCACTTTTGTGCACATGCGAAAAGAAGTATGGTCAAGCGGTGAGCCACAGGGCAAGGGACATGGCATGGCGACCCATGCCTCCTCTTCTGCGCCCATCGATACGCAGCGCAAACCCCTGGGTGAGCGCGAGCTGATCGGCATGATGGCGATGCTGATGGCGCTGCAGGCCTTCGGGATCGACGCGATCCTGCCCGCGCTGGACCGCGTGGCCGAGGCGCTCAGCGTGACGGGCAATGATCGCCAATTCGTGATCGGAGTCTATCTGCTGGCCTCCGGCATTGGCGCGCTGGTGCCGGGCGCGCTGGCTGACCGGTTTGGCCGCCGCCCGATTTTGCTGGGTTCGATTGCGGTCTATATCGTGCTCTCGCTGGCGAGCGCCATGGCGACGACTTTCAGCGGCCTCATCACGATCCGCGCGCTTCAGGGTTTCTTCGGCGCCGCGATCATTGCCCTGCCGCCTGCGATCATCCGGGATCGGGTGGGGGGCGACAAGATGGCCCGGATGATGAGCCTGATCTTCGTCATTTTCCTGATGGTGCCCGCGATTGCGCCCACCATCGGCAAGGGCATTCTGGTGCTGTTCGATTGGCGCGCGATCTTTGCCGCGATGGCGGTGCAGGGCGTGGTGATCGGGGCCTGGGTCTATGCCCGCCTGCCGGAAAGCCTTGCGCCCGAAAACCGCCAGAAGATCGAACTCGGCCCGATCCTGCGCAACATGGGCCGCGCGCTCAGCCTGCCATCGGTGGCTGGCTATGTGTTCGGTTCTGCGCTGGTGTTTGGCGCGCTGTTCGGCTTCATCAATTCCTCGCAGCAATTGATCACCGAGACTTTCGGCGCGGGCGATGTTTTCACCTATGTGTTCGGGATCTGCGCCGGATCAATGGCGCTGGCGAGCTGGTCAAACTCGCGGATTGTCGAGCGTTTTGGCGCCCGCCGGGTAAGCCACAGCGCGCTGTTTGCCTTTATCGCGGTGGCATCGGCACAGGTGTTCTTTGCTTTTCAGGAACAGGAAAGCCTGTGGGTGTTCGTGCCGCTGATGGCGATCAACATGGCGCTTTTGGGCTTTATCGGCAGCAATTTCGGCGCGATTGCGATGAACCCGTTTTTCGCCATCGCGGGCGCTGCCAGCAGCGCGCATGGCTTTATCCGCATGAGCATGGCAGCGGTGATCGGGGCCGGGATCGGCTATGCCTTTGATGGCACGGCGCGCCCGCTGGCGCTGTCGTTGCTGGCGAGCGGGCTGGTGTGCCTGGCGCTGGTGCTGCTGAGCGAAAAGGGCAAGCTGTTCGGGCCAAGCGATGCGGAGATGGGGCTCGGCCAGAAGCTGGCCAAGGACTTCGAATAGCACACACCGTCATTGCGAGCGTAGCGAAGCAATCCAGAGCGGCCTGCGGATGCTCTGGATTGCCACGGAGCCTGCGGCACCTCGCAATGACGAAGATTAGGTGTCAGCGCCTAACCGCCGCCACGCCAGCCCGGCAAATTCGCACAAGAGGGGCCGCGTATCGCGCGGGTCGATGATATCCTCGACATTGAAGCGCTCGGCGCTGCGGAAGGGCGATGTGACGCGTCCCAGCCGCGCGCGGATTTCCTCCAGCAGCCCTTGCGGATCATCGGCGGCTTCCAGCTCGGCCTTGTAGGCAACCTCCAAGCCGCCCGCGATGGGCAGGCTGCCCCAGTCGCCTGACGGCCAGCAATAGCGGTACTGGTAGCGATCAGCATTGCTCATCGCGCTGCCCGCGATGCCATAGGCGCGCCTGAGAACCACCGAGGCAAGCGGCACGGTGGCGCGGTAGATTGCGTTCATCGCATTGACGCCGTAGCGGATTGTCCCCGCCATCTCCGCCTCGCGCCCGATCATGAAGCCGGGGTTGTCGACCAGGTGGACGATGGGCAGACGGAACTGGTCGGCGAGGCGGACGAACCGCTCGACCTTTTCGCTGGTCTTGGCTTCCCACGATCCGCCGAGATAGCTGGGATCGCTGGCGATGACGCAGACGGGCCAGCCATCAAGCCGCGCGAAGGCGGTGATCGCGGCGCGGCCCCATTGCCTGCCCATTTCGAACACGGTTCCGTTGTCGAACAGCATCTCCATGCAGCGGCGCATCGAATAGACCTGTTTCGCGTCACGCGGCACCAAGCTGAGCAGCGCCTCCTCGCGGCGGTCTGCGGGGTCGTCGCAGGCCGAGCGCCGCGCAGACTGGCCAACATATTCGGGCATGAAGCTGAGGAAATGCCGCGCGCGGGCGAAGGCCTCGGCCTCGCTCGCTACCTCGTCATCCACCACCCCGTTGCGGGTGTGGATCGCGCTGCCGCCGAGCGCCTCTTTCGCTTCCTCATGATTGGCCGCATCGCCCTTGTAAGCCTCGCCCAAGCCATCGACCACGGCAGGCCCAGCGGCGAAGATCTGGCTGAGGCCCTTGACCATGATCGAATAGTGGCTGGCCACCGTCCGCGCCGCGCCGAGGCCTGCCGTCGGCCCCAGCGCCAGCGCCACCACCGGCACGGTGTCGAGATTGGTCACCACATCGCCCCAGCCGGGCACCGCCGGAATGTAAGTCGCGCCGATCTGTTCGAGCGTCTTTACCGAGCCGCCGCCGCCTGTCCCGTCGATCATGCGGATGATCGGGAGCTTGAGCTGATGCGCCATCATCTCGGCCTGCACCATCTTGCGCGCGATCCCCGCATCCGCTGCGCCGCCGCGGATGGTGAAGTCGTCGGCGGTGGCGACCACGGGGCGGCCGTTTATCGTGGCCTTGCCGAACAGGAAGGGGGCGGGGGTTACGCTTTGCAGATCACCATTGGCGTCATACTTCGCCGAGCCTGCGATCTTGCCGATTTCGCGGAAGGAGCCCGGGTCGCACAAGGCCGCGAGCCGCGCGCGGGCGTCCATCTTCCCGCGAGAGTGCTGCCGCGCCACCTTGTCCGCGCCGCCCATTGCCTCGGCAAGGGCTTCGCGTTGCCGCAGTTCTTCGAGTTCCCTGGCCCAGGTCATTGGCTCCCCTTCCCTTGAGGGAAGGGGTTGGGGGAAGGGTGTGCGACACCCGCGCCAATGCTCTTCCCGCTCACCCTCGAACCCCCACCCCTCGATCCCCTCCCCACGGGGAGGGGAAGATTATGCGACATCCCCCGCCGCAGGCACCACCGTCACCAACACCGCCTCAACCTGCACCTGCCCGCCCGCGCTCACGCTGAGCCCCTCGATCACCCCATCGAAGGGCGCGGCAAGAGCGTGTTCCATCTTCATCGCCTCAAGCACCATCAGCCGCTGCCCGGCGGTGACGGCCTGGCCTTCGCTGACATCGACCGCGATGACCTTGCCCGGCATCGGCGCGACAATCGCGCCATCTGCGGCGGAGGCTTGGCCTTTGGCTAAGCCACCGCTCTCGGGAAGCGAAAGGAAGAAGGTCTTGCCGCTGTAGGTCAGCCAGACGCCGGTTTCGCCAAGAAACCTGACAGCATCGTTCTTGCGACGATCCGTCCCTTCGACAAACTTCGTCCCCGTTCCGTCCGTTAGCCAGACCTTTTTGGAGTTCGGTGCATTCAGCCGAAACCCTGTCAGGGCGTCCTCACCATCGTCCATCGAAGAATGAAGCCGAAGGTAAGCGGCTGCTTCTTCCCAAACGAAATCCGGGGTTTCGATTGGAAGGTCGAAGTCGACGAGATTCTCCTCGATAAAGGAGGTGGTCACCTCTCCGCTGACAAACGCGCTTCGCGACAGGCAGAACGACAGAAATGGCGCATTCACCTTCACGGGCCAGCTTTCAAGGCTGGTCAGGGTATCTTGCAAGGCGCTGATCGCGTCTTCCCGGTCTTCTTCGTAGGCTATAAGTTTTGCGATCATCGGATCGTAGAACGGGGTGACTTCATCACCAGCATGATAACCATGCTCGATCCTGACGCGATCGTAACCGTTAACCGCAAACAATTCGAGCGCACCCGTTGAAGGAAGAAAAGTTAGCGGGTCTTCCGCATAGAGC
Organism: Erythrobacter sp.; assembly: GCA_045377215.1. GTDB lineage: Bacteria > Pseudomonadota > Alphaproteobacteria > Sphingomonadales > Sphingomonadaceae > Erythrobacter. Next base: position 21,740 of record JBJIOB010000045.1, read on the forward strand.
CGCGCCTCAATCGCATGGCCGTTGATCGACAGCTCCTCCTGCCGCTTGGGCAGCGGCTCTCCGCTCGCCACGCGCAACTGCCATTCGACCAGATCGACCCCGGTGATTTCCTCGGTGACGGGGTGTTCGACCTGAAGGCGGGTGTTCATCTCCATGAAGAAGATGCGATCCGCGCGCAGGCCCTCGGAGGCGTCGGCGATGAATTCGATCGTGCCTGCGCCCTCGTAATCGACCGCTTTCGCGGCGCGCACGGCAGCGGCGCAGATCGCCTCGCGGGTGGCCTCGTCCATGCCGGGGGCGGGGGCTTCCTCGATCACCTTCTGGTGGCGGCGCTGGAGCGAACAGTCGCGCTCGAACAGGTGGACGACGTTGCCGTGGCTGTCGCCGAACACCTGCACCTCGATATGGCGGGGCGAGGTGATCCACTTTTCCAGCAGGACTTCATCATTGCCGAAGCTGGCCTTGGCCTCGCGGCGGCAGGATTCCAGCGCGGCGGCGAAATCGGCTTGCGTCTCGACCTTGCGCATCCCCTTACCGCCGCCGCCCGCGACGGCCTTGATGAGCACGGGATAGCCGATGGCCTCGGCCTCCTTGGTGAGCCGTTCCAGCGATTGGTCCGCGCCGAGATAGCCGGGCGTGACAGGAACGCCCGCCTCAATCATCCGCGCCTTCGCCGCGTCCTTCAGCCCCATCGCGCGGATGCTGGCAGGCTTGGGGCCGACCCAGATGAGGCCTGCGTCGATCACGTCTTGCGCAAAGTCGGCATTTTCCGACAGGAACCCGTAGCCCGGGTGGATCGCATCCGCGCCGGTCTGCTTGGCAGCCGCAATGATCTTCGCGCCCACCAGATAACTTTCGGCAGCGGGCGAGGGGCCGATATGCACGCTCTCGTCAGCGGAGCGCACGTGCAGCGCCTTGGCATCGGCATCGGAATAGACCGCGACCGTCGCCACGCCCATGGCGCGCGCGGTGCGGATGATGCGGCAAGCGATCTCGCCGCGATTGGCGATGAGGAGTTTGGTGATCATGGGCGTGGGTTAGCCGTGCCGTTCGGCCATGTCGAGACAGTGCAAAGGCGCGCGCACAAGGCGGCGGGAAGGTTACGCGGCTGCGCCGCGGGGTGTTTCTCGCAGAGGCGCAGAGAAGAAAAGGGGAGGCGCGAAGGTGTGGTGCCTGCCGCAGGCACAAAATCTCCGCGCCTCTGCTTCCTCTGCGCCTCTGCGAGAAACAAAAGAGCAGGGTGGCAAATCAGCTCTGCGGTCGGAAATCCGCGATGCCCCAATGAATGCCGCCTGCGGGCATTTTCTCGCGGTTGAGCACCGATGATAGCAGCGCGCGCACCCCGTAAAGCGCCTTTTCCCAGCGCGGCACGAAAGTGCGGCTGGCCCAGGCCTCGGCCCCGCGTTTGCGCACCTTGCGCCCGATTGCGCCATAGATGCGCGCTGCCGAAAGCACCGCCCAGCGGCTGCGGAACGGGAGCCGCGCCGCGCCGACACGGGCTGCGGCCTCGTGCTTCTCCACCAGCGCCACCAGCTTTGCCACCATTTCAGCAAGCTCCTTGCGGTGGTGCGGCTTGGTGTGCTGGCCGGGCTCGATATCCTGTTCCACCAGCCATTCGATCGGCAGATAGCAGCGGCCTGCCGCATCATCCTCCACCACATCGCGCGCGATGTTGGAAAGCTGGAAGGCAAGGCCCAGATCATTGGCGCGGTCGAGCGTTTCGGTATCCTGCGGCGAAACCCCCATCACCACCGCCATCATCACGCCCACCGCGCCTGCCACGTGATAGCAATAGCGCAGCATGTCGGCCTCGGTGCGCGGGCGCCAGTCTTCGGCATCGAGCTGGAAGCCGGCGATTACATCCTCGGCCATTTGCGGGGTGAGGCCGACTTCGGCGGCAACCACGCCGAGCGCATCGAACGCGGGATCGCCCGTCGGCTCGCCTGCGAAAGCGAGCGCGGTCAGGCGGCGGATATGGACAAGGCGTGTCGCCAGATCGGACTGATCGCCCAGCTCTCCGCCCATCACCTGATTATCGGCAATGTCATCGGCGCGGCGGCACCAGGCATAGAGCAGCCATGCGCGCTCGCGCGTTTCGCGGTCAAACAGCCGCGCGGCGGCAGAAAAGCTCTGCGAGCCCTGCTTGATCGAAAGCCGCGCATGTTCGACCAGCGCGGCGCGGGTGGCGGGATCGACCTGCATGGGCCGCTCTTATAGCTCCTCGGCCTTCATGCGAAAGATCGGCGTGTGCGGCTGATAGGCGGCCATCTTGGCGAGAAGTTCGGTGATCGTGTCAGCGGCGATCAGGATATTCTGATGCCCCGGCCGCACAAAGCCGACAGCGGCCATCTTCGCATTGAAGGCAAGCAGATCATTATAGAAGCCGAAAGCATTCAGGATGCCCACCGGATCGGAATGATAGCCCAATTGCGACCAGCTCATCGCTTCCCACAATTCGTCCATCGTGCCCACCCCGCCGGGCAGGGTGACAAAGCCATCGGACAGATCGGTGAAGCGCTGCTTCCTTTCGTGCATGCCGCTGACAGTGATCAATTCATCGCATTCATGATTGGCAACCTCGGCGCGCACCAGGCTTTCGGGGATGATGCCGATCACCTCGCCGCCCGCATCGCGCGCGCCCTTGGCCACTGCGCCCATCAGGCCAAGCTTGCCCCCGCCATAAACAACGCCAATGCCGCGCTGCGCCAGCTGCGCGCCGACATCATAAGCAAGCTGGACATAGCGCGGATCAGCCGGAGAGGCCGAGCCGCAATAGACGGCAAGACGTTTCACGACCAATCCTCCCCGGAACGGGGAGGGGGGCCATGCGCAGCATGGTGGAGGGGCGAGCGGTTCATGCCTTCCAGTCTTTCGTCACAAATCCAGATTCGGCCCCGGTCATTCGGTCGCCTCTCTGGCGCGCCAATGCCGCCAAGCGGTGAAAAACACAAATCCGCCAAACGCGCTTTGCATCAGCCACGGGACGAAGAAGGCATCATATCCGATCGCCAATGTGTAGCCATTCACCACAATGTTCGAGGCCATGATAGCCGTGCCAAGCATGACTCCCCACCCCTCACGTAACCAGATTAGCCCTGCGGCCAGCGGATCGAGGAACGTGAGGCTGGTCCAATAGATGTTCCACGGCAATGGACGGAAGTCGTAAGGCAGCCAGCCAAGATAGATCAAATCCAGCGCATGGGTCGTCGTCCCGACCAAAAAACCGACCGTCCAAACGACTTTCGCGATCACTGCACCTGCCCCTCCACCATGCTGCGCATGGTCCCCCTCCCCTGATGGGGAGGATTTATGCGCCCACCTTCGCCAAGTCCTCCAGCATCAGCCCCGCGGTCGCCTTTGCGCTGCCGACCACGCCGGGGATGCCTGCGCCGGGGTGGGTGCCAGCGCCAACGAGATAGTAATTCTCGATCACATCATCGCGGTTGTGCCCGCGCAGCCAGGCGCTTTGCCACAGCACGGGTTCGAGGCTGAAAGCGCTGCCCATGTGGGCATTGAGATCAGCCTTGAAGTCTGTCGGCGCGTAGGAGAACTTGGTCACGATCCGATCATGGATATCGGGGATCAGGCGGCGGCCCAATTCGTCCAAAATCATCTTTTCGAGCTTGGGGCCAACCTCGTCCCAGTTGACCGGCATCTTGCCCATGTGGCTGACGGGGACGAGCGCGTAGAACGTGCTCTTGCCCGCAGGCGCCATGCCCGGATCGGTTACCGTCGGGTGGTGGAGATAGATCGCGAAATCTTCGGGCACCACGCCGTTCTTGTAGATATCGTCAAGCAGGCCTTTGTAACGCTTGGCAAACAGGATCATGTGATGCGGAATGCCGGGCCATGTGCCTTCAAGCCCGAAATGCACCACAAACAGCGACGGCGAAAAGCTCTTGCGGCCCAGCGATTTGGCCATTTTCTGGCCGCGCTGCGAGCCTGACAGCAGATCCTTGTAGGAATGCATGATGTCTGCATTCGAGGCCACGGCATCAAAGCGCTGGCGGAACCCGCTTTTGGTTTCAACCTCGCTGGCGCGCGTGCCCATGGTGTGGACCTGCACCACCGGATCGCCCACGCGCATCGTGCCGCCGAGGCGTTCGAAATGGCGCACCATCCCGGCAATCAGGCGGTTGGTGCCGCCGCGCGCCCACCACACGCCGCCGTCCTTCTCCAGCTTGTGGATCAGCGCATAGATCGACGAGGTGTTCATCGGATTGCCGCCGACCAGCAGCGTGTGGAAGCTCAAAGCTTCGCGCAGCTTTTCGTTTTCGACATAGCTCGACACCATGCCGTAAACGCTGCGCCACGCCTGTTCCTTGATCAGCGCAGGCGCGGCTTTCAGCATTGATTTGAAATCGAGGAACGGCTTGGTGCCGAGCTTGAGATAGCCTTCGTTATAGACCCGTTCGGAATATTCGAGGAAGCGGGCATAGCCTGCCACATCCGCTGGATTAAGCTTGGCGATTTCGGCGTTGAGGCTTTCCTCGTCGTTCGAATAGTCGAAATTGGTGCCATCGGGCCAGTTGAGCCGGTAGAACGGCATGACCTTCATCAGTTCGACATCTTCGGAAATGTCGTGGCCGGTCAGCGCCCACAATTCTTCAAGGCACGGCGGATCGGTGATCACGGTGGGGCCGGCATCGAAGGTGAAACCGTCCTTTTCCCAGAAATAGGCGCGCCCGCCGGGCTTGTCGCGGCTCTCGATCACGGTGGTGGCAATCCCGACTGATTGCAGGCGGATCGCCAGCGCCATCCCGCCAAAGCCGGATCCGATCACGCAGGCGCTGCGCCCGGCATAAAGTTCGGCGAGAGCCGGATCGATCCCGCGCGGGGCCTTGCCGCGCGGCGTCAGATTGAGTTTTGCATCGGCGTTCATGCCGTTTTCTCCACTTTGAGAGGTATTCCGCGTGAAACCAGCGCCCGCATGGCCCGCCCGATAGCTACGGGCGGCTTGCCATACAGGATGCGCAGGCGATCAGGCCAGGTCGACTGCCCGGCATAGAACCGTTCAACCAACCCGCCTGACAGGGCATAGAAATGCTGGAACACCACAACCCGTTCCTCAGGTTCTGCTGCTTCGAACAGCATCCGGCTCAAAAGGCGGTAATAGCCCATGCGCCGCCAGTGCTTGCGCCCGCGTGCTTCGCAAAAGCGGGCCAGCGCAAAGCCCGACATATCCGGCTCACGCGCGACCAGTTTGGCAATGGCGAGCGCGTTGTTCACGGCAAAGGGCAGGGTGTAACTGGTGAGCGGGTGCGAAAACCCGCCGCGCGCGCCCGCAATGGCCACGCCGGGGATGGTGATTTCGGCCTGCGAAGCGGCAAAATCGCCGCCGCTGATCACCGGGAGCACGCCGGTTTCTTCGCCGATCACCGTGCCTTTCCACCCTTGCGCGCTGGCATAGGCTGCCACCCTGCCGCGCAGTATCGCGGCATCAAGCTTGGGTTGATCGGCGTAATAGGTATCCTCGATGAAGACCTCGTCTTCGGACAGGGGCAGCACATAGACAAAGCGGTAGGCCCCGCCATTGCCCGCAGGCGCAACCTGATCGACCTTGGCATCCATGATCACCGGGCGGGTCAGGCCGTGGGGCGCCTCAAGCTTGAAATGCTGGCCCAGGAACACCTGCCAGCCGCCCGCCAGCTTGGCCGAAGGACGGAAATGGCGGCAATCGACCACGCGCGCAGCGTTGATCCGCGTGCCATCGCCCAATGTCACCCCGAACGCATCCAGTTCGGCCACCCGCGTTTCCAGCATCAGCCGGTCGGCGGGCAGGTGGGTGACAAGCCCGGTGTGGAAATCCTCGCTCGAGAGCGAACAATAGGGCGTAGGCAAGGTGCGCGCGTAATCGGGAAAGGCAATGTCATAGCCTTCATCCCACACGGTTTGCGCAAAGGCCGACAGCAGCATCTGCCCGCTTGGCGGCAGATCGCTGGCAAACCAGCTCCAGCGGTGATTGCCGCCAAAGGTCTTGCCGTGTTCGATCAGCAGATAGCGGCAGCCGGGCGCGTGACGCTGCAAGGCCAGCGCCAGCAAGCCGCCCGCCAGCCCGCCGCCCACGATCACCACATCGTAAGGCTCGACAGCGCGCGATGCCAGCGTGCCGCCGGGCGCGGCTTTGGTTGTCAGGGAATGTGCAGAATCATTCATGCCGTGACGGCGTTTAGGGGAGCATGGCCGCGCGGGCAATGATCGGCGGCGATTTGGCTTGATACGGCTGGACGTTCCGTGCGCAAGGTGGGCAGGCCGCAGGCGGGTTGTCAGGCCATTGCGGGAAACAATAGGCTGCAAGGCCGTAGCACCCAAGTGGCGATCAGGAAGGAACAGCATGAGGCAACCCCCGCGATGGGTTTATGGCGCAGCAGCAAGGCTGGTAGCCGCGCTGGCCGCCGCCGCCGCTGCCTTGCCTGCGCAGGCCGCTGACAGCGATCACAGCGCGCTGGCAGGCGGGGCCGGTGAAAGTTCCGCCGAAGATGCCGTGCCTGAAGATGTCGTGCCGGAAGAAACCGCACCTCAAGGCACTTTCGATCTTGCCATGGCAGCGCAGCAAGACACCGCGACTGTCCGGCGGCAGGGCGGGCCGCCTGCCGGCATGGATTCGGTGTTTGACGATAGTTGGATCAACGTCGCGCTCGGGGTCGGGCTGATCCCGACCTATGCCGGATCGGATGATTATTTCGTCTTTCCCCTGCCGCTGGTGACAGGGCGATTGGGCGGGGTTGGCTTTCGCCCGTCAGGCGCGGGGGTGAATTTCGATCTGCTCTCGCCCCAGCCCAGCGTGCTCCAGCAAACCAAGGCTCCGCAATTTTCGCTGGGGCCGACTTTCCGCTTCCGGGTTGAACGGGGTGTCAACGCCCGCGATCCGGTGGTGGAAGCAGCCGGCCGTCTCGACACCGCGCTCGAAGTAGGGGTGGCAGCGGGCGTCACCTTTCCTGCCGTTCTCAACCCCAATGATTCGCTCACCATTGGCACTGCGGTCCGCTGGGATGTGCTGGGCGCGCACAAGGGGCGGATGATCGAGCCGACGATTGCCTATCTCACCCCGCTCAGCCTTGGGGTGCTGGTGCAGTGGAGCGCGGCGCTTGAAATCGTCGATGACAATTTCGCCCGCTATTATCAAAGCGTCACCCCGGCGCAGAGTGTCGCCAGCGGCTTGCCGGTATTCGACGCGCGCGGCGGGGCCAACCGGCTTGGTACGGCGCTGATTGCGGCGGTGGACCTTGATGGCAATGCGCTCAACGGCGGGTTCAATATCTTTGCGCTGGCTGGCTATGCGCGGATGCTGGGCGATGCGGCGGATACGCCGTTCACCCGCCTGCGCGGCAGTCCCGACCAGTTCCAGATCGGGCTGGGCCTCGGCTACACCTTTTGAGGCAGGGGTCTATTCGCCTGCGCCCTTGGCCAGTTCGCGGGCGACTTCGGCGCGGATCGCGGCCGGGGTGAACGAGGCGCGCCCCTTGCGATAGAGCACGCCAAGCATCACCCGGTCGACCTGCGACATTTCCTCGGCCGCAGCCGGGTTTGCCCCTTTTTCGCTGAACAAGCGCAGGATCGAGCTGTCGGGCACTTCGTCGCGCACTTCGGGATCAAGCATCACCAGCGCCTGCACGGTGATGTAATCGGCCAGCTGGTTGATCGTCAGACCTTCGATGGCCCCTGCCTCGATCACGGTGAAGCTGTGGGTAATCGCGGGCGTATCCATCTGCCCGAACAATCCGCCCCCATTCTGATCGGCGCGGATGAACACCACCGAATTGTTGCGCTGGCGTTCGATCTGATCGGCCTTTTCGGGGAGGAAGTGCCAGGTATAGGCAACCCGCGGCGTACGCACGAACCGTTTGAGTTCGGCCCCGTAGAGCGAATTGAACACCTGCGGCTGCTTGTCTTTCAGCCAGCTGACAAAAGCAGGCGCACTGCGCGGAAAGGCGACTGTTGCATTGGGGGTGCAGCCGGGTGCGGCCAGATCGCTGCCGACAGCGGCAAGGTTTTCCGCAATGCGCGCGCGCAAGGCGGCTTCAAGACCGGCGTCGATATTGTCAAAGGCAAAGCACACCGGTTCATCGCGGCGGGCGACCTTGCGCCCGCTGGTGGGCGTGATCGCGCGCCACAGGAATTCGCGCACCTGTTTTTCGGTCTGGCCTTCGACGATGATCTCGCTGCCCGGCTCTTCGCCAAGTTCTGCCGCGGCGGTGTTCGCACTGCTGAGCGCGGTGAGCGGCGCACACAGCGCGGCGAGCGAGAGAAGGGCAGGGCGGATCATGCAGGGGCTCCGGGGGTGGGGGGTAAGAGGCCAAAGCCACCGGGCGACTGAACGCGGCGTGAACCCGGCTGTTCCGGCGCCTTACGGTTTTTGTTTCATCGCGGTGCGGGCGATTTCGGCGCGGATCAGCCCGGCGTTGAAAAAGCTGCGCCCGCTGCGATAGATCGTGGAAAGCACCACCCGGTCCACCGCCGACATTTCTTCGGCTGCGTCAGGGTTGGCACCCTTGTCGTCAAACAGGCGCAGGATCGAGCCCGGCGGCACTTCTTCGCGCACGCCGGGTTCGAACATCACCAGCGCATGCATGGTGATGTAATCCGCAAGCTGGGTGGCGGTGACGCCGTCAATCGCGCTGGCCTCGATCACGGTAAAGCTGTGCGAAATGGTGTCAGTGCCCAGCCTTTTCGACAGCGGTGTGCGCCCGCTACTGTCAAGCGCGCTAAACAGCAGCTGCGACAGCACCCACGGATCGTTCCACTGCCCGCCGGCGCGCTGAAATTCTCGCATCATCGCCTTTTCGGGGACGAAATGCCAATTATAGGCCAAACGGCGCTGGAGCGCATGGCGGCGACGTTCGGGCTCGTACATGGCACCGAACATATGGCGCTTGTTGCTGTTGAGCCAGCGCATGAAGGCGTGGGCATCGCGCGGGAAAGTTACCGCCGCGTTCACCTTGCAACCGGGCTGCGCCAGTTCAGTGCCGATGGCGGCAAGATTTTCGGCGATCCGCTGGCGCAACTGCTCCTCGAACTCGGCGGTGATATTGTCAAAGACGATGCACACCGGGGCACTGCGCACCGCAATCTTGCGCCCGCTCATCGCGGTGATGGAGCGCCACACGAAATTGCGGATTTCCTTTTCGGTGGTGCCCTGAACGATGATCTCGCCGGTGGGCGCAACCGCGATCTCGCCTTGTTCGATCGCCTTGGTGATTGCGGGATCGGCCAGCTTGTCCAGCGCGAGCGGTTCAGCGGGCGCGGCCTGCTGCGCCTGTGCAGGCGCAAACGGCAGGGCCAGCGCGATGAGGGATGCCAATGCGCAACGGAGCATGCGACTCTCCTGATCAACAAGGTGCTGATCTACAGGAACATTTATCGCATGAACCGCAGGTTAAGCCAATCGGGGGCAGGCTGGCGCGCTGACCGCGCACCAGCCCGCCGGTGCAGGATTACTTGCCCGCAGGCTTGCCAGCGGGCCGGGCGCCCTTGGCCCCTTCGGCCAGCACCGGGCGCGGGGCAGGCAAGGCGGCGCTGCGGTTGCCGGTTTTGAGATAGGTGTCGAACCAGTCCATCATCCGCAGATTGTAATCATAACGGCTCGCCGCGCGGTTGTTGCCGTGGCCTTCGCCCGGATAGAACACCAGCCGCAGCGGCACGGCGGGCTTACGGGTCTTGATGTTGCGATAGAGCTCAAGGCTCTGCGACGGGTGGACGCGCGGATCGCTGTCGCCATGCATGATCAGGATCGGGGTCGCCGCCTTGTCGACATGAAAAATCGGGCTGCGATCCAGCAGGTGCTCCCATTCCTCCCACGGCCACTTGCGTTCGTGGACGAGATACATCTCGTTGGGGATATCGGTGGTGCCGAATTTCGACAGGTTGTTGGAAATGCCCACAAACATCACGCTGGCGGCATATTCGGCCGAATAATAGGTCGCGCCCCAGGCGCTGGCATAGCCGCCATAGCTTCCGCCGGTGATCCCGGTGCGCGCGGCATCGGTGATGCCGTCTTTCACCAGCGCGCGCTTGGCATCGACGATATCGTCAAATTCCTTGCCGCCGTAATCGCCCTGATGCTGCTTGGCAAAGGCGACGCCATAACCGGTCGAGCCGCGATAATTGGGCAGGAACACGGCATAGCCCTTGCCTGCTGCGACCTGCCCCGGCTTGGAATAGCCGGTTTGCCAGCCATTGCTGTCATGCGCTTCGGGCCCGCCGTGGACATTCATGATGGTGGGCGCGCCCTTTTCGGCACGCCGCCTGCAGGCTCGATCAGCACGCCTTCGATTGTCTGCCCGTCGCGCGCGGTATAGCTGTAGGCGCGCTGCACGCCGAAGGTGATTTCGGAAAGCCACGGATTATGGCTCGTCCAGCGCTGGAACTGCCCGCCGGTAAAGCTGAACAGCTCGGACGGGTGCTGCGGCGAATTGGCCGCGACCACGATTTTGTCGCCGCCTGCATCAATCGCGGTCAGGATGAGCTGGCCCGGATCATGTTCTTCGGCCACGCTGCCATCGGCGTTGTAGATGCGCAGGCGCGATTGCACGCCCTTGTGGATGATCGCTGCAAGCCTGCCATCGGGCAGCCATTCGGCATCCACTGCCGCTTCGGCTGCGCCTGCATTAAGCGCGCGGAACTTGCCTGTCGCCACATCCACCAGATGCAGCGTGGTGGGTGCCGGATCGTGCTGGTCAACCCCTGCAATCAGCGAAAGCTGGCGGCCATCGGGGGAAATTTCGACATCGTCGATCTTGCCCAAAGTTTCCACGACCGCGCGCACCTTGCCGCTGGCAAGATCGAACACGTTGACGCGCTTGGAGGTATAGCTGTCATCCACCAGCGGGGTCGGCGCGGTTTCGATGATCGCGGCCTTGCCATCGGGCGTCAGGCGAAAGGCGCTGACGTGGCCGGGCACCGCGATCTGGCTGGGCGGGCTATCCGCCTCTGCCCCCACGCGCGCGGCAAACATGCGTGCCATGGTGAGTTCTTCTTCGTACACGCGCGCATCGAACCCGGCCTTTTTCTGGGTGTCGCGCTGATCATCCCCGGCGGCATCGGCGAGCATGTAGATCATCGTGCCATCCGGGCTGAAGTGGTAGGCGCGCACATTGGCATCCTTGAGACCGGCGAGCTTGCGATAAGCGCCGCCATCCACCGGCACGCCCCAGACGCCGCGCTTGTCCTCGCCCTTGGCCCACAGGAAGGTCACCATCGCGCCATCGGGGGTGAAGGCGATGCTGGCGGGATTGATATCTTCGGGCAGGAAAGCGCGGGCCTGTTCGGGCGCGGTCGCGATCTTGAGCACCTGGCGGGTGGTGCCGTCCTTCTCGCCCTTGGTCACATCGGGCAGGGCTGCGGTGGTGAAGGCGACGCGGCTGCCATCGGGCGAAACGGCCATGGCCCCAAGGCTCTGGATACGCGCGACATCTTCGGGTGTCATCGGGCGGGCATGGGCTGGCGAAGCAGCAAGCGAAACGGAAGCGAGCAAGGCGGCGGCAAAAACGGGCCGGTTCATGATGAGCAATATTCCCTGATTGTTGGGGGCCAGCAAGGCGGCGTGTGATGGCTCCCCCATAACGGGCAGGGGGCGAAACGCAAACCCGCAGCCTTGCCGCGTGCGGCCAACAAGGAGGCTTGCCAGCGCGCGGGCTTGCGCGCATCGTGGCGGGGCAGAGGGGAATTTGCATGAAGAAATGGACTACGAAACTGGCGGCGCTGGGCGCTGCGATGGCCGCCATTCTGGGGACTGCCGCACAGGCCGAAACGCTCGCCATCCGGGCAGGCGCGGTGCTGGCGGATGCGGCGAGCGAGCCGACCGGCCCTGCCACGATCCTGATCACCGATGGCCGCATCACTGCGATCACGCCGGGTCACGGCCCGGTCGAAGGCGCGCGCGAGATTGATCTGTCGGGCAAGACCGTGCTGCCGGGGCTGGTTGATCTGCACACGCACCTGTCGGGCAATCCTTCGGGCGAATTCTGGCGCGCGGCGGTCGATCCGTTCGAATGGTTCACGCTGGTGGCGGCCAAGAACGCGCGGATCACCGCGCTTGCAGGCTTCACCACCGTGCGTGATCTCGGCTCACGCACCGATCAGGTGACGCAAAGCCTGCGCCGCGCCACCGAACAGGGCCTGGTGCCTGGGCCGCGCATCGTCACCAGCGGGCGCACGCTGGCGATTGTCGGCGGGCATGGCGACGTCAACGGCTTTATCGAGCCGGTCAATGATGTGCTCGCCTCGAACTATGCCTGCACCGGCCCGGTGCAATGCGCCGAAATGGTGCGCAAGGCATCGAAATACGGGGTCGATCTGATCAAGATCACTGCCACCGGCGGCGTGCTCAGCCAGCAGGGGCGCGGGCTTGAGGCGCATTTCACCGATGCGGAGATGACAGCGATTGTCGATACCGCCAAATCGCTCGGGCTGAAAGTCGCAGCCCACGCCCACGGCGCGCGCGGGATCGAGGCGGCGGCGCGCGCTGGCGTGCAGACCATCGAACACGGCACCTATCTTGATGAACAGGCCGCCAAGGTCATGCGCGAAAAGGGCACCGTGCTGGTGCCGACGCTGATGGCCTTGAAAGGCGTGTCCGAAGGCGTGGGGCGGCGGATTTACACCCCGATTGTCGAGGCCAAGATCCGCGCGGTCGAACCTTACATGACCACGCTGGTGTCCCGCGCGCGGCAATATGGCGTCAAGATCGCGTTCGGCACCGATGCGGGCGTTTATCCCCATGCCCGCAACGCCGAGGAATTCGCGCTGATGACCGCGCAAGGCATGACCAATCGCGAAGCGCTGGCCAGCGCCACCACGGTGGCCGCCGATATCCTTGGCCTCGGCAATGAAATCGGACGGCTCGCGCCCGGTTATTCCGCCGATATCATCGCGGTGGATGGCAATCCGCTGGCCGATGTGCGGGTGCTGGAAAAGGTCGGCTTTGTGATGGTACGCGGGCGGGTTATCCAGTAGGCCAGATTACGCCGCGACCATCGCCGCGAGTTCCGGGCGCGTGGCGATGGCTTCGGCGGTGAAGCGCCGGGCGGCTTCGGCAGCCTGCGTCCCCATGTCCCAGTCAAGCAGCTCCATGCCCGGCGGGATCGGCGGGATCAGCAGCACATCGGCCTTTTCGAGCGCGCTTTCGATCCCGGCTTCCGACGCCACCACCATCGAGCGTGACATCACCTCGACAAGGCTGGGGAAGGCCCGTTCAGGCTTGCGCCGCAGCACCAGATCGCGAAACAGCTGCCCCGGGCTGCGCACGTCGCTGTAACGCGCCGCGATGCGCCACGGCGCTCCGGCTTCGGCGTGGAGCGCGACGACCACGTTCGGCCCTGCCTTGGCCGCCTGCGTCACCTCGAT
>JBJIOB010000046.1:0-105702 GCA_045377215.1 Erythrobacter sp.
CCCGGCCCGTGCGCAAGGCACAGCAGCGGTCGCACCCGCCGCTGTGCAAGGGCCCGGCGAATGAGCCCCTTTGCCGCCCAGCCGGCGATCCCGGCGGGCCGGATCGAACTCGTGCATCTGCGTACCCGCAGCGTGCTCACCGCACGCTGGCGGGTGCTGTGGATTGCCGCGATCTTCGGCGTGGTGGCCTGCGCCGCGCTGGCGCGCATCATGTGGCTTGGCCTTGCCGGCGAAGCCCCGCGCCGCACCAGTCTTGAAGAAGCCCTGCTGCCGCCGCGCGGCGAGATCACGGATCGCAACGGCGTGCCGCTGGCGCGCGCTTTTCCGGCCTATGCCTTGTGGTTCAACCCGCAGGCGATGGGCGATGATGGCGCGCCGCTGGTACGCAGCCCGCAGGAAGTCGCTCGCGCGCTCGCTCGCATCTTCCCCGACATGGACGAGGCGCGCCTTGCCGAACGGCTGGCTTCGGGCCGTTCGGGCTATCTGCGCCGCCGCCTGCTGCCCGAAGAAGCCAATGCGGTGTTCGGCCTTGGCGAAGTCGCGCTCGAAATTCCGCGCGAAAGTGATCGGCACTACCCGCAAGGCTCGCTGGCGGCGCATATCCTTGGCTATGTGGTCGAAGGCCAGGGCGGCCAGATCGGCATGGAGCAAGTGCTCGAAGAACGGCTCAATCATCCTGATCTGCGCAGCCAGCCGGTTGCCCTGTCGATTGACGTGCGGGTGCAGGGCGCGCTGGAGGATGAATTGCGCAAAGGCATGCTGGCCACCAATGCGATTGGCGCGGCGGGCATTGTGCTGGATGCCGACAGCGGCGAAGTGATGGCGATGGCGAGCCTGCCCGAATTCGATCCCAACACCGCAGGCGCAAGCGGCGCGCAGAATGTGTTCAACCGGGTGACCAACGGGGTCTATGAACTGGGTTCGACCTTCAAGCCGATCACCATGGCCGCAGCCATTGATGCAGGCGTGGTGCGCGATCTTTCCAAGGTGTGGGATGCAACGCCGGTGCAGGTGGCAGGCCGCAGCCTCAAGGATCTGAAGCCCAAGGGCGCAGGTCTCAACGTGCCGCAGGCTCTGGTCTATTCGTCAAATACCGTGACTGCGCGGGTTGCGGATCAACTGGGGGCCGAACGTCTGCGTGCCACGCTGATTGATCTGGGCATGGATCAGCGCCCCTTCATCGAACTGCCCGCCCGCGGCAAGCCGCTGTTTCCGCGCGGCGACTGGGCGCGCATCACCAATATGACGGTGAGCTATGGCCACGGCCTGGCGGTGACACCGCTGCATCTTGCCAGCGCCTATGCCGCGATGGTCAATGGCGGAATCTGGCGCCCCGCAACGCTGATGAAGCTTGAGCCTAAGGATGTGCCGCGCGGGCGGCGGGTGTTCAAGGAATCGACCTCGTCACGCATGCGCCAGATGCTGCGGATGATTTCGATGTATGGCACCGGGCGCAGCGCCAATGCGCCGGGTTACCGGGTGGGCGGCAAGACGGGTTCGGCGGAAAAGAACAGCGGCGGGGTCTATAACAAGACCTCGCTGGTGTCCTCGTTTGCAGCGGCGTTCCCGCTGGATCGTCCGCGTTATGTGGTGGTGGTGGTGATGGACGAACCGCGCGGCACAGCGGCCAGTTCGTTCCAGCGCACGGCGGCATTTACCGCAGCGCCGGTGGTCGGCAAGCTGGTGCCGCGCATCGGGCCGATGCTGGATGTGCTGCCCGACAATTCGCGCGATGTGGACATTTCCGATCTGCGCTATCTGGTGGAGGGCCGCAAGTGAAGCTCGCGGCACTGATGGAGCGGGCCGGGCTGGCAGTGCCCGAGGCGGCGGGCACGGTGGAAGTCACCGGCTTTGCCATTGATCACCGCAAGGTCGCCCCCGGCACCGTGTTCGGCGCGTTTCAGGGCGCGAAGGTGGATGGCGAGGGGTTTATTCCCGCCGCCCTTGCCGCAGGCGCCGTCGCGGTCGTGGCGCGTAGCGAAGCCGCAGTCGCAGGCGCGCTGCATATTGCCAGCGATAATCCGCGCCGCGCCTTTGCCCGCCTTGCCGCAGGCTTTTTCCAGCCGGTGCCCCAAACCCTCGTGGCGGTTACCGGCACCAATGGCAAAACTTCCACCGTCGAGATGACCCGTCAGATCTGGCGCATGGGCGGTGAGCGCGCAGCCAGCATCGGCACGCTGGGTGTCACCACGCCCGATGGCAGCGTTTCGACCGGGCTGACGACGCCTGATATCGTGACCTTCCTTGCCAATATGGCAGGATTGGCGCGCGAGGGCGTAACTCATGTCGCCTATGAGGCATCGAGCCACGGCCTGTCGCAATATCGCAGCGAAGGCCTGCCGGTGGCGGCGTGCGCTTTCACCAATTTCAGCCGTGATCACCTCGATTATCATGGCACGATGGAAGATTACTTCGCCGCCAAGCTGCGCCTCTTGGGCGAAGTGGTGGAGGCTGGCGCCCCGGCCATTATCCATCTCGGGGTCGATGGGGCTGAGTGGATGGCGCGCGCCGCTGAATATGCCGCCGCACGCGGGCTCGATGTGCGCACGGTGGGCGAGGGGGGCGCATTTCTGCGCCTCATCGCCCGCGCGCCGAGCCAGCTTGGCCAGACGCTGACGATTGCGCATGCAGGCGAGACACGCAAGGTCACGTTGCCTTTGATCGGGGCCTATCAGGCGGCCAATGCGCTGGTTGCCGCAGGCTTGGCGATTTCAACCGGCATGGCAGCCTCCGCCGTGTTTGACGCGCTGTCCCGCCTCCAGCCGGTGCGCGGGCGGCTGGAACGTGCGGCGATCAATCCGGCGGGCGCGCCTGTTTATGTCGATTATGCCCACACTCCCGATGCGCTGGAGGCAGCGATTGCCGCGCTGCGCCCGCATGTGGGCGATGGCGGGCGCCTGATCGTGGTGTTCGGCGCAGGCGGAGATCGCGATACGGGCAAGCGTGCGCCCATGGGCGAGGCGGCCGCCAAAGGCGCGGATGCGGTGATTGTCACCGACGATAACCCCCGCAGCGAGGAACCTTCGGCCATCCGCGCCGCAATCATGGCGGGCGCTGGTGCGGCCGCGCGCGAAGTGCCGGATCGCCGCGCCGCCATCGCAGCCGCGATTGCCGAGGCAGGCGAGCGCGACATCGTGCTGATCGCGGGCAAGGGACATGAACAGGGCCAGATTTTCGGTTCAGGAGATACCATGCGGATCGAACCTTTTGATGATGTCGAAGTCGCGCGGCAATGCGCCGGAGGGGAGTGCTGATGAGCATCGCGAAACTCTCGCATCATCCGCTGCTGAAAGCCTGGCCTGCCGATCCGCGCGATGCCCTGCCGCTGGCGCTGTGGTCGAGCGCCGAGATCGCCGCCGCGACTGGCGGCACCGCCAGCACCGAATTTGAGGCTGCAGGCGTCGAGATGGATTCGCGCGATGTGCGCCCCGGTGATCTGTTCGTGGCGCTGAAGGGCGAGGCTATGGACGGCCACCGCTTCATCGAGGCGGCCTTCGCCAAAGGCGCGATTGCAGCGATTGTCGATCGCCCGGTCGATTTCCCGCATGTGCTGGTGGACGACACCACGGCTGCACTCCACGCGCTCGCCCATGCGGCGCGGGCGCGCAGTGCGGCGGTGCGGATCGCGGTGACAGGCTCGGTCGGCAAGACGGGCGTGAAAGAAGCGATTTTCGCCTGTCTGGACCGCGCGAGCAGAGGCGCAGCCCATCGCAGCGTGAGGAGCTACAACAACCATGTCGGCGTGCCTTTGAGCCTTGCGCGCCTGCCTGCGCGCGCCAAATTCGGCGTGTTCGAAATGGGGATGAACCACGCGGGCGAAATCGCCCCGCTCACCGCCCATGTGCGCCCGCATGTCGCGCTCATCACCACGATTGCGCCTGCCCATATCGAAAACCTCGGCAGTCTTGAGGCGATTGCGGATGAGAAAGCGCAGATTGTCACCGGTCTTGTGCCCGGCGGCACCGCGATCATCCCGGCTGACAGCGAGTGGGCGACACGCATGGCGACCCGCGCCCGCGCGCTCGGGCACAAGGTGATCACTTTCGGGCGGGCCAAGGGTGCGGATGTGCGGCTGCTTGATGCGATCCCCGCGCCGGGCGGCGCCGGTTCGCTGGTGACGGCTGATCTTGGCGATATCCGGCTTTGCTACACCATCGCAGAACCCGGCGATCACTGGATCGTCAATTCGCTGGGCGTGATTGCCGCGGTGCGCGCGGCGGGCGGCGATCTTGCCAGTGCAGGCCTTGCGCTGGCAGAGATGGGCGGATTGAAAGGGCGCGGGGCACGCCACACGCTCAACGTGGCAGGCGGCACTGCGCTGCTCATCGATGAAAGCTACAATGCCAACCCGGCCTCGATGCGCGCGACCTTGAAAGCGCTCGCGCAAACGCCCGCCACCCGGCGCATTGCGGTGCTTGGCAGCATGAAGGAATTGGGCGACTTTTCCGAAGGTTTCCACCGCCAGCTTGCCGAACCGCTGACCGAAGCGGGCGTTGCGCACGCGATCCTTGTTGGCGACGAGATGCGCGCGCTTGCGGCGGAACTGGGGAAAGGCGCTGCCGATTCGCTTGGCAAGGGCGTGCGCTTCGCCCATTGCCAAGGTCCGGACGAGGCGCTGGCCGCGCTCGGAGAATTTGGCCTCGGCCATGGGGATGCGGTGCTGGTCAAGGGATCCAATTCGGTTGGTCTTGGCAAGCTCGTGGCCCGCTTGACCCAAGGCGCCTGAACCCCTCGCTCTCGGCAGCGGGCGGCGAGGGCGCAAAGGACGTAATGAATGTTCTACTGGCTTGCCGAAATGTTCGGGTTTGAAGGGCTGTTCAATCTGGTGCGCTACCAGAGCTTTCGCGCGGGCGCGACGCTGATGACGGCGCTTGCCATCGGCCTTGTCATCGGCCCGCGTTTCATCAACCTGCTGCGCGTGCGGCAGGGCAAGGGCCAGCCGATCCGCGAGGACGGGCCGCAAAGCCACCTCGCCAAGCGCGGCACGCCGACGATGGGCGGGCTGATGATCCTGGTCTCGCTCACCGCTTCGCTGCTGTTATGGATGAACCTGTCGAGCCCGTTTGTCTGGGCCTGCCTTGCCGTCACCATCGGATTTGGCGCAATCGGGTTTCTCGATGATTACGACAAGGTTTCCAAAAACAGCCATGCCGGCGTGCCGGGGCGGGTGCGGCTGGCAGCCGAATTCGTGGTGGCGGGCGTGGCCGCCTGGCTGATCGTCAGCCAGATCAACACCAATCTGTACGTGCCGTTCTTCTCCGATGTCAGCATTCCGCTGGGGCCGTTCTATTATGTGTTTGCCGCTTTCGTGATTGTCGGCGCGGGCAATGCGGTGAACCTGACTGACGGGCTTGATGGCCTCGCGATCATGCCGGTGATTATTGCGGCCGGCACCTTTGCGATCATTGCCTACCTCGTCGGGCGGGCCGATTTCAGCGATTATCTCGGCATTCCGCATGTGGTGGGGGCAGGTGAGCTGGCGATTTTCTGCGCGGCGATCATGGGCGCGGGGCTCGCCTTCCTGTGGTTCAACGCGCCGCCTGCTGCGGTGTTCATGGGCGATACGGGCAGCCTTGCACTGGGCGGCGCGCTGGGCGCGATTGCGGTGGCGAGCCATCACGAAGTGGTGCTGGCGATTGTTGGCGGGCTGTTCGTATTGGAAGCGGTCAGCGTGATTGTGCAGGTGTTCTGGTTCAAGCGCACCGGCAAGCGGGTGTTCCGCATGGCGCCCATCCACCACCATTTCGAACAATTGGGCTGGAGCGAAAGCAAGGTCGTGATCCGGTTCTGGATCATTTCGATTGTGCTGGCGCTGATCGGCCTTGCCACCTTGAAGCTGCGATAGGGGAGCGCGCACGCCCGTGATCACCTCGCCCTCTTTCAAGGCCAAGCGTTTCGCGGTGCTCGGCCTTGCGCGCTCGGGCGGGGCGGCGGCCGAAGCGCTGATTGCAAGCGGGGCCGAAGTGATTGCGTGGGACAGGCAGGATGTCGCGCGCGCGCCGTTTGAAGGGCGCTGCCGGTTGATTGATCCGCTGGAACTGGATCTCACGGGCTTTGCCGGCGTGGTGATTTCGCCGGGGGTGCCGCTCAATACCCACCCGATCGGGCCGCACGCCTGGCAATATGGCCTGCCCGTTATTGGCGATATCGAACTGTTCGCCATGGCGCGCGCCGATCTGCCGCCGCACAAGGTTGTCGGCATTACCGGCACCAACGGCAAATCGACCACCACCGCGCTGGTCCATCATATCCTGACCGAAGCGGGCGTGCCCTGCATCATGGGCGGCAATATTGGCGAGCCGATCATGGCGCAGCAGCCGCTGCCTGAAGGCGGCGTTTATGTGCTCGAATTGTCGAGCTTCCAGATTGATCTTACCTTCACGCTCGATTGCGACATTGCCGCGCTCACCAATATCACGCCCGATCACCTTGATCGCTATGCGGATTTTGCGACCTATGCAGGCGCCAAAGCGCGGCTGTTCGCCATGCAGCAGCACGGGCGCGCGGTGATCTGCGACGAGGATGATCAGACCCGCGCGATTGCGGCCAGTCTCGATGCGGCAGGCCGCCCCCCGATCCGCGCGCGCAGCGGGGATGTGGCAGTGCCGGTCTCGCCGTCGCTGGCCGGGCCGCACAATGCCCAGAATGCCTGTGTTGCCCAGGCGATCTGCCGTGCGCTGGGCCTTGCGGATGCCGCAATCGCCCATGGCCTTGCCACCTATCGCGGCCTGCCGCACCGGATGGAGCGTGTATGCGAGGCAGGCGGCGTCACCTATATCAACGACAGCAAGGCGACCAACGCTGCTTCGGCTGCGCCTGCGCTGGCGGCCTTTCCGCCTGATCCTGCGATCAATGCCGGCAGCCCCCGCATCCACTGGATTGTCGGCGGGCTGCCCAAGGATGATGGCCTCGGCGAATGCGCAGCGCATCTCGGCAATGTCGCGGCGGCTTATACCGTGGGCGAGGCCGGGCCGATGTTTGCCAGCCTGCTCGAACTGCAGGTGCAGGTGGAACGCTGCGAGCTGATCGGCGAGGCAGTGCGCCGCGCCCGTGATGCCGCCCGGCCCGGCGAGGTGGTGCTGCTGTCGCCTGCCTGCGCGAGCTATGACCAGTTCCGCGATTATGAAAAGCGCGGGCTGCATTTTCGCCAGATGGTGCTGGCAATGACGGGCTGCGATGCCGGGGAGGACACGCCATGAACACGGCCAGCACGTCGCGCGGGCTCACCCCGGCGCGCACCGAACGCTTTTACCCGCCAGTTCCCGCCACGCGCAGCTGGAGCGAGGCCCTGCGCGTCTGGTGGCGCGAGATCGACAAGGTGCTGCTGGCGCTGATCGGCCTGCTGATGGCGGTGGGCGTGGTGGCGGTGGCGGCGGCATCACCGGCGAGCGCCGAACAGCTTTCGACCGCCAGTGTGCGGCTGGATGAATTCATGTTCCTGAAACGCCATATCCTGTTCCAGCTGGCAGGGATTGCGGGAATGATCGCCATTTCCTTTGCCAGCCGCGATGATGCCCGGCGCCTCGGGATTGTGGTGGGCGCGGTGATGCTGGTGCTGCTGGTGCTGGTGCCGATCATCGGCCCGGTGAAAAACGGCGCGCGGCGCTGGATCGAAGTGGGCATTTCGGTGCAGCCGTCCGAATTCATGAAGCCTGCCTTTGCCATCATCCTGGCCTGGGTGCTGAGCTGGCGGCTGCGCGATCCGGGCTTGCCGGTGATCACTTTTGCCACGGCCATGCTGGCGGTGATTGCTGCATTGCTGATGGCGCAGCCCAATCTGGGCGATACCATCCTGTTTGCGGGCATCTGGTTTGTGATGGTGCTGCTGGCGGGCGTATCGGTGCAGCGGATCGGGGCCTTGATGGGAGCAGGCGTTGCGGGCCTGACGCTCGCCTATTTCCTCTATGATAACGCGCGCCACCGGATCGATTCCTTCCTCGGCGGCGGCACCGCCTTTGATCAGGTCGATCTGGCGCAGCGCACGCTGATGGCGGGCGGGTGGACGGGCAGCGGCCTGTGGCTCGGCATGCGCAAGATGAACCTGCCCGAAGCGCACACCGATTACATCTTTTCGGTGATCGGAGAGGAATTCGGCTTACTCGCCTGCGCGGTGATCGTGCTCTTGTACTGCGCGATTGTGGTGCGTGTGCTGATGCGGCTGGTGGATGAAGAAAACCTGTTTGCCCTGTTGGCAGGGGCGGGCCTGATCACCCAGTTCGGCGGGCAGGCCTTCATCAATATTCTGGTGAACCTGCAGCTGTTCCCGTCCAAGGGGATGACTTTGCCGCTGATCAGCTATGGCGGTTCATCGGCACTGGCGGTGTGCTTCACCCTTGGGCTATTGCTGGCAATCACGCGGCGCAACCCGTTCCTTGCCAAGGAGGCGCGGGGCCTGCGCGGATTGTTGGACAGCAGCAAGGAGGAGCGCCCATGACTGGCGCCAGTTCGCAACACACCCCTGCCGGGGCAAGCCGCCATTTCGTGCTGGCAGCCGGCGGCACCGGCGGGCATCTGATCCCGGCCTTCGCGCTTGCCGCAGAATTGCACGCGCGCGGGCATCATGTCGCGCTGGTGACGGATGAACGCGGGGCGGCGATCCCCGGCAAGCCCGATTATCTCACCGCCCATGTCTTGCCCGCAGGCCGTTTCGGCAAGAACCCGCTGGGCTGGATCGGCGGCTTGCGCGCCGTGCTGGCGGGGCGCAGCATGGCCTTGCGGCTGTTCGAGACGTTTCAGCCCACCGCCGTTGTCGGCTTTGGCGGCTATCCCGCTTTGCCCGCGCTGCTTGCCGCGACGGCTGCGGGCATCCCCAGCGTGATCCACGAACAGAACGCCGTGCTGGGCCGCGTCAACCGCCTGCTCGCCGGGCGGGTCGATGCCATTGCGACATCCTATGGCGCGGTGGATCGCTTGAGCCCCAAGTACAAGGGCAAGGTGCATCTTACCGGCAATCCGGTGCGGGCAGCGGTGCTGGCGCTTCGCGATCAGGATTTTCCCGCCTTCACCGAGGAAAGCCTGCTGCGCATTCTGGTCACCGGCGGATCGCAAGGCGCGCGGGTGTTGTCCGAAGTCGTGCCCGATGGGCTGGCGATGTTGCCGCCTGCGCTGCGCCAACGCTTGCAAGTGACGCAGCAATGCCGTCCGGAAGACCTGGAAGCGGTACGCGCGCGTTATGCTGCCCATGATATCCCTGCCGAACTCGGCACCTATTTCGAAGATATGCACGAACGGCTGGCGGGCGCGCATCTGTTCATCGGGCGCAGCGGCGCTTCGACGATTGCCGAACTCACGGCAGTGGGCCGCCCGGCGATCCTTGTGCCGCTGCCGATCGCGACCGATGATCATCAGGCGGCCAACACCCGCGAGATGGCGCGCGCAGGCGGGGCGCGCATGATCCGCCAGGAAGCCTTCCAGCCCAAGGAACTGGCCAAGCAGATCCAGGCCATGGCGATGAACCCCGCCAGCCTTGCCAATGCCGCGCACTGCGCGTTCAATTGCGGCAGGCCCGATGCGGCGAAGGATCTGGCCGATCTGGTCGAAGCCATGGGCGGGATTGATCTGATGGATGTGATCCGCGTTGGCGAGGCCGCGCCGAGGGCGGCGCAAACCGCCGCCCGCCCGCAGACGGCCACCCATGATACCGCCAAAGATCGGGTTGATGCATGAAGGGCGTTGGCACAGATATTGGCACCATCCACTTTGTCGGCATCGGCGGCATCGGCATGTCCGGCATTGCCGAGGTGATGCACAATCTGGGCTACACCGTGCAAGGCAGCGACATTGCCGAAGGGCCAAGCGTGGAACGCCTGCGCGCGCGCGGCATCACCGTGCATATCGGCCATGTGAAGGATAATGTCGCAGGCGTTGCCGTGGTCGTCACCTCGACCGCGGTGCGCCGCACCAACCCCGAAGTCGCCGCCGCATTGGAAGCCCGCATCCCGGTGGTGCGCCGTGCCGAAATGCTGGCCGAACTGATGCGTTTGAAATCCACCGTTGCGGTGGCGGGTACGCATGGCAAAACCACCACCACCAGCATGATCGCCAGCCTGCTCGATACCGGCGGGATTGATCCCACGGTGATCAATGGCGGGATCATCGAACAATATGGCTCGAACGCCCGGCTGGGTGACAGCGACTGGATGGTGGTTGAGGCTGACGAAAGCGACGGCAGCTTCCTCAGGCTCGATGGCACCATCGCGGTTGTCACCAATATCGATCCTGAACACCTTGATCACTATGGCGATTTCGAAGGCGTGAAGCGCGCCTTTGTGGAATTCATCCACAATGTGCCGTTCTACGGCGCGGCGGTGCTGTGCGTGGATCACCCGCAGGTGCAAGCCGTGATCGGCGAAGTGCGTGATCGCAAGGTCGTGACTTATGGCTTTTCGCTGCAGGCCGATATCTGCGGGGTCAATGTGCGGCCGGAAAAGGGCGGGAGCACCTTTGATGTGATCGTGCGCCAGCGCGGACTTGAGGATCGCCGTATCGAAGGCGTGCATCTGCCGATGCCGGGGCGGCACAATGTCCAGAACGCGCTCGCCGCGATTGCGGTGGCGGTCGAGATGGGCTGCTCTGACGCGGTGATCCGCGAAGGCTTTGCCAAGTTCGGCGGGGTGCGGCGGCGCTTTACCCGCGTCGGCACAGTCGCGCTTGCCAGCGGGGGCGAGGCGGGCGTGATTGATGATTACGCGCACCACCCCGTTGAAATCCGCGCCGTGCTGGCCGCCGCGCGCGAAGCGGTGGGAGGCAGCGGTGGCCGCGTGATTGCGGTGATCCAGCCGCATCGCTTCAGCCGCCTCAATGATCTGATGGAGGATTTCCAATCCTGCGCCAATGATGCCGATATTGTCTATGTCGCCCCCGTCTATGCCGCGGGCGAGGAACCTTTACCCGGCGTCGATGCCGCAGCCTTGGTGGCGGGCATCAAGGCGCGCGGGCACCGTGCGGCGCGGCTGATCGACGGGCCGGATAGCCTCGCGGCGGAACTGGCGGGCGAGCTTGCGGCAGGCGATCTGGTGGTGTGCATGGGCGCAGGCGACATCACCCGCTGGGCGGCGGGCCTCGCAGGCGCGATTGCCGCGCAGGCCAAGGCGGCGGCATGATGGCGAGCATCCAGCCCGGCGATGCGCCCGGATGGGACGATGGCGCCGCGCCAACCTGCGCGGTTGAGGGCGGGGTGATGGCCCCTGTCTCGCTTGAGGGTATCCGCGGCAAGCTGACCTGCAAGGCGCCGCTTGCGCCCTATACCTGGTTCAAGACGGGCGGGCCTGCGGACTGGCTGTTCGAACCGGCTGATCTCAATGATCTGCGCGCCTTTCTCGAACGGCTCGGCGGGGAGATTCCGGTGATGGCGCTGGGTCTGGGATCGAACCTGATCGTGCGCGATGGGGGCGTTCCCGGCGTGGTGGTGCGGCTGGGCAAGGCGTTTGCGGGGGTTGAACATACCGGGACACACGAACTCACCTGCGGCGGCGGGGCGAGCGGGATTCTGGTTGCCTCCACCGCGCGCGATCTGGGGATTGCGGGGCTGGAGTTTTTGCGCGGCATCCCCGGCACTGTGGGCGGGTTTGTGCGGATGAACGGCGGCGCTTACGGGCGCGAGGTCGCCGATGTGCTGGTGGATTGCGCGGTGATCCTGCCCGATGGCACCTATGTCACCCTGCCTGCAGCCGATCTTGCCTATACCTATCGCCACTCGGTGCTGCCCGAAGGCGCGATTGTCGCCTCGGCGCGGTTCCGGGGGCATCCGGGCGATCCGGCAGAGATCGGCGCGGAGATGGAGCGTATTGCCGCCGCGCGCGAGGCGAGCCAGCCTTTGCGCACCAAGACGGGCGGTTCGACCTTCAAGAACCCCGAAGGGCACAAGGCGTGGGAATTGGTCGATGCCGCAGGCTGCCGGGGGATGACACTGGGCGGCGCGCAGGTGAGCGAGAAGCACACCAATTTCCTCATCAACACCGGCACCGCCACCAGCGCGGATATCGAGGGGCTGGGGGAATTGGTGCGGCAGAAAGTCTATGAACATTGCGGGATCACGCTTGAATGGGAAATCCAGCGGGTGGGGCGGCCATGAGCGCTGACAAACCCTTGCATATCGCAGTCCTGATGGGCGGCTGGGCGAGCGAGCGGCCCGTCTCGCTGATGAGCGGGAACGGGGTAGCCGATGCGCTGGAGGCGCGAGGGCATCGCGTTACGCGCATCGACATGGGCCGCGATGTTGCGCTGCGCCTGCACGAAGCCAAACCCGATGTGGTGTTCAACGCGCTGCACGGCGTGCCGGGCGAGGATGGCAGCGTACAGGGGCTGCTTGATCTGATGGGGCTGGCCTATACCCATTCGGGGCTGGCGACTTCGGTGATCGCGATCGACAAGCAGCTGACCAAGCAGGCGCTGGTGCCCCACGGCATTCCCATGCCCGGCGGACGGATTGTGACGCGCGAGGAGCTTTACGCCGCCGATCCCCTGCCGCGACCCTATGTCCTGAAGCCGGTGAACGAGGGATCATCGGTCGGCGTCGCCATCGTCACGGCAGACAGCAACGTCGGCAATCCGATCTCACCGCAAGCGACCGGCCCCTGGCAGGAATTCGCCGAATTGCTGGCCGAGCCTTTCATCAAGGGCCGCGAACTCACCGCTGCCGTGCTCGATGGGCCGGACGGCCCGCGCGCCTTGGGCGTGACCGAACTCGTGATCGAGAACGGCTTCTACGATTTCGAGCACAAATATACCGAAGGGCGCACGCTGCATGTGTGCCCGGCGCAAATCCCGCCCGAAATCACCGCGCTGTGCGAAGAATATGCGATCCGCGCGCACCGCGTGCTCGGCTGCCATGGCACCAGCCGCACTGATTTTCGCTGGGATGATGAACTGGGCGCCGATGGCCTGTTTGTGCTCGAAACCAACACCCAGCCGGGCATGACGCCTTTGAGCCTCGTGCCCGAACAGGCGGCGCAGGTCGGCATCAGCTACGGCGAACTTGTCGCAATGCTGGTGCACGAGGCGCTGCGCGTCCACGCCCTCAAGGCCAGCACGGGAGCGCGCCATGGCGCAGATCAAGCGTAGCGGCACCAAAGGCGTGCGGCGGGCCGCGCGGGCGGAAAGCCGGGCGCTCACCGCCCGGCGCGCGCGCGGGCAGGCGAGCGGCATCGTTGATGGGGCGATGGGTCTGCTCCCCTTCACCGAGGAACAGTGGAGCCGTATCTGGCTGGCCATAATCATTGGCGGCGGGGTGGGGCTGGCGGCGGTGATCGCAAGCTTTGCCGGCGTGCCAGCGCTCGCCGAAGCGCAGGTGGCGCGGGTTGCCGCCGATGCTGGTTTTGCGGTGCGCCATGTCAAGGTAACAGGCACCGCCCGCATGGACGAGCGCGAAGTCTATGCGCTTGCCCTTGCCGAGCGCAGCCGCGCCATGCCCGAGGTTGATATTGCCGCCCTGCGCGCCCAATTGCTGGCGCTGCCCTGGGTGCTCGATGCGCGGGTCTCGCGCCAATTGCCCGATACGCTCGCCATCGACATTGTCGAGCGCACGCCGCACGCAGTGCTGGCCAAGCCTGATCGGCTGGTACTGATTGACAGGACCGGGGTGGAACTCGCGCCGGTTTCTGCGGCCAAGGCCAAGGGGATGCTGCGGATTTCCGGCCCCGGTGCAGCCCAACAGGTCGATCGCCTCGAACTGCTGCTGGCCGCCGCGCCGGCCTTGCAGCCACAGGTCAAGGCGGCGGAATGGGTCGGCAATCGCCGCTGGAACCTCACCTTTGCCACCGATCAGCTGCTCGCCCTGCCCGAAGGCGACGCGCAAGCGGCCACCGCGCTCGTGCAATTCGCGCGGCTTGACGGGCAAAACCGGCTGATCGGGGGCAAGGTCGCCGCTTTCGACATGCGCACGCCGCCGCGTATCTACATGCGCGTTCCGGGGCAGAGCGAACGGATCAAGGCGCTTGCCAATCTCGACAAGGCCAAAGCCGACAAGGGGAGCGCGCAGTAATGGCATCTCGGGCTACAGGCAAAGCATCCTCGCGCGCTTCCCAACCCGTCAAGGCGCGGCTGACGCGGGTGTTCGGCGCGGTCAATGTCGGCTCGTTCCGCATTTCCGCGATGATCATGGGCGAAAGCGAGAGCGGCGAATTGCTGGTGCTCGGCTCGGGCCACCGCGCCAGCGCCGGTGTCAAGCGCGGCTATGTCACCGATATGCGCGCCGCGACCTATGCCATCCGCGATGCGGTGGAACGGGCGGAAAAGAACGCCGGGCTCACCGTGCAAAGCGTATGGATTGCCTGCGCCGGTGCGGGGCTTGGCAGCCATGTGGCGAGCGTGGATATCGAGATCGGCGGGCGGCGCATCGAGGATGAGGATGTCGAGCTGCTGCTCTATCAGGCGCGCGGCATGATCCAGCCCGATGGCCGCACAGTGCTCCACGCGCAGCCTGCGCATTACACGCTGGATGGCGCGCATGGGGTGGCAAATCCGCGCGGGCTGCATGCCGAACGCCTCGGCGTGGATATCCACGTCATGCTGGCTGACGGCGCGCCAGTGCGCAATCTGATGGAAGCGGTGCAGAGCGCACATCTCGATGTCGAAGGCGTGGTGGCCGCGCCGCTGGCGGCGGGCTATGCCTGCCTGACCGAGGAGGAACGCGATCTGGGCGTCGCGCTGGTCGAAATCGGGGCGGATGTGACGAATATCGCGGTGTTTGCGGCAGGCATGCTGCTGGGCCTGCGCGCGGTGCCGATGGGATCGGGCGATATCACCGATGCGGTCGCCTCGGCCTTCGGGATCCGGCGGTTTCAGGCGGAACGGCTCAAATGCGTCTATGGCTCGGCCATTGCCAGCCGCTCCGATCACCGCGAGATGATCCCGGTATCCGGCCCCAATGATGCAGGCGGGGAAGAGGGCGCAGCAGGCGCAGCGCCGCTGGCGCGCGGTGCGGATGAAAAGAACCGCATCTCGCGCGCGCAGCTTGTCTCGGTGGTCACGCAGCATCTTGCGCTGCTGACGACAGAGGTTGGCAAAGCGCTGAAGGACATGGGATTTTCCGGCACCCGCGCCGGGCAAGTGGTGCTGACCGGCGGCGGCGCGGAAATGGCCGGGATGGCGGAATTTGCGCAAGGCGCGCTCGGCTTGCCGGTGCGGATTGGCCGCACGCCCGATTTGAAAGGCCTGCCCGAAGCCCACGCAACCCCCGGCTTTGCGACGCTGGCGGGCCTGTGCCTTTATGCCGCCGAAGACCCGGTCGATGTGCGTTCGGTCAGCGCGCCGCGCGCCATGCGCGCCGGCCTGGGCAATGGCGCGCGCGGCCTGTTTCCGGTGGGCCGCCTGTTTCGCGCGATGAAGGAGTATTTTTGAGCCCCGCGTCAGTTCAGGCTAAGGCTTGCCAAGGTTAACGCAGGTCTGTGGATAAGGATTAACCCCCTATCAAAACAATACGGGGTTTGTGTCAAAGAAAGATATTGCGGATAAGGCGGCGTACAAAGCCGAGGATCTGCGGCTGGAGGAAAAGCTGATGAGCATCAATATCGGACCGGCGGCGATTGACGATATGCGCCCGCGCATCACCGTGATCGGGATTGGCGGGGCAGGTGGCAATGCGATTGCCAACATGATCGCGTCGGAAATCGAAGGTGTGGAATTCATCGTCGCCAACACCGATGCTCAGGCGCTTGGCACCTCGCCTGCGGAAAAGCGCATCCAGCTGGGGCCCGATATCACCGGCGGGCTGGGTGCAGGCGCGCGGCCCGAAGTGGGCAAGGCGGCAGCCGAAGAAACCGTTTCCGAGATTGAAAAGGCGCTGGACGGCGTCAACATGTGCTTCATCGCGGCCGGGATGGGCGGCGGCACCGGCACCGGCGCAGCGCCTGTAATCGCCGAAGCTGCGCGCCGCATGGGCGTGCTGACTGTGGGCGTCGTGACCAAGCCGTTCCTGTTCGAAGGCACGCGCCGGATGCGCGCCGCCGAAGCCGGGATCGACGAGCTGCAAAAGCATGTCGATACGCTGATCGTGATCCCCAATCAGAACCTGTTTCTGGTCGCCAAGGCGGAAACCACTTTCAAGGAAGCGTTCCAGCTCGCCGACGAAGTGCTCCAGCAAGGCGTGCGTTCGATCACTGATCTGATGGTGATGCCGGGCCTCATCAATCTCGATTTTGCCGATGTCCGCTCTGTCATGAGCGAGATGGGCAAGGCGATGATGGGTACAGGCGAAGGCGAAGGCGAAAACCGCGCGCTGGATGCCGCCGAACAGGCGATTGCCAACCCGCTGCTTGACGGCGTCAGCATGGCCGGGGCGCGCGGCGTGATCATCTCGATCATCGGCGGCGAGGACATGAAGCTGCTCGAAGTTGACGAAGCGGCCAATCACATCCGCGAACTGGTGGATGAAGATGCCAACATCATCTGGGGCAGTGCGTTCAATCCTGATCTCAAGGGCAAGATCCGCGTCTCGGTGGTGGCAACAGGGATCGAACAGGGCGCGACGGGGGCGGTAGATCGCGGACTTCCGACCGCGCTTGGCGGCGCGCGCGCGCCCAAGCGGCCCGTGCTCGAACTGGGCGGTGAGGCGGAGCAGACCAGCGGCTTTGGTGCTGCCGCTGCGCCGCTCGGCGCTGCTGCGGCTGCCGCTCCGGTCTTTGCCGATCCCTTGCCCGAAGAGCTGGACGAGGGTGAGCCGTTCGATCTCACCGGCCTGCAGGCCGACAGCGGCTTTGCCGATGATTATGATGACGAATATGACGACGGCGATGATGTTGACGGCATCGTTGATCCGCTGGCCGGGCTGCGCGGCGCAGGCGATGCAGGCTTTGGCCTGACCCCGCCTGCCAAGCCGTATGGCCAGACCGGTGATGATACGCTTGATCTGGGTGAAGCCTACGCCGAGGAGGACGAGGCAGGCGCGTCTGCGACAGGTGCGGGCGCACGCGATGATCTCCTTGCCGATGCTGATCGCCTTGCTACCGAGGATCGCCCGGTCGAAGCGCAGCTGGGCGGCGCGCGGCGGCGCGGCCTGCTTGGCGGTGCAGCCGGAGGCGGCGCAGCAGCAGCCGGCGCGGGTAGCACCCTGTTCGAACGGATGGCCAATCTCTCGCGCAGCAGCTCGGGCGACGGCGATGATGAGGATGATGACGGCGATGATGGCGACGGCGGCCCCGCGCTCAGCATCCCGCGCTTTCTCAATCGCCAGAACAACCAGTAACCAAGACGAGGCAGGCGCGGCGTTTTGACGCACGCCGCGCTCCGCCTGTCGGGGTGCGGGGCTGCGGGGGCTGTCATTACCGCCCGGCTCGGCTAGGAGAGGCACCCCTTTACCCTGGTCGTGATGATGTCAGCAAGTTCCTACCCCCTGTCCCGCCCGTTCCGGCGCGCGCTTGGCCGTGGCACGCTTGCCACGGCGCTGGCTGTGCTGGCAGTCCCTGCGCTGGCGCAGGACGTGACCTCGCGCGCGGTGGTGCAGCCGCTCCCGTCGAGCGAGGTGCAGCGCCTCAACCGTGCGTTGATGCAGCTGGCGCGCGATCCGCGCGATCTGTTCGCGCTGCTTGAAGCGGGCGAGGCTTCGCTTGCGGTTGATGATTTCGATGCCGCGACCGGGTTCTTTGCGCGGGCCGCAGCGGTGGAGCAGTCCAATCCGCGCGCGCTGCTTGGTCTGGCGCGGGTCGCGCTGCGTGCTGGCGATGCGCCGCAAGCGCTTGATCAGTTTGCCAAGGCCCAGGCCGCTGGCGTGGCGGAAAACGTGCTCATCTCCGATCGCTCGCTTGCCTATGATATGGTTGGCGATCAGGTGGCCGCGCAGGCCGGATACCGCCGCGCGCTTGAGATCGACCCGCGCGATGCCGAAACGCGCCGCCGCTTTGCGCTGAGCTTTGCGATTACGGGCAATCGTGCCAGCTTTGAAGATACCTTGCGCCCGCTGCTGGATCAGCGCGATGTGGCAGCCTTGCGCATTCGCGCCTTCGGCCTGGCCATTCTGGGTGAGCAGGATCGCGCGGCTGCCATTGTCGAACAGGTGATGCCGCGCGATCTTTCGAGCCGCCTCATTCCTTATCTCGCTTTCATGCCGCGCCTGACAAAGCCGCAGCAGGCTGCCGCCGCCAATCTCGGGATTTTCCCGCGAGCTGCCGATATCGGGCGGGATGATCCGCGGCTGGCGCGCTTTGCCCGCGAGGCGCAGTCCGACAGCCGCCTTGCGCCGACAGGTACGCCGCTGGGCACGGCGGCTCCGGCCAATGGCGGCACGCGCACGGCGAGCGCAGGCCCTGCGCCCTCGCAGCCTGGCGTGGTGCCGTCGAGCGCCCGTGCTGCCCGGCGCGCGGCATCGGCGTCTGCGCGCAAAGCGGCTGCACCCGCGCCTGCCCCCACGCTCGCGGCTGCCGCGCCGTCTGAGGCTGTTCCTGCGCCCGTGCCTACGCCTGCGCCCGTGCCTGCGTCTGTTCCTGTTCCTGTTCCTGTTCCTGTTCCTGCCCCTGCGCCAGCGATCTCGACTGCGCTTCCTCCGCCGCCGCTTGCCGCATCTGCTGCGCTTCCTCCGCCGCCGCTTGCCGCATCTGTTGCGCAGCTTCCGCCGCCGCCGCCTGCGCCGCCACCACCGCCCGCGCCGTCGGCCCCGCCTGAGCCGTCCATGCGGGTTGCGGATGCTTTTGCCGATCTCGGCGGAGCGCTGCCTGATGCGCGCGTGAGCAGCAATGCGGTGGACATCACGCGTATTCAGCCGCGCCGCGAGGTTGCAGCAAAGCCCGAGCCCAAGCCTGAACCCAAGCCGAAGGAGCCGCCCAAGCCCGTCCACCCGTCACGCCACTGGGTGCAAATCGCCACCGGGCGCGAAGTTGCCGCGCTCAAATTCGACTGGCGCCGGTTTGATCGGCAGGGCGGCGAGCTGTTCAAGGGCTTGCAGCCCCACACCACCCGCTGGGGCGCTGCCAACCGCTTGCTGGTCGGCCCGCTGGCGGATGCCGGCAAGGCGGGCGATCTGGTCAGGAGGCTCAAGGGCAAGGGGATCGACTCCTTCGCCTATCAAAGTCCGGAAGGCGAAGCGGTTCAAGCACTTAAATAGGCTTCGGCGGAAGTTTTGCGGTTTCTGTACACAGGCTATGAACAGGCTTGTGCGGTTCTCCCCAAGCGGCTTTGCTTCGTGCATTGCCAAGCCGGCCCCAAGGCAGGCATTCGTGCCAGCGATGGAACCGCGCCGCTCCCCCGATCCGAGGCTTTGCCCATGAAACCGCGCGAGCGAGACTTCTCGCACGATGACGATACTGCGCCGGTCGAGATGCTGCTGGCGCTGTTCGAAGCGCGCGGCTGGCCGTGCGAGATGGTTAGCGATGACGAGATGAGCGGGGAAGTGCAGGGCAGCTGGGCCAATTACCAGATGCGCGCGATCTGGCGCGCGCATGACCGGGTGCTGCAATTCCTCTGCCTGCCCGATATCCGCGTCACCCCCGACAAGCAGCCACAGGCGTTTGAATTGCTGTGCCTGATCAACGAACAGATCTGGCTGGGCCATTTCGATATCTGGTCGAACGGCGATGTGCTGCTGTATCGCCACGGGGTGCTGCTGGGCGATGATGGCACGCTCAGCCTCACGCAGGCGCAGGCGCTGGTGGAATGCGCGATTGATGAATGCGACCGGTTCTATCCTGCGTTCCAGTTCGTGCTGTGGGGTGATCGCACCCCGCGAGCTGCGCTGGAGGCGGCCATGGTGGATGCGGCGGGCGAGGCGTGATGGCGCAGCGGCTGCTGATCATCGGCTGCGGCAATATGGGCGGCGCGATGCTGACGGGATGGCTTGCCGCAGGGCAGGATCCGGCGCGCTTTGCGGTGCTTGATCCCGCGCTGGCGGCTGCGCCCGAGGGGGTTGCTCTCTACCGCGATGCGGGCGAGGCGGCGGCTGCCGGCGGCTTTGCGGCGGTGCTGCTCGGCTTCAAGCCGCAGCAACTGGCGGCGCTCGCGCCCGGTTTGGCCGCGCTGTGCGGGCCGGGGGTGACGGTGCATTCGCTGCTGGCCGGGATCACGCTGGCGCAGCTTGCGGCAGCTTTTCCGGGTGCTGCGGCCCATGTCCGGGTGATGCCCAATCTGGCCGCCGCGATCGGCAAATCTCCGGTGATTCTCGCCGAACAGGGGCTGGACGAGGCCGGACGCACGGGCGTGTTCGCGCTGTTCGCGCAACTCGGCACGGCGCTGTGGCTGGCAGATGAAGCGCAGTTTGATCTGGTGACAGCGCTGGCGGGATCGGGGCCGGGCTTTGTGTATCGCTTTATCGACGCGCTGGCGGCTGCGGCAGCGGCATTGGGCCTTGAACGCGGCCTTGCCGATCATCTTGCGCTCGCCATGGTCGAAGGCGCAGCCGCGCTCGCGGCGCGCGCCGATGCGCCGCCTGCCACGCTGGCCGATCGGGTGGCAAGCCCCGGCGGAATGACGCGCGAAGGCCTGAATGTGCTCGATAATGAGGCTGCGCTGGTGACCCTCATGACCAAGACCTTGCAGGCCACCCGCGACAAAGGGGCGGCACTCTCGCAGCACAGTTAAGATTAACGCCCGTTAATCTGAACGCAATTCGCGCACGTGCCTCCGGTTTTGCTTGAAATGGCGGGCAGAAAGCCCGATATTCGCTTTACCAGCGGCGCGACTACCTCCGCATAAACCCGCGCCGCGCTTGGAGATCAGGATTTAAGACGATGGCAGATTGGAACAACAACGCGAATACAGGCCAGCGCATCGGCTCGGTGCCGCGTGCTGGCGGCGATATTGCGAGCCGCGCCGGTTATGACGAGGGCCTGCGTTCGTACATGCTCTCGATCTACAACTACATGGCCTCGGCCGTGCTGCTTACCGGCATCGTCGCGATGGTGGCGGCGAGCAGCGGCATCACTTTGGCGATTGCCCAAACCCCGCTGATGTGGGTGGTGGCGCTGGCCCCGCTCGGCTTTGTGCTGGCGATGAGTTTTGGCCTCCACAAGATGAGCCAGTCGACCTTGAACATCCTGTTCTGGGCCTATGCCGCTGTGATGGGCCTGTCGCTGTCGACGATCTTCCTCGTGTTCACGGGTGAAAGCATTGCCGTGACCTTCTTCGCCACGGCTGGCGCCTTTGCGGGCCTCAGCCTCTATGGCTACACCACCAAGAAGAACCTGTCGGGCTTCGGCAGCTTCCTGATCATGGGTGTGATCGGCCTGATCATTGCGAGCCTCGTGAACCTGTTCTTGCAGTCGAGCGCGCTGAATTTCGTGATCAGCGCCATCGGCGTGCTGGTGTTTGCGGGCCTCACCGCTTACGATACGCAGCGTCTGAAGATGCAGTATGATCAGCTGCGCGGCACCGAATTCATGGGCAAGGCCGTGATCATGGGCGCGCTGAGCCTCTATCTCGACTTCATCAACATGTTCATGTTCCTGCTGCAGTTCCTCGGCAACCGCGAGTAATCCGCGCCAGCAAGACAATGGTTGAAATCTCGGATGCCCGGGGCCTTTTGCGAGGCTCCGGGCATTTGCTTTGGCAGCAAAGCTCGCTATCGCGGCTCAGCTTGAAAAGATGTGCAGGCGCGGTTCATCCGCCTGCGCCAGAATGCTCGGACACATGAGGCTGACCTGATATGAATTCGGCTGCGACGACCCCTGCAACGCGCAGGCAGACTGCCCCTGTCACCATCCGCCGCGTTGGCATCGCCGTGCTTGCGGCAGGCACGGCGCTGGTGGCGGCCTGTTCCACTCCGGCAAGCGCGCCCCCGCCACCCCCGCCGCCGCCGCCGCCGGTGGCCGAGGCCGTGCCCTATCGTCCGCTCCCGCCTTCGGGCGCGGCCTATGTGATGAAGATCCCGCCGCGCGGCCCGGATGGCAAGCGGTTCACGGTCAACAGCAATCTGTCCGATGATCAGTTGGTGTGGCACCTGCGCTCGGCGTGGAATGTGGCTGCGCTCAATTGTCTTGCGCCGGAATATGAGCCGGTCCTGCAGGGTTACCGCGCATTCCTGACGAATAACACGCGCACGCTGAAGGCGGTCAACGACCGGATCGAGAAGACCTATAATGATCGCTTCCGGGTGCGGCGCGATGCCGTGGTGGCGCGCGATGCGGACTCCACCCGGGTCTATAACTTCTTTGCCAACCCGGCCGCGCGCAGCGGGTTCTGTCTGGCCGCGCTTGATGTGGCCAACCGCTATCTCGCCGCGCCCAAGACGCTGCCTTTGCCTTTTGCCCAGGCCAATTTCCCGACAGTGCTGGTACCGCACGAGGATTTCTTCGACCAGTACGAAGCCTATCAGCGTGCCTCGGCGCAGTGGGACGAGAAATATGGTGAGCGCTATGGCGCCTCGCAGCCCGGCTGGGTGGCCGTGCAGCAGGCGCGCGCCAACGGGGAGGAAATTCCCACGGTCCTGACCCTTGCCGCCAGCGCGACCACGCAAACCGTGATCGACCCTGAAACGGGAAGCGCGGTGCCGGTTATCCCGGTGCAGGAAGGCTTTGTCTCGCAACCGGTGGTCGAGCCGCTGGCCGTGCCCCAGCCCAAGCCCACCCCATCGGCCACGCCGCGGCCCAAACGCTGATGGCATGATGCTGCTGCGCTGAAAATGGCCGTTGCAAGGCTGCGCGCTAGTCGCTAAGGCGCGCGCTCGCCTTGGCCGCTGCCATGCGGCCAGCACACCTGAACGGGGCCGTAGCTCAGATGGGAGAGCGCGTCGTTCGCAATGACGAGGTCAGGGGTTCGATCCCCCTCGGCTCCACCAGGTGTCTGGCCCTGCGCTGACCATCACGGTCAGTGTTGCCATCATCCCCCTCGCAATCCGACGCAGAAATGCATAGAGGATCGTCCCATGCATTTTCTCGATCAGGCAAAAATCTATCTCAAATCGGGCGGCGGCGGGCCGGGCGCGGTCAGTTTCCGGCGCGAGAAATACGTCGAATATGGCGGGCCCGATGGCGGTAACGGCGGACGCGGCGGCGATATCGTGTTCGAAGCGGTCGCCGGGCTCAACACGCTGATCGACTTCCGCTATACCCAGCATTTCAAGGCCCCGCGCGGCGGGCACGGCATGGGCCGCGACCGCACCGGCGCATCGGCCAAGCCGCTGGTGATCAGGGTGCCGGTGGGCACGCAGATCATTTCCGATGATCAGGACGAAGTGCTGGCCGATCTGACCGAGGTGGGTCAGCGCATCGTGCTGCTCGAAGGCGGGATGGGCGGGCGCGGCAATGCCTCGTACAAAACCTCCACCAACCGCGCGCCGCGCCAGCACCAGCCCGGCATTCCGGGCGAGGAAATGTGGGTGTGGCTACGGCTGAAATTGCTGGCGGATGTCGGGCTGGTCGGCCTGCCGAATGCGGGCAAATCCACCTTCATCAACGCGGTTTCCAACGCGCAGGCCAAGGTGGGGACTATGCTTTCACCACGCTGGTGCCGAAACTGGGCGTGGTGCGCCACCGGGGGCGCGAATTCGTGCTGGCGGATATTCCCGGCCTGATCGAAGGCGCCGCCGATGGCGCAGGGATTGGCGACCGGTTCCTCGGCCATATCGAGCGTTGCCGGGTGCTGATCCACCTCATCGACATCACCGGCACCGAAGATGCCGACCCTGCCGAAGCGCTGCGGATCGTTGAAGAAGAACTGGCCGCCTATGGCGCCAAAGAGCATGGGGGGCTTGAAGACAAGCCGCGCCTGATCGCGCTCAACAAGCTTGATCTGGCCGATAGCGAACTCGTCGCCGGTTTCACCGAGGAATTGCACGCGGCAGGCGCGGATCAGGTTTTCGCGGTGTCGGGCGCAACCGGCGCCGGCATCGAGGCGTTGATGGACGCTGTGCTCAGCTATCTGCCCGATCGCACCTCGACCGAGACCAAGGGCAACGAGATCGAAGATGCGCCCACGGGTGAGAGCGACGAATGGTCGCCGATCTAGGGGCATGAGATGCTGACGGGGCTGGCGGATATTGCCAGTGTGCAGCGCATCGTCGTCAAGATCGGCAGCGCGCTGCTGATCGAAGCGGGTGCGCCGCGCAGCCAATGGCTCGGCAGCCTTGTGGGCGATCTTGCGTGGCTGAGCAGCCAGGGCGTGCAAGTCATCGTGGTCAGTTCCGGTGCGATTGCGCTGGGTGCAGCGCGGCTTGGCCTGCCCAAGGGCGGGCGGGCCAATCTCGCCGATGCGCAGGCGGCAGCGGCGGTGGGCCAGATTCAGCTGGCCGATCTGTGGTCGGGCGCGCTGCGCGAGCATGGGATTACGGCAGCGCAGATGCTGCTGACGCTCGATGATCTGGAAGACCGGCGGCGCTATCTCAATGTTTCGGCCACACTGGGCCGTCTGCTCAGCGCAGGCACGATCCCGGTGATCAACGAGAACGACAGTGTCGCGACCGAGGAAATCCGGTTTGGCGATAATGATCGGCTGGCTGCCCGTGTCGCGCAGGCGGTGGGGGCGGATCTGGTGCTGCTGCTGTCGGATATTGACGGGCTCTACACCCGCGATCCGGCGCAGGAGGGGGCTGAACTGGTGCCGCTGGTCGAGGCGATCACGCCCGACATCATGGCGATGGCCAGCAGCGCCTCGTCCTCGGGCCTTGGCTCGGGCGGGATGCGGTCCAAGCTTCAGGCAGCGCAGATTGCGACGCGGGCCGGGATTGCGCTTGGCATCATCACCGGCAAGCCTGCTGCACCGATCAGCGCGGCGATAGCGACAGGGCGCGGCACGGTGTTCCAGCCGCAGCGCCATGATGGCGCGCGCAAGGCGTGGCTGGGCGGGCGGCTGGCGCCTGCGGGCGAATTGCGCGTCGATGCAGGCTGCGCCGAGGCTTTGCGGAGCGGGGCTAGCCTGCTCGCACCGGGGATCGTGGGCGTATCGGGCACGTTCCGGCGCGGCGATCTCGTCAGCATTGTGAGCCTCAAGGGTGAACGGCTGGCACAGGGCTTGGCCGAATATGATGCGGGCGAAGTGCAGCTTATCGCGGGCCGCCGCGCTGATGATCAGGCCGAGCGGCTGGGCTATGCCCCGCGCGCCGCCGTGATCCACCGCGATCATCTGGTGCTGCTGTGAGCATTATCGCGATCACCGGCGCGACCGGGTTTGTCGGCTCGCACACTTTGGAAGCCGCGCTCAGCGCCGGCCATGAGGTGCGCGCGCTGACCCGCCGCGATCAGCCTGCGCTTGACGGTGTGACATGGGTGCGCGGCGATCTTGATGATACGGCAGCGCTTGGCGCACTGGTGGCTGGCGTGGACGGTGTGATCCATATCGCAGGCCTCACCAACACGCCCGACCCGGCGCAGTTCCGCAGCGCCAATGTCACCGGCACTGCTCATGTCATCAGCGCGCTGAAGGGCGCAAAGGTCAAGCGGCTGGTGTTTGTCTCCTCGCTTGCTGCGCGCAAGCCTGATCTGTCGGCCTATGGCGCGTCCAAGGCCGAGGCCGAGGCGCTGGTGGAAGCCTCAGGCCTCGACTGGACGACCGTGCGCCCGCCCGGCGTCTATGGTCCGCGCGATGTCGATTATCTGGAGATGTTCCGCACGGCCAAGCGCGGCTTTGTGCCGCTGCCGCCCGGCGGTGCAAGTTCGCTCATCCATGTGCGCGATCTGGCGGAGCTGCTTGTTGGGCTTGCCGGCCCTACCGCTTCGCTACTTGAGGACGCGGCAAGCCGAAGGGCCATCAGCAAACAAATATACGAACCCGATGATGGGCGCGAGGGCGGGTGGAGCCACAAGGAGCTTGCTGCCGCGATTGGCGCGGCGGTCGGCAAGCGGAGCATCCTGGCACCCCATCTGCCGCACGGCGTGCTTCGCATCGCGGCGCGGATCGACGGCGCGCTGCGGGGCGCTAATGCCAAGCTGACGCCCGACCGTGTGGGCTATATGTGCCACCCCAACTGGGTTGCGCGCTCGGACCGCAAGCCGCCGCCCCGCCTGTGGCAACCCAAGATCGCGGGCGAGCAAGGGCTGAAGGACACAGCCGAATGGTACGCCCGCGAGGGGTGGCTTTAGAGGAACGGCTCCTCACCGGGCTTGTGGATGCCGCATTCGGTCTTGTCCCAGCCTTTCCACCGCCCGGAGCGCGGGTCTTCGCCCGGCGCGACCTGGCTGGTGCAGGGCGAACAGCCGATGGAGGGATAGCCCGCTGCGATCAGCGGGTGGCGGGGGAGATCGTGGGCGATGAAATAGGCCTCGATCTGGCCTGCGTCCCAATCGATCAGCGGATTGATCTTGAGGCGCCCTTGCGTATCGGATGTGTCGATTTCAAAGCGCGGCAGGTTCGCGCGGGTCGCGGCCTGAAACGCCTTGCGCCCCGTGAAGCTGGCATCGTAGCCCGCCAGCGCCTGTTCCAGCGGGCGCACCTTGCGCAATGCGCAGCAGCCATCGGGATCGTATGACCAGCGAAGGCCGCTTTCATCGCGCCGCGCCAAATCCTCCGCGTCAGGCGTCAGCACCACCAGATTGAGCCCCAAACGCGCCGCCAGCAGGTCGCGATAGGCCAGCGTTTCGGCAAAATGCTTGCCCGTATCAAGAAACAGCACCGGTACGCGCGGGTCAACCGAGGCGACCAGATGCAGCAGCACCGCGCTTTCCGCGCCGAAGCTGGAGACCACGGCAAGATCGCCCGCCAGATTGTCGCGGATCACGGCGTCGAGCATGTCCTGCGTTGCGGCACCGCGAAACATGCGGTTCAAACGCACCGCATCATGTTCGGTAAAACGCGGCGCGAGATCGAGCCTGTCGCGGGCGCGCCCGGCGGTTTGCGGGATCGCCTCAGGCTTCATGGCGCAGCCATGCGATGGTGCGCTTGCCATCAGCGGCGGCCTGATAGACCTGCTCCCAGGTGGCAAAGGCGCGCGCTGCGTCTTCCTCGTCGAGCCGCTTGTCCGGGGCAAATGAGTCAAACCCGCAGCGGCGCATGTGGCTGAGCTGGTCGATCAGCACATCACCCACTGCGCGCAGCTCGCCCGTATAGCCCGCCTCGCGCAAGATGCGGGCCGCCGAATAGCCGCGCCCGTCGCCGAAGCCGGGGAAATTCACTTCGATCAGCGCAAGCCGATCAAGGAAGGGCAGCAGCAGGCGCGCATCATCGCCGGGCTCGATCCGCACGGCAGTCGCGTTGGTCTGATCGAGCGCCGAATCCACCGTCACCGCTGCGTGATCGACGGGTTCATCATCGCGGAACCGGAATTGCACCTCGTCAGGCGAAGTGCCGAAATCTCTGGGCACGCTACCCATACAGTGCCTCCTTGAACGGCTCCATGCCGATACGGCGGTAGGTATCGAGGAAGCGTTCGCCATCTGCGCGCGCGCCGAGATAGACATCGGTGACTTTCTCGACCGCGGCGATCACGCCGTCCTCGTCAAAGCCGGGGCCGGTGATCTTGGCGAGGCTCACGTCCTCGGCTTCCGATCCGCCGAGCGAAAGCTGGTAATTCTCGCGGCCCTTTTTATCGACACCTAGGATTCCGATGTGGCCTGCGTGGTGGTGCCCGCAGGCGTTGATGCAGCCCGAAATCTTGAGCTTCAATTCGCCCAAGGCCGCGCTCTTGCCAGTGGCGGCGAATTGCTCGGAAATGCGCTGGGCGAGCGGGATCGAACGGGCGTTGGCAAGGCTGCAATAATCAAGGCCGGGACACGCGATAATATCCTCGATCGTGTCCATATTGGCCGCAGCCAGCCCTGCTGCATCGAGCGCTGCCCACACCGCGGGCAGATCGGCAATCGCGACATGCGGCAAGAGCACGTTCTGGGTGTGCATCACGCGCAGTTCGTCAAAACTGTAACGCCGCGCGAGATCGGCCATCACCCGCATCTGCGCGGCGGTCGCATCGCCCGGAATGCCGCCCGCAGGCTTGAGGCTGATGACCGCCGAGACGTAGTCGGGGTGGCGGTGCTCATGGACATTGCGCCGCACCCACAGCCCAAACCCGTCATGCCCGCGCAGGCGGGCATCCAGCTTGTCCTGGATGCGGGCCGCAAGGTCAGCTGGTTCCCCGCCTGCACGGGGATGACGAAGGGGTTCGGGCAGTGCAAAATGCGCCTTGATGCGTTCGAGTTCCTCACGCGGGGGCTCGACGCCCTGTTCCAGCATGTGAGCAAATTCTTCCTCGACCTGCCGGGTATATTCGGCGGCGCCCAGTTCGTGGACGAGGATCTTGATGCGCGCCTTGTACTTGTTGTCGCGGCGGCCATAGCGGTTATAGACCCGCAGGCAGGCCTCGGCATAGGTGATGAGCTGATCGAGCGGCACGAAGTCGCGGATCAGGGGCGCGATCATCGGGGTGCGGCCCATGCCGCCACCTGCGTAAACTTGCGCGCCAAGCTCGCCATCTCGCTTCACGATGCGGATGCCGATATCGTGGAGCCGCATCGCCGCGCGGTCTTTTTCCGAACCGATCACCGCAATCTTGAACTTGCGCGGCAGATAGGAGAATTCCGGGTGGAAGCTCGACCATTGCCGCATCAATTCGGCATAGGGGCGCGGATCGGCCACTTCATCGGCGGCAGCGCCGGCAAAGTGATCGGCCGAGATGTTGCGGATGCAATTGCCGCTGGTCTGGATGGCGTGCATCTCGACGCTGGCGAGATCGGCCAGAATGTCGGCGGCGTCCTCCAGCTTGATCCAGTTATACTGGATATTCTGCCGGGTGGTGAAGTGGCCATAACCGCGATCATATTTCTCGGCGATATCGGCCAGCATCTCCATCTGGCGGGCATTCAGCGTGCCATAGGGGATGGCGACCCGCAGCATATAGGCGTGGAGTTGCAGATAGAGCCCGTTCATCAGCCGCAAGGGCTTGAACTGGTCTTCGGTCAGCTTGCCTTCAAGGCGGCGGCGCGCCTGATCACGGAATTCGGCGACGCGCGCGTCCACCATGGCCTGATCATATTGGTCGTAGAGATACATCGTCAGATCACCCAATCAATCGCGGCGGGGTCTTGCGGTTTCAGCGTCAGATCGGGCCGCACTGTCGGGCCGAGCGCGCGGATGCGGTCCTTGATATGGGCGGGGCGCACCCCGTCGATGGTCCGGGTGGCCTGACACGCATAGGGCACATTGACGCGCCGCGCGGCGACTTCGCGGGCCATGATTTCCTCGGCCTGATCGCCGACATCGACTGCGTCGTTCACGTGCAAGGACCAGCCGGTGCCGTTCCACCATGTCACGGCGCCGCTGCGCAGATCATTGCCGGTGAGGATTTTCACAGCACGGCCTCCTGCACGGCGGCGGCGATGGCGGTATCGGTGCGCGCGGTGACCTCGCCGATGATGATGAGCGCGGGGCTTTGCACCGCCTCGGCCTCGGTCAGTGCGGGCAATCCGGCGAGCAGC
Organism: Erythrobacter sp.; assembly: GCA_045377215.1. Taxonomy (GTDB): domain Bacteria; phylum Pseudomonadota; class Alphaproteobacteria; order Sphingomonadales; family Sphingomonadaceae; genus Erythrobacter. The sequence continues at coordinate 29,259 of JBJIOB010000046.1, forward strand.
CCGCGCAGCACGCGCATTTCGGGCCGCGCGGCGTTTTCGATCACGGCGATGGGCATATCGGGGGCAAGGCCATCGCCCATCAGCTTTTCGGAAATCGCCGCAGCGGTCGAGACGCCCATATAGATCACCAGCGTGCGGCCCTTGCCCGCAAGGCCTGCCCAGTTCTGCTGCGACAGGCCCTTGCACTGGCCTGCGACAAAGCTGACGATGCTGGCGGCATCACGGTGGGTGAGCGCGATGCCGCTCGCCGCCGCAGCGCCGTTTGCCGCCGAAATGCCGGGGACGATTTCGCAGGCCACGCCTGCTGCAAGGGCGGCCTCGGCCTCCTCGCCGCCGCGCCCGAAAATGAACGGATCGCCGCCTTTCAGCCGAACGACATCGCGCCCGCGCAAAGCCTCGCGCACCAGCAGGGCGTTGATGTCCTCCTGCGGCAGGGTGTGGCGGGCGCGTTGCTTGGCCACCGAAATCAGCCGCGCATCGGGCTGCGCCAGCGCCAGCACATCCGGCCCGACGAGGCCATCATGCACGATCACCTGCGCCTGTTCGATCAGACGCGCGGCGCGCAAGGTGAGAAGATCAGCCGGACCGGGGCCAGCGCCGACCAGATAGATGGTACCAGATTGCGTCATGGCGCTGCATCTGCGCCATGCATCGCCCGCCTGCCAGCGAGAATGCATTGCCCGGTTGCAAGCGGAACTATCGCTGCGCGCTGTTCGCGCCGCCACCGCGTCCTAGTCGGAACCGCTGCTCCGGCCCTGTTCCAGCGCGGCGATCAGCCGATCCATCTGTGCGCTTTGCCGCAGATTGAGATCACGCTGCGGGAAGGGAATTTCCACGCCATGTTCGCGGAACAAGTGCCACACCTTCTTGAACACGTCGGACCGGATATTGGCGAGCCCGGCCTCGGGATCCTCGATCCAGAAGCGCACTTCGAAATCGATCGAATTCTCGCCAAACCCCATGATGTTCACCCGCGGCTTGGGAAATTTCAGCACCCGCGGGGTTTCGTCCACGGCGCGGTACAGCAATTCCTCGACCTGATCGAGATCGCTGCCATAGGCCACGCCGACGGGCGCTTTCACGCGCACTTCCTTGGACGAATAGGACCAGTTGACCACCTGATTGATCATCAGGTTTTCGTTGGGGATGAGGTATTCGGTCTTGTCGCGGGTGACGACCGAGATCGCCCGGATGCCGATCTTGCGGATCTGGCCAAAGCCTTCATTGCCCGCTTCGTCTGTCACCGAAATCACATCGCCCGGCTTGATTGATTTATCGAGCAGCAGGATGATGCCCGAAATCAGGTTGCCGAAGGTTTTCTGCAGGCCAAACCCGATGGCAAGGCCGAACGCGCCGGAAAACACCGTGAGCGCGGTGAGATCAACGCCCAGCAGATCGACCCCGATCAGGAATGTTGCCACCCAGATAAGGATGGTGGCGATTTTTTCGGCCAAGGCGCGCTGTGTGCCGTCAAGCCCGGTCAGGCGGCGCAGCGCGCTGTGGGTGAGCCGGGTGGCAGCCCACGCAAATGCCAGCACCAGAAGGATGGTGGCAATCACGAACAGGACATCGAACAGCGAGATCCGCCAGCTGCCAATCGCGATGGCCCAGTTATCGAGCTGATCCACCACCGCGCCCACGGCCTTGCTTTGCGAGGCGATATCTTCGCGCACACCATCGGCGCCGCTGGTAATGTTCGGGTTTTCGGCGGGCGGGCTCATGCCATCGCGGCCAGAGCCTGCGCCAGATCAGCAATCAGATCGTCGGTATCTTCAAGCCCGATGGCAAGGCGCAGCGCGGGCTTGCCATTGGTGGGATCAGCCATAAGGCTGCGATGCGTGGCGGGGGTGATCGGCAGGGCGAGGCTTTCATAGCCGCCCCAGGAATACCCGATCCCGAACAGTTCGAGCGCATCGGCGACCCGCGCGGCGGCGGCGGCATCGTTGCTTGCCAGCACGAAGGCGAACAAGCCGCATCCCCCGGTGAAATCCCGGCTCCACAGCGCATGGCCGGGGTGCGACGGCAGCATCGGGCACAGCACGCGGGCGACCTGCGGCTGGTTTTCCAGCCACTCAGCGATCTTGAGCGCTGACCGGGTCTGCGCCGCCAGCCGCACCGCCATCGTCCTGAGGCCCCGCGCGGCCAGCGCGGCATCATCAGGCGAGACCACTTGCCCCAGATCCTGCGCCGTGCGGCGCAGCGCGCCATACCAGCGCTCGCCCGCGCTGGCCGATCCCATCATCACATCGCTGTGCCCGCCGACATGCTTGGACAGGCTCATCATCGCAATGTCGCAGCCATGTTCGAGCGCGGCAAAGCCCAAGGGGCTCGCCCAGGTGTTGTCGATGATGCTCACCGCGCCATGTTCGCGCGCGATGGCGGCGATCTGCGGCACATCGCAGACCTCGAAAGTGAGGCTGCCGGGCGCTTCCAGCCAGACCGCCTGTGCGCCTTCGGCCATCAGCGCGCGGGTGGCGGGGATATCGTGCGGATCGAAAAAGCGCGTCACCACCCCCATTCGCGCCAGCAGCCCTGTCGCCATGCTGCGCGAGGGATCATAGGCATTGTCAGCCATCAGCAACCGGTCACCCGGTTTGAGCACCGCCAGTAGCGCCCCCGCAATCGCCGCCACGCCGCTGGGGTAGAGCACGGTGCCATAAGCGCCCGGTTCAATCGCGGTGAGCGCTTCGGCAAGGCTCCACTGGGTCGGTGCGCCGCGCCTGCCATAAAAGAACTGCCCGTCGGCATTGTTGCGCGCCGCCGCGTGGCGATCAGCGTCTTTTGCGTAAAGATGTGTCGAGCCGCGCCACACCGGCACGTTCACAACCGGCCCGGTCCACTCTGCGCGCCGGCCGCCGCGCACCACCCTTGTGGCCGGGCGGCGCTGGCTATCGTCGTCGCTGCTGCTGCTCACGCCGCGGGGCCCTCATCTGGCCCTTGCGCCTTGGGCGTGGCAGGATCGGCGGACCACTCGCTCCAGCTGCCATCATACAGCGCCGTGTCAGCCTTTCCGATCAGGTGAGCCGCGAACATCAGCACGCTTGCGGTGACACCGCTGCCGCATGACGTGACAAGGGGGCGGGCAAGATCCACGCCTGCGCCAGTAAAGGCGGCGCGCAGATCAGCCACGCTCTTGTAGGTGCCATCGGCATTCAGCACGCCGGTGTAAGGAAGGTTGAGCGCGCCCGGAATGCGTCCGTTTTGCCCGCCATGAACCGGATCAATCCCGGTGCCATAGACGCGGTCAGCCGAGCGGGCATCAAGCACCTGTTCGGCATGGCTTGCAAGGTTGGCGAGCATATCTGCCTTGGCTCGGACACCGCGCGGGCTGGTGAGCGCAGCGGGCGCTGCGGGGGTGAATACCGGCTCGCCGGTTTCGAGCGGGCGGTTCTGCTCGCGCCACTTGGCAAGCCCGCCATCGAGGATCGCGACCTGATCCCACCCGCTCGCGCGCAGCATGAACCACGCGCGCGCCGAGGTGCGGGTTGCGCTGTCATCATACAGGATCACGCGCGCGCCCGGCGCGACGCCGAGGCTGGCGAGGCGTTCGGCCAATTGTTCGGGACGCGGCAGGGCGGCAGGCACGCTTGAGGTGGTGTCAACGAGGCTCGCCAGATCAAGAAACCGCGCCCCCGGAATATGCCCTGCGGCATAATCGGCGCGGGCATCGCGGCCTGCTGCTGGCAGGTGGTGCGAGGCATCAAGCACCACCACATCCGGGCTGGCGAGGTGATCAGCGAGCCATTGAGTCGCAACGAGCGAGGGGAGAACATCGGTCATGCTGCAAGCCTAGCTGTGCGCGCCCGTCTCGCCAAGGGTTGCGCGCGGCGCATTTACCGGCAGCGCCTTGAGCCCCGCAATCCCGCCCGGCGCCACATCGAGCCGGATCGGCTGGAGCCGCCCGAGATTGGTAGGGCTGGGCGTTCCGGCGACAAACACGCGCGTCTCCTGCACCTGTCCGGGGCTTTCCAGCAGCGCGTGGATCAGCGGGATCAGCAAGGGCGCTGCGCCTTGCCGCAGCGGTTCGATGGCATTCAGCGGCAAGCGCAGCGTGCCGGTGATGCTGCGGCTTTGGTATGGGCCGATGCGCGGGATCGTCTGCATATTCTCGGCAGTCTCGGCAAGCGGCGCTTCCTCGCCCGTGCGGCCCGGATAGCCGAGGCGGGTGGTGATCCGGAGATCGCGCACCGCCCGGTCTGACCGGTTGGCGATTTCCACCCGGAACTCGATGGTGAACATCATCATGCTGCGCGCTGCCGAAAGGATATCGAACTGGCAATCGAGGCGCGGCGGCGCTTCGTCGTCAGCTTCCGTGGCAGCGGTGCCTTTGGCGGGGGCGGCGAGCCTGAGCCCCTTGGGCTGGCGGCGGCGCAGGCCCACCAGGACGCCGCCGAGGATGGCGATGGCGATCAGCGCGCCTGCCGCCCAAGGCCACCACGCCGGCAGCAGGCTTTCGCCAAGTGCCGAGGAGGCCGCTTGCGGCGGCGGCGGAGCATTCCCGGTGGTCTCGGCAGGCACGGCCAAGGGCGCAGCCTGATCGGGCAGGGCTTCTGGGGTGAGTGTTTCGGCCGCGGCTGGTGCAGCATCGCTGGCAGGCGCGCCGGGGGCAGCCTCGGCGCGCGGCGTGGCGGCTGTGCCGGGCGTGGCGGCTGGCGCGGGCGGCCTTGCTGCAGGGACGGATACAGGCGCAGGGGTAGCCGCAGGCGGAAGTTCCAGCGGTGTCGCCGTCGGTGTCGGTGCCAGTGTCGGTGCCAGTGTCGGTGCGGGCGCGGGCAGATCGGCAGGCGGCGGCGCTGCGCTGACAGCAGCACTCGCCAGCGGCACACACAGCATGGCAGCCACAAGGCGCAAGCCGCAGCGCCGCAGCGCGGGGCAAGGGTGAGTTCGGAGTTCGATCATTCGCGCGTGCATCGTGGTGTGATTATCCGGGCTGGTGGCAATGCGATAAGCACCGCGCGCCTTACGCCGAGTTCCTCGCTTGCGCTATGCCCGGTTTCGCGGCAACAGCGCAGCCTTATGAGCGACACTTCCGAAAACCCCGCCCTCAACCCCGCTTTTCTGGGCAAGGACAGCCCCTTGCCGCGTTCGCCGGAAGAAGCGCGGCTCGATTATGTGCCCAATCCGCGCAAAGGCGCGCTGTTTCTGGTGCGCTTTGCCGCGCCGGAATTCACTTCGCTGTGCCCGGTCACCGATCAGCCCGATTTTGCCCATCTGGTGATCGACTATGCGCCGGGTGACACCATCGTCGAATCCAAAAGCCTTAAGCTGTTCCTTGGCTCCTTCCGCAATCACAACGGCTTTCACGAGGATGTGACTGTCGGCATCGGGCAGCGGCTGGCGCAGGAAATGCAGCCGCGCTGGCTCAGGATCGGCGGCTACTGGTATCCGCGCGGCGGCATCCCGATTGATGTGTTCTGGCAGACCGGCCCTCAGCCCGAAGGCTTGTGGGTGCCCGATCAGGGTGTTCAGCCCTATCGCGGTCGCGGCTGAAGCCTGTTACGATGTGAAAATCTCCTCCCCGGGCGAATCGGGTTTCGGAACGCTTTTTGCAATGCAGCGTTGCGAAACCGGAAACTGACATTGCGGTTTGTTGCTTGATTGCGCTGAAGGGCGCAATTTTGCTGCTTGCCGCGTGATTCTGTGCTGATTGTGATGCCTGCGCGATGCGCGGTATCGGGGGGAGTAAATCGTTTTGGCTGAAGCAGATACCGGCCTTGTGGCTGCCGCGCGCGTGAGCAATCCGATCGGCACATCCGCCGACTGGGAAGCGATGCGCAGCGACGTATTGGCCGATCCGGGCGCGTTCCACGGGAATATTGCAGCGCGCAACATGCACTGGTTTGTCGGCGGTATCGGCGCGGCCGGGGCCTGGCTGGCCAAGGGTGAAGACGGCGCATGGCATGGCTGGGATGCGGCGACCTGCGCTGCCATCAGCCCCGATCTGCCGCAAGATTTCGCCCCGTGGGATGCCGCCTTTGATGGCACGAACCCGCCGCACTGGCGCTGGTTTGTCGGCGGGCGCACCAATGCGGCTTTCTCCGAGATAGATCGCCATGTGCTGGCAGGGCATGGCGATGAAGCGGCCCTGATCTTCGAAGGGGATCGCTGGGACATGTCCGCATTGGGCGGCAAGGGCGCGCCGCTCGATTGCTTCACGGTCTCGCGCCGCCAATTGCTGCTGGAAAGCGCCAAATGCGCGGTTGCCTTGCAGGCGCTGGGCGTGAAGCCCGGTGATCGCATCGCGCTCAACATGCCGAGCATCGTGCCGCAGATTTACTGGACCGAAGGCGCCAAGCGCATGGGCGTCGTCTATACGGCGGTGTTCGGCGGTTTTTCGGACAAGACCCTGTCAGACCGGATCGCGGATACCGGCGCCAAGGTGATCGTGACCTCGGATGGCTCCTATCGCACAGCGCAGGTCGCCCCGTTCAAGAACGCCTATACCGATCCCGCGCTCGACAATTTCGTGCCGGTGACCACCGCGCTTGATATTCTTGGGCGTCTTGATCTCGATCTGCCCGGCGCTGACCAGCAGACCATCCTTGATACCGTGCGCGAAGCGCTGGCGGGAGAGATCACGGTTGATCGCTCCGACGTGATGCGCGGCGTGGGCAAGGCGCTGATCCAGTTGGGGGCAGAGGGCCGCATTTCCAGCGCCGATGCCGCCCGCGTGCGGATCGCGATTGCATCGAGCCTCGTCACCCTGCCGCCGCGTGTGGAGGCGGTGATCGTGTGCCGTCACACCGGCACTGCCGACATGATCTGGCGCGAGGAACGCGACCGGTGGAGCCACGAGCTGACCGATGCAGCGCTCGAAACCATTCTGGAAAAGGCGCGCGCGGCGGGCTTTGCGGTGAACTCCCAGGCCGATCTGATGGCGCTGCCCGACACGGATTTCGTCCGCGCGATCTGGGCAGCATCGCCGCCGATGCCGGTTGATGCTGATTACCCGATGTTCTTCATCTACACCTCGGGTTCGACGGGCAAGCCCAAGGGGATCGTCCACAGCCATGGTTATGCGGCAGGCGTCGCCGAGACGATGGCGGCCAGCTTCGATGCGCGCCCCGGCGATACGCTGTTCGTGGTGGCCGATCCGGGCTGGATTACGGGCCAGAGCTATCTCATCTGCGCGCCCTTGATGACGCGGGTGACCAGCGTGGTGTTCGAAGGATCGCCGGTGTTCCCGCATGCGGGCCGCTTTGCCTCGATGATCGAGCGGCACAATGTCACGATCTTCAAGGCGGGCGTGACCTTCCTCAAAAGCGTGATGAGCGATCCGTCGAACCTTGCCGATTTGCAGCGTTATGACATGGGCGGGCTTCGTGTGGCGACCTTCTGCGCCGAACCTGTCAGCCCATCCGTGCAGGCCTTCGGGATGGAGCATGTCACCCCGCAATACATCAATTCCTATTGGGCGACCGAGCATGGCGGCATCGCCTGGACGCATTTTTACGGGAATAATGATTTCCCGCTGCGCCCGGATGCCCACGCCTTCCCGCTGCCGTGGGTGGTGGGCGATGTCTGGGTCGAGGATGACGAGGCGAGCGGCGATGCCGCGCCCTTCACCCGCGCGGCCGAGGCTGGCGGGGTCAACTGGCGCCGCGCCGCGATGGGCGAAAAAGGTGAAATCGTCATCACTGCGCCTTACCCCTACCTTGCGCGCACGATCTGGGGCGACATGGATAATTTCCACGTCGCAGATGGCCGCGTGCTTGGGGATTGGAAGGGCGATGCCAAGCGCTGGGAAGAAGGCTATTGGAAGCGCTGGAAGGGCGTGTGGGCCTACACCCAGGGCGATTTTGCGATTGCGCATGAGGATGGCTCGTTCTCGCTGCATGGCCGTTCTGACGATGTGATCAATGTCTCGGGCCACCGCATGGGCACCGAGGAAATCGAAGGCGCGGTGCTGCGCGACAAGGCGCTCGCTCCCGATAGCCCCGTCGGCAATGTGCTGGTGGTGGGCGCGCCGCACCGCGAGAAGGGGCTAACCCCGCTTGCTTTCGTGGTGCCGGTGGCAGGCCGCAAGCTCACCATCGAGGACAAGCGCCGCCTGTTCGATCTGGTGCGCACCGAAAAGGGCGCGGTGGCAGTCCCGGCGGACTTTATCGAAGTCAGCCAGTTCCCCGAAACCCGCAGCGGCAAATATATGCGCCGCATGGTGCGCGCGCTGGTGGTGGGCGAGGACGTTGGCGATGTGACCACGCTGCGCAATCCGGAAAGCCTGGATGAACTGCGCAGCGTCATCACCGATTGGCAGCGCAAGCAGCGGATGAGCGATGAACAGGCGCTGTTCGATCGCCACCGCTATTTCCTGGTGCAGTATAATGATGTCGCGCCCGGCAAGCAGGTGGCCACAGTTACCGTCACCAACCCGCCGGTCAACGCGCTCAATGAACGTGCGATTGATGAGCTGGTGCTGGTGGTGGAACACCTTGCGCGCGCGGATGATGTGGTCGCGGTGGTGTTCACCGGGCAGGGCACCGCGTCCTTCGTGGCGGGGGCGGATATCCGCCAGATGCTGGAGGAAATCCACACCCGCGAGGAAGCCCTCGTGCTGCCCAATAATGCGCAGCTCGCCTTTGGCATTATCGAACGCATGAACAAGCCGTGCGTCGCAGCCGTGCAGGGCGTGGCGCTGGGCGGGGGCATGGAATTCGCGCTGGCCTGCGATTACCGCGTGGCCGAGCCTGTGGCGCGCTTCGGCCAGCCCGAAATCCGTTTGCGGCTGCTGCCGGGCTATGGCGGCACGCAGCGCCTGCCGCGCCTGCTGGCCGATCATAATGGCGAGGTCGGCCTGCGCGATGCGATGGATCTGATCCTTGGCGGGCGCAGCATTGATGCGGAAAAGGCGGCGGAAATCGGCCTTGTCGATGTGCTGGTGGATGGTAGCCGCGATGCCTTGGCTGAGGCTCACGCCGCGGTGCGCGAATATGTGAAGCATGGCGAGGCTTCGGTGCTGGGCAAGGCGTTTGCGGCTCGCCAAGCTGCTATCAAGCGCTGGGATACGCCTGCGCCGGTCGCGCTTGCGCCAGTGATGGAGGATGCGTTCCTCAAGCGCGTGCTGCGCCAGCTCGATTGGGCAGGGCGCGGGCGTGCGGGTGAGCGCGCCATCGAAGCCGTGCGCACCGGCCTTGAACAGGGCATCACCGCGGGGCTTGCCAAGGAAGCTGCGCTGTTTGCCGATGCCATCGTCGATCCCGAAGGCGGCAAGACCGGTATCCGCCAATTCATCGACAAGGTTGCCCCGCCGCTGCCCGTCCGCCGTGACGGCGTATGGGAATATGATCGCCACGCAGAACAGGCCAAAGCGCTTGAGGAAGCGGGCGAACTGCTGCCCGTCGGCGCGCCGTTCTTCCCCGGTGTGACCCCGATCCCGCCTTTTCAATATGCTTTCGGTATCGCGCGTGATCCCGATACCGGCGCGCCGCGCTTTGGCCCGCCGGAAAGCCACGAGAAGGAACTCGTCGTCAAAGTGCCCGAGCCTGCGCCCAACGAAGCGCTGCTTTACATGCTGACGAGCGAGGTCAACTTCAACGACATCTGGGCGCTGACGGGCATTCCGGTCTCGCCCTTCGATGCGCATGAGGAAGACGTCCAGATTACCGGCTCAGGCGGCATCGCGCTGGTCGCGGCGCTGGGCAGTGAAACGCGGGCGCAGGGCCGGGTGAAGGTCGGCGATCTCGTCACCGTCTATTCGGGCACCAATGATCTTTTGAGCCCGCAGGTCGGCAATGATCCGATGTATGCCGATTTCAGCATTCAGGGCTATGAGACTGAAACCGGCAGCCACGCGCAGTTCCTCACCGTGCAGGCGCCGCAGATGCACGCCATTCCGCCTGATCTCACGCTGGAACAGGCAGGCAGCTATGTGCTCAACCTGGGCACGATTGCGCGCTGCCTGTTCACCACGCTCCAGATCGCACCGGGGCGGACATTGTTTGTCGAAGGCGCAGCGACGGGGACGGGGCTTGATGCGCTGCGATCATCCGTGCGCACGGGCTTGCAGGTGACGGGGCTGGTTTCCTCCACCGAGCGCGCCGAGTTCATCACCGCCGTGCAGGGCGCGGTCGGCGCGATCAACCGCAAGGATGCCCGCTTTGCCGATCTCTACAGCGTGGTGCCCGAAGACAAGGGTGAGGCGCAGGCGTGGGAAGCCGCAGGCCAGCCGCTGGTGGAAGAATACAAGGCGCTCAATGGCGGCAAGCTTGCCGATTACGTGGTGAGCCATGCCGGCGAAACCGCTTTCCCGCGCAGTTTCCAGCTGCTGGCGGAAGGCGGCACGCTCGCCTTCTACGGCGCTTCGTCGGGTTATCACTTCAGCTTCATGGGCAAGCCCGGCACGGCAAGCCCGGAAGACATGCTCCGCCGCGCCGCTGTGCGCGGGGGCGAGGCGGTGCTGATCTTCTACGGCCCGGGATCGAGCGAGCTGCTCGATGAGACCGGCCTGGAAATGATCGAGGCCGCGCGCCTGTTCAACGCACGTTCGGTGGTGGCCACCACCACAGATGGCCAGCGCGAATTCCTGCAATCGCTGGGGCTCGAAGATGCGATCGAGGGGATCGTCAGCCTTGAGACGATCAAGCGGCGCGAGGGCGCGAATTTCTACTGGCCCGATACCATGCCGCGCCTGCCTGATGCGAAGGCCGATATCGAAGTCTTCAAGGCAGCGGTGCGCGATTATCAGGACCGGGTGATGAAGCCGTTTGGCTCGGCGGTGGGCAAGATCCTGCGTTCGCCCGATAATCCGCGCGGCAGCCCCGATGTGGTGTTCGAACGCGTGGGGCAGGATACGCTCGGCATTTCGACCTCGCTGGTGAAGCCCTTCACTGGCCGGGTGATCTTTGCCGAGGATTTGGCGGGCAGCCGTTTCACCTTCTACGCCCCGCAGGTGTGGACGCGTCAGCGCAAGATCATCATGCCGACCGCCAGCATCCTTGGCACGCACCTGTGCAACGCCTTTGAGGTTGCGCGCATGAACGACATGATCGCGGCTGGCTTGCTTGAGGTGACCATGCCCGAAGTGGTGCCGTGGGACGGCTTGCCCGAAGCCCATCAGGCAATGTGGGACAACCGCCACACCGGTTCGACCTATGTGGTGAACCATGCGCTCCCCGAATTGGGCCTGATGAGCCGCGATGCGCTGCTCGAAGCCTGGGCGGCGCTTGGGGCTGCAAAAAGTGCAAGTGCAGGGGAACCTGACGCTTGACTTGAGACTTGCGACAATTGAAACGTTCATTGCCTCCTCCCCGGACAGATTGAACACATCAAAAAGCCCGCGGCTCTCGCGGCGCAACTTTATGAGGAGAGTGCTATGGCCAAATCGAAAGCCGCTGCCACGTCTGCGCCTGCCACCACTGGCCGCCTCGCGGGCAAGATTGCCGTCGTCACCGGGGCGGCGGGCAATCTGGGCGGGCATATCGTCACGCATTATCTGGCCGAGGGTGCAACCGTGGTGATGACGGGCCGCACGCCCGAACGCACCGAGGCGGCAGCGGCGGCTCTGGTCAAGGCAACCGGCGTGGATGCAGCCCGCGTGGCGACAGTTGCGCTGGATGGCGGCGATCCCGCATCCGTGCGCGCCGCGATGGACGAGGTCGCAGCCAAGTTTGGCCGCATTGATATCCTTGTGAACAATGCGGGCAGCGCTGGCCCCAAGCAGCCGATCGAGAACCTGCCGCTCACCGCAGAGGAACTGGCAGCGCTCCAGAAAACCGGATCGACCGACAGCGAAACGGTGAGTGATGCGCTGCGCAATATCCTTGCCGTGGCATGGAATGTCACCCGCGCTGCCGCGCCGCATATCCCCGAAGGCGGCTCGATCATCAATGTCTCGACCATTTTCAGCCGCACGCCTTACTATGCGCGCGCGGCATACGTGGTGCCCAAGGCCGCGATGAATGCGATGAGCCGCGAATTGAGCCTTGAACTTGGGCCCAAGGGCATCCGCGTCAATCTCGTCTATCCGGGCCCGATTGAAAGCGAGCGCATCCGCAGCGTTTTTGCCGCGATGGACGCCGCCCGCGGCGATGAGGCTGGCACCACCGCCACGCAATTCTTCGACATGATGAGCCTTGAGCGCGCCACCGGCGGGAACGAGAAAGCCAAGACTTTCCCCACCCCCACCGATATCGCCACCACCTGCGTGTTCCTCGGCTCCGATGAAAGCGCGGCTTACAACGGCCACGATTTCGAAGTCACCCACGGCATGAGCGTGCGCAAGGAACAGCGCTCGACCTATCTTGCGCGCCCCACCATGCGCTCGATGGATGGCACCGGGCTTGCCGTGCTGGTGGCTGCGGGCGACAATTGGGACGAGGCGCTCGAAATCGCGCAGGTGCAATTGCAATGCGGTGCGGCTGTCGCGCTGGGCGTGCCGCGCGCCGCCGATGTGGCGATTGCGGAGAAGCGCTGCAAGGCATTGGGCATCACCGAAGGCCTCACCATCATCCGCTTCAATCGCAAGGATCCGGCGGCCATGGAAGAAGCGCTGGAGGCCTATACCAAGGCCAATGGCGCGATCAGCGGCGCGGTGTTCCTGCCGATGCTGCCCGCGGGCGAATTGAAAGGCTCGCTTACGCAAGCTGACGATGCCACGGTAGAAGCGCTGCTCGACACCGAAATCGCGGGCAACATGGCGCTGGCGCGCACTTTCAGCCGGTATTGGAAGCGGCACGACAATCTGCTGCAAGAGCCGCGCTTTGTGTTCCTCACCAACACCAGCGACGGCGCGGGCGATATCTATGGCCACATGCTGCGCGCGGCCAATGAACAGCTGATCCGCATCTGGCGCGATGAAAGCGAGATCGACACCAGCCATGGCCGCCGCCGTCAGGCTGAATGGGGCAACCAGATCGTGCGCTTCAGCAATAATGAGGCGGAGAATATCCGCTTCACCGCAGGCCATGCGGCGCGCATCTTGCTCAAAGAAAGCAAGCTGGCGGAAATCTCGCTCTATGTCCCTGCCAATATCGGCGAGGCGACGGGCGCCCGCAAGGCCATGCCCGGCTTCTCGGAAAACATCACCGGGCTGCATCTCGGCAAGGTCGCGCTGATCACCGGCGGTTCGGCCGGGATCGGCGGGCAGGTCGCGCGGCTGCTGGCGCTGGCGGGCGGCAAGGTGATGATGGTGGCGCGGCGCGAAAGCGAGCTTGCGGTGGCCCGCGCGAAGATTGTCTCGGAGCTTGAGGACATCGGCTTTGCCGGGGTCGAGCGCCGGGTGCAGACGCTTGCCAATGTCGATGTAAGCAATTTTGAATTGCTCAAAGGCGCGGTCGACGCAACGCTCAAGGCCTTCGGGCGGATCGACTACCTCATCAACAATGCAGGGGTTGCAGGCGCCGAGGACATGGTGATCGACATGGGCGTGGACGCGTGGAACTACACGCTCGATGCCAATCTCGTCTCGAACTACTTCCTCATGCACCATGTCGTGCCGCTGATGAAGAAGCAGGGTTCGGGCTACATCCTCAATGTCTCGTCCTATTTCGGCGGCGAGAAATATCTCGCCGTCGCCTATCCCAACCGCGCCGATTACGCCGTTTCCAAGGCAGGCCAGCGCGCGATGGTGGAATCGATGGCGCGTTATCTCGGGCCGGAAGTGCAGTTCAACGCGATTGCGCCGGGCCCCGTGGATGGGGATCGGTTGTCAGGCACCGGCGGCAAGCCCGGCCTGTTCGAACGGCGCGGCAAGCTGATCCTTGAAAACAAGCGGCTGAATGCGGTCCACGCCGCCAGTATCAAGGCGCTGCGCCGCGGCGTGCGGGTGGAGGCCTTGCTGGCCCGGCTGGCGCGCAACGATACCGTCAAGATGAGCCATGATACCAACAACCCGCACGAACTGCGCGAGTTGGCGCTGGCCTGCGCGCGCGAGGGCGATGGTGAGTGCACCTGGGATCAATATCTGCTGACCCCGCAGATCGCCGCAGCGCTGGTTTCGCGCCTGCGCCAAGGTGGCTATTTCCTCGATGCGCCCGAATGGGCTGATCGCCCCGCGACGCCTGAGGCCGATGCCGACTGGCTGCTGCGCGTGCCGCCGGAGAATGCGCCCTTCCTGCCTGCCGACAAGATCGCGGTGGAAGCCAAGAAGGTTGGCGGCGGCGTGCTGTCCAAGCTTTATCTCGGCAAGATGCCGACCGAACATGATGTCGCGCAGGCAACCGTGTTCTTCCTCGCGGATCGTGCGGTCTCGGGCGAAACCTTCATGCCGTCAGGCGGCCTTTCGGTGGAGCGTTCCACTACCGAGCGCGAACTGTTCGGCAGCCCCAAGCAGGAACGGCTCGATCAGATGCGCGGCAAGACGGTGTGGATCATCGGCGAACATCTCGATGATTACCTTGCCGAAACTGCCCGCGCTTTCATCGAGGATTGCCACGCGGCGCGCTGCGTCATGATCACCCGCACGGCGGAAGGCTTTGATGCGATCGCAGCGCAGCTTGAAGGCGCGGTGGCGGAAAAGCTGGTCTCGCTGGTGTGCGCGGACGGGCTTGAGGCAGCGATGGACAGCGCTGTGGTGCAATGGGGCAAGCCGACGACGATCCTCTCGACGCCGTTCGCGCCGCTTCCCACCAAGCTGTTCGAACTCGACAACCCGCTCACCCCGGAGGAATTCCGGGAGGTTGTGGCCGATAATCTCACCCACCACTTCCGCGTCTCGCGGCTGGCCTCGCTCTATGATGATTGCCAATTGGTGCTCACCAGCCCCGATGTGCCGATGGGCGATACCAGCCCGGCCTTTGCGCTGGCGAATTTCATCAAGACGACGCTGCACGCCTTCACTGCCACGCTCGCCGTGGAGAACGAGCGGTTGGTGCATGATGTGCCGGTCAACCAGATCAACCTCACGCGCCGGGTCAAATCCGAGGAACCGCGCGATCTTGATGAGCATCTTGAAGAAGTGCGGCGCTTTGCCCGCGCGGTGCTGCTGGTGGGTGCGCCGCTGCCCGATGCCGAGGATTCGCGTTATCGTGCGCGGATCTATCGCGGCATGTCGATGACGGTGTAAGCGGCCAGCCGGGGGAAGCCAGGTGGTGCAATATCTGCCCTTTGAAAAGCCGATCGAAGCGCTCAGCCAGCAGGCCGCCGCCTTGCGCGCGCGGCCTGATGGCGCGGGCGAGGCGGCGATGCTGGATGAACGCGCCGAACGCCTGCTCGCCGATCTCTACGCCCGGCTCACCCCGTGGCAGCGCACCCTTGTGGCCCGCCACCCGGATCGCCCACGCTTTGAAAAGCTCACCGCCGGGCTGTTCACCGATTTCCTGCCGCTGGCAGGCGACCGGCGGTTTGGCGATGATAATGCGGTGATCGGCGGCTTTGCCCGCTTTCAGGGCCGCCGTGTGATGGTGATCGGCCATGTGAAGGGCGAGGATACCACCACCCGGATCAAGCACAATTTCGGCATGGCCCGGCCCGAAGGCTATCGCAAGGCGATCCGGCTGATGGACTTGGCCGACCGCTTTGGCCTGCCCGTCATCACGCTGGTCGATACGCCCGGTGCGTTCCCCGGAATTGACGCCGAAGCACGCGGCCAGTCCGAGGCGATTGCCCGTTCGACCGAGAAATGCCTGTCGCTCAGCGTGCCGCTGGTTGCGGTGGTGATCGGCGAGGGCGGATCGGGCGGGGCGGTGGCGCTGGCGGCGGCCAACCGGGTGCTGATGCTGGAACACGCGATCTATTCGGTCATCTCGCCCGAAGGCTGCGCTTCGATCCTGTGGCGCAGCGCCGCCCAGGCACCCGATGCCGCCGAAGCGATGAAAGTGACAGCCGGAGACCTGCTCAAGCTCGGGGTGATCCACCGCATCGTTTATGAACCCAAGGGCGGGGCGCACCGCGATGCGGGTGAGACGATCAAGCGGCTGGCGCTGGCGCTCAGGAACGAGTTGGATGCGCTGTCGGCGATGAGCGCGGACGAGTTGCGGTTGGAGCGTGAGGAATTTTTCCTCCGGCTCGGGGGCTAATCCTTGCCATAGGGGCAGTGGCGGCAGCCTGAACCGCAGCACTTGCCGCGCGCCAGATGCGCGATCCGCGTGAACACGACATAGCCGGTTTCGGGATCGCAATAGGTCTTGTCCCCGCGCGCGCAGGCCGCTTCGTGCAGAGCATGATAGGCAGGCAATCGGGACACAGGCGGGATAGCTTTATCTCAAGTCAGGATGGCCACGCCGGCCAGCAGCATCTGTGGCACATAATGCGCGGCCAGACCATCCGATCCCGCCCGCGCTTGGGCGGGGAGAAGGGGTGTGGCACATCCGGACCGCGCTGCGGGGGGCATAGGCTTGAATGCACCGCGCGAAGACCTGCATGAAAGCCTTGTTGACATTTTGGGAGACCTGCCTAGGCAGATGTAATGTTGTATCATAATGCTGCGGCGGGGGCGTTGCAGGCGGTGGGTCGGCATGTTCGGGGGCTCTCGTTTCAAGGATCATCAATGTCGCACAGCCGTTCGCGCGCTCTTTGCAGTGTGGCCATTCCGCTGCTTGCCATGGCATCGCCTGCTGCTGCCGGGGCCGCTGTTGATGAAGCATCCGATGCGCCCACCGATCAGATCACCGTCACCGCCACGCGGCAGGCCTATCGCGGCGAATTTGCCGAGCTGGAAATTCCGCAGGCCGAACAGGTGATCGGCCAGCAACAATTGCGCGACGTGAACGCGCTGGATCTGGTGAGCGCGCTTGATCTGTCGGCTGCGGTTGCGCGACAGAACAATTTCGGCGGGCTGTGGAATGCCTTTGCGATCCGCGGCTTTGCGGGCGATGAAAACCTGCCGAGCAATTACCTCGTCAATGGCTTCAACGCCGGGCGCGGCTTTGCCGGGCCGCGCGATATTGCCGGGATCGAGGCGGTCGAAGTGCTGAAAGGCCCGCGCGCGGCGCTGTTCGGGCGGGGCGAGCCGGGCGGTACGGTGAACCTTGTGACCAAGCGGCCCCGCTTCGAGACCGCGGGCGAAGTGCGCGTTATGGCAGGAACGTTCGATTTCTGGCGCGGCGAGGCGGATTTCCAGACCACGCTGACCGATAGCATCGGCGTGCGGCTCGTCGGCTTTTACGAGGATGCGGGCAGTTTCCGCGATACCATCGAAACCCAACGCTTCGGCTTCATGCCTTCGGTGGCGGTCAAGTTCTCCGAGGCGACGCGGCTGGTGTATGAACTGGAATATGCCCGCCAGAAGATCCCGTTTGATCGCGGGATTGTGGCGATCAATGGCAATCTCAACGCCATTCCCCGCAACCGCTTTCTCGGAGAGCCGGGCGATGGGCCGATCACCGCCGAAGTGCTGGGCCACCAGCTGGAAATGCAGCACGATTTCTCCGATCAGTGGAGCGCGCTGATCGGCGTCAATTACCGCGACACTTCGCTCAGCGGCTTTTCGACCGAGCCGGAACTCACCGGCAGCCGTCAGCAATTGCTGCGCGATGGCCGCACCCTCACGCGCCAGCGCCGCTTCCGGCAGTATGAGGCGGAGTATTTCGTGGCGCGCGCCGAACTCGCCGGCAATTTCACCACCGGTACGGTGACCCACCGCGTGCTGATCGGAGTGGATACCGACCGGTTCGAGAATGATCAGGTGTTCCTGCGCGCCCGCGCACCCACGCTGGCGAGCAATCCGAGCCAGCAGGCATTGCAGGCGCTCGATGTGTTCAGTCCCGTCTATGGCCGCTTTCCCCTGCCTGCGCCCACCCCGCTGACCAATGTGGTCGAAGTGCAGAAAAGCACTGGGCTTTATGCGCAATACCAGATCGGTATTTCGGACAAGCTGCAACTGCGCATCGGTGCGCGCTTTGATGATTATTCGCAAAGCCTTGCCAACCGCGCCAATGGCCGCCTCAGCCGCTTTGCCACCAGCCGCTTCAGCCCGCAGGCAGGTGTGGTTTATCAGGTGAGCCCGGAAGTCTCGCTCTATGCCACCTATGGCGAGAATTTCCGCCCGCTGTCAGGCGCGGACTTTGGCGGCAATCCGTTTGATCCCAATCAGTCCGATGCGATCGAAGGCGGCGTCAAATACGCCGCCCGCAATGGCAGGCTGAGCGCGACTGCCAGCGTCTTTTCGATCCAGCAGTCGAACATTCTGGTGGCTGATCCGGTCAATGCCGATTTCCAGATTGCCGCTGGCCGGGCGAGCAGCCGGGGCTTTGAATTCGATCTCAGTGGCGAGATCGCCCCGCGCCTCGATCTGTGGGTGTCCTATGCCTATGTCGATGCGCAGATCGATAATGCTGTGCGCGATCCCAATTTTGCCCTGCCGGTGCCAGCGGGCAGCCCGCTCATCAATATTCCCGATCACACGCTCAATCTGCAGCTTGCCTATAGTGCCCAGATTGCCGACCGTGATCTCAGGTTTGGCGGCGGGATGCTCCATGTCGGGCGCAGGCTGGGCGAGGTCGGGCGCAATTTTGATCTCCCCGCCTACACGCTGGCGCGCCTGTTTGCCGAAGCCGAGATTGCGGGCGGTGTGCGGCTGCGGTTTGATATCGACAACCTGTTCAACACCCGCTGGTTCGCCAATTCCTTTTCGCAATTATGGGTACAGCCGGGCACGCCGCGCACCGCAAGGGTGACGGCGAGCTACGTTTTTTAGGAATGCCAGACATGACCATCCGGCTCGAAGCGCAATCCCTGATGCTCGCCCGCGACGGCAAAAGCGTGCTGGAGGGTGTTTCATTCGCCGTGGCAGCGGGTGAGACCTACGCGCTGCTCGGCGGCAATGGCGCGGGCAAATCCACGACCTTGTTGGCGTTTCTCGGCTTTCTGAAACCGGCGAGCGGTCATGTCAGGGTCGAGGGGCGCGAAGTCAGCGATGACGTGGCAGCAGCCCGTGCAGCGATATCCTACCTGCCCGAGGCCGCAACGCTTTACGGCCACCTGACGGCTTATGAAAATCTCGACTATTTCCTTGGCCTTGCGGGCAAGGATGTGGGCCGCAGCGCCATGGACGATGCGCTGGATCAGGTGGCGCTGGTGCCTGATGCGCGCGGGCGGCGAATGCAGTCCTTTTCCAAGGGGATGCGCCAGAAAACCGCGATTGCGCTGGCGCTGCTGCGCGATACGCCGATCCTGCTGCTGGATGAACCGACCTCGGGGCTTGATCCGGTGGCGATTGATGAATTTCACGCGATGGTGAAATCGCTCGGCGCGGCGGGGCGCACGATCCTGATGGTGACGCACGACGTCTATGGCGCGTGTCAGGTGGCAGACCGGGTCGGCCTGCTGCGCGCAGGCAAGCTGGTGGGCAGTTTCGCCGCCGGGGATGATGGCCGGATTGATACCGAACTGGTGCATGCCGCCTTTGCCGGACGGAGCGGATCGTGAACGGCGCCCTGCGGGTTGCGCGCGAGGAATGGCGGCTGTGGCTGCGTTCGCGCATGGTGGTGGCAGCGGCTGCCATTGTGGCCGTGCTGATTGCCGCCACCGCAGCGCTGACATGGGATCGCCTCGGCGCGCAGGCGGTGCAGCGCAGCGCGCAGCAACAAGCAGCAGAGGCAGCGTTCTTCGCGCAGCCTGATCGCCACCCGCACCGGATGGTGCATTATGGCCACTATGCCTTTCGCCTGCCGCCGCCGCTGGCGGTGTTTGATCCGGGGGTTGATGCTGTCACTGGCCAGTCGATCTTTCTCGAAGGCCACCGCCAGAACACCGCGATGTTTGCCGATGCCAAGGCTTCGGCCAATATGGGCGGGTTTGCGGCGCTGACCCCGGCCGCGCTCTATCAATTGTTGCTGCCGCTGCTGCTGATCATCATCGGCCACGGCGTGGTGCTGCGCGAACGGGAAAGCGGAACGCTCGCCGTGCTGCTGGCGCAGGGGCACAGCGGCCTTGCGCTGGCAGGCGGCAAGGCGCTGGCGCTGCTGGGTGTGGTGGGGCTGTTCATGCTGCCGCTGGCGCTGCTGGCTGCCTATGGCGTGGCCGCTGGCGAGGCTGCTGCGCCCGCGATTGCGCTGGTGGCGGGCTATGCGCTTTATCTGATGGTGTGGGCAGCGCTGGTGCTGGCGGTGTCGCTGCTGGTGCGCGCGCGCGCAGCGGCGCTTGGCGTGCTGGCAGCGTGCTGGCTGGCGCTGGTGCTGGTGGTGCCGCGCATGGGCATCAATGCAGCCAGCACGCTGGTGGATGCGCCCGGCAAGATCGAAAGCGATCTTGTGATGCTCGCCGAAGAGCGCAAGCTGGGCGATGGCCACAATGCGTCCGATCCGGCGTTTGACAAGCTGAAACAGGATCTGCTCGATCAATATGGCGTGGCCACGATCGAGGAATTGCCCTTCAATTTCCGCGGCGTGGTGGCAGGCGCTGCCGAAGAAAAGCTCACCCGCCTGCTGAATGATTATGCCGAGGCGCGGATGGCGGCAGAGGCGCGCCAGTCGCAGGTTTTCGGCACTTTTGCGCTCGCCTCGCCGACACTGGCGGTGGGCGCTGCCTCGCGCGCGCTGGCGGGGACGGATCTGGCCACGCATCACCGCTTTCTGCGCGAAGCAGAACGGGTGCGCTTCGGGTTTGTGCAGGCCCTGAACGACATGCATGCCACCAAACTCACCTATGCCGATGATGCGCGCCGTTCGGTCGATCCCGAGGCCGAAGCGCGCACCCGCGTGAATGCGAGCGCATGGCGCGTGCTTGATGAATTCCGCTTTGCGCCCGATGCCGCGCCGCAGCGGATGGCCCGCGCG
The DNA here is from genome assembly GCA_045377215.1 of Erythrobacter sp. Classification (GTDB taxonomy): domain Bacteria; phylum Pseudomonadota; class Alphaproteobacteria; order Sphingomonadales; family Sphingomonadaceae; genus Erythrobacter. The sequence goes on from JBJIOB010000046.1 coordinate 49,910, forward strand.
CTGCTGCCGCTGGCGCTGCTGGCAGGGTGGCTGGCGGCGCTTGGCGGGCTGATTGTGGTTGCAGCCCGGCGGCTTCAGCCATGATGGCAGCGCTTATCCGCGAAGCGCGGTTTCTGGCGCGCGACCGGGCGGCGCTGGTGTGGCTGGCGCTGGCGCTTGCTCTTTCCGCTGCGGCGATCAGTTTCGGGATCGCCGAAGTGCGCGAACAGCGCGCCACCATCGCTGCCTTGATCGGCGAAGACGCTGCCGACCGCGCCAATGCGATTGCGGGCCAGTCGGACTGGGGCGGGGCGGCTTATAATGCCTTTCACCTTACCTATGCGCCGCCTTCGGATTTCGCCTTTGCCGCGATGGGCCAGCGCGATGCGAGCCCCTGGCTGCACCGGGTGCGGATGCTCGCGCTCGAAGGGCAAATCCACGAGGCTGACACCCGCAATGCCGATTTCGGCCTGATCGGGCGGTTCGATTTTGCCTTTCTGGTGGCCACGGTTGCGCCGCTGCTGCTAATCCTGCTGCTCTATGATCTGCGCAGCGGCGAACGGGTGGCGGGGCGGCATGATCTGCTGCTGGCGACAGCGGGCAGTGCGGCGCGGGTGTGGTGGCCGCGTGCCGGCGTGCGCTTTGCTGCGCTGGCGCTGGCGCTGCTGGCGCCGTTCTGGACGGGCGCTGTGCTTGAAGGCGCTGCGCTGGCCAGCGTCTTGTGGGCGAGTGTTCTGGTGGTGCTGGTGCTGGCGGTGTGGACAGTGATCATCGAGATCGCCGGGCGCGCGGCGGCCACGCCTGCCACTATCCTCACCGCGCTGGTGGGGGTGTGGCTGGCGCTGGCGCTGCTGGTGCCTGCGCTGGCCAAGGCGGCCATCGACGCGCGTCATCCGGTGCCCGATGGCGGCGAAATCCTGCTGCTGCAGCGCGAAAGCGTCAACACGGCATGGGACATTCCCAAGGAAGCGACGATGCAGCCCTTCCTCGCGCGCCATCCCGAATGGGCGGACTATGGGGCGGTCGAGCGCCCGTTCGAATGGAAGTGGTTCTACGCCTTCCAGCAAGTCGGCGATCAGACGGCAGAGCCGCTCGCCCAGCGCTATCGCAATGCGCGGCTGGCGCGCGAGGCGGCAGCGGGGCGGGCAGCGCTGTTTTCTCCCGCCTCGCTAGTGGAGCGCGAGTTTCAGCGTCTCGCCCGCACCGATGCGCGCGCGATGATTGCCTATGAAGATGCCGTGCGCGCCTATCATGCGCAGCTGCGCGCGTTCTATTATCCGCTGCTGTTCCGCGATGATCCCTATGATGCAGCGTTGCTGGACGGCTTGCCTGCCTATAGACCAGCACCATGATCCGTTCTGCATGCGCCGCCTTGCTGCTGGTTTTTGCGCTGCTGGCAGCGCCGCTCGCGGCCAGCCCGCGCGACTTTGCCATTGCCGGCCACATTGTCGCGCCCGGCACCCGCGCAGATTTGCGGCTTGAAGTGCCCGCCGCTGCGGGCGATCCGGCCACCTTCATCCCCCTCAGCGTGATCCACGGCGCGCGCGAAGGCCCGGTGCTGGCGCTGGCAGCAGGCGTGCATGGCTTTGAATTTGCCTCGATCCTTTCCGCCGAACGGCTGGCGGTGTCGCTTGATCCGGCGCGGATCAGCGGCACGGTGGTGATCATCCGGGTGGCCAATGTGAACGGGTTCGAAGGCCGCTCGCCCAATGTCAATCCGGTGGACCGCAAGAACCTTAACCGGGTGTTTCCGGGCAAGGCGGATGGCACGCAAACCGAACGCATGGCCCATGCCATCGCCAGCGAGGTGGTGGCGCGCGCCAATTTCCTGATCGACCTGCATTCGGGCGACGGCGCGGAATTTCTGGAACCATTCGTGGGGGCCTATGGCGGGCCGCTGGCGCATGATTTCCCGCTGGCGCTCAAGGTGGCTGAAGGCTTCGGCTTTGCCAATATCGTGCGCTATGCGATGAAAACGCAGGCACAGATTGATCGCGGCCGTTCGCTCAACCGGCAGGCGGTGGCGATGGGCGTGCCGACGATCCTGGTCGAGATCGGGCAGAACGGCAGCCGCGAGGAATCGCATGTTGCAGCGATGGTGGCAGGGATTGAAAACGCGCTGGCGATCATGGGCATGGCCGATTGGCCGGTGCGCGCCGCGCCGCCGCCGCAGCGCCTGTTCGAAAGCACCGCCTCGGCCGAAGCCCGCAGCACCGGAATTTTTCACCCCGCCAAGCTTGGCTCGCGCCCGATTGCCAAGGGCGAACTGATCGGCGTGATCCACGATTACACGGGGCGCGCGGTCGAACGCGTGGTTTCGCCGATTGATGGCTATGTGCTCTACGGGATCACCGGCCCGCCGGTGACGCAAGGCGATGAAGTGGTGACAATCGGGATTCCCACCGACAGGTTTTTGATGCCGGGGGGAGGGCGGTGCCGGCTGCAGGGATCGAACCCGCGGCCCCCTGATTACAAATCAGGTGCTCTACCATCTGAGCTAAGCCGGCTTGCCACGCTGGTGGTGCGCGGGGCTTTAAGCGAAACCACCCCAGCTCTCAAGGGGCGAAGCGCAAGGTGCTGCGAGTAACATCGGGTGTTTCGGCTGCCCGCCAGCCGCAAGGCCGACCGGCCGCCCGCAGCAGCTCGCGCGTCAGCGCGAAGCGCCGCGAGGAGAAATTAAAACGCCCTCAAGTAGCGAAGCGATAGGGCACCTAAAACGCCCTCAAGTAGCGAAGCGGTAGGGCGCCAAAAACGCCCTCAAGTAGCGAAGCGGTAGGGCGGCAAAAACGCTCTCAAGTAGCGTCAGCGATAGGGCACCTAAAACGCTCCGAAGGTCCAGCCCTCAGTGCGCGCGATGTCTGGGGTGAGGCCTTGCGGCTCCCAGCGCGCGGGCTCGCTGTGCACCTTGCGCAGCCAGGCGGCGGTCAGCAGCGCGTCGGCGGAGTGATCGTCAATCGCGCCCGTTCCTGCAACTGGCGGCGAATCGAGCGCGCCAAGCGCGGCGTTCAGGTCATCCATGTGGCGCATCTTGGCGCGTCCGGCGCTGCGGCCTGCCTCCAGCGCGGCAAGCGAGGTGTAGATTTCGCACAGCACCGCGCCGGACGCTGGCAGCGGATCAATCGGCCATACTGCAAGGCGGCCCGCCAGCCGGTTCAGCACGCGCATGCCGGTGAGGCTCGACTTGCCGACTTGCGCTGCGCCCACCAGATTGAAATTCGAATAGGGCGATAATCCCATGCGGCCTTGCGCGTGTTCGGTCACTCGCAACCGGCCGCGCCCGCCGCCGAACCGCGCGCCCTCGCGCCCGCCGTGGCGGCGGAAATAGGCGGCGATTTCCGGGTGATCGACAAAGGAGCCTGCGCCAAGGTGCGGATCATCGGCGCACAGCGCGTCGATCAGCGCCCACAGCGCGCGCGCATCGGGCGGGCTATGTTCCCAGCCGGGCAGGAAGGCACCGTGATCGGCAAAGGGCAGCGAGATGCCAAGATCGACCCCGATCAGCGCTGCCTCGCCCGCATAATCGGCCAGCACCGCCAGCGCCTCGGGCCGCGACCAGCCGCCGCGCGGGGGCGCGATCAGTGCGGGCGGGCCGCCCTCGGCAGGGGCGAGCGCCAGCGCGATGCCCTTGTGCCGCTCACCCGCAGCGCCCGACCAGTCGGCGGCGAGGAAATGGGTAAAGCGGCTCACTCCTGCCGCTCGCTGCGCAGGCGCGCCCAGTAATCGAGGCGCTTTTGCACCTCGCGTTCGAAACCGCGCGGGGCGGGCTGGTAGAAGGTCTGCGCCGTCATGCCGTCCGGCCAGTAATCGCTGCCCGAAAAGCCATCGGGCGCGGCGTGATCATAGGCATAGCCCGCGCCGTAGCCGATATCCTTCATCAGCTTGGTCGGCGCGTTGAGGATGTGGGCGGGCGGGGCAAGGCTGCCGGTTTCCCTGGCCGATTTCCACGCGGCTTTCTGCGCGGCATAGGCAGCATTCGATTTGGGCGCGGTCGCACAATAAAGGCAGGCCTGCACAATCGCGAGTTCGCCTTCGGGCGAGCCCAGGAACTGATAGGCATCCTTGGCGGCCAAGCATTGGGTCAGCGCCTGCGGATCAGCGAGGCCGATATCCTCGCTCGCAAAGCGCACCAGCCGCCGCAGCACGAACAAGGGCTCCTCGCCCGCCACCAGCATGCGCGCAAGGTAATAGAGCGCGGCCTGCGGATCGGACCCGCGCAGCGATTTGTGCAGCGCTGAAATGAGGTTGTAATGCCCGTCGCGGTCCTTGTCGTACACCGCCACGCGGCGTTGCAGGAACGTGCCGAGCGCCGCTGGATCAAGCGGCTCTGCAAGCCTTGCGGCATAGAGCGTTTCGGCCTGCCCCAGCAGGAACCGACCGTCGCCATCCGCCCCTGCGATCAGCGCGGCGCGCGCTGCGGGCGTCACCGGCAGCGGGCCTTCGAGCGCTTCGGCGCGGGCGAGCAGTGCGGCAAGCGCGGCTTCATCCAGCCGGTGCAGCACCAGCACCTGCGCGCGGCTGAGCAGGGCGGCGTTCAGCGCAAAGCTCGGGTTTTCGGTGGTCGCGCCCACCAAAGTCACCACGCCGCGTTCGACAAAGGGCAGGAAACCATCCTGCTGGGCGCGGTTGAAGCGGTGGATTTCGTCCACGAACAGCAGCGTCTTGCGCCCCGCGCCGGCCATTTTCTCAGCCTCGGCAAAGGCGGCCTTGAGTTCGGCGACACCCGAAAAAACCGCGCTAATGCTGGCAAAGCGCATGTTAACCGCATCGGCCAGCAGGCGGGCGATGCTGGTCTTGCCGGTGCCGGGCGGGCCCCACAGGATGATGCTGGCAAGCTTGCCTGCGGCAACCATCCGCCCGATTGCGCCGCCTGGTCCGGTCAGGTGTTCCTGCCCGACCACTTCTGCCAGCGAGGAGGGCCGCAGCCGGTCAGCCAGCGGCGCATCTTCGGGCGTGCGCCGGTCCGGCTGGCGGGGCGCATCAGCGAACAGATCGGGCATGGCTCATGCTGCCCGCGCTGCTTCGCGCGCCTGCACGGCGCGGCGTTCGGTGATAAGCGCGATGTAGTAATCGGCGACCGCGCGGTTGATTGCATCCCAGCTGAAATCCCGCGCGCGCGCCTCGCCCGCAGCGCCGTGCGCAGCGCGCAGGGCCGGGTCGCGGCAATAGGCAGCAAGCGCCTCGGCGCAGGCAGCGACATCGGCCGATTGGCCCCGCAGAGCGACGAGCCGTCCGGTGACGCCATCAGTTACAATGCTTGCCGATCCCGTCGCCCCTGCCGCCACCACCGGCAGCGCGCAGGCCATCGCTTCCAATGTGACATTGCCAAAGGCTTCGGTCACCGAAGGGTTGAAGAAGATATCCCCGCTCGCCAGCGCTGCGCCCAGCGCTTCGCCCGTCTTGAACCCGGCAAAGATGCCGCCCGGCAGATTGCCGGCAAACCATTCGCGTGCCGGGCCGTCGCCGATCACCAGCACCTGGTGCGGCACCTGGCTGCGGCGCAGTTGCACGATGGTCTCGGCAAAGACATCCAGCCCCTTTTCCATCACCAGCCGCCCGAGGAAGATGATCGCCGCATCATCATCGGCAAGCCCCATGCTGCGCCGCCATGCCATGTCGCGCCGCGCGGGCGAGAAGACGGTGCGATCCACCCCGCGCGACCAGACGCCGATGCGGTCGTGCATCTTCATTGCGAGCAATTCGTCGATGGTCGATTGCGTTGGCGCCACCAGCATATCGCAGCGGTTATAAAAGCGCCGCAGAACGGTTTCCACCACCGGCTCCATAAAGCCGAGCCCGTAATAGCGCGGGTAGGTTTCAAAGCGGGTGTGCACGCTCGCCAGTACCGGAATATCGCGCGCCTGCGCCCATTTCAGGGCGGCGTGCGCGCCCGGATCGGGCGAGGACAGGTGGATGATATTGGGCGCAAAGCGTTCCAGATCGCGCTTTGCCGCCGCGCCAAGCCCGGTGGCCACGCGATATTCGCTGCGTCCTTTCATCGGGATGGCAAAGCTGGGCAGGCTGACAAGATCGCCCGTCGGCGCAAACGCCGGCTGCGCCACGGTGGGCGAATAGACGCGGACCGCCGCCCCGAGGTCGAGCATGGATCCCACCAGGCGATTAAGCGCCTGATTGGCACCGTCACGCACATAATTGTAATTGCCGCTGAACAGCGCGATGCGAAGATCGGAAGGTAGCATGGTGCCCCTTCGCCTAGAACCTTTGGCGCGATTTGGCGAGGGGCTGGTGCAAGCCGTGTTTTCCAGCGCGCGGCCCGTTTCGTCATTGACTTGTCACTCCCCGCCACTAAAGCGGCAGGCGGGCCACGCGGTCCCAACGCCGCGCGTGCTCTCTGCAAGGAGAGAATACATGACTGAGTATGTTCGCGGGCTCTTGCACGAGCCTACGGTTAAGCCTGAACGCCCGTTCTTTTCCTCGGGCCCGACAGCGAAATTCCCCGGCTGGTCGCTTGATAAGCTGAAAACCGAATCGCTTGGCCGTTCGCACCGTTCGGCGCTGGGCAAGGCCCGGCTGAAATATGCGCTTGATCTGTCTCGCGAATTGCTCGGCATTCCTGATGATTATCTGATCGGTATCATGCCCGCATCCGACACCGGCGCCATTGAGGCTGCCATGTGGGCGATGCTTGACCCGAACCGCCCGGTATCGGTCGCGGCATGGGAAAGCTTTGGCAACATCTGGATCCAGGACGCGGTCAAGCAGCTCAAACTGCCCAACCTGCAAGTCCTCACCGCCGATTACGGCGAGATCCCCGATCTTTCCACCATTCCCCAGCGCAATGATGTCGTCTTCACCTGGAACGGCACCACGTCGGGCGCGATGATTGCCGATACTGACTGGCTGGCGCCGGGCCGTGAAGGCGTGGTGATCAATGATGCCACCAGCGCGGTGTTCGCACAGGAAATGGACTGGGCCAAGCTCGATGCCACCACCTATTCGTGGCAGAAAGTGATGGGCTCCGAAGCGCAGCACGGAATGCTGATCCTCAGCCCCAAGGCGGTGGAACGCATCGAAAGCTACGATCCGCCCTGGCCGCTGCCCAAGCTGTTCCGCATGAAGAAAGGTGCCAAGCTTAACCGCGGCATCTTTGAAGGCGAGACCATCAACACGCCTTCGATGCTGGCGACGGAAGATTATATCGCCGCGCTCGAATGGGCGAAGAGCATCGGTGGGCGCCGCGCGCTGATCGAACGCGCCAATGCCAATGCCGCCATCGTCAAGGACTGGATCGAGGCAACGCCGTGGCTCAGGAACATGGTGGCTGATCCTGCCCAGCAGACCAATACCGGCGTCTGCATGATGTTCCAGGGCGAATGGTACGAAAGCCTGTCTGCCGAAGATCAGGCGGGCGTGCCCAAGAAGATCGTCAAGCTGCTTGAAGAACGCAATGTCGGCTTCGATTTCAACGGCTACCGCGACGCGCCGCCTTCCTTGCGCATCTGGTGCGGTTCGACAGTCGAGCAGGAAGATGTGAAGCGCCTGCTGCCGTGGATCGAATGGGCCTACGAAAAGGTCAAGAACGGCTGAGGCCGTCCGTCCCGCTTACAATCCTGTCACCCTGAACTTGTTTCAGGGTCCATCTCTCCCCATCGAACTCCGGCTTAGGAGGCTCGATGGATGCTGAAACAAGTTCAGCATGACGAAGGGAAAACCGAATGTCCCAGAAGCCCAAAGTTCTCATTTCCGACAAGATGGACCCCAACGCCGCGCGCATTTTCGAAGAGCGCGGCTGCGATGTCGATGTCATCACCGGCGAAACGCCCGAACAACTCGCCGCGCGCATTGGCGAATATGATGGCCTTGCGATCCGTTCCTCGACCAAGGTGACGAAAGCGATCCTTGATGCCGCCACCAATCTGAAAGTGATTGGCCGCGCGGGGATCGGGGTGGACAATGTCGATATTCCCTATGCTTCGGCCAAGGGCGTGGTGGTGATGAACACCCCGTTCGGCAATTCGATCACCACTGCCGAACACGCCATCGCGCTGATGTTTGCGCTGGCCCGCCAGCTGCCCAGTGCCAACGCGCAGACGCAGGCGGGCGAATGGCCCAAGAGCGGGTTCATGGGCGTCGAACTCACCAACAAGACGCTGGGGCTGATCGGGGCGGGCAATATCGGCTCGATCGTGGCGAGCCGCGCGCTTGGCCTGCGCATGAAAGTGATCGCCTATGATCCCTTCCTCACCGAAGATCGTGCCGTGGAAATGGGCGTGGAAAAGGTCGATCTTGATACGCTGTTGACGCGTGCCGATTTCGTCACGCTGCACACGCCCTTGACTGATGAAACCCGCAACATCCTCAGCCGTGATCGGCTCGAAAATGCCAAGAAGGGCATCCGCATCATCAATTGCGCCCGAGGGGGCCTGATTGACGAGGCTGCGCTGAAGGACTGCCTCGAAAGCGGGCAGGTCGCAGGCGCGGCGCTCGATGTGTTCGAGACCGAACCCCCGGCCAAGGATCACCCGCTGTTCGGCGCGCCCAATTTCATCTGCACCCCGCACCTTGGCGCCTCGACCACCGAAGCGCAGGTCAATGTCGCGCTGCAAGTGGCCGAGCAGATGGCCGATTACCTCGTCAATGGCGGGGTGACGAATGCGCTCAACATGCCGTCGCTCTCGGCGGAAGAAGCGCCCAAGCTGAAGCCCTACATGGCATTGGCCGAAAAGCTCGGCAGTCTGGTGGGCCAGCTGGCGCATGGCAACCTCACGCAAATCAGCATCGAGCGCGAAGGCGCAGCAGCCCAGCTTAACGGCAAGCCGATCACCGCCGCCGTGCTCGCCGGGCTGATGCGGCGCTATTCCGATACGGTGAACATGGTCAACGCGCCGTTCCTCGCCAAGGAACGCGGGCTGGATGTGAGCGAAATCCGTCACGAGCGTGAAGGCGCGTTCAACACGCTGATCCGCGTGACGGTGGAAACCGAACAGGGCCAGCGTTCGGTGGCGGGCACCCTGTTTGGCAAGGATGCGCCGCGGCTTGTCGAGATTTTCGGGATCGGGATCGAAGCCGAACTCGAAGGCCACATGCTCTATGTGGTGAACGACGACAAGCCGGGCTTCATTGGCCGCATCGGGACGCTGCTCGGCAGCCACGGGATCAATATCGGCACCTTCAACCTTGGCCGCCGTGAGGCGGGCGGGGAAGCGGTGCTGCTGCTGAGCCTTGATGAAGGCCTGCCGGCCGCCGTGCTCGCCGAAGCCGAAGGGCTGGCGGGTGTGGTGATGGTGAAGGCGCTGGCGTTTTAAGTACCTCTCTTTCCCGTTCGCCCTGAGCTTGTCGAAGGGCTGCACTTCTTCTAGCGCCGCTGGTGCAAAAGAAGGACAGTGCTTCGACAGGCTCAGCACGAACGGAAGTGTGTTCCATTGACCCAACCCAACGATCTCCTCCCCGAAGGCCTCGAAGACCGGCTGCAGCAAGAAGCTGCCCGCATCACCGCCGCGATGCGCGCCTGCCTCGATATGCTGGACGCGCATGGCTATGACCGGGTGCGCCCGCCGCTGCTCGAATTCGAAGCCTCGCTCGCTGGCCGGATGCAGGGCGTGGAGACGCGGGCGATGTTCCGCTTTGTCGATCCGGCGAGCCTGCGCACGCTGGCGCTGCGATCCGATATCACGCCGCAGATCGGGCGCATTGCCTCGACCAGCCTTGGCACAGCCGCGCGCCCCTTGCGCCTTGCCTATTGCGGCGACACCGCGCTGATCCGCGCCAGCCAGCTTGATCCCGCGCGCGAACGCATCCAGCTGGGCGCAGAACTGATCGGGGCTGACAGTGTCGCTGCCGCCAGCGAAATCGTGATGCTCGCGGTCGAAGCGGCGCAGGCGGCGGGGCTGACAGGTATCTCGGTCGATTTTACTTTGCCTGATCTGGTCGATACGCTCGCCGGGGTCGATGGTCTTGGGGCCTTTCCGCTCGCGCCTGACAGGATCGCCGCCGTGCGCCGCGAACTCGATACCAAGGATGCCGGCGGGCTGAAGGCGGCAGGCGGCGCGGCCTATCTGCCGCTGCTTTACGCAACCGGGCCATTCGATGCAGCGCTTGCCACCTTGCGCGAAGTGGACGCGGGCGGCGCGCTCAAAACCCGGCTGGATGGGCTTGCGCGGATTGCGGCCAGCATCAGCGATGCCTGGGGCGAAGGGGTGCGCATCACGCTTGATCCCACCGAGCGGCACGGCTTTGAATACCAGTCATGGTTCGGCTTTACCCTCTACGCCGACGCCTTGCGCGGGGCGGCGGGGCGCGGCGGCACTTACCGGATCAGCGGCAGTGAGGAAGCGGCAACCGGCTTTACGCTGTACCTTGATCGGCTCGCCGAGATCACCCCGCAGCCTGAAGCCGCGCCGATGGCCTATCTGCCGCTTGGCCATGATCGCGTGGCGGCAGCGGGCTTGCGCGCAGGCGGCTGGCGCACGCGGGCGCAGCTGGGTGAGGGCGAAGACCCCCAGGCGCTGGGCTGCACGCATATCCTCGACAGCGGCGAGCCGCGCGCGCTCTAGCGCTTCAGAATCCGCGCCAGAAAGGCATCAATCGCCTCGGTCTGCGCCGCGCCTGCCTCGGTCCCGATCTCGCGGTTCATGCGGCCGTGATCGGTGCCGGAAATCGCCACAGCCTCAGCCCGCGCGCCCCCTTTCACCAGCGCTGCCACCAGCCGCTCGCTCTGCGCTTTGGAATTGGTGCGCTCCGCCACATGGAGCGCCAGCCAATCGGGCGCATCCTTGCCGCCGGCATGGGTGATGGGCGATAACGCCTTGTGCCGCGCCGGATCAGTGCCGAACACATCACGGTAGAGCAGCGGCATTTCCATCGTCGGCGTCGCAATCGCGAGCGCGACATCATAACCCGCCCCATCCAGCAGCACCGCGCCCCGGATCGCGCCAAAGGCATCGCCGGCATATTTCGGATCGGTCGCAACCAGCGCCGCCAGATGCGCGCCCGCGCTGTGGCCCATCAGCACGATCTTGTTCGGATCAAAGCCGTAATCCTGGGCCGCTGCGCGCAGCACACGCAGCGCTTCGCCCAGATCCGCCGCCTGTTGTTCCACCGGCGCATCGGGCAGCAGGCGGTAGCCTGCCGAGGCGAACACATATCCTTGTGCAGTGAAATGGCCGGGCTTTTCATCAACCCGCTTGTGATTGCCGATCTGCCAGCCGCCGCCGTGAATATAAACGATCAGCGGCGCATCGCCCAATGCCTGATCGGGCGCATAGAGATCGACCTGCTGGCGCAAGTGGCCGCCATAGATCACCGTGCCGCTCACCCGCGCGCTGGCATAGCGCCCGATCCCGCGTTCGCGCCATTCGATCCGCTCGCCGCGCTGCTGGAGGAACTGGGCCTGCTCCGCCGCCAGCAGCGGGAGCGCAACCAGCGTGGCGGCACCAAGGCCGATGAGAGCTTTGCGGCGATTCGTCATGGCCCGGCACGCTGCGCCCTGCTTGTTTAACCGCTGATTGACGCCGATTGAACGGGTCGCAGCCTTGCGCCCGGACGCGCGAAGCCCTAGGCGCGCGGCGCACCTTTGCCAGCAAGCAACAAGAAGGACACCTCTCATGGCCAATGTCACCGTCATCGGCGCCCAGTGGGGCGATGAGGGCAAGGGCAAGATCGTCGATTGGCTCGCGGCCCGCGCCGATGTCGTGGTGCGCTTTCAGGGCGGGCACAATGCCGGCCACACGCTGGTGGTGGACGGCACGACCTACAAGCTCAGCCTGCTGCCTTCGGGCATTGTGTCGGGCACATTGAGCATGATCGGCAATGGCGTGGTGCTGGATCCCTGGGCCTTGCGCGATGAAGTTGCCAAGATCGAAGGGCAGGGCGTGGCGGTGAACGCGGATAATCTGGCGATTGCGGATAATTGCCCACTGATCCTCCCGCTCCACCGCGATCTTGATGCCTTGCGCGAAACTGCGGCGGGCAAGGGCAAGATCGGCACCACCGGGCGCGGCATCGGCCCTGCTTACGAGGACAAGGTGGGCAGGCGGGCAATCCGGGTGTGCGATCTGGCGCATCTGGATGAGCTCGATGCGCAGCTGGATCGCCTCTGCGCGCACCATGATGCGCTGCGGGCCGGGTTTGATCAGCCGCCGGTGGATCGCGCCGCCCTGCTGGCCGAATTGCGCGAGATTGCGCCCTTTGTGCTGCGCTTTGCCCAGCCGGTGTGGAAACGGCTGAAAAAAGTGCGCAAGGCCGGTGCGCGCATCCTGTTCGAAGGGGCGCAAGGCGTGCTGCTCGATGTCGATCACGGCACCTATCCCTTTGTCACTTCGTCCAATACGGTGAGCGGCGCGGCAGCGGCAGGCAGCGGGCTTGGCCCAGCCTCGACCGGGTTCGTGCTCGGCATCGTCAAAGCCTACACCACCCGCGTCGGCTCCGGCCCGTTCCCCACGGAACTGGAGGACGAAGTCGGCCAGAGGCTGGGTGAACGCGGCCATGAATTCGGCACGGTAACGGGGCGCAAGCGCCGCGTTGGCTGGTTCGATGCCGTGCTGGTGCGCCAGACCTGCGCGATCAGCGGCGTTACCGGCATTGCGCTCACCAAGATCGACGTGCTCGATGGGCTGGACACGGTTAAGATCTGCACCGGTTACCGCCTGCGCGGCGCGGTTTATGATTACCTGCCCAGCCACGCCGCCGATCAGGCCGCGTGCGAGCCGATCTATGAAGAAATGGAAGGCTGGCAGGGTTCCACCGCAGGCGCGCGCAGCTATGCCGATCTGCCCGCGCAGGCGATCAAATATATCCAGCGCGTGCAGGAATTGATCGAATGCCCGGTGGCGCTGGTTTCGACCTCGCCCGAGCGTGACGATACGATTCTGATGCGTGACCCATTCGAGGACTGAGGGTTAGTCCGCCATTGAAGGCATGTGCGCCGTAGGGTAATTCTTGCGGCGATGAAGCGGGTTTTGGGCATTCTTCTGGCGGTGCTGGTGGCGGGCTGTGTCGGCCCCGCCCAGCCGCCGCCGCTGCCGCCCGTGCAGCGCGCCGATGTGCCCCCTGGCATCCTGCCGCCTGCCGGGATGGATCGCCATGGCCAGCGCACGCTCCCCCAAAACGCCGCGCGCGCGGTCGATTACCTGCTGGTCGACAAGACCCGGCGCATTCTGGTCGCCTATGCGGGCGGGCAGCCGGTCAAGGTCTATCGCGGGCTCCAATTCGGGATTCCGGGCGGGCACAAGCAGTTTCAGGGCGATCGCCGCACGCCCGAAGGGCTCTACACCATCGACACGCGCAATCCGGCGAGCCGGTTTTTCCTGTCCTTGCGGATCTCCTATCCCAACGCGGCTGACCGGGCCTTTGCTGCCCAATATGGCCGATCACCGGGCGGCGATATCTTCCTCCACGGCCAGCCCAATGGCTATGCGGGAGAGCGTGTTCCGGGCGACTGGACCGATGGCTGCATTGCGCTTTCGAACGCGGAAATCGCCGAATTATGGGCGATTGTGCCCGATGGGACACCGATCGAAATTCGCAGCTGATCCGGACGATGAGCGAGGCAGGCCGCAGATTTTCTTGACGTGATCGTATTTTGTTCTACTCATGTTCCTACATAGGTAGGAGCGCGAGTCGATGAACACCTCTGACATCAGCTTTGATCTGGCGACTGATCCGGCCGGGCTGCCGGCGCGGGTGGCGATTTTCGGGGTCAGCGCGCCTGCGCGCGAAGCGATTGCGCGCGATCTTGCAGGCGCGGGCTTTTGCACGCTGGATGGCGGCGCGTTGGCGGAGTTGACGGACGGGGCGCGGTCGGATGGGTCGGCGGTGCTGCTGGGTGATGTGGTGGTGGTCGATTGCCCGGCGCTGGATGGCGCCACGATGGCAGGGCTGGCACGGCTTGATCAACGCGCGGCGCGCAGCGGGTCCAGACTGGTGGTCACCACCTCGCTTGCGGCGCTTGATGATGTGTTTGGCCTGCTGGATCAATCCTCGCCGGATATTCTGATTGCTCCCAGCCGCGCCGAACAGGTGCTGGCGGTGGGCCGCGCCTGCAGCGAGATGGGGGCAACGCGGCTCAGGGAAATGAGCGAGGAGGAGCGGGTGCGCCTGCTGCAGCTGTCACAGCAGGTCGATGCGATTGCCCGTTCCTTGGACCGGATGTCGGCGGCGCAAGCGGGCTCGCAGGGTGAATGGGGTGCGCCGCTTGCCGCGCGCACCGACTATGGCACCAGCCTTGGCGAAGCGCGTCCGGGTTACCGTCCGGCGGATCCGGTGCTGCCTTCAGGGCACAAGCTGCCCGATCCCAAGCTGGTGCGCCAGATCATCGCCAATCGCAAACGCCGCGCGCGGTTTTTCGATGCTCACCTGTTTGCCGATCCGGCGTGGGATATGCTGCTTGATCTCACGGCAGCGCATGGCGAAGGGCAAAAGGTTTCGGTCACCTCGCTGTGCATTGCGGCAGGCGTCCCGGCAACCACCGCGCTGCGGTGGGTCACGCAGATGGTGGAAACAGGGGTGCTGTGCCGTGTGGCCGATCCTGCCGACAAGCGGCGGGTTTTCATCGCCCTGAGCGAAAGCGCGAAAGCGGGGATGGCGGGTTTTTTCGTGGCGCTTGAAGAACCTCTGGCCTTCGCTGCCTGATCGCGTGCGGCGCGCCGCGGCGCAGCGCGGCTAGGCCGGGCGATACCGCAGGATCAGCGTGCGGCCTGCGGCAGATTGGCTGGCATCGGCGCTGTTCCACACACGCCGCGCCGCATCGGCCCGTGCCCGCGCAAGGATCGCAGGCGGCACCGGCCCATCAAGCAACAGTGTGTCGGCCTCGCCCAGCAGCCGCGCCTGCCGCAAGGTCAGGTCTTCGGGATCGGGGCTGGCCAGCACGATTTCGATTGGCGCGGTGCTGGTCGCGGCTGGCGCACCTGCCGGGTTGCCATTTGCGCTTGCATCCCGAGCCAGCGTCGCCAGCCACGTTGGCACCTGTTCGTGCGCGCCGCCATTCAGCGGATCGAGCGGGCCACCTTCGGCCAGCGCTGCATCAATCGCGCGGCGGCGGTCTCCACCATCGGGCAAGAGCGCGCGCAGCGGTTCGCGCGCAGTTTCAAGCGCCCGCGCCAGCAATCCCAGCGTTTCGGGCAGAACCCGCTCCAGCCTGAGGCGCACATGCTTCGCCAGCCCTGCCGAAGCCCCGCCGGTGCCGATGGCAATCAGCAACGGATCACGATCAAGGATCGAAGGCGTGATGAAATCGCACAATTCGGGCCGGTCGACGACATTCACCAGCAGCCCGGCACAGCGCAAATTGATTGCCGCGACCTCGCAGGCGCGCGCGTCTTCGAAGGCGACAAAGGCCAGCCGCACGCCTTCGTCAATGGCGCGGGCCATGTCGCCTGTCACTACGCCGCCAGCGCGTTCGACCAGCCGCAGCTTGGGTTCAGCCGCAGGCCCGTCACCCAGCACCAGCACGGATTGCCCCGCGATCTGGTGAAACAGCGGAAGGCTGGCGATACGGGTCACATCACGCCAGCCATTCCGGCACGCGTTCGGCATCCATGATCGCGCCTGGATCAATCCGGTCAGCCACCACGGCAAACCTGTCACCATCCACCAGCACCTCGGCCACAAAGCCGCGCGAATTGTAGGATGAGGCCATGGTTGCGCCGTAGGCTCCGGCAGTGCGGAACACGGCCAGATCGCCTGCCTCCAGATGATCGCACACCCGGCCCATCGCAAACGTATCGCCGGTCTCGCAAATCGGCCCGACGATATTGGCGACCATGTCCGCGCCGCGCGGGCGCACCGCCACGAAATCGTGATAGGCACCGTAGAGCGCCGGGCGCGCCAGATCATTCATCGCGGCATCGACGATGACAAACGGATCCTTGATCCCGCGCTTCACCCGCACCACGCGGGTCAACAGCACGCCTGCATTGCCCGCAATCACCCGGCCCGGTTCAAAGATCAGGGTGACGCCCCAATCTTTCGTCACGCGCGCCACCATCGCGCCGTATTCCGCCGGGGAAGGGAACACCTCGCCCGCCTTGTAAGGCACGCCAAGCCCGCCGCCGAGGTCCACATGAGTGATCGCATGGCCTGCGCCGCGCAAGGCAGCCACCAGCGCGCCGACTTTTTCAAAAGCAGCCTCCAAAGGCGCAAGTTCCGAAAGCTGGCTGCCGATATGCACCGCCACCCCGCGCAAGGCCACACCGGGCAAGCCTGCCAGCCGCCCGAAAATCTGCCCCGCCTGATCAATCGGCACGCCGAACTTGTTATCGGCCTTGCCGGTGGAAATCTTGTCATGCGTGCCCGCATCGACATCGGGATTGATCCGCAAGGAACATTGCGCCGTCAGCCCCAGTTCGGCAGCGATGGCGGCGAGTTCCAGGCCTTCTTCCTCGCTTTCGATGTTGAACTGGCCAATCCCCGCTTCAAGCCCGGCGCGCAGTTCTGCCGCTGTCTTGCCGACGCCGGAAAACACGATCATGCCGGGCGCAATGCCAGCGGCCAGCGCGCGGCGCATTTCGCCTGCTGACACCACATCTGCGCCGTAGCCTTCGCGTTGCAGCACCTTGAGCACCGCAAGATTGGGGTTTGATTTGACGGCAAAGGCAATCAGCTTGTCGGGCACGCCTGCCAGCCCTTCGCGGAACACGCGCGCGTGGCGTTCCAGCGTGGCGCGCGAATAGACATAGACAGGCGTGCCGACGGCATCGGCAATCGCGGGCAGCGGCACATCTTCGGCGTGCATCACGCCATCGCGAATGGTGAAATGGTCCATAATTCCGTTTGCTTATTCGGGAGGAAGATCAAAGGGATCATCGCGCCGTTCTTCGGAGCGCAGGCGCAGTTCGACAGTGCGGTTGGCGGGCGCTGCCTGCGGATCGGGGATCAGCAATTCATCGGCGACAGGCCGGGTATCGCGCCCCAGCGGCGCGACCGGCAGGTTGGTGCCGGGCGCGGGGGTGAGCGGTGCGCGCACGCCGCAAGCGCCAAGCAGCGCGGCCATCACCATCAGCAAGCCTGTGGCTTTCATGCGTCCATCCCCAACTCGGCGCGGGCGCGCGCCACTTGCACCATTACCTGCGCCCCGGCCGTTCCGCCATAAGAAGCACGCGCCGCCACCGAGGCATCGACCGACAAGGCAGCGAATACGCGGCCATCAATCCGGGGATCAATCGCGCGCAGCGCGTCCAGTTCCAGCGCATCAAGGCTGACGCCTTTGCTTTCCGCCAGTTTCACTGCGGCGCCGGTAATGTGATGCGCCTCGCGGAACGGGATGCCCGCCTCGCGCACCAGCCAATCGGCCAGATCGGTGGCGGTGGCATAGCCGAGTTCGGCGGCGGCGCGCATCCGGGCGGTGTTGAAGGTGCTGCCTGCGATCATCCCCGTCATCGCAGCCACGCTCAACGCCATCAGCGAGGCGGCTTCGAACACTGGCGGCTTATCGTCCTGCATGTCCTTGGAATAGGCCAGCGGCAGGCCTTTCATCGTGATCATCAGGCTGGTGAGGCTGCCGATCACCCGCCCGGAATGCCCGCGCACCAGTTCGGCGGCATCGGGGTTTTTCTTTTGCGGCATGATCGACGAGCCGGTGGAAAGGCTGTCGGGCAGGCGGATGAAGCCGAAGGGCTGGCTGGCCCACAGGATCAATTCTTCGGCGAGGCGCGAAAGGTGTAGCGCGCAGGCCGAACACACGAACAGATATTCGAGCGCAAAGTCGCGGTCGGATACCGAGTCCAGCGAATTGGCCGAGGGCCGATCAAAGCCCAATGCAGCAGCCGTCATGTCGCGGTCGATCGGAAAGCCGGTGCCCGCCAGCGCTGCGCTGCCCAAGGGCGATTCGTTCAATCGCGCCCGCGCATCGCGGAGCCGCGAGCGATCCCGCCGGAACATCTCGTAATAGGCCATCAGGTGGTGGCCAAGCGTGACGGGCTGGGCGGTTTGCAGGTGGGTAAAGCCGGGCATGATGCTGGCGGCGTGTTCGCCCGCGCGGGTGACCAGCGCGGCCTGCAGCGCGGCAAGGCCGCTATCCATCTGATCCATCGCATCGCGCACCCAGAGGCGGAAATCGGTTGCCACCTGATCATTGCGGCTGCGCGCTGTGTGGAGGCGGCCTGCCACCGGGCCGATAAGCTCGGCAAGGCGGCTTTCGGTGGTCATGTGGATGTCTTCCAGATCCCAGTTTTCCGGCACGCCGTTTGCTGCATATTCGGCGGCGACCTGATCGAGCCCTGCGGAAATCGCGGCGGCATCTTCGGCCGAGACAATCCCGCACGCGCCCAGCATGGCGACATGGGCCTTGCTGGCGGCGATGTCCTGACGCCACAGCGCCTTGTCAAAGGGAATTGAGGCGTTGATTTCGCGCATGATGGCGCTAGGCCCGGCGGCGAAGCGGCCGCCCCACATGGCGTTCGCGCTGGTGTTGTCGGAGCCTGTCATGTCCCGTTCGTTGCTCATCGCGTGTGTGTCCGTGGGTTTGCTTGCCGGGTGCGATAGGGCGGGGACGGAGCCAGCGCAACCGGCGGATGCGCCCGCAGATGTGGCTGGCGCGGCGGGGGCGGCGACGGGCACGCTGACAGGCACGGTGGACGCAAGCTTTGCCGGAACGGCGCTGCCTGATCTGGTGGTCAAGGACGCAGCGGGCCGCACGCTTGATCTCGGCGCCGCCGATGGCCCGGTGCTGATCAATCTGTGGGCGACCTGGTGCGCGCCGTGCGTCGAAGAAATGCCGCAGCTCGATCAACTGGCAGAGGCGCTGGAAGGCGAGGTTCGCGTCATCACCATCAGTCAGGATCTGCGCGGGGCCGAAGTGGTCGATCCGTTCTTTGCCGCCAAGGGGTTTGCCCGGCTGGAGCCATGGCTCGATCCCGAAACCGCGCTTTCCGCGCAGTTTTCGCCCGCCGGACAATTGCCGCTGACCATCCTGTTTGATGCCTCGGGCAAGGAAGTGTGGCGCGTGGCGGGCGGTTATCCCTGGGCAAGCAAAGCCGCAATCGCCGAGGTGCGCCAAGGGCTTGGCCCGCGTTGAGAATGCCCGGCGGCGGGCGCTATGTTCTCTTAATAAGAACGTTTCTGCATATATAACGAAATTTTCAGATGATCCATGAGGCGCTAGGCCCTCTTCACCGCCCGCTTGTGAAGGACCAACGCCGATGGATCAGCGCTCGACCATGCCCGAACGACGCCGCGAAGCCGTGCGCAGTCTGCCCGTTGGCGGGATGGCGAGCGCGGGCTTGCCCGCCCGGCCCGCGATGCAGCTGGTCGGGGAGCGCAAGCTGGCGCTTGATCTGGCCGCGCCCGCAGCGCCTGCCGATTGGCACGAGGCGCTGGCCGCCTTGGCGGCCGCTCATCGCATCGCGCTTGAACCGGCTGCTGCGGCCGCGCCGCGCGCTGGCGGGCTGCGCCATGTGGCGCGCTGGGCAGCCGGGGCAGGGCAGGCACTGGCTCCAGCGGCGCCCATCTTTGCGCCGTGGCAGGCATTTGTACCGGCTGATCTGCAAAACCCGCTCGCCCGCGCGGCCTTGCCGCAGGCGCAGTGGCTGGCAAGTTACCTGTTCGATCCCGCCGCGCCGCGCAGTGGTGCATCGGGCCAGCTTGATGTGATGCTGGCATCGCCCCATCCCGCCGCCTGTCTGGATGACGAGGATTGCCATACCGCTCTGCCGCGCAAGGCGGTGCTCGATGCGATGATCGCCGCCGTGCGTGCGCAGGGGCGCGAGCGGATTGCCATCATTGTCCCCGCGCGCGCCCGCAGCGCCATGGCGCAGCGTCTGCTGGCGGCAGACCGCACGCTCACCCGCGGCGAGATCGCGCTTGAGATTATCGCGGTGGAAGATGCCATTGGCCGCCTGATCCGTTCGGCGCAAAGCTGGGACGCGATTATCGTGCTGCCGGAATGGCGCGCGATCATCGGCGCGGTTCTGGCCGAAATCAGCGGGGTGGAAGGCCCCTGGCCGCTGTTGTGGTTTGATCGCGCGCTGGTGCGGATCACCAGCGAATTGCCGCGCGATACCGCTGCCGCTTTGCCGCTGGATGCAGCGGTGCTGATGCAGGGCCTTGCGCTTGCCGCCTATCATGGCGGCATGGCTTTTGCCGCGCACGGGCTGGCGCAAAGCTGGACGCGGCTGCGTGATCGCGGGGTGGCAACGCCCGCGCGCCCTTCGCTGTCGCCTTATGGCAAACAGCTTGATGATGCTGCCTTCATCGCGCTGGCTGCCGCCGAACCCCACCCCACCGGCAGGCCGCTGCCCGGTTGGAAGGCGCTTGGCACGCCTCAGGGGAACCAACCTGCGCACTCTCCCGTTGCCCTGATGCTCGTCAGTTCCTGATCCGGCCTTCTGGCCCCAAAACAGAAAGATACCGCCCGTGCCGAGCCGCAAAATCGTCGCCACTGAACTGGCCAATGTGCTGCGTCAGATTTCCCACCCCGATCGCATCCGCATCCTGTTCAAATTGCAGGCGGGCGAGCAGACTGTGAATGAACTGGCGGCTGCGCTGGAAATTCCGCCCACGCGCGTGTCGCAGCACCTTGGCGTGCTGCGCGCGATTGCGCTGGTTGAAACCGAAAATCGCGGCCAGCAGCGGGTTTACCGCCTGCCGCAGCCGGAACTGGCGCTGTGGCTGATTGATGGCATTGATTTCATCGCGCACCGGCTGGGCCGGGCGAGCGCAAATGATATCGAACATGCCAAGCAATTGTGGAAGTCCGAAGCGCCTGCGACGATCAACTAGGCCGACAATTTGCGCGCCGCCTGCGCGGCTTGCCCGTTGAGCGCGGGTATTGAGGTCTTGCTCGGATCGCTGGCGCGGCGGCCATAGCGTTCGACCAGCGCATTCCATTCGACAATCAGCCGCCCGCCGGTGCTCTGGTGCAGCTTTTCCCACGAGGACAGCATTTCCAGACAGGCGTGATCAATATAGTCGAGCTTTTCGACATGGAGGTGCACTTCTGATCCGAAGGGCGAGCTTTCCAGCGTCGTGCTGAGCTTGGGGATGGAAAAGAACGTCGCCGAACCTGTCATCACCACATCGACGCGGTTGGTTGCGGGATCATTTTCAACCGCGATTTCAAGGTGCGAGAAGGTGTAAACCAGCTTGAGCGTTGCCACCGCAAAGCCCAGGATCACGCCGGTCAGCAAGTCGATCGCCACCACGCCGCCAAGCGTGATGAAATAGATCGCCAATTCCTGCTTGCCGAATTCGGCGATTTTGCGGATTTGCGCCACGTTCACCAGCTTGTAGCCGGTATAGACCAGGATCGCGGCCAGCACCGAGGTGGGAATTTCGTTGAGCAGCAGCGGAAAGGCTACCACTGCCAGCAGCAGCCACGCGCCGTGCAGGATTGCCGAGAGCCGCGTGGTCGCCCCTGCCTCGACATTGGCGGCAGAGCGCACGATCACGCCCGTCATCGGCAGCGCGCCCAGCCCGCCGCAGATCATGTTGCCGATGCCTTGGGCGCGCAGTTCCTTGTCGTAATCGGTGCGCGCGCCGATATGCATCTTGTCAACGGCGGTCGCGCATAGCAGCGTCTCGGCACTGGCGACAAAGGCAAACACCGCGCCCAGGAGCAGGATTTCGGGGCGCAGCAATCCGCCCAGCGCATCCATCGTGGGGATATTCAGCCCGCTGGCGAGCGTTTCGGGCAGGTCAACCAGATTGATCGGCAGCGCAAAGGCCAGCGCAAAGATCGTGCCGCTCACCACGCCCAGCAGCGGCCCCGGAAGCAGGCCGAGCCGCGCAGGCTTGAACTTGTTCCAGGCGATGATGGTGGCAATGGTGACAAGGCCAGCGATTGCGGCAAGGTGATGCACCGAACCATCGACCGGCAAGACTTTCATGATGGCTTCGGGGATCGCGGCGAGATTGGCAAGGCCGCTTGAACGCGGGGCATCATCCAGCATCACATGGAATTGCGAGGCGAAGATCAGCACGCCGATGCCTGCCAGCATCCCGTGGATCACCGAGGGCGAAATCGCGCGGAACCATTGGCCAAGCTTGAAGATACCGGCGGCCAGTTGCAGCGCGCCCGCAATCAGGCCGACGACGCCAAGCATGATCAGCCCGTGTTCCTGCACCAGCTGGAACACCAGCACCGCCATGCCTGCTGCCGGGCCGCTGACTTGCAAGGGCGATCCGGCAAGCTTGCCCACCACCAGCCCGCCGACAATCCCGGTCACAAGGCCCAGCGCAGGCGGCGCGCCCGAAGCAATCGCCACCCCGAGGCACAGCGGCAGCGCCACCAGAAACACCACGATCGAGGCCAGAAAATCGCGCCCCATAATGGCCGGGGTCAATCCATCAGAGGCGAGCGGTTTCATCAACGGGGGTGCTCCGGAAGGCAGGGGGGCAAAAGGCTGGGCATCAGGCTGAACAGACGTGGCGTTCCAGCACCGCTTCGGCGAGATCGGCGGCGTAGTGTTGTTCCACCGAGACCCAGGCTTCGGCGGTCTCGTCATAGGCGGTGACCCCGCCCGACTTGATGTCATAGACCCAGCCGTGCAGCTGCAGCGTCTTTTGCGCCAGCGCCACTGCGACGGTCGGATGCGTGCGCAGGTGCGCAAGCTGCAGGATGACATTCTGTTCGAGCAGCATGCGCATGCGGGCTTCGGGCGAAAGCTCTGCACCCAGCGCCTCGACGATATCGACCGCGCCTTGCGCATAGCCGAGCCATTCGCGCACATGCGGCAGATTGGTCAGGCCTGCGCGGTTCATCGCGCCTTTCATGGCGCCGCATTCGGTGTGGCCGCACACCACGATGTGCGGGATCTTGAGCGCGCCGATGGCAAATTCGATCGAGGCTGTCATCCCGCCGGTCTGGTTGGTGTGCGGCGGCACGATATTGCCCGCATTGCGGCAGATGAACAGCTCGCCCGGTTCGGTCTGGGTGAGCATCGCGGTTTCGATGCGGCTGTCCGAGCAGGTGATGAACAGCACTTCGGGGCTTTGACCGGTGCTGAGGCGTTCGAACAGCTTCTGCTTGTCGGGAAAGACTTCGCGCTGGAACTTGATCACGCCTTGGGCAAAATGGGACACAGGGGCAGTCCTTTCAGGTTGATGTTTCGGGGGCAGGGGCAGGTGCAGGCGCAGGGGCCGCAGCCGCAGCAGGGTTCGGGGCAGGCTCGCTCCAGCGGGCGCGCACCGTGTCGATGTGCCCGGCCTCATCCAGCCGGCTGCGGATATCGACGAATTGCAGCGCCTCGACGATCCAGCCGGCCAGAGCCTGATGAACGAGGTGATAGAAATGGGTGCGCCCGGCGCGGCGTTCTTCGACGAGGCGGTGCGCGCGCAGCAGGGCAAGGTGCTGGGACACCCGCGTGGCGGGCAGAGCCAGCGCGGCCGCGATGCTGGAGACATCCTGTTCGCCGCTGCGCAACTGGGCAATCAGCCGCAACCGGTCTGGATGGGCCAGCAGCTTGAGCAGGTCCGCCAGCTCGCGCGAGACGATTATCTGGCTGGGCATGGGAAGCTGGCCGGGCGCGTGGATGAAATGGGCGCGTGGCCCGAAATAGGCGTTGTGCCTGAAATGGGCGTCGTGCCCGACATGGCATTGGACCTGCGTGGCATGGCCCCTCCTGATATCTGCAAGTATGTGCAGATTGATAGGTTCGAAGGTATGCCTATGCAGAGATTGAGTCAAATGATTCCGACGTCAAGCGCACGCGACACTTCCGCGCTGCCAGCGGCACCGGCGGCGCAAGGGGCTTGATACGGCGGCGGGGCTTTGGAAAAAGCGGCTAGAGCGACGCGGTCATCCCGCCGTCGATGCGGATGGCGCAGCCGGTGATATAGGCCGCGCGCGGGCTGGCGAGGAAGGCCGCCATGTCGGCAAATTCCTGCGGCGTGCCGAATCGCCCCGCCGGTACTGCCGCGCGGGCGGCGGCCATCACGTCTTCCGCCGCCATCCCGCTGGCCGCAGCGCGCGCGGCGTGGAGGCTGGTCAGCCGGTCGGTCGCGATCTGGCCGGGCAGCAGCAGGTTCACCGTCACCCCGTCGCGCGCGACCTCGCCAGCCAGCGTCTTGCACCACGAGGCGAGCGCTGCGCGCACAGTGTTGGACAGCACGAGGCCGGGGATCGGTGCCACCACGCTGCTCGAAGCGACCGCCATGATCCGCCCAAACCCTTGCGCGCGCATCGCGGGCAGGAATGCCTGCACCAGCGCCAGCTGCGCGGTGAACATCCGGCCCATGACCGCGGCAAAGGCATCGGGGCTGGTGTCGGCGGCGGTGCCGGTCGGCGGGCCGCCGCTGTTGAGGATGAGGATATCGAGCGGCCTTTCGTCTGCGCCCACCGCCGCGATGATCGCGTCTGGCGCTGCCGGATCGTCCAGATCGGCCGCGATGTGGCGCGCACCCGCGATACCGCTTGGCGCGCGCGCCACGGTGATGACTGCGGCGCCTTCTGCGGCAAGGCTTTCCGCAATCGCGCGGCCAAGGCCCCGGCTCGCGCCCAGCACCAGCGCGCGTTTCCCGTCAAGCTGAAGATCCACGGCCATTCTCCCTGCCAGTTTGCCGCCATCATAGCGCGGCGTGCGCTTTGTCATGCTAGCAAATCGCGCAGGGGAGCAGGCAGGTGGGCCAGGGGGAGTTTTCCCGCTTGAGCTTTCAGCGCACTTGCCCGAACAATGCCTGCGATGATTGGCTGGCCGGATGGTGGCACACGAAGGGGGGACAGCATGATGATCACGCGCCGTGCGCGCCTTGGGGCGCTGCTGCTTAGCCTTGCGGTGCCGCTTGCCCCCCTCGCCGCGCAGCCTGCGGGCGCGCAGGCCGGCATGCCGCAAACGGGTGAGACCGCCCTTGTCCCGGTGCGCAGCGATGCCGCCAAGGGGCGCATCCTGATCACCCTGCCGCCTCCAGCCGAGGACGGCGTGGCCTTGCGCCTTATCTATAGCGCCGCGCTCAAGACCGGGCTGGGTTCTGCCCCGCTGGCGCTGGATCGCGGGCGGATCGGCAACACCCAGCTGATCGCCTTTCGCCGGATTGGCGGCAAGGTTGCCGTGCAATTTGAAAACCCGCGCTTTCGCGCTGCTGCTGGCGAGCCTGCACAGCAACGTGCGGTTGCCAGCGATTTCGGGATTTCGACGGTGTGGCTCACCGATATTGCTGAAACTCTGGGCGATGGCCGTCTGGTGATCGACCTTGCGCCCTTCCTTGCGCTGGATACGCTGGGGATTGCCGCCTCGCTCAATCAGGAATCCGATGCGCTCGGCGTTGGCCCGGCCAATGCGATAGCGGGCAAGGGGTTCCGGCTGGATCCGGCCTTGAGCCTTGCTGATCCTGCATCGGTACGGGTGTTTCCCGATAATCTCGAAGTCGATGCGATGCAGACCTATGCCTCCGATGCGCCGGGCGCGGAAGTCGAGAATATCGTGCCCGAACCGCGCAAGGTCAGCTTTACGGTCCACCATTCCTTTGTGCGCCTGCCGCCGCCCGGCTTTGTGCCGCGCGCTCTTGATCCGCGCCTTGGCGGGTTTTCGACGCAGGTGGTGGATTTCTCCGCCCCGCTGGGTGCGCCGGTGGTGCGCGATCTGGCCAACCGTTTCCGGCTGGAAAAGGTGGATCCCGCCGCCGCGCGCTCGCGCGTGAAACGGCCGATCATCTTCTACCTTGATCGCAACACCCCCGAACCCGTCCGCAGCGCGGTGCTGAAAGGGATCGGCTGGTGGGGCGATGCCTTTGATGCAGCCGGGCTGATTGATGCGTTCCGGGTGGAGATGCTGCCCGAAGGCGCCGATCCGCTGGATGTGCGTTACAACATGGTCAACTGGGTGGACCGGGCAACGCGCGGCTGGGCCTATGGCCAGCAGATTGTCGATCCGCGCACCGGCGAGATTATCAAGGGCATGGTGGTGCTGGGCTCGCTGCGCGCGCGGCAGGATATCCAGATCTTTCAGGCGCTCGTGGGCGCTGCCGAATTGAACAGCGGCAGCGCGAATGATCCTGTCAAAGTGGCGCTGGATCGGTTGGCGCAATTGGGCGCGCACGAGGTGGGCCACACGCTCGGCTTTGCGCATAATTTTGCGGCCAGCACACAGGAGCGCGCTTCGGTGATGGATTATCCCCCGCCGCGCATTGGCCTGAAGGACGGACGGCCCGATCTGTCGGATGCCTATGCCGCCGGGATCGGCGCGTGGGATGTGGCGACGGTACGCTGGCTTTATGGCGATGCGGGCGAGGCCGAAACCGCCACTGCGGCGGCGCAATTTCGCTATGGGCAGGATGATAATGCCCGCGCGCCTGATGCCGCCTATGCCTGGGGCGGATTGTGGGATGACGGCGCTGATCCGGCGGCGGAACTGGGCCGGTTGATGCAGGTGCGCGCAGCGGCACTCCAACGCTTTGGGCTGGATGCGCTCACGCCGCGCGAACCCGTCGCCAATCTGCGCCGCCGGTTTGTGCCGCTGTGGCTGCTCCACCGCTATCAGCTGGTGGCCGCTGCCAAGCAGATCGGCGGGGTGGATTTCACCTATGCCGTGAACGGCAGCGGGCGCGAGGCGGCGGTGCCGGTTGCCCCGGCACAGCAGCGCGCGGCCTTCGCGCAGGTGCTGGGCGCGCTTGCGCCTGAGGCTTTGCGCGTGCCGCCCGCGCTGGTGCCGCTGCTGTCAGCCGCGCAGAACGGGTCTTATGATCGCCAATACGAGACCGAGGTCTTCGCCACCGCCGGCGGTCCGGTGTTCGATCCGCTGGTGGCCGCCGATGCGGCGGCGCAGCTGGCCGCACAGACCCTGCTTGCCCCGCGCCGCCTCGCACGGCTGGTGGTGCAGGCGCACAGCGATCCGGCAGCCTTTACGCTGGGCGAGGCGCTTGACGGGCTGACCGGCGCGGTGCTGGCGCGCACCGAGGATGATCTGGGCCGCCGCATTGCCTATCGCACGCTGGCGACGATGGCACAG
This sequence comes from Erythrobacter sp., assembly GCA_045377215.1. Lineage (GTDB taxonomy): Bacteria > Pseudomonadota > Alphaproteobacteria > Sphingomonadales > Sphingomonadaceae > Erythrobacter. Next base: position 76,720 of record JBJIOB010000046.1, read on the forward strand.
GTCGCGCGGCGCGGCGATGCCACCCCCGAAGTCGCCGCCGCGCTCGATCAGAAACTGACCGATGTGGCCGAAGCGCTCGCCCGCCGCCGGGCAAGCGGGGCCGAGCGCGCCTGGGCGCTGAGCCTTGCGCGCCGCCTTGCCGATCCCGCCGAGCGTGACAAGCTGGCCGCCAGCCTGCCGCGCATGGTCACCGTGCCGCCGGGCGATCCGATCGGCGAGGATGATTGGATGGAGCCTGCCAGCCTTCTGGCACCGGGGTTCTGAGGCGGCTTGCGGGGAGGGGGCGGGGGGGATACCCCGGCGCTTCGCTTGGGAGTTTTCACGCAAAACCATCCCCCGGATGGTTTTGTCTTGTGAAAACTGGTGGGCGGTAACGGGCTCGAACCGCTGACCCTCTCGGTGTAAACGAGATGCTCTACCAACTGAGCTAACCGCCCGCGCTCGCGCGCTGCGCCAGCCTCGCGCCCCTTAACGCCGCTGCGCCGCCGGTCAAGCCGGGATCGCCATGCAACACCGGCAGGCCAGCCTTATTGCCTTGTTTTTGCGCAGCGATTAACCGCTTTTTCATTGCCCTTGCACTAACCCCCGGCCTCGTAGAACGCCCACGGGAAGGAGCAGCGCAGTGCCCCTGATTGCCGATCAAGCGCGTCGCCTGCTGGCAGGGGCCTATCCCCACGCCCCGGTGATGTTGCCACATAATCTTGCCGATCATCCGCTGCTGGCGCTTGATGAACTGGCGCGCGCGGCGGCTGAGCTTGATCCCGAACTGGTCGAACGGCGTGTCCATAATGCCCGCAACGGCGAGGCTTTCACGCTGATCGGCCACGGCGACGCGGTCGCTACGCTGGCAGGCGATGGCCCGGCCGATCAATGGATCATGCTGCGTCTGATCGAAGAACTGCCGCGCTACCGCGCGCTGCTCGAAGCGATCATCGCCGAACTGGGCGAGGCGATCACCCGCACCACTGGTGCGCCCAAGCGGCTGAAAGGCTTTGTGTTTGTCTCTGCGCCCCACACCCATACCCCGTTCCATTTCGATGCCGAATTCAACATCCTGTTCCAGATTGCCGGCACCAAGACCTTTGCCACCTACCCCCCGCGCCCGCCCTATCTCGGGCTGGCCGAGCGCGAGGCCTATCACCGCAATGGCGATAACATGCTGGGCTGGCGCGAACCCTATTGGGATGAAGCGCAATTGCATCACCTTGCACCGGGCGAGGCGGTGTTCGTGCCCTATGCCGCGCCGCATTGGGTCAAGGCCGGGCCCGAGCCGTCGATCTCGCTGTCGCTGACCTGGCAGAACCCGTGGAGCGATGCGCTGGTCGATGCGCTTGCGCTCAATCCGCTGCTGCGGCGGATCGGCCTGCCTGTCACCGATCCCGCCCGCCTTCCCGCCACGCCGCGCTGGCGCGCGCTCGCCGGGCGCATCGCACAAAAGGCCGGTGTGGCATGAACCTGTTCGTTCCGCCCGAAGATGTCCGCCTGTGGCAGCCGGTACGCCCGGCTGATCCCGGCGCCTATGTGGTCGTGATCAAGCAGGCACGCGATCTGACCGAGGCTGACCGCGCCTGCTGGGCCAGCCTCACGCAGCGCGCCGGCAGCGACAATATCTTCACCGCTGACTGGTTCATGGCCAGCGCGCTGCGCCATTGTACAAGCGGCAAGGGGGTGCGGCTGGCGATTGTCCGGACCATCGACGGGCCGTGGCTTGGCGTGCTGCCGCTGAACTTCGAGAGCCGGTTCGGCAATTGTCCGCTGCCCAGCTGGCAGAACTGGCAGTGCAACAACCAGTTCGATCCCACCCCGCTGATCGCGCGCGGGGCCGAGCATGTGTTCTGGCATTGCCTGCTGGCGCAGCTTGATCGCACGCCGGGCGCGGCGCTGGCGCTGGCTTGCGAGGGGTTGCCGCTTGACGAACCGGCCACTTCTGCACTGGTCGAGGTCTGCCTTGCCGAGGGCCGCGCGCTGCACCGCGCAGGCGGCTTTACCCGCCCGATGCGCGCGCCGGGCCCGCTTGGCGATGAGGCCACTGCCGCGCGGCGCAAGCTTGACCGGCGGCTCGATGGGCTCATGCGCAAATTGCAGCGCGAAGTGGGCGAAGTGCGGATCGTGACGCTTGCGCGCGAAGTCGATCCGGCGGCGTGGATCGAGCAGTTTCTCGCGCTTGAACAATCGGGCTGGAAGGGCGGCAGGGCCAGCGCGCTGGCCTGCGCGGCTGGCACCACCGGGCTGTTTCGTCAGGTCATCCGCATCGCCCATCAGCAGGGGCTTGTGCGGCTGATGAGCCTTGAGGCGGCTGGCCGGGTGATTGCGATGACCAGCTGGTTTACCGGCAAGGCGCGCGCCTATGGGTTCAAGATGGCCTATGACGAGAACTATCGCAGCTATGCGCCCGGACGCCTGCTGATGCGTGCGGTTGCCGATTCGGCCGCCGTCATGCGGCCCGCCGCCGCTGTCGATAGCTGCGCGCGCGCTGATGCGCCGGCTGATCCCTTGTGGCCGCACGCGCGCGAATTTGCCAATTTCGTTGTCAGCATCGGTGCACGCCCGCGCCGGACGTTGTTGGCGGGCGCGATGTGGGTCTGCGGTGTGTGGAAGGCGCGCCGGGCACCCGTGCCGGGCCGCGCGGGCACGGAGCCTATCGCCTAGCCGCGCAAGTCCCGCTAGGGCAGGGCGCATGATGATCCCGCGCATTCTTGTTCTGGGCACCGGCGGCACGATTGCAGGCTCTGCCGGATCGGCGACGGGCGGCGGCTACCGTGCGGGCGGGGTCGCGCTTGGGGCCATGCTGGAGGCTGCTGGCGGGCTCGGCCTTGGCGCCGAGCTTGTCAGCCAGCCGATTGCCCAGATCGGCTCGCAGGATATCGGCTGGCCCGAATGGCGCGCGCTGCATGCCGCATGCCTTGCTGCCTGCAGCGATCCGGCGATCAGCGGCATTATCATCACCCATGGCACCGATACCGCCGAAGAAACCGCGCTGCTGCTCGATCTCACCTTGCCAGCGGGAAAGCCGGTGGTGCTGGTCGGCGCGATGCGCCCTGCCGATGTGGTGGGCAGCGATGGCTTGCGCAATCTGGCCAATGGCGTGCAGGTGGCGCGCGACAGCCAGGGCGCCGGGCGCGGCGTGATGGTGGTGATGGGCGATGCGGTGTTTGCGGCTGTCGATGTGCGCAAGGCGGCGACTGCCAATATCGACGCGTTCAAGGGCTTTCCGCGCGGGGCGCTGGCACGTGTGACGCCGTCGGGGCTGACCTGGTTTGGCCCGCCGCACCGACCGGGTGAGGGCGGCACGAGCGAGGGCGCGCGCTATCCCTGGCCCGAGGCACTGCCGCGCGTTGCGATCCTCACCGCCGGGGCGGGAATGGATGAACAACCGGTCGCAGCCTTGCTGGGGATCGGCTGCAAGGGGATTGTGCTGGCGGGCATGGGGCAGGGCAATGCCCCGGCCTGCGTGCTCGATGCGCTCACAAGGGCCGCGCAAACCGGCATTGCAGTGGTGCGTTCGACCCGTGTCGATGAAGGCATGGTCGAACGCAATGTCGAGGTGGATGATGATGCGCGCGGATTTGTCGCCGCGCGCGCGCTGCGGCCCGGCCAAGGCGCGCATCCTGCTGCAAGTGCTGCTGGCGAGCGGGATCGGCAATCCGGCCCGGATTCAGGCCGCCTTCGACACGGTGTGAGGCCAGCCCGAGCGGGCGTGGAAAGGGCTTGCGCCCAAGGGCATCGCGGTGGCGGCGGGGCGTCGGATCAACTTCGCCGCGCCAAAATCATGGCCGTTTCCACTGCGCCATGATCCTCGAAGCTGACCAAGGTCTGACCAAAGCCGAGGCGGTGAAACAGCGGGAGGACAGCATCGAGCGAGTACTCGTTCATCTGCATCACCGGGGTGTCAGGCGCGCGCCATTCGAGCATGTTCAACAGCATCTGTCCGCCGGGCGCCGAGTGGCGCAGGAAATAGCGAAGATCGCGCTTCCACCCGCGCGGTCGCCGCGTCGAGAACTGTATCAGGCAGCCACCACCCGCCCCGACCCGCGTCAGCAGTCCTTCGAGCAGCAGCATGCCGCGCATGACCGGGATGTGCTGGAGCACGAGGCAGCTGTTCACAAAGTCGAACGGCCCGTCTGCCTGCGACAGGGCATCATCAGACAGCCGGTAGTCTATTGCGCGCCCGGCACTGTTCGCTTCGGCCTCGGCCAACATGGCAGGCGAGATATCCAGCCCTATTGTGGAGGCGAATCTTTCGGACAAGGGGATCGTCAGCCGTCCCACACCGCAACCGAAATCAAGCGCCCGGCCGCGCGGGATAGGGCCGAAATGCTGCTCAAGCTGGCCGAGCCAGTGCTGGATGAATTCCGCGCCGCTGGCAAAGAAATCCTGCCGGTGGCCAGCAATGCTGCCGCTGCGATAGCGGGTATCGGCCAGCACCGCGAAGTAAGGATCACGTTCGCCCCATCGCCGCCAGTTGCTGTCACTATCAGCCATTAATCGACTTCGCTCCGCTGGCAGTGCAGCCTGATTGCCCGCGTGTGGTTGCCTGCCTTGGCGCCCGGCGAACAGGCATATCAGCAGGCCACAGCAAGCGACATTGTCTCAGTCCGTCGGTGGTTTTCTCAGTCCGTCAGGGCACGCCCGCAGGCAGCCTGGCACGCGAACAACGAGTATCCCTGGAACAGCAACTTACTCGCCCCGCTGCCAGAAACCCGCCGGTCTGTAAACACTCATCAGTGGCCATGCGGATCGCTTCGCACCGTCCCTCAAAGCTGCGATTGCGCCCCGGCGCTGCAAAAACCATCCCCGTCACGCGGCGGAGTTGCTATGGCGCGCGCCATGAACAGCAATTCCCCCCCACACACGCCCCACCGCACCCCGCCGCGTATCCTGACGATTGCCGGTTCCGATTTTTCGGGCGGCGCCGGCATTCAGGCCGATATCAAGACCATCACCATGCTTGGCGGCTATGCGATGAGCGCGATCACCGCAGTCACCGCGCAGAACACCTGCGGCGTTACCGCCATCGCGCCGATGGCGGGCGAGGTGGTGGGCCAGCAGATCACCGCCTGCCTTGGCGATATCGGCGCAGATGCGATCAAGCTGGGGATGCTGCATGATGCCGACATCATCGCCCACACGGCCCGCGCGCTCGAAGGCTGCACCGCGCCGATCGTGCTCGATCCGGTGATGATCGCCACCAGCGGCGCGGCGCTGATTGCGCCCGATGCGATTGCCGCGATGCGCGAAGCGCTGTTCCCGCGCGCGTTGTTGATCACGCCCAACCTGCCGGAACTCGGCCACCTGCTGGGCCGCAAAATCGAAGATTCAGGCCAGATGGGCGAAGCAGCCGAAGAACTGGCGCACATGACAGGAGCTGCCGTGCTCGCCAAGGGCGGGCACACGGCGGATGCGCGGGTGATCGACGTGTTGTTCATGCCCGGAAACCTCGGCGAGGATGCCCGCGCGGTGCAATTCGATCACGCCCGCATCGACACGCCACATACCCACGGCACGGGTTGCACCTTGTCCTCCGCCATTGCCACGCTGCTCGGCCACGGCCTGCCGCTGGAACACGCCGTGCGGCTGGGGCGGCAATTCGTGCTTGAGGCGATCCGCGCTGCCCCCGGCTTTGGCGCGGGCAATGGCCCGCTGGGGCATCAGGCAGTCAGGAAGCTCACCTAATCCTTCAGCTCGTAAAATGCCGCGATGTGGGCCCAGGCTTCTTCGGCGGTTTCGCACCAGTGAAACAGATCAAGGTCGGATTTGTTGATGGTGCCTTCCTCGGCCAAAGCCTCGAAATTGATCACCCGCGTCCAGAAATCGCGCCCGAACAGCAGGATCGGGATCGGCTTCATCTTGCCCGTCTGGATCAGCGTGAGCAGCTCGAAGAATTCATCGAAAGTGCCAAACCCGCCCGGAAACACCGCCACGGCGCGGGCGCGCAGCAGGAAATGCATCTTGCGCAGCGCGAAATAGTGGAACTGGAAACTGAGGTAAGGCGTCACATAGGAATTGGGCGCCTGTTCATGGGGGAGCACGATATTGAGCCCGATGCTTTCACTACCGGCATCGCTGGCACCGTGATTGCCCGCTTCCATGATCGAAGGCCCGCCGCCGGTGGTGACGACAAACTGGCGCTTGCCATCCTCGATTATCGCCTTTTCGCTGACCATCCGGGCGAGGCGATAGGCTTCGTCGTAATATTTGGCCTTTTCGGCCAGCCGCGCGGCGACTTTCTGTGCGTATTCGTCCTTGGCGCTCGCCGTTTCGACCAGCGTGGCAGCCTTGGCGGGCGAGGGAATGCGGGCCGAACCATAGATTACCAGCGTTGAACCCACGCGGGCTTCATCCAGCAGCATTTCGGGCTTTTGCAGCTCAAGCTGGAACCGGATCGGGCGCAGTTCGTCGCGCAGCAGGAAATCTGTGTCGCGAAACGCCAGCTTGTAGGCGGGATGCGCGGTTTGCGGCGTGCGTTCGGGCGCGGCTTCGGCAAAGCGGGATTCTTCGCCCGCGGCATAGAACTTGCGGGCTTTCAGATCATTGTCGGAAGGATTGTCAGTCATCTGGCTGCCCCTAGGCGGGCGGCGGCGGCGCGGCAAGACACTTGGCATCAATCACCCACACGCGCGCACCGCGATAGAGCGCACACCGCCCGGCAGCGCGCTGCAAGGCGGATGGCCCGCGCGCCAGCGCTGCCTCGGCCTCGGCAACCTCGGCGGCGATCACGCCCGCATAGTCAGGCGGAATGCGGCCCGTTTCCAGAAACGCGCGATCCACCAGCAGCACATCGAGCCGCTCGGCGCGCACAAAGCCCGCCAGCGCGGATGCATCAGGCGTGGTCACGGCCCGCAGCGTCGCTTTCAGGCGGCGGTTGATCTCGCTGAAATAGGTCAGGTGATAGGGGATCGCGTGCTCGATGGTGACATGGGTGCGGCGGCCGGTGATCGCCGGCACGAAATCAAGATCCGCGCTCAGCCCGCCGACGCGCCAATCCGCAGGCGCTGCCATGATCCACTCGATTGCGCCGGGATCAGCCGGGCGGCGCATCCCCGGTGTCGGCGTGGCAAAGGAAACCGCCAGCAGCGCCAGCAATCCCGCCAGCGCCAGCCGCGCGCGCCCTGCGCCTGCACCTGCGCCTGCACCCGAAATTGCGCCCGCCACGGCACCATGGCGCTGATCCAGCCGCGCCGTGATCATTTGGCCGATGATCTGGCCGATTGCCATGAATTCCAGAATGCTCAAAACCCGCTGCGGATAGCGCGCGGGCAAGTGCAGCTTGAACGCAAGGAGCGTGGCCACCCCCCACCACATGACCCCTGCGATCGTGGCCCACAGGTAGATGATATCGCCCGAACGCGCCTGACCTTGCCACTCGCGCCGCGCTGCCCGCCCGCCCAGAAACAGCAGCGGGGCCAGCAGCAACAGGTTGAACAAGGTTGCCCAGCGGCTCGCCCAGCAGGGGAATATCTCGGGCAGGATGCCGACCCGCGCCGAACACAGCCACGCAGCAGAGCCTTCCATCGGCACAATCGATGATCGCCCGCCCGGCGTGCCGAGATTGGGCATGGCGAGCGCATCGGCGATGCTGATCACCGGTTCCCAGCGGCTCACTTCGCCGGGCAGAAAGGCAATCGGCGCGGCTACGGCCAGCGTTGCGGCGGCCAGCGTCATCAGTGTGCGGCGACTGGTATCAAACGGCAGCGGAACGCGCCGCCGCAGGTGCGCAAGCCCCAGCATGGTCAGGCCCACCAGCGCGGTGGTGGGATAGATTGCCGCCAAGACGCCAAGGCTCGCCACCATCTGCCAGCGCCAGGCCGCGCAGCAGGCCATCGCAAAACAGCAGGAACAAGGGCGGCGAAAACGCCCGCGCAGTGGCCGAAAAAATGCTGTCTTCGTGCACCAGCAGCGCCATTGTCAGCCCGGCGGTGATGAGCGCCGCCAGCGCCCGCCCGCCGTTCAATTGCAGCGCGATGCGCCAGGTCGCAGCCGCCGAAACCAGCAGCAAGCCGACCGGGATCAGCCGCGCCAGCACCAGCGGCGACACCCCCAGCAGCGCAAACCCGCCATACAGCGCCCGCAGCGCGCGCGGGGTCACCGAATGCCAATAGTCGGCAATCAGATCGCCCTTGAGCGCGGCAGGATCAGCCAGCCGCGCAGTCCAGGCGAGGAACTGGCGCGCATCGTCCTGGATGGCAAAGGCTGCGCCTTCCATCACAAAGGCATTGATGAGGAACACCAGACAAGTCAGCCCGGTCGCCCCCATCAGCAGCCCGAAGCCAAGCCGCGCGCCGCTTGCGCCCATCAGCAGCGCCGCAAGCGCGCGCAGCCCGCTGCTCGCGGGGGCGGCGGCGTGCCGGTGCTGGATCGGGTGACGGGGTTGGTTCATCGGGCGGGATGCAGGCTTGGAAGTGTGGCGGGATGGGCGATGGGCCTGTGCTGCCGGGCGCAGCCCAGTGCGTGATGCAACCGGAAATCAGGCAGGGATGCGGCGGGTGATAAGCACACGGATAACAGCCCCCTTAGCGGCGAGCGGCCATGCGCCATGCCCGAAACCATGTCTAGGGTATTTCCGCCAAGCCGCGCAGCCTGCCCGACGAGTCGCAGCGCGAAGGCCGCCACGCTTGACAGCGCGGGCCGCTTTCCCAATGGCGGCGGCAAGCTCCGATATCCCCGCAGGCAGATATTCCCATGGCTGATGAAGCGCCCACACTCACCGATTACGGCAATGTCGCGGGCAATCACTACGACAAATACGCCAGTCGCAACCCCATCGCCCGCGCGCTGATGAACGGGTTTTTCGGCGCGTTTGATGAGCTTTCGGGCAAAGTGGGCGCTGCCACCGCTTTCGAGGTCGGCTGCGGCGAGGGCGAATTGGCGCTGCGCCTGCTGGCGCGCGGCCTTGATGTGCAGGGCTGCGATCTCGAAGCGGACACAGTGGCCGAAGCCAATGCCAGAAGCCTTGCCGCGGGCCATGGCGAACGTTTTGCGGTGCGCAGCATCTATGATCTGGCCGCAGGCGAGATTGCCGCTGATCTGGTGGTGTGCTGCGAAGTGCTCGAACATCTGCCCGATCCGCGGCTTGGGCTGGAACGGCTGGCAGCGCAGAAGATGGGGCATATCCTGCTGAGCGTCCCGCGCGAGCCGATCTGGCGGGCGCTCAACTGCGCGCGCGGCAAGTATCTCGGCCAGCTTGGCAACACGCCGGGGCACTTGCAGCACTGGAGCCAGCGCGGCTTTGTCGAGTTTGCGAGCACGGCTTTTGACATCATCGCGGTGCGCAGCCCGCTGCCGTGGACGATGGTGCTCGCCCGCCCGCGCTGAAGTGAAAGCGCTGGATAAGCAGCACTTTTACTTTGCCAAGCGCGCATCGTCTGACTGATCCGCCGAAGATCAGAACAAAGACGAAGGGGGAAATCCATGATCTATCCTACAGGACTGGCCGCCATGGTGGTGGCCGGAATGATGAGCCTTGCTGCCGCCGCTCCGGCCGCCGCGCAGGGTTCGATGAATACCATCAGGAAGCCCCAGACCAATGCAGGTTGCCCGCCGGGCTGGCGCGACCGGCCCAAAGACGTCAGCATGACCAAGACAGGCTATAACACCTGCTTTCCCGACACCGGGGCGAAGAAAGCTTATGCCAAGAAGCGCCAAAGCGAAGCTTGCGCTCCGGGGTACATCGGCAATTCGAGCTATTGCTACGAAGGTAAGGCAACCTTCACCCAGGCCACCGCAGGCCCGCTCACCAAGGGCCATCCGCTGGATCGTTGCCCGGTCGGCTGGGTAACGCCGCCCGGCAACGGCAATGTGTGCACCACCATCGCAGCCAATCCGCCCAAGGCGCGGCTCAAGGGCGAAGGCGCTTGCAACGCGGCGGAGCTTGAGGATTGGGGCCCTTATTGCGTCTCGGATTATGAGATGCTGGCCCGCAAGGATGCAACCAAGGGCACGCTGGATTACGACGGGATCTATCAGACCTCGTTCAAGACCACGGGCAAGCAGCAGGCTACGCACACGCCTGCTCTGCCTGAAGGCACGGAATATGCGCCTGGCCTATTTCCTGATTTTCGGGTGGGTGGATCGCGATGGCAATCCGCTTGCCGGGAGCGCAGGCGTCGGCGCTGCTGTCAACAGTACGGCGAATACGGGCAATCCCGTCACGGCCGCCACTGATGCGGCGAAGGCCGAATGCAAGGTGCCCGCGCCTGCCAAGAAGCGGGGCCTTGGCGGGCTTGGCGCAGCGCTCAACCAGGCGGTTGCCGCTGTGGCGGGCGAGGCTGGCTGCTAAGCCACGCCGCCCGGACGCGCGCTGTTCCTGTCACGGGGACAGCGCGCAGCGCGGTGATGGTGGCGGTGGCGATGGTCAGCGCGGCCCGCGTTCCCGCGCTGGCCCATCACAGCCCGCCTAAGGGGTGGTCACAGCAGGTCGGCGCATGAATGCCGCCAAGGCATCGCGCCCCTCGGCCGATTCCAGCGCGCCGCCGTGCCCCACTGGCACAGGCTGGAAAGTGACTGCCGCCCCGCCTGCTGCGAGCGCTTGCGCAAATTCGCGCATCCGTGCCGGGCGGATCACCTTATCCTGCGTGCCCGAGAGCAGCAGCACCGGCGCGCGCGCTGCCAGCGCATAGCCCAGATAATCGAACCGGTTGAGCGCGGGATCAAGCCGCAGCTTGACGAAAGGCTTGGCAAGACCGGGCACGAAATCGCGCCCGATGGCCTGATAATCCGCCGCGCTCCCTTCGATAATCAGCCCGGCAAGCCCGCCCGAGCGCGCCAGCGATGCCGCCATGCCGCCGCCGAACGAAAGGCCATAGGCATAGACAGGGCCGCGCCCGATCCAGCCTTCCCCCTTCAAGGCGCCCATCATTGCCGGGCCGAAGGCTGCGGCGGCATCAATCGTGGCAGGCAAAGTCGTCCCGCCGCGGCCCGGATAGTCATACAGGATGATGTCCGCCCCGGTAACCTCGGCAAGGCGCGCGGCCGTGCGGCTTGTCCCTTGCGAATCCACAAAGCCCCCGTTCCCGGCGCTGTAGATGATCGCGGTCGCGCTGGCGGGGTTATCCAGCCTCACCGCGCGCACCGCGCCCAGATCGCCAAGCGGCAGCAGCGCGTCGGTGGCGGTGTAGCCGCCCGGCACCTGCAGCACCGCGTCGGGCGCGGCAAGGCGCGCGCTGGGGAAGAAGCTGGCCTGCGAGATCGTTGCCGTGCAACCGCTCGCACCAAGGCCGAATGCAGCAAACAGCATGGCCGATTTGCAGGAAATCACGCTGGTCTCCGAAAGAAACTGGAACCTAACCAATGCGATAGAAGATGGCGGCGCGATCCTGTCGGCGCGCTGAACGGGAGGCCGGGTGATTATGGCGATTGCTGCTGGTCGGGAAGCGAACCTGTTGCCGCCATTCCCGTCACCCCGGCGCAGGCCGGGGCCCAAAGCCTCATGTGGCAGCGCGTGCAGCTCTGGGCCCCGGCCTGCGCCGGGATGGCTCTCTCCGCCAAGGACGCGCCCGCGCCCGCCGCCTTGCCCACGCCCGGCCCTTTTTACAAAGCGGCGCGTTACGCCCAGGGCGTGACGAGATATTTTTCGCCGGTTTTCATCTGGCGGTAATCGGTGATCGCGGCTTTTTCCAGCATCCCTTCAAGGCTGACCTTGGCCTTGTAATGGCTGGCAAAGGTGGTGGTGAGGTTCTGCATCACCCGCGTGCGCATCCGCACCACGGTTTCCATGCCCGCCCGCTGGAGGAACGGGGTGAGCAGCCAGCCCGCGATGCTCCATTGCAGACCATAAGACGGGGTCAGGATCGTCGGGGACAGATCGAGGCGGCCATAGATATACATCTTCTTTTGCTGGTTCGAACCATAGCGCGAAAACTCGCCCATCTGGGCAGAGGCGACCTGTTCCATCGCTTTCAAAACGCCGTCGCTCGCCTGCCCGCCGCCGATCGGATCAAAGCCGAGGAATGCGCCGGTCTCGGCAATCGCGGCGCGCAGATCGGCCATGTAGCTGGGGGCAGAGCTATCCACCACATAGGTCGCGCCCTGCGCCTTGAGCATGGCGACGTGTTCGGGCTTCCTCACGATATTCACGAGCTTCATGCCGTCTTCGATGCAGATGCGATTGAGCATCTGGCCAAGGTTCGATGCGGCGGCGAGATGCACGATGGCCGAGTGGCCCTCCATCCGCGCGGTTTCGACAAAGCCCAGCGCCGTCATCGGGTTGACGAAGCTGGAAGCGCCGGTCTCGCACGAATGATCGCCCAGCGGCAGGCACATCATCGCGTCCGCGATGGCATATTGCGAAAAGGCATTGCCGGGCACGCAGGCGACGCGCTGGCCCATCAGCGCTTTGGCCATATCGCTGTCGCCGGTGGCGATGACAGTGCCTGCGCCTTCATTGCCCGCAGGCAGGCGCTGGCCGTGGCGGCCTTTCTGGCCCGACAGGAACGGCTCGGGCATGGTCGCGACCACCTTGCCGGGGGAATATTCGGCGGTTTCGAAATCGGCGGCACTCGTCAGGATCGCGAGATCGGACGGGTTGATCGGCGCTGCTTCCATCTTCACCAGCACCTGATTGCCGGTGGGCGCGGGGAAAGTCGCCTCGGCCACCTCCAGCGTCAGCTTGCCGTCGGCTGTGAGGGTGGTGAAAAGCTGCTTTCCGGTGGTGGTCATGCGGGTGTTTCCTGTTCTGGTTTGGGTTCGGATGGTTGTTTACGCGGTGAAAGCTCGACCAGCAGAACCATCGCAGTCCATACGATCAGCGTGGGCTGAAGCTTGGGGATGGGCGGGATGCCGAGGCTTTGCAGGATCAGCGGAAGAAGCGCAATCGCCGCGACCGCGCCGATGATGTATTGCAAGCGACGTTCGTGAATACCGAGCGCAAGGATTTGCGAGACGGCAATCGCGCTGGTCGCCAGCACAAACATGAAATCGACCGCGCTCAGATCCTCTGTCCGGGTGAGCACCACGCCCAGTACTGCCCCGAACACGATGTTGATCCCGTTGTTCATCGACTGGTATTCGGCATCGGTCATCGCCAGCAGCGATGTGTAGTTACGCGATTTCGTCATGCGGGCTGATCCCCCGGATAGGTTGCGCTCACGAAATAGAGCCCATGCGGCGGCGCGTTAAGCCCCAAAGCGGTCCGGTCGCGCGCGGCGAGCGCTTCGCCGACGCGGCTTTCCGGCCAGTTGCCTGCGCCCACCAGTTTGAGGCACCCCACCATGCTGCGCACCTGATGATGCAGGAAGCTGCGCGCAGCGGCGTGGATATGCACTTCCTCGCCCCATGGCGTTCGGGCACGCTCCACGCGCAGCTCGTCCAGCGACTTCACCGGGTCTGCCGCCTGACAATGGACCGAACGGAAGGTGGTGAAATCATGCCGCCCCACCAGTGCCTGCGCGGCGCGGTTCATCGCTGCGGCATCAAGCGGCTGCGCGACGTGCCATGCGCGGTTGCGCTCAAGCGTCAGCGGCGCGCGGCGATTGGCGATCCGGTAGAGATAGCGCCGCCCGTTGCAGGAAAAGCGCGCGTGCCAATCAGCCGCCACCACTTCGCAGGCGGTCACCGCGATGGGGGCCGGGCGCAGATGCGCATTCAAGGCCTCCATCAACCGGAACGGCGCGATGTCCTTTGCCAGATCGACATGGGAACGCATGGCGAGCGCATGCACGCCTGCATCCGTGCGCCCGGCGGAATGCAGCGTCGCGGCCTCGCCGGTGATGCGGGTTATCGCGTCCTCGATGCTCTGCTGCACGCTTGGTCCATGGGCCTGACGTTGCAGCCCGAAAAACGGCGTGCCGTCAAACTCCAGCGTGAGCGCAAAGCGAGTCACGAAAGCCGCGTTCCCGCCGCAATGCTGCGCCCGTTGAGAAAGGCGGCAAGCTCCATCGCGGGCTTGCCCGCCGGTTGCAGACGCAGCGGACGCAGCGCCCCTGTGCCGCAGGCGATGGTGAGCGCCTCGTCCAGCACTGTGCCCGGCTCGCCTGCGCCTTGCGCCTCCTCCGCAAGCAGCAGCTTCACCCGCTCCCCGCCCAGTTCGAACCATGCGCCCGGAAAGGGGGCGAGCGCGCGCACGATGCGCTCGATCACGGCGGCGCTCTGGCTCCAGTCGATGCGGGCTTCGCTCTTGTCGATCTTGGGCGCGTAGATTGCGGCGCTATCGTCCTGCGGCTCGGGCGGGAAGGCGGCAAGATCGGCCAGCACCTCCACCATCGCGCCCGCGCCCAGATCGGCCAGCGCGGCAGTGAGTTCGCCGGTCGTCTGGCGCTCCACTTTGGCCGCCACCTTGTGCAGCATCGGGCCGGTATCCAGCCCGGCTTCCATCTGCATGATGGTGACGCCTGTCACCGCGTCACCCGCCGCAATCGCGCGGTGGATCGGCGCCGCCCCGCGCCAGCGCGGCAAGAGGCTCGCATGGATATTGAGGCACCCAAACAGCGGCGCATCCAGCACCGCTTGCGGCAGGATCAGGCCATAGGCGGCCACCACCGCGACATGGGCATCAAGCGCGGCGAAATCCTGCTGCGCCTCGGCACTTTTCAACGAGACCGGGCACCGCACCGCCAGCCCCAACGCCTCCGCCGCCACCTGCACCGGCGAAGGGGTCAGCTTCTTGCCGCGCCCCGCCGCGCGCGGCGGCTGGGTGTAGACACAGGCAATCTCGTGCCCGGCGGCGTGCAGGGCCCTGAGCGCTGGCACCGCGAAATCCGGCGTTCCCATGAAGATGATGCGCATAGCGTAAGCCCGAGGCCTTTCTCATTCCGGCGCTTGCCCCTATCTCTCGCGCCATGGCATCGCAAGAGATCGAAGCATTGGCGGGCGCGCTCGCCCGTTTGCCGGGGCTGGGGCCGCGTTCGGCGCGGCGCGCGGTGCTGTGGCTGGTGAAGAACCGCAACTCTGCCTTGCCCGCGCTGCTCGAAGCGCTGGGCGAGGTCTCCGAACGGCTGGTGGAATGCACGGTCTGCGGCAATGTCGATACCAGCGATCCCTGCGGCATCTGCGCCGATCCGCGCCGCGATGCGCGCGCTCTTTGCGTGGTGGAAGATGTCTCGGATGTCTGGGCGCTCGACCGGGCGCGGCTGTTTCCCGGACGCTATCATGTGCTGGGCGGCAAGCTGTCGGCGCTGGACGGAGTGGGGCCGGAAGATCTCAACATCGCCAGCCTGCTCGCGCGGGTGGCGGATGGCACCGTCGATGAAGTGGTGCTGGCGATGAACGCCACATTGGAAGGCCAGACCACCGCGCATTACCTTGCCGAACGCCTCGAAGGCCTGCCGTTGCGCGTCACCCAGCTGGCCCATGGCCTGCCAGTGGGCGGCGAGCTTGATTACCTCGACGAAGGCACGCTGGCGCAGGCCCTGCGCGCGCGGCGCCCGGTTGGTTGACGCCTGCGTTGAATAAATCGCTGCGGTCGCCTAAATAGCGGCGCATGGCTATCCGCGAAATCCTCGAAGTGCCGGACCCCCGGCTCAAAACCATCTCGACCCCGGTCGAACCGCACGAGTTCAATGACGACCTGCGCGTGCTGGTCGCCGACATGTTCGAGACCATGTATGATGCCCCCGGCATTGGCCTTGCCGCCATTCAGGTCGGCGTGCCCAAGCGGGTGCTGGTGATTGATCTGCAACCCGAAGACCCGGATGCCGAGCCGGTGGAGTGCAGCCATGATGGTCACAAGCACACGCATCCTGCGACGAAGCGCGAGCCGCGCGTCTTCATCAATCCGGTGATTGTCGATCCGGCGGCAGAGCTTTCGACCTATCAGGAGGGCTGCCTGTCGGTGCCCGAGATTTACGCCGATGTGGATCGCCCGGCGACCTGCACGGTGCGCTATCAGGACTTGGACGGCACGGCCCACGAAGAACATCTCGAAGGGCTGATGGCGACCTGCCTGCAGCACGAGATGGATCACCTCGAAGGCATCCTGTTCATCGACCACCTCTCGCGGCTGAAGCGCGCGATGGCGCTGAAGAAGCTGAAGAAAATCCGCCAGGTGGCGTGACCATCGGCTTTCCAACATTTTCTCGCCGCACCATGTTGGAGTAGGCATCGAAGCGTGATACGTTCACCACCTGTTCTAGCAATAGGAGGTGCTTAGCGATTCCCTGAAACGCCGACGGGCGGAAACGTTAAACTGGCAGCGAACGGTCATATGCGAAGCTAAACCGACGCGAATAAGCTTTTGCCTGCGGAACGCCCAAAAGAAGGCGAACGTATTTGCGGAGCCCACGGCGTAAATCTTTAGCGGATGCCTCCCTGACGTTGGCAGCCAAAATCCGAAAGATTGCAGCAAGAAAGGATACGACATGGTTTGTCGTCCCTACGTGCTGCGTTGGATTGACGGTCTTTGCTACTGGGTGGTGCTGTCCGACGACGGCTCTCAGTGCATGTTCCAGTCCTCAGTCGGGTTTCCGACAGAGGAGCAGGCAAGGACCGACATCGCTTGGTAAACCAAGTGACCGACGCGAGGAGGCGGGGCATGCCCGTCTCCTCACCGGTCATAAGGAATGCGCCATGGACCCGGTGATTCTTGCTGTCGTTTGCCTGATGCTCGGCCTTGGGGTCGGCGGGGTGGTGTGCTGGCTGCTGGCTTCGCGCCCGGTGGCTGATCTGCGCGCGCGGTTGGCCGCGGCTGAGCGTGAGGCGGGCGAGCATGAGGGTGAGTTCAAGCGCGCCATTGCCGAACTCGGTGAAGCGCGGATCGAAGTCGCCGGGCTGAAAGAGCGCGCCGGGCAGACCGATGCCTTGCTGATTCGGCTCGATGCGGTGCAGGCCGAACGTGCGGCGCTCGCCGAACGCCTCGCTGCGCTTGAATCCGCGGCGGCGGAGCGCGAGAAAGCCTTTGCCGAGCAGAAACAGGGCCTGATCGATGCGCAGGAAGCCTTGCGCAAGGAATTCGAAAACGCCGGCAACAAGGTGCTCGAAGCGGCGCAGAAGACCTTTCTGGAACGGGCCGAGGCGCGCTTTCGCCAGTCCGAGGAAGCAGGCGAGGCCAAGCTCAAGGCCCTCTTGTCCCCGGTGGGCGAACGGCTCGCGAGTTACGAAAAACAGGTCGCTGAACTCGAAGCCAAGCGCACCGATGCCTTCGGTCAACTTACCGGCGTGATCCAGTCGATGCGCGAAGGGCAGGAAGAAATCCGCAAGGAAGCGCGGCGGCTCGGCAATTCGCTGACCAACGCGCCCAAGGCGCGCGGGCGCTGGGGTGAACGCGCCTTGCAGAACGTGCTCGAACAATGCGGGCTGGCCGAACACACCGATTTCCATCTCGAACAATCGCTGGACACCGACGAAGGCCGCTTGCGTCCCGATGCCATCGTCAATGTGCCGGGGCAGAAAAAGCTGGTGATCGACGCCAAGGTGTCACTCAACGCCTATCAGGCCGCATTCGAGGCCGACGACGAGGGTGAGCGCAAACGGCACCTTGATCTTCACGCCAAGTCGATGCGCGGCCACGTGCAGACACTGGGGTCGAAAGGCTACCAGAGCCAGTTCGAGGACGCGCCCGATTATGTGGTGATGTTCGTGCCGGGCGAGCATTTCGTCGCCGCCGCTCTCGAACATGATCCTGAATTGTGGGATTTCGCCTTCCGCAACAAGGTGCTGCTGGCAACGCCCACCAACCTTGTGGCGATTGCCCGCACCGTGGCCCAGGTCTGGCGGCAGGACAAGATGGCCACCGAGGCCGCCGAAATCGGGCGGATGGGCGCAGAGCTTTATGGGCGGCTTGAAGTGGCAGCCCAGCACCTCAAGCGGGTCGGCGGCGGGCTGGAAAGCGCGGTCAATAACTACAACAAGTTCGTCGGCAGTTTTGAACGCAATGTGCTGTCATCCGGGCGGCGGCTGGCGGAAAAGGGCGTCGATATCGGCAAGCGCGAGATCGAGGATGTCCCGCTGGTCGAAAGCGCTCCGCGCTATAACGCAGGCGATGCCGAGGGGATCGAGGTGGAATATCCGGCGATCGCGACAAGGAAGGACGCGGCGGAGTAATCCTTACCCCGCAATCCCCGCCAGCACCTCGTAAGCCAACACTGCGGCTGCGACAGCTGCATTGAGCGAATCGGCGCGCCCGCGCATCGGCATGGTCACCCGCAGATCGCATGCCTCCTCGTAAGCTTGCGGCAGGCCTTGCGATTCGTTGCCGACCAGAATGAAGCACGGCGCCTGATAGGCCGCCCCGCGATAGGGCACCGCATCGCGCAAGGACGCTGCCACCAGCTGGCCGCCATGTTCCCCCGCTGCGCCGCGCAGCCATGGCACAAAATCCTCCCACCGCGCCTGCGCCAGCGGCACTGTGAACACCGCGCCCATGCTGGCGCGCACCGCCTCGGCGCTGAAGGGATCGGCGCAATCATCAATCAGGATCAGCCCGCCTGCGCCCACTGCATCGCCGGTGCGCAGCATGGTGCCCAGATTGCCCGGATCACGCAGCGCCTGCGCCACCAGCCAGATCGGCGCAGCGCTGCGATCCAGCGCCGCAAGCCCGGTGTCCCATTCGTCAAACACGCCCGCGACGCTTTGCGCATTATCCTTGCCGGTGATCTTCGACAGGATATCAGGCGTGGTGGTGATCACCTCGCCGCCTGCCGCCTCGACCGCGTTGATCAGCCGGGCAAGCACTTCATGGCCACCTGCCGCGCGCATATTGCCTTCGGCCATGATCAGCAGCTGCGGCACGCGCCCACTTGCGCGGCCATCTTCGAGCAGGCGCAGCCCTTCGACCAGAAACTGGCCGGCGCGCTTGCGATGTTTCTTGTCGCGCAAGCTGCGCAGATATTTCACTGTCGGATTGGAAAAGCCGGAGATATGCTTGTGCATGCGCGTTTGCCCGCGGCCCGAATGCCGGGCCTCAATCCTCGCCGAAACCGGCTTCGATCAGGCTGCACAATTGCGCCAGTACGGCGTCGGCATCGTCGCCTTCCACCGCAACTTCAACGACATCGCCCTTGGCCGCGCCCAGCATCATCAGCCCCAGAATTGATCCGCCCGCCGCGCTGTTGGGCGCCTTGCTTACCGTCACACGCACCCCATCGGGCAAAGCCGCCACCGCGCCGACAAATTTGGCACTGGCACGGGCGTGCAGCCCGCGGCGGTTGACGATGGTGACGCTGCGCCGGGCTTCGTTCATGGCCGCGCCATCAGGCCTTGGCGACAGCCGCAGCCGCGCTCTGTCCCAGCAATTCGCTTGCCACGGTGATGTAATTGCGCCCGGCATTGGCGGCCGCCGCGACGGCAGCCGTCACATCCATCGCCTTGCGCGCACCGGCGAGGCGGATCAGCATCGGCAGGTTGATCCCGGCAATCACTTCGACTCGCCCGGCATCCAGCAGCGAGATCGCCAGGTTCGACGGGGTGCCGCCGAACAGGTCGGTGAGGATAATCACGCCCGCGCCGCCATCCACCACCCGGATCGCCTTGGCGATTTCCGAGCGGCGCTGTTCCATATCATCATCAGGCGCGATGCAGATGGTCGCGACCGCGGGTTGCGGGCCGACAACATGTTCCATTGCCTCGACAAATTGGTCGGCGAGGCGGCCATGGGTTACCAGGATCAAACCGATCATGCGGGGGATTACGTCCGTTCTGCAACCGCCCACAGGCGGCGTTGAGAGAGGGGCAAGGGGGGCTGATCCGTCATCGGCGCCTGTCCTGTTCGATTTCTTCGGCCGCGCGGTTGCCCAGATTGCGGTGCCGGACAGTGGGCGAAAATCCCGCCTCGCGCAAGGCCTGCGCCATCAACTCGGTGCTGTAAACCGAACGGTGCCGCCCGCCGGTGCAGCCAAAAGCGACATGGACATAGGGTTTGCCCTGCGCCTGATAGCGCGGCAGCAGCAACAGCAGCAGGTCGCGGATCCGGGCAAAAGCTTCGGCAAAAGCGGGGTCGCGCGCGATATGGGCGCCGACGGCTGCATCCTGCCCGGTCTGTTCGCGCAATTCGGGCACCCAGTGCGGATTGTCGAGAAAGCGCATGTCGAACACCAGATCAGCGAGCGGCGGCATCCCGCGCGCAAAGCCGAAGCTCGACAAGGTGAGCGTGAGCGCCGCTGCGCTGGCATCGCGGCCTGCGGCGTCGGCGGGCGCGGGGGCAAGGAACATCGCGCGCACGTGATCCTGCAAATCCTTGGCGGTGAGCGCGGTGGTATCAATCACGATTTCGGCCCAGCGGCGCAGAGGTTCGAGCAGTTCGCGTTCGGCGGCGATGCCTTCCATCACCGGGCGGCCATGGGCGAGCGGGTGGCGGCGGCGGGTTTCGTTGTAGCGGCGTTCCAACTCGTGGCCCGCGCAATCCATGAAGATGAACGAGACCGCAAGATCGCTCCGGCCCGCAATATCCTTGGCCAGTGCGATGATTTCGGCAGGGACAAAGCCGCGGGTGCGCGTATCGAACCCGATGGCGAGCGGCCCGCGCTGTTCATCGGGCGCGCGCTCACCCGTTTCGGTGGCAACCAGCCGCCGCAGCAGCCGCACCGGAACATTGTCAATCGTCTCCCAGCCGAGGTCTTCGAGCGCATCAAGCACGGTCGATTTGCCTGCGCCCGCCAGTCCGGTCACCAGCAGCAGGCGCTGCGGCGGGGGAGCGGGGCTGGCAGATGATGCGGCAGATGTGTTCATGATGGCGGACTTGTGTGCATGGCGGCGGGTTGCCGGGATTTTCGCAAACCTGCTTATGCGGGATGGCTGGGCGGGCTGGCAAGCCCATGAACCTTAAGCGCCCATTCCGCCCGCTGCGCCGGGGCCAGCGTGCCCGGTTCAAAGGCAAGCACGGGAATGCTCACCCCCAGAATATCGCGTATCCCGGCGCTGGCAGGCATCCGTTCGCCCTGCGGCCCGCCCAGGTTAAGGATCAGGCCAAGCGGCGCTGGCGCTGCGGTTGGCCATGGCACGATCCCGATCCCGCGCAGTTCGATCAGCCCGGCGATACGCGGCGGCGGCGCGGCGATGATCGTTTCGCCTTCGCGCAGCAGGCGCACGGCATCATCACCGATCAGCCCCGCTCCGCGATCCAGCAGCGCCAGCGTGAGCGAGGATTTGCCGCTGCCGGGCGGCCCTTCGATCAGCAGCGCTCGCCCGCCGATCACGACGCCGCTCGCCTGCATGATCTGTTCGGCGGGCGCGGATGCGTTCATGCAGCGGGCAGTTTGAGCAAGAGGCACGCGCCGCTTGCGCCATCGGGGCGGTTTTCAGCGGTGAGCGTGCCATCATGGGCTTCGGCAATGGTGCGCGCAATCGCGAGGCCAAGGCCTGAATGATTGCCGAAGCTTTCGCCTTCGGGCCGATCGGAATGGAAGCGGCGGAACACTTTCTCGCGCGCCTCGGCGGGGATGCCGGGGCCGCTATCCATCACCGCAAGGCTGACCCAGCGCCCGTCATTGTCGATGGCAACGTCGATGGGTGCGTCCGGCGGCGAGAAGGACACCGCATTGTCGAGCAGGTTTTCCACCACCCGTTCCAGCCGCATCGGCACGCCTTCGACGCGCGCGGCAAAGCCGGTGGTGGCCAGATGGATCGGGTGGCCATCATTCAGCGCGCGATCTTCGCGCCCGCCGATAATGGCGCGCACCAGATCCGCCAGATCGAGCCGTTCCAGCGTCGCGCGCGACATTTCGGCATCAATCCGGCTCGCATCGGAAATCTCCGACACCAGCCGATCAATCCGCCGCACATCATGGGTGGCAATCTGGATCAGTTCGGCGTGCAATTCGGGATCATTCACGCGCGGCAAAGCCTCAATCGCGCCGCGCAAGCTGGCCAGCGGGTTCTTGATTTCATGGGCGACATCGGCGGCAAAACTGTCAACCGCGTCGATCCGCTGGCGCAGCGCCGCTGTCATGTCGGAAACCGTGCGGGCGAGTACGCCGATCTCGTCACGGCGCTGCGGCAGGCGCGGCACTTCGACCGCCCGCTCGCGCCCCTGCCGCACTCTCACCGCCGCGCTGGTCAGGGCCTGCAAGGGGGCCACGATAGTGCGCGCCAGAAACAGCGACAGCGTGATCGAGGCCGCCAGCACCAGCAGCACGGCAAAACCCAGCGTGGTGCGCGCCGAGCGCACCGATTGCGTGATGTCCACCGCGTTGCGCACTGTCAGCAACGTCGCGCCTTGCAGGCCGACAGGCGCGGCAGCTGTGATCACCGGCGTGCCATCGCGCCAATCATACAGCCGCACTTGCGACAGGCCCAGTTCGCGCGCGCGCGCCAGTTCGGGCCAGGCATCGGCTTCCTGCGCTTCGGGTTCGTTGTAATCAGTGATCGCCTCGGCCGCGACAAGCGTATCGACCGTGCGATCAAGCCAGCGGGCAAAGCGCTGCTCCCAATCATCATCGGCGATATTGTTGAAGCGGAAGGCAGGCTCGTCCAGCGCGAAACTGTCGGCCGTCAGCCGCCCTTCGGCATCGAACAGCCTGAGGCGCATGCGCTGTTCCTTGCCGATCTGCACCAGCAGCGCTTCCTGCCGTTCGCGGGTGGCGCCCGCCAGCGCTTCGGCGGTGATCTGGGCTTCGATCCGCGCCAGTTTGAAGCGTTCGTTGACAAGCTGCGTGCGGTAGCCATCGAGATAGAACAATCCGCCCCCAAGCAGCGCCAGCGGCAGGATGTTGACCACCAGAATCCGCGCGGTGAGCGCAAAGCGCCCGCGCGGCAGCCAGCGCCCGGCAAGGCTGCGCAGGGATGGCGTATCAGGCATCGTTGAAGCTGTAACCTGCCCCATACAGCGTCTCGATTGCGCCGAATTGCGAATCAACGCTGCGGAACTTGCGGCGCATCCGCTTGATGTGGCTATCGACGGTGCGATCATCCACGAAGACATCATCGGGATAGGCGGCATCCATCAACTGGTTGCGGCTCTTGATCACGCCGGGCCGGATGGCGAGCGCTTCGAGAATCAGGAATTCGGTGACTGTCAGGCTGACAGTGCGCCCGTCCCAGGTGACGGTATGGCGCGCCGGATCCATGAACAGGCGGCCCTGCCGGATCATCGGGCCAGCGGGCAGCACCATGGCATCATCGCCGCCTGCCCCTTCGCGCAAGGGTTCGGCGCGGCGCAGGATCGCGCGGATGCGGGCGATCAGCAGGCGCAGCGAAAACGGCTTGGAGATGTAATCATCCGCGCCCAGTTCAAGGCCCATTTCCTCGTCGCTTTCATCATCCTTGCTGGTGAGGAAAATGACGGGCAGCGCCGAATGTTCGCGCACCTTGGCCAGCAGTTCGAGCCCGTCCATCTTGGGCATCTTGATGTCGAACACCGCCAGATCAGGCGGGTTTTCGATCAGCGCTTTCAAGGCGGTTTCCCCGTCGGAATAAAGCCTTGTGGCAAAGCCTTCGGATTTGAGCGCAATCGACACCGTGGTGAGGATGTTGCGATCATCATCCACCAGCGCGATCTGCCAGGGGCGCGCCAGATCCACGGGCGGGTTTTCGCCGGGCGGTGTTTCCTGCGCTGCGCCTGATGGCATGGGGGCCTCCGTCAATGCGCCGCCATCGCGCCGCGCGGCGGGCAGGGTAGCGCCAAGCGCGCAGGCATACAATTGATTGCGCACGGCTTGCTCACGCGCTTGGCCCACGCGGCTGGCCCGCGCATCTGGGCATGGTTGCAAAACGTGCTGCCGCAAGTGCATTTTCCTTGGTTTGACGCAGCGGCGGCGGCAATCTATTGGGCCCAGATAAAGGGGTGACTCGGCCAGCCGGCCTGTCGATCCGCCCATCGCTGCATAGGTATGCAATGCCTGTGCGCCATGGACGGGCGCGGCGGGATGCAGGCTTTGCCCTTCGCGATCATGCCATCAGGCTCAGGAGACATGCTTTGACCTCGCTTGCAACCCCTCTGGCTGCCCAAAACCTGAATACCCGGGCCACCCTTCACGCCAATCTCGGCACCGCTGCACTGGTGGAACACGCGCTGGCCAAGGGTGAGGGCAAGCTGACCAAGCATGGCGCGCTGCTGGTGGAAACCGGCAAGTTCACCGGCCGCAGCGTCAAGGACAAGTATATCGTCCGCGATGCCGAAACCGAAAACACGATCAACTGGGGCCCGATCAACCAGCCGATGAGCCCGGAGCATTTCGCCAATCTCAAGGCCGATTTCCTGAGCGAACTCGAAGGGCAGGAAGAGCTTTACGTCGCCGATCTGTTCGGCGGCTCGCAGCCCGAATACCGGGTGAATGTGCGCGTCATCAACCAGATGGCCTGGCACAACCTGTTCATCCGCACCCTGCTGGTGCGCCCCACGGCGGAAGAACTCAGCAGTTTCGTGCCCGAATACACCATCATCAACCTGCCGAGCTTCAAGGCGAACCCCGAACGCCACGGCTGCCGCAGCGACACGGTGATCGCGGTCAGCTTTACCGAAAAGCTGATCCTCATTGGCAACACCGAATATTCGGGCGAGATGAAGAAGGGCGTGTTCGGCCTCTTGAACTACCTGCTGCCCGCCCAAGGCGTGATGCCGATGCATTGCAGCGCCAATATCGGCGCCGACGGGAAGAGCGCGATCTTCTTCGGCCTGTCGGGCACCGGCAAGACCACGCTTTCGGCTGATGCCAGCCGCACCCTGATCGGCGATGATGAACATGGCTGGTCGGACACCGCAGTCTTCAATTTCGAAGGCGGCTGCTATGCCAAGATGATCAACCTTTCGGCTGAGGGCGAGCCGGAAATCTACGCCACCACCAAGATGTTCGGCACGATCCTTGAAAACGTCGCGATGGACGAGGCAACGCGTGAACTGGACTTCACCGACGCCAGCAAGACCGAGAACACCCGCGGTGCCTATCCGATCGAATCGATCCCCAACACCAGCGAAAAGAACCTCGGCCCCGCGCCGTCCAACGTGATCATGCTGACTGCCGATGCCTTCGGCGTTTTGCCTCCGATCGCGCGGCTGACGGCGGATCAGGCGATGTATTACTTCCTTTCGGGCTACACCGCCAAGGTCGCGGGCACCGAAATCGGCGTGACCGAGCCTGAGGCCACTTTCAGCACCTGTTTCGGTGCGGCCTTCATGCCGCGTCATCCCAGCGTCTATGGCAACCTGCTGAAAGAACGCATCGGCAAGGGTTCGGTCGAATGCTGGCTCGTCAACACCGGCTGGACCGGCGGCAAGTACGGCACCGGCAGCCGCATGCCGATCAAGGCGACCCGCGCGCTGCTGAACGCTGTGCTTGATGGCAAGATGGATGGTGTCACCTTCCGCAAGGATCCCAATTTCGGGTTCGATGTTCCGGTACACGTGCCGGTGCTGGCCGAGGCCGGGATTGATCAGACGATCCTTGATCCGCGCAGCACCTGGGCGGACGGCGCGGAATATGACGCCACGGCCAAGAAGCTGGTGCAGTTGTTCATCGACAATTTCGCCCAGTTCGAAGCCCATGTCGATGAAGGCGTGCGGCAAGCAGCCCCTGCACCGGTTGCTGCGTAACACGCTGGCCTTGCGCTGCATTATCGCCTAACTTCGGTGTCAGGGCCGTTGGCTCTGACACCGGGGAGAGACGTGATGAACAGCATTCTTGATGGCATTCTGAAGAATATCGGCGGTGCGCCGGATGATGTGGCGGCGCTGGCGGCCAAGGTCGGGCTTGATCCCGCGATGGTCGAAAAAGCGATTGCCACCCTGTCGCAAACGGTCAGCGCGCCGGGCGATACTGTTGATCTTGCCGCCCAGCAGACCGGCATCGGCGCAGATGCGCTCGCCAAAGTGGTGGAACAATTGGGCGGCGAGGGCGCGCTTGGCCAGATTGCCAGCCAGTTCGGCCAGAACCCTGCCGATCTGATGAAGCTGGTTGATCGCGATGGCGATGGCAATCCGATCAATGATGTGATGAACATGGCCAAGGGATTGTTCGGCAAAAGCTGACGCCGCTTGCGCAGGGGTGAGGCCGCAGCTGGCCTTACCCCTGCGCCCCTGCGATATACCGCCCGACGGTATTCGCCATCACATCCAGCGGCGCATTGCCGCCCAGCACCACGGCGGTGTTGAACGCCTTGAAATCATAGCGCGGCCCCAGTTCGCCTTGCGCGCGGGCACGCTGGCGCACGATCTCGGAATGGCCGATCTTGTAGCCGCAGGCCTGCCCCGGCCAGCTGCAATAGCGATCCACCTCCGATGCGACTTCATCCACCTTCGAGCCGTTTTCCTCGACAAAGAACCTGCGCCCTTCCTCGCGGGTCCAGCGCTTGTGGTGCAGGCCGGTGTCCACCACCAGCCGGCAGGCGCGAAAGGCCAGCGCCTGAAGATAGCCCAGCCGCCCGACCTTGAAATCATCATAGGCACCCAGTTCATCCGCCAATTGTTCGGCATACAAGGCCCAGCCTTCGGAAAAAGCGTTGAAGGCAAGGATCGAACGGATCAGCGGCAGGCGATTGGAAAATTCGCCCTCCCACACATGGCCGGGAATGCTTTCGTGGAAGGTCAGATCGGGCAGATCATATTTGCGGTGCAAATCAGGCGTCCTGAGGTTGATCCACATCCGCCCCGGAATGCTGCCATCCTTCGCGCCCGCGCCGCCATAGGCCGCAGGCGCGCCGATTTCCTCGGCGATGGGCAAGCGGCGCACTTCCAATGGCGGGTTGACGACCTGCGTGAAAGCGCGCGGCATCTGCGCGGTGATCCAGCCAATGCGTTCCTCGATAAAGGCGACGATTTCGGCGCGCCCCGCATCCCCGGGTGCAAATCTGTAGGCCGGATCATCGCCCAGCGCCCGCATCCGCGCGCCGACACTGCCTTGGGTATAGCCCAATTCCTTGAGGATCACGTCCATCCGGCCATGCAGATCCTTCAATTCATCAAGGCCCTGCTGGTGGATCTCATCGGGGCTCAGCGCCGTGGTGGTCGAAGCGCTCACCGCCCAGGCGTAATATTCATCCCCCCTCGGCTGCGCCCACATGCCCGCATGGCTGGCGGCGATGGCGCGCTGCGTCTTGATCTCTTCAAGCTGCGCGGCGAGCATCGGCTGGATGCCCTCGGCCACGATTTTTTTCACAGTCCGCAGCGCCATATCATTGCCGCCGAATTGGGATGCGGCGAGCGGGCCGGCATAGCTTTCCTCAGCGCCCTTGATCGCCGCTTCCATCTGTGTGATCGTCTTGCCCAGCAGGAAATCGGGCGGCACCAGCCCCATGCCGCGATTGAATTTGAGCCGGTCGGTTTCAGCGGCGAGAATCTTGGGAATCTCGCTCACCCGGGCGACATAATGCACCACATCATCGGCCGCGCGCAGCGGCTGGGTCGATGCGAAAAAGCGCGGATAATCAATATATCCGCCCACATTCTGGACGACATTATAGGGCGCATTGCGCCAACTGCCGACCGCGACCGAGCCATAGGCCAGGGCCATGCCTTCAAGCGCCTTGGCAAAGGCGCTTTCGACGACTTCAAAGCCCACCACCTGATCGGGGGTAAGCCCTTCGCGCGGATAGGCGCGCGCTTCGGCGAGAAGCTGTTTCAGCGTCGCGGCATAATCGGTCTCGCCCGCCATGCCCGGTTCGCCAAAGGTGCTGCGCCAATGGGCATATTCCCCGACATCGACGCCCAATCCGGTGGCGCGGCCCGGTTCGTGGGCGAGCATGGCGTAGGCGATCCGATCAAGCGCGGCATCGGCGGCATTGCTGGCGGCAGGCGTGCTCGCCAACGGGGCGCTGCGGGCGCAGGCGGGCAACAGGGCAAGGGCGGAGGCACCACCAAGACCGGCAAGGGCCTGGCGGCGGGTGACATCAGCGTGGCTCTTATCCATGGCACAAAGGTGTGCCGCTGGCCTTGGTGCAAGTCAATTCACGCCTGTGAATTGGGCCGCGATGGGCTATAGGCGCGCATCATGCCTGATTTTGTGCTCTCGCTCGTGATGCTCACCGCCATTGCTCTGGTGGTGGGCGCGTTTGTCTATTGGCGGCGCACCGGCATTGCAAAGCAGCCCGTGCTGATGGTGCTGCTGGCCGTGATCGCGGTGATCAATGTGCTGATCTGGACGATCCCCACGAAAGATGGCCGCGCTCCGCTTGAAACGATCAAGGCCGAGCAGGCGGGCTGAGCCGGGCGCCTATTTGATAGGACAATCCGGCGACAGGCGGAAATCGAGGTAATTGTCCACCGCACCCATCAGATCATCGAGTTCGTTCTCGAAGAAATGGTTGGCGCGCGGGATTTCTTCGTGGTGGATGGTGATGTGCTTTTGCGTGCGCAGCTTGTCGACCAGTTTCTGCACGGCACCCGGCTGCACCACGGTATCCGCGGCGCCCTGCACGAACAGCCCGCTCGCCGGGCAGGGCGCAAGGAAGCTGAAGTCATACATGTTGGCAGGCGGCGCGACCGAGATGAAGCCGCGCACTTCGGGGCGGCGCATCAGCAATTGCATCCCGATCAGCGCGCCAAAGCTGTAACCGGCAATCCACGTGCTTTGCGCTTCGGGGTGGATGGATTGCACCCAGTCGAGCGCGCTCGCCGCATCGGACAATTCGCCCACGCCGCTATCAAAGCTGCCCTGCGAGCGCCCGACCCCGCGAAAGTTGAAGCGCAAGGTGGCAAAGCCGCGATCGGCAAAGGTCTTGTAGAGTCGCTGCACGATGCGATCATTCATCGTGCCGCCGCCTTCGGGGTGCGGGTGAAGGATCATCGCCACCGGTGCACGCGGGCGCGGGGGCGGGGAGAAACGGCCTTCAAGGCGGCCTTCCGGGCCGGGAAAGATGACAGACGGCATCAGGAACCTTTGCAAAATGACGGATCGTGCGTGGCCGCTGGCGCACGCTGAAGCGGGCTCTATATAGGGCGCGATGCAGATTTCGCAATTTTTTGTGCAGCGGGCAAAGCGCCGTGGCTGAACGGGTCTATCTCGATCACGCGGCGACCTCGCCGCTGCGTCCTGAGGCGCGCGCCGCTATGGCGGAAGGCTTTGCGCTGTGGGCCAATCCGTCCAGCCCCCACGCCGAGGGCCGCAAGGCCCGCGCTGCGCTGGAAGATGCGCGTGAACGCATCAAGGCGGCGCTGGGCTGGCACGGCGAAGTGATCTTCACCTCCGCCAG
>JBJIOB010000047.1:0-35334 GCA_045377215.1 Erythrobacter sp.
CATGGACTGTTTGGGTACTTCAGTTGAGCCAAACCACTCCCGCATGCGCAATCAAACGACCCCCACGAGGGCGTCGCTATTTTTGGTGCGCTGAACTTGCTGAATGCCTGCTATTTGGGAAGGTATGAGATGTTCAAAACGATGTGCGCAATAGCCTGTGCCGGAATGCTGTGCGGCTGTGTCAGCGATTATCAGGGCTCTGCGAACCCGGGCAACTGGTCACGGTATGACTATAACCGGCCTGATCCCGCCTATGGGAATTACTATGCTGATCGCTACCACCGCAATGATTCCGCGCGGTATCGCGAGCGGCGGCTTTCCCCAATGACCGGATCTATCGCGGCGAGGATGGCCGATATTACTGCCGCCGTTCGGACGGCACCACCGGACTGATCGTTGGCGCGCTGCAGGCGGCGCGCTTGGCAATGTGATCGCACCGGGCGGTTCGGAACTGCTGGGCACCATTCTGGGCGCCATCGGAGGCGGGGGCAGCAGGGCGCGCGAGAACATCGATCGCGGCGACATGTGCGCTGCCGCTAAGCAAGCCGCAGCAATCTTCGCCATCACGCCAGAACGAGGAGAAGATCAATGATCTACACAATAATCGGGATTCTGATTGTTCTTTGGCTGATCGGGCTCGTCATGTCTTACACCATGGGGCGGGTTTATTTACCTTCTCATCGTGGTCGCTCTCATCATCTTCGTGGTGAACATGCTCCGCGGCAAAAGCGTGTGACGATGATTTGCCTCATTATCCCTGCAACATATTCGGGAAGTAAAATCTATGTCACTTATTAATGTCATCGTTATTCTGGTGGTGGTTGGGGTGCTGCTCTGGCTGATAAACACCTATCTTCCCATGGACGGCAAGATCAAGAATATCCTCAACATTGTTGTGGTGATCGCAGTTGTCATCTGGCTGCTTCAGGCTTTCGGGGTGCTGGGATCGCTCGGCGGCATCAATGTCAATTAGCGACGGGGCATTTCATAAATACAAGATGAAAAAACACGGGATCGAAACGCGAAATATTCAGGAGGCTTATCATGGGTGAATTTACCGAAACTGCAAAAAGCGTACACGAAATGTCCAAGGACGCAGGTGAGGTCTTGACGGCGGCCACCACCGAAACGGCCAAACTGATCGAAAGCCTGCGCGAGCATGCCGATGCCGCCGCCAGGGACGCGGTGGCATATATCAGGCGCGAGGCCGCAGCCCATCCGCGCGCCTCGCTCGCGGCCACTGCCGCCACGGCCATTGTCGCAGCGATGGGGCTGTTTGCGCTGAGCCGCAGGGGCAAGCACGCCAGATAGCGCAGCGTCGGGGGTGCAAGGCTGCACTCCGACACAAGAACCGCAGGGCGGCAGATTGGGCCGCATTCGCGACCGGCGAATGCTGCGCGGCATCGCTGTGTCTGCCGCATTGATAACATTGAAAGGACCATGTCATGTCTCAGGTATCGCACGATATTTCCACGCTGAATGATTTGATCGCCACGACTTACGATAGCGTCGAAGGTTACGGCGAAGCGGCCAAGAAGTCGGAAAATGGCCGGTTTCTCGGCCTGTTCAACGAACGCGCTGTCGAACGCCAGGCGATCATCACCGCGCTGCGCGCCGACGTGATCCGGCTGGGCGGCGAGCCCGAGGATGACGGCACCATGCTGGCCGGCGTGCACCGCATGTTTCTCAACCTCAAATCGGTTGTGACCGGCAATGATGACAAGGCCATCATCGACGAGGTCGAACGGGGCGAAGATCACATCAAGGACAAGTTCGAGGACGCGCTCGAAGACAAGGGCTTGTCGCCCGAAGTCGCCCACACGATCCGCGATTGTTACGCCTCGATCAAGCAGGGCCATGATCAGATGCGCGACATCAAGCATGCAATGGAAGGGGATGGATCCCCCCGGTTCTGATCGCTTCGGTTGCCGGCCAGAAAGTCCCGTGCCCTGGGGCTTTCTGGCCAACCCTGCGCCTGATCGGGCGGGCCAAGGCGCGCTTGCCGTTGCCAACCCCGGAAGGGCTGTCATGGCCAAATCATCCGACAAAGCGCCGAGCCCCCGGCCTCTTTGCGCCGCGTGCCACAGCGGCCTCGATGGGCCCGCCTCCGGCGCCGGGAAGCCATGCCAGATGCCGCTAAACCGCGTCAGGATTGCGGCTGATTATCACCCCACAAGGAGGTTGCGAGCATGATCATGGCCGAGGCCATCTCCATGGTTGCAGCATTGGTGCTTATTGCTGCGCTTGTGAACCTGGCACTAGCAGGCGCAGCAATAAGTCTGAACGGGTTGCAGCTGCTGCGGCGCAAGCACGGGCAGGTCGGCACGCACCCGCGCTGCTGCGGGCGGCAAGGGGTGGGGCACTAGCCCTGAAGGCGGGGTCGCGCTGCGCGAAGTGCCGGCCGATCCGGGCAGCGCCAGCCTTGCCGCCGCGCGCATTTTCGAAGGCCATGTCAACGCGCTGCGACTGGTCATGCAGCCGGGCTCGCAGCGTCAGCGGGCCGATGTGGCTGCACGCTTGCATGACGGCGCGATCACGGCCGCGCCTCGCGATTTTGCCTGACCAGCGCGGCAATCGGCACGGCTGAACCGGCGATGCCTTTGCGCGCATAATCCGCGCCGACCGATGTGGCACTGGCGGCAGCTTCGGCAAATAATCGCCCGCCGACCGACAGGATTGTCGGCCTGCCAAGCGCGGCCAGTCGGCTGTGTTCGATGGCGCTGCGCAAATTGATCAGCGCATGCTGGCGCGGCAAAGCTTCCGACAGGCCGATATCCATCGCATCGGGTTGCTGCGCGCCCAACTGGTTGAGCAAGGCCTGCTCGCTTTCGGGGAAGGCCATTTCGACCTGCCAGCCGGCATCGGTGAACTGATCGGCCAGCATGGATGTGCCCAGCATGTGCCCTTCGCCCGGCGCGGTGGCCAGCAGGATCGTGTAACGGCTTTGGCGGATTGTTTCGCTGGCCGGGGCATAGCGCACCGCATGGCCTGCCAATTGCAGCATCGACAGCGCGATGGTGAGTTCGATCGCGCTGCAGGCATCATCCATCCACGCATCACCCAGCGCGCGCGCTGCCGGTTCGATCAGCAGCGACACCACCGCATCACCGGTCCAGCCCTGATCGGCAAAGCCCGCAATCAGCGCATTGAGGCGGATATCATCCCCGTCAAACGCCAGTTGCACGAGCTGCGCGATGTGCTGCGCCATGGCGGGCGGCGGCGCTGATTGCGCATGGGGCGCATCGATAAACCGTTCATCAATCAGCAGATCCCAATCGGAAAACAGCCGCGAGGTGACAACATGTTCGCTCAGCACGTCGATCTGGCTGTGGCGGGTGTCCTGCTTGATCGCCGACCACAGCAGATCAAGCTGCGCGGGCGGGCCTTCCAGCGTCTGGAGGAAACAATCATTCTCGAACGCCAGCATGCCGGTGATGCCGAGGCTGCGATTGCGCGCGCGCGCCCGGTTCACCAGATTTTGCAGATCGCCAGCGCCGGGCGATGCGGTTGCCACGCTTTTGTAAGTGAGGCAGGCGATCCAGTCATTCGCCGCAGTCGCATTGTCGTGTGGTGCCGTGTGCATCGCCGCATCCTTGTGTGCCCTGAGGATACGCGGCAATCAGGGCAGCGAAGCAAGGGCTGCCAAGCGGTCCGGCAGACGATCCCCATCCGCCAATCTGTCGGAACCGCAGGCTGCCGGGGGCGTTTTGCGAGTCCGATGCACACCATCTGCTAATCCGTGCGGATCGTCAATTGCCAAGCGGGAAAGCATCCCGCCGTTTGCTGCAACCGCAAATCAGCGCGCGCCAAGCCGGCCGCGGCAAATTGCGCAAACACCGCGCCCAGGCCCGGCACATCGCTTGCCGCTTTGAGCGATGCCAGCGCATCGGCGATCACGATATCGAACCGCATCACGCCTTCGGCCTGATCAAGATGATGTGCCCCGAGCGAGCGGGCAAGGGTGAGCGCCGGGCGGTTTTCCGGCAGGATATGCACCATCAGATGTTCCAGCCCTTCGTGCTGGCAATCCAGCAGCAGCACCGCCGTCAGCAGGCGGGCAAGGCCGCGCCCGTGATAGGCATCGATCACCGCTACCGAAAATTCTGCCGTGGCCGGATCATCAGGGTCGCGGAAGGCATGAACCACGCCCAGCGCGGGCTGATCGGCAAGATCGGATCGCAGCGCGCCCCAGGCAATGTGATCATGCCCGTCAACCGCCACGAGAGTATCAATCACGCCCTGCGGTGCCTCGCGCATGCCGGAAAAGAACCGCAGATAGCGCGATTGCGGTGACAATTGGGCAATGCCTTGCTTAAGGCGCGCCTCATCATCCGGCCGCACCATGCGGATGCACACCGGCGTGCCATCATTAAGCTGCGTGTCGATCATCATGCCATCCCGTGCGCGCCATGCATCTGTGACAGCAGCCTGATAGCACTTTGGCTGCTGTGGGGCAGCAGCCAAAGATACCTCGACAGGGGGAAGCCTTTGCAGGCTGGCCATCAGAACCGGATACGCAGGCCCGCACGTCCGCCAAAGGCATCAAATTCGCTGCCCTTGGCGCCATTGGCTTCGATAAAGCCGCTGACCATGTTGGTGGCGCTGATATTCACGCCGATCATGCCTTCGCCGTAATCGCCGCGCCGGCGATTGGCGATGCTGACTGTCTGCCCGCCGCTGATGAAGGCGATATTGTCATCATCGCGGAATTCGTGGACGTAATTGCCGCCTGCATAAAGCACCACGGCATTGGCTCCGGAGCCGGCGATATTGGCCCCGAGCCTAGCGCCCAGCTTGCCGCGAAAGCCATCGGCATTGCGGAAATCCACCACCGCATTCTGGAGGCCCAGATCATTCAGATTGGTGCGCACATAGGCAATCGTGGCAATGGGTTCGACAAAGAAGGCCTGCGAGCCCAGCCTGAAGCCCACTTCGGCCTGCGCGCCATAGGCATCGCCTTTGAGCTTGGCGGCATATTGGCCGACTTCGCTGGTGGAATTGGCCTTGTAGTAATCATATTTGCCCAGCACGCTGACAAACAGGCTGCCGGAATTGACCGTCGCATAGGCCCCGCCGTTGAAGGCATCGAATGACAGGCGATCAGTCACGCCGCCAAAGTTGACCTGCGAACTGATATAGCCGCCCGTGACCCCGAAGGCGAAATTGCCATCATCACCCGCGCCGCCGCCGAAATCAAACCCGGCCTGACCGCCGAAATAATCCTGCGTGAAGCCAAGATCGAAGCTGCGCGCCAGACCGAAATTGTTGACCTGTGCCGTGCTCTCGCGGTTGTCGCGCGATGCGTGCATCTGCGCCCACAGCCCGCCACCTGCCGATCCTGCCCCGCTGCCCCACGCCCCGTCACGCAAGGAACGCATGTGGGCAGACCAGGTATCAGCCGATTTGTACCACAGATTGCGCGCGGCATCGGCAAATCCGGCCGCTCGGTACACCGCGATGCCCGGCGCGCCGACCAGCGCGAAATTGTTGGTGGCCGGATCAAATACCAGATCCGCCTCGATCAGGCCGAAATTGCGCGCGCCGCCATCCAGCGTGAATGCGCTGGCCTGCGTTCCGGCACCGGCATCAACCAGAACCGTCCCGGCATTGAGCGTGGCAGGCCCGGCAAAATCCACCTGCAGCGCGGTTGACCCGGTGGCCGCACCGCCGATCACCAGCCGATCGGTGGGGGCAGTGCCCGACAAGCTGGCATCAAGG
The DNA here is from genome assembly GCA_045377215.1 of Erythrobacter sp. Taxonomy (GTDB): domain Bacteria; phylum Pseudomonadota; class Alphaproteobacteria; order Sphingomonadales; family Sphingomonadaceae; genus Erythrobacter. The sequence continues at coordinate 5,719 of JBJIOB010000047.1, forward strand.
CCGATCCTGCTTGCCCCGGTACCGGCAAATGTGCCCGGCATGGTCAACCCATCACCTGTCACGCCATTGCGCAGATCAATCAGCCCGCCGGTGTTGTTGAAGGTTTCAAGTCCGGTGAAGCTGCGCAAGGCAGGAATGCCCGCCCCGTCGGCAAAGCGCACCGTGCCGCTGTTGCCGAACAGATCAGCGCCCGCGCCGAAATCGGGATTGGGGCCGATCACAAATGTGCCGGTGTTGCTCACCACGTCAGCCCCGCCGGTGAAGCGGATATCGCTGGTAAGAGTGCCGCTGTTGTTGATCCGCAGCGGCCCGCCGATGGCTGCTACGGCAAAGCCTGCATTGTTGATGCCGATCACACCGGCATTGTTCAAGGTGCTGCCGCTCGGCGAGGTCAGCACGATGTCATTGCCGCTGCTGGCCGAGATCATGGTGCCGGGCGCGATGGTAACTGTGGCAGTATTGCCGCCTGTCACCACCACCGCATCGGCCCCTGCGCCGCTGGCGCGGATCTGACCGCTCAGCGCGGCTTGCGCATTGTTGCCAGCAATCACGCGCACGGCATTCACGCCTGCGCCATTGGCCGTGATCGCGGTGCCTGATCCCCCTGTCAGCGTAGCGCCCGCATTGCCACTGCCTGTGACCGACAGGGCCGCGCCCACTGGCACGGCGGTGTCGATCACCACGCCGTTTTGCAGCACAACCGTGACATCATCAGCCGCAGCGGCATAGGTGATGCCGCCTCGATAGGGATTGCCGCCCGGCGAGCAGACCACACTGCCACCGCCCGCAGGCACAGCCCCGCATTCATTCTGCGCCAGCGTCGCCGATGGCACCGCCAAGGCCGTCAGAGCAATCGCCAAGGCAGACGCCCCCGACCACAGGGCAGCCGATTTCGAATGCGTAAAGCAGATGCTATTATTAATTATTTTGATCGACATGATTATTCCTTGTCTATTTGGAAAATTCGTGCCGATAATCATATTGATAATTCAAACTTCAATCATGACTTACATCATGTTTGTGCTTTTTTATTCAATATTTATCAATTTGATTGCAAAAAACTTTGCAGGGGGCGCCGCAGCCGGGCCATCCTGCATGGCGCAGGGCGCGCTGGCGTTATGCCCGCGTGACACTCAGGCGTATTTTCTGATCCTTTCGTGGAGGTAATTGCCGTCAAATCCGGCGATTTCGGCAAGTTTTCCCGAATCGATAATCCTGAGCGAGCCGCGGTTCAGTTCCATAACATTGGCCGTTTTCAGCACTTTCAGCACCCGGTTGACGTGCACCGGGGTAAGCCCCAGCGCATCGGCCAGCACCAGCTGCGTCAGCGGCAAGCGGCATTCATCGTCGTCGGCAAGACCGATATTGCGCATGCGGATGTATAATTCGCACATCAGATGCGCCACGCGCTCCACGCTTTTGCGCCGCCCCATGCTGACAATCCAGGCGCGCAGGATGCTCTGATCCACCAATTGCGACCACCAGAACGCCCTTGTAAGCGCGGGGCGCGCCTGCACCAGCGCTTCCATCTGCGCGCGCGGCAGCGAGGCCACGCGCGCTTTTGTCAGCGTCATGATGTTGTGATCAATCGCTTCGAGCACAGCGATATGGATATCGCAGAAATCGCCCGGCAGCATGAACGACATGATCTGGCGCCCGCCATCGGGCAGCATCTTGTAGCCGCACGCCCAGCCTTCAAGGATCACGAACACCGGATCGGGTTCGTCGCCTTCGCGGATAAGATGAAAATTGGCCGGCAAATCGCGGACATTGGTGCACGCATCAGCCAGCAGACCAATCTCCTCGCTGCCGAGAAGACCGTAACCGCTAAGGTGTCTGATAAAGGCGTTGGACATGTTGGCTCCCAATGATGCTCTACCGCCTTAAATGGCAGCCAACCTGATTTAAGTTACGTAGTGATTTTACAGAGGGATCATAAAGGCTGCACTGGCGGCGCTCATATTCAGGCGCGCGAGGCCAGGATGCTATACCCAAGCCTGATTGTTTGATCGGCCCGACGACATGCATGATATTTCACCCGAAGGCGAAACTATTGTCCCGCAAGTGGAGCCCGATGCCCATGGGCAGGCCGCCCTGCTGCTGGCCGAAAGCATTCTCCACGCGCTGGTCGAAACCAGCACGCTTTCGCTGGCCGAAGCGCTGTCCGTGATCCAGACCACCTGCGAGGTGAAAGTCGAAGTCGCCGAGCGCGAGGGTGAATCAAGCCGCCGCATGCACGAATCCCTGAGCTTGCTGCGCGCCATGTCGAACAGTTTTGCCGCTGATGCGCCATAGGCGGGCACCTGCGCGCAAGCTGCTGCCACGCGATCAGCGCCCGCCGTCCATCGCCTGCTTGATTTCGCGCATCCGATCATGCCCCTGCTTGACCGTGCCAAAGCTTTCGCGGATCACGCGGGCTGCTTGCGGCGACAAATCGGGATTGTTCATCGCGGTTTCGAACCTTGCCCTGATATGAGCTTCGTTGCGTGCGATCTGATCGATGATCGCCCGGTCGTTGCGGCCGGTGACGGCTGACGTGATATTGGCGACCATCCGGGCTGCACTGGCGCGCATGGTTCCGCCTTGTCCGGGCTCGCCGCCAAGCCTGCGCACCTCGCCTTGCAATGCGGTGAGGATGGATTGTCGCTCGACAAGGCGGTCGTTGAAGGCGGGCGCGAAGTGGCTTGCCCCGATCCGGCCCTGCGCTTTGGCATAGCGGTCAATGCTGTCAGCTGTGGCTGCCATCAGATCGTTGATCGCGGCAATATCGACGCTTGCGGAAGTCATGGTGAGGCCTTCTGGATGTGCCGGAGTGAAAGCGCCGTCACGCGCGGCTGAATTCATACGCCATCCTGCCGCCCGTTCTGCTGCAATCTTCGGTGCTGCGGCGGCGTGGGCACGTGTCACTGCCGCACTCGCCCGGCCGCAGCCGGGACGCAAAACCGCACCGACCGGGGATGCCCCAAACGGAGCACCCCCGGCCCTGCGACAGATCAGCCCTGCTGTTGACCGCTCTGGTCACGCTGGCCCTGCTCCTGCTGGAGATTGACAGCCTTCATCTTGCCGCCATCGGCCTTGCTGGTTTCATAGCTGTAACGCTGATCCACCTTGGGCTCCTGGGCTTGCTGCTGAAGATCGGCTTTGACAAAGGGCATGGGTTCGCCGCCCTTTTCAGGAGCGATAGTCCCGGCGCCATTGCTGCTGTCATAACTCTTGATCTTGCCATAATTTGCCATCTTGCCATTCCTTTGCTTTTGCAGAGCATTCACAAGCGAATGCTCATTCCACATGTTGTGAAATTCTGAAATTCTTGGTGAGTTTTCACAAATGGGGCCGAATAAATGTAATATTCATACCCGATAATTCAACGAAATAATATTTTCATTCAATAATCTATGTTGAATTACAAATTGCAGATATTTTGTATTTGATTGAAAATCACCTATGTTATGAAGAAGCGAAAATTTCGTGGATTTTGCTGTTTGATTGGCGAAATTTCTGCGCAACAAGGGGCCCGATATGATGGTGGAAAGCGCACATCCCGAAGATCCGCATTATGTGCATCGCACCGGCTGGCTGCGTGCGGCGGTGCTGGGCGGCAATGACGGGATCATCTCGGTATCGGCGCTGATCATCGGGGTGGCTGCGGCGACACCTGAACCGGGCGCTGTCCTTGTTGCCGGCGTGGCGGCGGTGATCGCGGGGGCCATGTCGATGGCCGCAGGGGAATATATCTCCGTTTCGAGCCAGGCCGATTCCGAAAGAGCCGACATCCGCCGCGAGGCGCAGGCGCTGGTCCAGATGCCCGCTGCCGAAGAGGCGGAACTGGCGGCGATCTACCGTGCGCGCGGTCTCAGCGCTAAAACGGCTGCCATGGTCGCGCGCGAGCTGACCGCGCTTGATCCGCTGGCGGCCCATGTCCGCGACGAGTTGGGCCTGACGGATAATCTCGCCGCCCGCCCGCTGCAGGCTGCGCTCGCATCGGGGGCGACCTTCAGCGTGGCTGCCGCTGTGCCGCTGGCTGCGGCGTGGCTGGCTCAGGCAGGCGCGATGATTGCGGCTGTGGTGACGGTGTCGATCCTTGCGCTCGCGATCCTTGGCGCGCTGGGGGCGAAGGCGGGCGCAGCGCCGCTTGTGCCTGCGGTGCTGCGCGTGGTCGGGTGGGGGGTCTTCGCCATGGCGAGCACAGCGGCAGTTGGCCGTCTGTTCGGGGTCAGCGTGTGAGCGGCTAGTCCAGCATCGGGCGCGCGGGCGCACGGGCGCGCCAGCCCGCTTGCTCTCTTACCCGTCCGCCGCCTCGCCCGCTGCGCACCGCCAGATGGGCGTGACCAAGGCGGATATGAAGGCGCTGGCGGACAACCTCGCCATGCGCGAGGGTATCACGCCGTTAAAAGCCGTAACGCACGCCAAGCCACACGGTGCGCGGCACGCCGAGGTCGATGGATCCGGCGGCGTTCCTTGTGACGATTTCGGTATCGGTCAGGTTTTCGCCCCGCAGGATCGCGGCAAATCCGCTTTGCCCCAGCGGCACCTGAACGAAAGCATCCAGCGTGGTGGCAGGCGCGAGCACATCGGTTTCGAGATCATCTTCGAACTGGGCTGCCACATGGCGCAATGTCGCCGCCAGCCGCCAGCCCGCTGCAGGCTCCCACGCGAGCGTCGCCGAGCCTGACCAGCGCGGCACTTGCGGCGGGCGGTTGCCATCAAGCTCCAGGGATCGGCCCGCGCCTTCGATTACGGCATCGGTGTAGGCGAGCGAGGCGTTGAGCGTTACGCGGGCGAGCGTGACGCCCAGCCCCGCCTCGATCCCGCGCGCCGCGATGGCGGGCAGGTTTTCGCGGCGGCGCAGGTTTGGCCGCTGGGTGACATTGGCGATGGCATCTTTCACCCGGTTATCGAACGCGGTGAGCGAGACTTGCACCGCGTCTGCCGCCTGCCAATCGAGCCCCGCCTCGAACCCTTCGAGCCGTTCATTGGCAAGCGCGGCATTGGCTTCGGTCGTCACCGGGAAAACCACGAAAGGCCGGGTCAGTTCGTTGATCGTCGGCAGGCGCAGGCCGGTATAGGCGGCGGCGCGCAGGCGCAGGGTCTCGCTTGCCTGAAAGGCCGCACCGGCGCGCCAGGTGGCGACCCATTCGGAACGATCCTCGCCGAGAATTTCCTGCACCACCGCGCCTGCCGGATTGCGTGCGCGGTAGAAGGTATCGGTGATGGAAATGTGATCGGCGCGCAGGCCGCCGGTCAGCGTGAGCGCGCCGATGCGCCAGTCATCCTCGATGAACAGGCCGATATTCTCGGTCGCCCCGCCTGCAAGGCGCCGCTGAGTGAGCGCGCCGGTGGTGGCATTATAGGCCTCTTCCTGCAATTCGCCCGAAGCACGGCGATAATCGACGCCAAGCCGCAGCGTGTGCGCTTCGCCCACCGGCGGGCGCAGTTCCAGCTTGCCGCCAAGCCCGGTTGAAGGCGTGCGGCGCTGATCCAGCGCGCGGTTGAAGGTGTTGGCGTTGATGACGATGTTCGAAAAATCGCGGGTCTGCACATAGGCCAGCGCATCAAACGCCCAGGCCCCGCGCCCGATGATGCGGATGCTAGCATCCTGCCCTTCGCTCGACGAATCCGCGCCTCTGAAGCGCAGCGTGCGGTTATCGCGGAACAGGCTGATGCGCGCTTGCAGTTCCACCATGTCGGTTAGCGGGGCGACAGCGCGCAAGGATCCCTGCCAGCTTTCAAAGGCGGCATCGACGCTGGCAGGCGTCAACTGGCTGGCAGGCGTGGTGTTGAAACCATCGCCCCTGTCCCAGCGCCCGCTGGCCGTCACAAATCCGCGCCCGAGTTTGGCCGTGGCCAGCGCGCCGAGTTCAGTCTCGCCGCGATCATTGATGGCGGCATTGGCCAGCAGCGGGGCAAGGCTGGCAGGGCTGGCGCTATCGAGTTCGATCGTGCCTGCCAGCGCGCCTGCGCCAAAAGGCCCCGAACCGCCGCCGCGCGTCACCCGGATCTGCCCGAGGCTTTCGGGCGCAATGGCGGACAGCGGGATATAGCCGAAGAACGGATCGGCAATCGGCACGCCATCAAGCAGCACCAGCGCGCGCGACGTGGCGTTGCCGCCCAGCGCGCGCAGCGTTACCCCTTGGGCGCTCGGGTTCGCCGAACGACTGTCGGAGCGTCTGAATTGCTGGAAGCCCGCCACATTCAGCAGCACGTCTTCGATCCGGCCCGAAGCGCTGGAGATGATAGTCTCGCGTTCGAGCGTTGTTACCGAATAGATCGCGGATGATGGCGTTTCCTCCAGCCCCTGCCCGGTAACGATGATCTCTTCGGCAGGCTTGCGCTGCGCGTCGTCAGCCGCATCTTCGGCCAGCACGGGCGCGCCTGCGGCAAGGGCGGTGATGCAGGCAGACAGGCGCAAGGTGGCTTTCATGTAAGGCAATATCCTGTTGGGTTGGGGTTGGGGTTGGGGCAGGGGTTGGGGGACGCGCGCCGGATCACAGCATCCGTTCGAGCACGCGGTCCTTGAGAATCAGATGATGGCGCAGCGCCGCTGCAATATGGATCACCACCAGTCCGGCAAACAGCCAGCCCAGCACCTCGTGGCCCTGACGGCTGGCGAGATAAAGCGCGCTTTCCTTGGCGACAGCAAATTTGGGAACGTCAAACAGGCCGAACCAGCCAAGCGGATATTTGCCCGCCGAAGCCATCACCCACCCTGTCAGCGGCATCGCCAGCATCAGGGCATAGAACACTGCCTGCACCGCCTTGGCCGCCATGATCTGCCATGACTCCATGGCAGGCGGGTAGGGCGGATGCTGCCAGGTGAAACGCCAGCCGATGCGCGCGATGGTGAGCGCCAGCACTGTCAGCCCGATGGATTTGTGCAGCGGGATGAGATTGATCGTGTCTTCCAGCGCATCATGCAGCAATCCGCCCGCGATGTTGCCGATCACCAGCGCCGCCATCACCCAGTGGAGCAGCCGCGCCACCCGGTTGTAGCGCGCTGCGCCTGTCCCAAACCCTGCCATCATCCGTCCCGATTGTGCTGCCGATCCCGCCGTGCGGAATAAGCCTATCCGCCCTTTGCCGCCAGGAAAAGCCGTATTGCCGAGCTGTCTGTCGCCCGCTGCCATATCCCCGCCCTCTCTCGTGTTCTCTTGCGCCGTCTGCTGCGGCCTCTGCAAGGTGGCGGGCGGGCAGGCCGGCGCAAATAGGACTTTAGTTGAGCGCAGCTAGCCGCCAAAGCGCGGGAACATTTCTGCCTCCAGCGCCGGGTAGAAATGCGAGACCGAACGGGTGAGTTCGTAACGCGCCGCGGCCAGATCGGCAAAGCGTTCGGGGATCGGCATGGTGCCAGCCTCGGTCATGTCGTGCCCGCTGGCAACCGCTTCGCGCAAGGCACCGTCAAGCCAGATCAGCCAGTCGCGGGTCTGGGCAATCGCCGCGCCGGCCAAACACAGCGGGCCGTGGCCGGGGACGAGCTGGCGGTGCGGCAAGGCCTCCAGCGTGCCGAGCGCTGCGAGCCATGTGGCAATGTTGGCATGGGGCGTGGCGGGCGCGCGGTTGTGGAACACCAGATCGCCTGCAATCAGCGTGCCCGATGCCTGATCGAGGATCGCCAGATCACCCTCGCTATGGCCCGACAGCGCCAGCAGTTCGAGCCTGCGCCCGCCGAATGTCACCGTGCCCGCTGTCACCTGGTGCTGCGGCAGCACCACCTGCGTGCCCGCAATCCAGCCGGGCAGCAGGCGGTACATGGCATCTTCAAACCCGGTGGCATCGCGTTCCAGTTCGGCGCGGGTGGCGGGCAGGGCGTGGATTTCGCTGGTCGCAAAGGCACCATTGCCAAAGCTGTGATCGGGGTGGAGGTGGGTGATATAGATCCGCGCCACCGGCTTGCCCGTCACTTGCCGGGCGAGCGTTTCGAGCGCGCGTCCGTAGGCGAGCGAGGGCCCGGTATCGACGATAATCGCGCCCGCATCGCTCGCCATGATGACGATATTGGCAATCGCGCCGCCATTATCGGGCGTGATCGCTTCATCTGCGCCGCGCACCAGCCAGATGCCATCGCCGATCGGGTCGGCCTTGGGTGTGTAGGTGCCTGCAAAACTATCCGCCCGCACCATGCCGGGCATGCCCAAGAGCGGAACGGCCAGCGGAACGGCCAGCGCAGCCCGCAGCACGCCGCGCCGCGCCAGCATCACCTGAGCGCCGCCGCGATCCTTGCGCCGCTGGCCGCGCCCAGCTTGCCGGTGAATTCCAGCCCGCCGCTGTCGCGCGCCGCCACCTTGAGATCGCTACCAAGCGCGGGCGCGAACTTGAAGGTGAAGGAGGGGTCTTCGCTCACCGAAGCGTGGATCACCATCTGCGCCAGCGGCGTTCCGGCCTCGTCCGAGATGGTCAGCTGCTCGATGTTGTAAACCGGGATGTTTTCGACCAGTCCGGTATCCATCGGATGGCGAAAGGCGACGCGCAGGCGGGTGGTTTTCCCGTCATCCCATGCGCCGCCGCGCATTTCGCCCAGGTGATCGGCCCAATCGCCGCGCACCCGGCTCAGCGGCGGGGCCGAACAACCGCCGCCTGCGGCATCCACCCACTCGCCCGCGACATGCCACACGCCGTCACCCGTCAGCACGGCGGCGCGCACCGGGGTGCGCTGATCCAGCTTGATACGGGTGGCGATGAAGGCTTGCGCTGCCAGCGGGGTATATTCGACCGCGACGGGAATGGGATTGAGATCGGCAAAGATCACGATCCGCCGCACATCGGCAAGCCCGCGCGCATCCACCGTGACGGGCACGACATGCTGGTTTTCCGCCAGCATCGGGACAACCACTGTCACCCGGTCATCGAACACGATGGGCGCATCGGCAAACACCCTTGCGGCATGATAATCCCACATGGGCGAACCCAGCGGATCACTCCCCGGCGCTGCGCCAAGCGCTGCGGCCGGGGTCGCCATGAGAGCGAGAAGTGATGCAAGCCGGATCATACCAAGGAACAATGTATGCCCGCAGCTCCAGCGCCCATATAGCACTTTGGGACAAGGGAGGATGGATGCGCGATTTGCCGTTCCGGCTGGCTCTGGCGATGGCTGCTCTGGCGGCAAGCGCGCCCGCGCCCGCATGCGCCGATCAGCCGCCTGCCGATGCACAGGTGCTGTTCGATGCGCAAGGCTATCGCATCGCCCGCTATCGCAGCCCGATCAGTGCCGATCCCGCGCCCGCTGCGCGCATTGCGCTGGCCGATGCGCTGGCGCTTGATCCGGGGCGCGATGCCTTGTTCCTTGATGTCATGCCGGCCGAAGGCGGTGTGCGCGATGGCTTGAGCGGCGCATGGCGGCTCAGCCGGGCGCACCGTTCCATTCCCGGCGCGCAATGGCACCCCGAGGCTGGACGCATGCCTGCCGATCCCGCCTTGTGGAACGCGCTCGAGGCTGCGGCCCGCAGCGCTGCACCGGCACGGCCCGTGATCCTGTTCTGCCGGGTCGATTGCTGGATGAGCTGGAATGCAGCGCGCAGGCTGGCAGCGGGCGGGCTCACCAATGTGTTCTGGCTGGCTGAAGGCACTGATGGCTGGCACGGCGCTGGGCGCGCGCTTGCCGAGGCTGCGCCTGTGACCGTGGCGGCATCCCCGAATTCACAACAGGAGAACTGACTGATGGCCAATCTGGTGGTGAGCTACCCCCGGCATGACGGCGCGCATTTCGATGCCGCTTATTACCGCGATACGCATATTCCGCTGGTCGAGCGGGCATGGGGGCCAGCGGGCATGGTGGGGGCCGACATCCTGTGGCCTGCCGATGATGGCCAGCCCCATGCTGCAATGGTGGTGCTGCGCTTTGCGGATAGCGCCGCGATCGACGCCGCGCTCGGATCACCGGCAACGCCCGAAGTGCTGGGCGATGTGGCGAAGTTCACCAATATCCAGCCGGTGATCTACCGCACGCTGTAAGCGGCAAAGCGGAGCCGCGCCCCCCCTGGGGGGATGCGCGGCTCTGCGCCCTGCTGCGACCTGTCAGCTCTGCTTCTTGAGATAGTTGATGATTTCCTGGCGCTTGGCCGCATCCTTGATGCCGGGAAAGCTCATGCGGTTGCCCGGGACCACTGCCTTGGGGTTTTCCAGCCACTTGTGGAGCGTCGGCTCGTTCCACTTCAGGCCCGAACGCTTGAGCGCATCGGAATAGGCGAACTTACCTTGACCGGCAGCCGAGCCGAACACGCCATAAAGATTGGGGCCGAGCTTGTCTTTGCCGCCCTTGTCGGTGGTGTGGCACACCGCGCAGCGGGCATATGCGGCAGGCGCCGCGCTGGCGCTGGTCTGAGCGTTCGCGGGATATTCGGGCACAGAGCCTGCCGCGAAAGCCAAAGTGAGCGCCAGCGCGCTGCCGACGGTGAGCTTGCGCAGTGTCATGATGATCCTCCCTCGGAAATGTCTTTTCATTCGGCGGGACAATGGCAGCTTCCCCGTCCTCCCGACATTGCACCTTCGGACGATGCCGGAACCGCAAAGCCCACGCCCACCGTGAACCTGCGGGGCGCGCGCCTTCAGTAACGCAGCCGCACCCCGCCCACGATCGTCTGCGGATTGCCCAGCGCCATGCCATCGACCCGGCTGGCGAGATAGCGCTTGTCGAACAGGTTGAAGGCGGTGGCAAAGATCGTGAAGCGCCCCGCGCCGGGCGTCACCGACAGCCCCGCATTGAACAGGGTGACCGCCGGGATCGTGCCTGCAAGGCCCGAACAGGCCGCATCCGAACAGCCCGCTGCATTGATCCGGGTGTCGAGCACGCGGGCGAAGGGATCGGGCTCCTGCGCCGAGCGATGATCAAGGCCGAAGCGCGCCCCGATCCCCGCCGGGTGGCGATAACCCACTGTCAGCGACAGCGTGTGGCGCGGCGCATAGGGCAGGCGGGTGCCCGCGATCACGCCATTGCCGTTGAAGCAGCCGTCATCATCCTCGCACACCGCGCCGATCACGCCGCCATCGCCCGCGCTGAAGGCCGCATCGCTGGTGACAAGAAATTTGGCGGTGGGAACGAAAGTCCAGGCCGATTGCAGCCAGAAATTGTGCGCGCTGCCGGTCAGCGGTGCGGTGTCGATCCGGCCCGACAGTTCCAGACCTGCCTGACGCGAACGACCGCCATTGATGAAGCGTCCGACCGCGCAGCTGATCACGATTTCGCGGAATTCGGTCTGGAACAGCGTGGCTGCCAGCGTCACCCCGGCGCGCGGCGCGCTGCGGATGCCAAGCTCCCAATTGGTCGATTGTTCGGGCGCGACCGGTGCAGGCCCTTCGGTGCCGATATCGCGGCTGGGGCGGGGCGGGGCAAAGCCTGCGTGAACGCCAGCGAAGATTTCCGTCCCCTGCGCCACCTGCCACACCGCGCCAAGGCCGGGCAGCGCGACCGTATCGGTCTGGCTGACAGTGATATCGATCTGTTCGCTCTGCGCGCGGCGCACCAGCGTGGTCGTCTCGATATGTTCCAGCCGCAGACCCCCGGTGATCGTCACCGGCCCGGCGGTGAGGCTGTTCTGGATATAGCCGCTGAAGGCGCGCACATCGATGGCGGCATCTTCGCGGTGGGCAGCGCCGGTCAGCGTGCGGGCGAAGGCAAGGTTCTGGATCGCAGGATTGCTGCTGCGGAACTGATCGCGCTCGATGCGTTCCTGATGCCAGCGTGCGCCCACAGTAAGCTGGTTATCGAGCCCGAACATCCGGTGATCGGCATCGAGCCGGGTTTCGGCGCCATAGTAATGAAATTCGCGCGGGCGCCAGCGCCCGCCGCAGGCGCGCGCGGCGGCGGGCGTGATGGCGTTGGCCGCGCTGCCGCCGGTGCCGGGGCGGGATCATCCTCGTCAAAGCAGCGATCGAGCACGGTGAAGCCGGTGGCAAGTCCGCGTTCGTCGGGCGCATCGTCCCAGCCGCCGGGCTTGTCGGTCTGGCGGAAGCTCGCCCGGAAGGTGCGCACCCAGTATCCGGTGGTGGTAAGTCGCACCGCATCGCTTGGCGTCCAGATGTGGCTTGCCTGAAGATGCGTGCGATCCTGGTTGAAGCGATCCAGCTCACCCATCGGTGCCTGCCTTGGATCGATCGCGTATTCGAGCGTGCCGAGCATGGTTTCGGAAATGTTCGAGCGTTCCTCGTAATGGCTCGCCCGCACCCGCAATTCATGAGCCTCGCCCAGCATCACGCGCCCCTTGGCGACCACTTCCCAGATGTCATAGCCGTGCCCGCGCCGGATGCCATCGCCGCCGCGCGCCGTGCCTTCGATCAGAAAGCCCGCCTGCTCGCTGCCGGTTCCGGCAGAGGCCGTCACGCCGTAAAAGCCGCGCGTGCCGCCGCGCACCTCGCCGCGCGCCATCGCGCCGTCGGTGGGGATCGGCGTGGTGACGAAATTGATCATCCCGCCCACGGTTTGCGGCCCACAGAGGATCTGGCCCGATCCGCGGACCACTTCGATCCGCTCGACGCGTTCGACAGGCGGAGCGTAGTGGGCAGCCGGATCGCCATAGGGGGCAAGCGCAATCGGCACCCCGTCTTCCATCAGCAGGATGCGCGAGGAGCGGCGCGGATCGAGCCCGCGCATCCCGATATTGAGCGCAAGGCCGCCTGCGTCTTCTTCGACCACATTGATGCCGGGAATGGTCAGCAATTGATCGCGTAGCGTGATCGGTGCGCGTTCCTCGATGGCGCGGCGATCCACAGTTTCGGCAGAGCCGGGCGGGCGGCGGGTATCATCGGGAATGATTGCGGTGACAACAATCACCGGCCCGCCTGCTGCCGCATCGGCGGCGGCTGCGTCGGCGGCGGCTGCATCGGCGGCAAGCTCGCTTGTCGCTGCCTGCAACGGGGCTGCCAGCAGCAGCGTGCCAAGCGCAGTGCCTGCGATCAGGTGGCCCCGCCGCAATCCGCGCGAAGCCGGGTGATTGTTGTGCATTTTGCCCCTCCTGTAGCCGGCCTTTTGACCGTGGCTGAAACGTCAACCGCGTGCCTGCGGTGCGCCTTGGAGGGTATGAGCCGGACGGCCTGCTTGTCCTGAGAACTTTCTGAGAAAACCGCCCGAAAGGCTCATCCTTTGGTCTCATCGCGCAGCACAAATCCGATGCCGCGCACGGTTTCGATACGCGGGGCAGCCGGGCTGCGGGCGAGGTGGCGGCGCAGATAGCCGATATAGACATCGACGGTGTTCTCGGTGATCTCGGACTTGCCGTGCCACACTTCGTCGAGCAATTGCGTGCGCGTGGCGACCGCGCCTGCTTGCCGCGCCAGCACATGCAGCAAGTCAAATTCGCGGCGGCTGAGATCAAGCCGCTCGCCCGCCAGCACGGCGCTGCGCCCGGCCGGATCAATCACTAGCGCCCCCAGCGTGATCCGCGCCGCCGGACGCGCCGCGCCGCGATGGATCATCACCGCCAGCCGTGCGAGCAATTCGTCCATGGCAAAAGGCTTGGTGAGATAATCATCCGCCCCGCAGGCAAAGCCCGCCAGCTTGTCTTCCAATTCGGCGCGGGCGGTCAGCATGCAGATCGGAACGTCTGCCCCGTTCGTGCGCGCTTCGCGGCACAGATCGCGGCCATCGGCATCGGGCAGGCCAAGATCGAGGATCGCTGCGGCAAACTGCCCCGAGGCGAGGCGCGGGCGCGCGCGGGCGCCCAGCGTCTGCCATTCCACCGCATAGCCATGCGCTGCCAGCCCGCGCTGGATGAAGCGGGCAATCGCCGCGTCATCTTCGACCAGCAGGATTTTCAGCCCGTGATCGGCAGGCGCGTGTCACGCACAGCCCTTCGCCCCCTTGTTCGCTGCCCGCGCCCCGCTGCGCCGCAATCGTCCCGCGATAGGCCGCGACGATAAAGCGGGCAAGCGACAGGCCCAGCCCTGTCCCGCCCAGCGCCCGCCCGCTGGTGCCCTGGACATAGGGATCGAAGATGCGCGGCAATTCCTCGGGCGCGACCCCCGGCCCCTGATCGGCAATGCGCACCACCGCCGCGCCATCTTCGAGCGCGCCGCTGACCGTGATCGTGCCGCCGGGCGGCGAGAATTTGATGGCATTGTCGATCACGGCGGCAATCGCCTGCTGTACCCGGTCGGCATCGCCCGCGATCAGCGCGCCGCTGGCGCCGCCGGGCGGGAGCGCATGGGTGCGGATCGTCACTGCGCCGGTGCGGGCATAGGCGGCGGCAATCGCGCAGGCGCGGCGCGCGGCGGCAAAGGGATCGCAGCGTCCTTCGCCCAGCGGCAGGTGCGCGTCTTCGGCCTTGGCCAGCAGCATCAGATCATCGAGGCGGCGACCAAGAAACAGGCTCGATTGCTGCACCTGCGCCAGTGCGTCGCGCAGGTCGTCAATCCCGGCGCCGTGGCCAAGCGCGACCTCCGCCTCACCCCGGATCGCGGTGACCGGCGTGCGCAATTCGTGGGCCACCTTGGCCAGAAACAGGCGGCGGCGCTGATCGACTGCGGCCAGATCGGCATTGGCGCGGGCGAGATCAGCGGTGCGCTGCGCCACCCGCGCTTCGACCGCCTGGGCCATCGCGTTGAAGCGCGCGGTCAGCTTGCGGATTTCATGCAGGCCGCGCGGGCGGGGCCGCGCGCCGCTGCGTGCCTCGGCCAATTCGTCGCTGGCGGTTTCAAGACGGCGCAGCGGGACAACCAGCAGGCGTTCAAGCGCGATCAGCAGGCCAAGCGGCACCAACAGCACTGCAGCCGCTGCTGCCATCACCAGCGTGCGGGTGCGCGCGGCTGCGGCCTCGGCCCGGCGGCGCGCCTCGCCCACTTCAGCTGCCGCAATCGCGCTGGCAAGCCGGCGCGCCTCGGCCAGATCGCTGGCTGTGCTGCCAGCGGTGATGGCGGCGATCAATTGCTGTGCGCGGGCCCGTTCATCAGCTTGATCCGGCGCATCTTCGCCCAGCAGCCGTGCTTCGGCCTCGATGCTCGCAAGATAGGCCTCGGCGCGCTGCGACAGCGCCCGGCGCCCCGCCGCGTCTGCCGGTCCAAGCGTGGCGGCGGCAAGTTCAAGGCGGGTCACTGCCAGCGCTTGGGCATAGGCCATATCGACCCTTGCGGCATATTCGGCATTGCTGCGGTGCGACCACAAGGTTGCGCCCGCCAGGATCGTCATGCCGGCCGCCACCAATGCAAAACAGCCGATCACCAGCGCCCGCGCACTGATGGTGCGGCCTGCTTGTGCTGCGTCATGGATCGGCGGCGTGTTCAGCTTTTCCTCCGGATGCGCGAGGGCCGGAGCAGCATGGCGCTGCCCCGGCCCGCAGGCGCGGCTGGTCAGGCTAGCCCGCCTGCTGTCAGAAGAAAAGAATCGCGCCCAGCGCGATGCTGTCGCTGTCGGCCTCGTTGCCATTATGCGCCTTGCTTTGCGTCTTGGTGTATTCGCTCAGCAGCGTCACCCAGCTGGTGAGGCCGTAGCGCACCTGGCCGATCACGCTCGAATTGCGGCGCACCAGCGTGTTGGCGAGCGCGATTTCGTTGGCGGTGAGTTCCAGATTGCTCTGGCCGTAGCTGCCACCAATCGAGAACTTGCCGAAAGTCGCCAGGGCTTGCAGGTAGAACCCGCTGCTTTCGCGCGGATTGCCCAGCGCATCGGTATCGAACAGGTTGAGCACCGTCGTGCCCAGCCCGCGCCCGGTGTACCAGTTGGCAACCGCCGTGATCGGCCCTGCTGTCAGCTTGCCGCCGACATCCACGCCCCGCCCGGTATAGGACACCAGCCCTGCCGTGCCCGCGCCGATGGTGGTGTGGCGCTGGGTGGTGCCCGAAGTCCACAGGCGCAGGCCCACATCGCCGAATGTCTTGTCAAAGGTCAGCTTGCCCTGAAAGCCGGGCGCGGTGTTGGTCTGGGCCGGGGCGGTCAAAGATTGCAGCGGCTGGAACACGCCGACAGACGCCTGAAAGCCGCTGAAATTGGGCGTGGTATAGGTGATCTGCGGCTGGAAATCGGTGTAGATATAGCCTGAACCGATCCGCCCCAGACTGGTGTTGCCCGGCGCGACATTGCCGCCTGTCGGCCCGACCGCCAGCAGCGAGATATCATTAAGGATCGCCTCTGACGCATAAAGCCCGATATCGCGGCCCATCTTGACCGTCCCGAACTTGCCGCCGATCGTCAGGTAAACCTGGCGAAAGTCGATCCCGGCCGTTGCCAGCGCGGTTGGCTGGCCACCATTATTGGCACCCAAAGGCCCCCAATTGGCCGAATTTATCCCCGGATACATCCCGAAATGCGCGCCGATATCAAGGCCCGCCTGCTGGGTGGTTACATCAATCAGCAGAAAGCCCGGCAGCAACCCGTTGCGCACCGAACTGGAATTGGTGTTGGCCACCTGCGCAAGGCCGCCTGTCACTGCCGTGTTGGCGCCGGGGTTTTGCGGGTTGTCGTGGACGTAAAAGGCGTTGACCGAGCCTGAAAACTTGATGTTCGCAGGGCCTACCTGAAACCCGATACCGGTATCCATCATCTTGACGAACTTGTTGGTGTCGACCGGCTCGCCGCTGGCGTCGGTCATCACAGTCGGCGCGGGCGCGGCGGCTGCCACCGCCACCGGCGCGGGCGGCGGTGCGGCGTTGGTTTCGGCCATGATCTGGTTGAATTCCTCGTCGGTGAGGATGCCCTTTTCGTGGAGGCGCTTGAGCAATTGCTGGGTGGCGCTGGTCTGCGCCTGTGCGGGCGTTGCGACCATCCCCAAGCCTGTCACCAAGGCGAGCGCCGCTGATGCATGGCGCAGCCGATGTGCGGATTTCATATCCTTCCCCCTTCATGTTATGTTCTGCCGTTGGATCCGGCCGATGAAAGGGTAGGCGGCGCGCAATTTGCGAAAAATTGGACTTTGGTTCGTGATACTTTGGTATGAGGATCGGACGATGGCAGGCTGGCTTTATTCGGCCAATACAATGCCCCATGGCCCTTTGCCGGCTGCGACTTTCGCAATCACCTTGGCGCTGGCCAGATCGACTACGGCGATATCATCACTGGTGCCATTGGCGACGATGGCGCGCGCACCATCGGCGGTGATCGCAAGGTGCCAGGGACGGCCGCCGGTTTTGATATAGTCCACCACCTTGAGGCTGGCCGTATCGACCAGCGCCACACTGTCCGCCCGGCCCAGCGCCACCACGGCCAGCTTGCCATCGGGGGTAAAGCGGATGCCGCAGGGCAGCACCTTGTAAGCCATCGCGCCCGGCGGAGCAAAAGCGATGGTTTCGGTGATTTCGCGGGTGGCGACATCCACCACATGCACGCTCTGGCCCATTTCGGCGGCGATCCATACTTTGCTGCCATCGGGGGTGAATTCGATATGGCGCGGGCGCGCGTCGGTTTCGGTTTCGTGGACGATCTGGCGGGTGGCGATATCGATCCAGCTCACGGTGTTGTCGCTCTCGCTCGCCACCAGCAGCCAGCGGCCATCGGGACTTTGCGCGATGCCTTCGGGTTCATCGCCCACCGTGGCCTGCCAGCTTACCCGCTGCGTTGCGACATCGATCGCAGTGACCGCGGAATCATCCTCGTTCGAGACGAACAGCGTAGCCCCGTCGGGCGAGAGAAAGAACTGCTCGGGATCGCTTCCTGCCGGCAGGCGTGCCACCAGCGCGCCGGTCTGGGGGTCGCGGATCTCGACGGTGTTATCAAGGCTGGCGCAGATGTAGAGATATTTGCCATCCTTGCTCAGCAGGATGGCGCGCGGGCGCTGGCCGACCGCAAAAGTATCAATCAACTTGCCGCTGGCGACATCGATCACGCTGACGCTCGATCCGCGTTCATTGCTGACATAGGCGATTTGCGCGGCAGCAGGGTTGCTGGCAGAGCCAAGCACAAGGCTGGCGGCGACAAGACAAAGGGGCAGTTTCATGCGGCGCATCCTAACCCAAGGCGCGGCCTCGTCCAGACTGAACCAAAGTAGGATAGGCGAAGGGCCGCTTTAGGTTATCCTTTGCATCGTCAGGAACAGGTGCGGGCTGGCCCCGCCTGAGGAGAGGGCTCGTAAAGCCATGAAACACGCATTCCACCGCATCGCCTTTGGCGCCGCCTTTGCCAGCCTGGTGCTGGTGGCCGGGCCCAACCTTGCCGCCCACGGCGATGTCACGCCGCAGGCGGTCGACACCTCCGATCTGCCCGATATCGGCGAGGCCTGGCTGGAGAAAAACCCCTATAGCGGTAATGCCCGCGCGATCGAGATCGGCACCTCGGCCTATAATCAAAACTGCGCGCGCTGCCATGGTCTGGATGCCATCTCCGGCGGGATTGCGCCTGATCTGCGCTATCTCGAACTCGGCGAGGGCGGCGATCAATGGTTTGCCGAACGCTTTCGCAAGGGCTCCAGCCATGAAGGCCGCGTGCTGATGCCTCCCTTCGGAGATGTGCTTGGCCAGAAGGCGGGCTGGGCGATCCGTGCTTACCTCGAGACCAAATACACCGAAGAATGATGGGTGCCCGGCAGGGGTGCAAGGCCGATGCCTCAGCCCTGCCTGCCTTTATCCCAAGCAGCATCGCGCAATCCCGAGGCATCACCATGCAGCGTGATTGCGCGTTTTTGTTCAATGGCTTGGGGTGATTTTCCAGCGCTGCTTGCGGGTTGCACCATAGTCTTATTTCGGCAAGCCCTGCAAGGCGGCAACATCCTGCTGCCAAAAAGATGAATGGGCGTCGGTATCCTTTCCGACAGCGACGGGATCTGCGGCACAGGAGGGACTTATGAAAGGTAGAATTGCATTTCTGATGCTGTCGAGCGCAGCCATCGCTGTCGGGGCACCCGCCCTGGCCGAGACCGGAGCTGCCCCGGCGGCCGAAGCAGGCACCACCACTGATGGTGAAACGGTTGCTGCTGCTGCCGCAGCGCCGGCCATGGCCGATGCCGAGCAGGGCCATGTCTTCAAGCTTCCCGGGGTGACCTGGGAGCAAATTCTCGATGACGAGAACAGCAATGATAACGTGCTGCAATATGGTCTCGGGGTTCGCGCGCAGCGTTTCAGCACGCTCAATCAGATCAATTCCGAAAACGCCTGGCAAGCTGGCCCCCAAATGGGTTTTCTCTTTCGGCGATGAACGCCAGCGCGGTCAGGAAGCGCAGGCGCTGATCTATGACGGCGTGATCTATGTCACCGCCTCATACAGCCGGGTGTTTGCCCTTGATGCCCGCACCGGCAAGAAGCTGTGGTCGTTCACTGCGCGTCTGCCCGATGATATCCGCCCGTGCTGCGACGTGGTGAACCGGGGTGCGGCAATCTATGGCGACAAGATCTTCTTCGGCACGCTCGATGCTGCCATGGTCGCGCTTGACCGCAAGACCGGCAAGGTGGTGTGGCGCAAGAAGTTCCAAGATCACACCGCCGGCTACACCATGACCGGCGCGCCGACCATCGTGAAGGACGCCAAGACCGGCAAGGTGATGCTGATCCACGGCTCGTCCGGCGATGAATTCGGCGTGGTCGGCGAACTCTATGCCCGCGATCCCGATACGGGCGAGGAAATCTGGATGCGCCCGATGGTCGAAGGCCATCAGGGCCGCCTCAATGGCAAGCCGCACACCTTTACCGGCGATCCCAAGGCACCGAGCTGGCCCAACGAGAAAGACGGCAAGAAGGTCGAAGCCTGGAACCACGGCGGCGGTGCGCCCTGGCAATCGGCAACCTATGACGCCAAGACCAACACCATCGTGATCGGTACCGGCAACCCCGCGCCGTGGAACACCTGGAAGCGTTCGCCGGGCGACAGTCTCTACACTTCGGGCCAGATCTATATCGAGCCTTCGACCGGCGATCCGGTGGGCTTCTTCCAGCACACGCCGAATGATGCCTGGGACTTCTCCGGCAACAATCCGATCGTGCTGTTCGATCTGGAAAAGGACGGCAAGAAGATCCGCGCCGGTGCCCATGCCGATCGCAACGGGTTCTTCTTCGTCACCGATCTCGACCGGCTGACCAAGCGCGACGGGAAGATCAGCAAGCAGAAGGGCGGGGCTATCGGGATTTATCCCTTCGTCCCCAATATCAGCTGGGCAACCGGCTGGGACGTGCCCAACGGGCGGCCCTACGAAGTTGAAGGTCAGCGCCCGCCGCCGCCCGCTCCGGGCGAAAAGCAGGGCAAGGCGATTGAAGTGACGCCGAATTTCCTCGGCGGCACCAACTGGATGCCGATGTCCTACAACCCCGATACCAAGCTGTTCTACATCCCTTCGAACGACTGGTCGGAAAGCTACTGGACCGAAAACGTCACTTACCAGAAGGGCTCGGCCTATCTGGGGCAGGGTTTCCGCATCAAGCGCCAGTTCGATACCCATGTGGGCGTGCTGCGCGCGATTGATCCGGCCACCGGCAAGATCGCATGGGAGGCCAAGGAGCGGCTGCCGCTGTGGGGCGGGAACTTGTCAACCAAAGGCAATATCGTCGTGCAGGGCACCTCGGATGGCTACGTCAAGCTGTTCAACGCCAAGACCGGCAAGGAGCTTTACAAGTTCCAGACCGGATCGGGCGTGATCGGGGTGCCGATCACCTGGGAAATGGACGGACGCCAGTATATCGGCATCACCTCAGGCTATGGCGGCGCGGTGCCGCTGTGGGGCGGGGACATGGCCGATCTCACCAAGACCGTCAGTCAGGGCGGCAGCTTCTGGGTGTTCGAATTGCCCGGCGCCTGATGGATACCGCGCACTGCTGTCCGGGCGATACCGCCCGGACAGCAGCCACATTTCGCATGATTGGGAGAGAGACAATGCGAAAAGCCACCTATGCCGCCGCCCTTGCGGCCATGCTGCTGACAAGCGGCGCAGCCGCGCAGACGATCA
The DNA here is from genome assembly GCA_045377215.1 of Erythrobacter sp. Taxonomy (GTDB): domain Bacteria; phylum Pseudomonadota; class Alphaproteobacteria; order Sphingomonadales; family Sphingomonadaceae; genus Erythrobacter. The sequence goes on from JBJIOB010000047.1 coordinate 26,499, forward strand.
TCACCAATGTCGAAGAACGCCCTTCGCCGTGGGTTGAAAACGGCTGCACCATCGCGCCCGGTGCGCAGTGCCCCGGCGTTGATCTGAGTTTCGTCGATCTGAAGAATGCCGATCTGACGGGCGCCAATCTGGAAGGGGCGGTGCTGGCACGCACTGATCTTCGCCATGCCAATCTGACAGGAGCCAACCTCAAGGGGGCGGTGCTGGATGGTGCCAATCTCTTTACTGCCTTCATGGGCCGCGCCGATCTGACAGGCGCACGCCTGCATGGGGCGGATCTTTCGTTCATCAGGGCATCAAAGGCGATTTTCGATGGCGCCGATCTGGAAGCCGTGAATTTCGAGAAGGCGATGCTGAAAGGTGCAAGCTTTGTGAAGGCGCGCATCGTGGCGGCTGATCTGCTCGAAGCCAAATTCTACGAGGCAAACCTCGAAGGCGCGCATATGAGCGGTGTCCGGCTGCGGTTTGCGGTGTTTCAGGATGCCTGGATGAAAGATTGCACAGGCTGCCCCGTCAATTGGCAGACCGGCGAGCCGGTATGGGAAACCGAAGCCCGCGAGCGCGACCGGCAGGGGCGGCCTACGCCCTGAACGGTGCCGGGTGTTCAAACTGCTGAAGTAACCGCCTTTCGCAGATTGCAGGGGACGCAGGCCTCGCGGCTTTCGTCCCCTTTTCGTTGCGCTTTTGTGAACACGCGATAGACTGCGCGCATGAGCGATGCTGCCGCGCCCGAACGGGTTCTGATTGTCGATGATCATGCGCTGGTGCGCGATGGCTTGCGCGCGATCCTGTCGGTAGCTTTCCCTGCATGCGAGATTGCCGAGGCGGGCGATTTTGCCGAAGCGCTGGATCAGCTTGGCAGCATGGCCGAACCTGATGTCGTGCTGCTCGATCTCAACATTCCGGGGGCCGAACGCTTTTCCGCGCTCGAACAATTGCGCGCCGATTTTCCGAGCCTGCCGGTGGTGATGGTGTCAGGCTCGTATGACCGGGCAACCGTGCGCGATGCGCTGGCGGCGGGCGCGGCCGGCTTCCTGCCCAAGACGCTGGACCGCGCCACCATCCTCGATGCGCTCCAGCAGGTTCTGGCTGGCGAAATCTACGCGCCGCAGGATTTGCAGGATGATGCCAATGCCGCCGAAGAAGACGCGATCCGCGCGCTGATTGACAATCTCACGCCCCAGCAGCGCGTGGTGCTTGGCCATCTGGTGTCGGGCCGGCTGAACAAGCAGATCGCCTATGATCTCGATATTTCGATGACGACGGTCAAGGCGCATGTTTCGGCGATCTTGTGCAAGCTGAATGTGTTCAGCCGCACACAGGCGGTTATTCTGGCGAACAAGGTCGGCTTTTCCGGTTAATTCGCCAATTGCTGAAGCAAAGCGCGCAGTTTGGCGGGCTTCACAGGCTTGGTCAGGATCGGGAGATCAAGCGCAGCCAGCTTGGCTTTCACTTCCTCGCTGCGATCTGCCGTCACGATGGCGGCGGGCAGCTTTGCGCCGTGCAGCGCTCTGATCTGCGCCACTGCAAGATCGCCCGTCAGATCATCCTCAAGGTGATAATCCGCCAGCAGCAGCGCCAGCCCGCCTTGGGATGCAGCGTGCACTTCGGGCGCATCGGGGCCGGGCGCGGTGATCACGTCATGCCCCCAGTTTTCGAGCAGGGCGCGCATCCCGGCCAGGATCGAGGGATCATTATCAACCACCAGAATAGCCCCGCTCGCCGGGCCTGCGCGGTGATCGGCGGCGGCCTGGCTGGCAGGAGCGGCGCGTGCCTGGCTCGGCCAGCGGCATGGTGATCGAAAAGGTCGAACCCTGCCCGACCTTGGATTGCAGCCGCGCTTCGTGACCAAGCTTGGCGCAGGAACGCCGCACAATCGCGAGGCCAAGCCCATGGCCGGGCAGCTTGCGCGTTGCCTCCAGCCGCTTGAATTCATCGAAGATAAAGGGCTGCTCGGCCGGCGGGATGCCGGGGCCGGTATCGGTGACAGCCACGATCACTGTCTCGCCATCATGGCTCACGCTCACCTTGACGGTGCCTGTCGCGGTGTAACGCACTGCATTGACGACAAGGTTCTGCAGCACCCGGCGCAGCATCTGCATATCGCTGCGCACGAACAACCCGCTGTCGGCGACGTGGAAGGAAAGACCCTTGGACTGTGCGAGCGGCGCAAATTCGATGCGCAGGGCCGACAGGATGCGATCAAGTTCGGTGGCACGGATATCGGGCTGGATCGCCCCTGCATCGAGCCGCGAAATCTCGAACAGGGCTTCGAGCAGATCTTCGACCGAATCCAGCGCCACCGATGCCTGCCCCACCAGCGCCCGGCTGGTATCGGCCAGCGGCTGTTCGCCCAGCGCCGACACGAACAGGCGGGCAGCATTCAGCGGCTGCAGCAGATCATGGCTGGCGGCTGCCAGAAACCGGGTTTTGGACAGGTTGGCATGTTCGGCCTCGTCCTTGGCATCGGCCAATTGGCGGTTGACCTCGCTCAGCTGCGCGGTGCGTTCCTGCACCGCGCGTTCGAGCGTTTCGGCGGTCTCCGTCATGGTTTTCTGGAACTTGATGCTGTCTGTCACATCATCAAAGGCAAACGCCATGCCGCCTGTGGCCAGCGTGACGGAACGGATCACGAAGTGGCGGCTTCCCAGCATGCATTCGGTGCTGATCCGCGGCCCGCGCCCTTCGCGCCATTCCACCGCCTGCGGCCGGTCAAGCCCGCGCGCGGCGAGGCAGTGCTGCACAAAATCCTCATGCGTGCCGATATGCGTTTTGATGTCCCGGTCGATGCGCAGCATGTTGGCAAGCTCGCCATTCCAAGCCTGCAAGCGGCGGTTCGGGCCGAACAGGCACGCGCCTTCGGACAGGGTATCAAGGGTGGATTGCAGCGCGAGGTTGCGTTCGGCCAGCTCGCGCGCACGGTCACGCGCATCCTCGGCCTTGACGCTGGTGATGTCGGTATAAATGCCCACCGTGCCGCCTTCGCTGGTGCGCAGCTCGTTGATCTGGAGCCAGCGCCCGTCGGCCATCATCTGGACATGGCTGCCGGTGTCGCGGTGACGGGCGAGGCGTTCCTGCTTCCAGCGTTCAGGCGCCACCAGCGATCCGATGGTGCCGCCGCGCCGGGTCAGCCGCTCGATCATCTCGGAGAACTGGGGCCTGTCCTCGATCATCTCGGCAAATTCGGGCCACATTTCGACAAAGGCGGTGTTGCTCAGCACCAGCCGATCATCGGCATCGAACAGGGCAAAGCCATCATTGAGCGATTCGATGGCATCGCGCAGGCGCGCGCGGGCCGCGTCGGCATCGGCATGGGCGGCTTCGATCCGGGCATTGATTGATGCCAGCTTGCCCATCGCATCTTCCAGCTCGCCCGTGCGCCCGCGCACCATCGCTTCGAGAGTGACGGCGTTTTCAAAGATCGAAAAGGCCCCGCCCTGAATATCGGTTGATCGTTCCACCCGATCAATCAGCGCCGCGTTGATCGCTTCAAGTTTGCGGATATGTTCCTTGAGATCGTCAATCTCGCGGGTTTGCGCGCGCGGTTCGACCGAAGAGGTGCCGCCGTGCATCAGCGGCCGATCGCAAGGCCGGTGAAGGTCTGATTGAGGTGGGCGGCGCAATATTGTTCGCCATAGGTGTTAAAGCCGCGCACCCGGTTGGCGCCATAAAGATCGCACACCGAACGCGTGATCTGGCGGGTTTCGGCGTCGATGCGGTTGAGCACGCAATCAAACCCCAGCACATGATCAATCTCGCCCAATTCGCTGCGCAGATTGTCAAAGAACGCAGTGAGCTGCGCAATCCGGTCAACCGGTTCGCCAATCGTCAACACCACGCCGCGATCCACCGCGCCGTAAAAGGTGAGGCTGCCATCGGGGTTCGCGGTCTGGATCGAGCGGACATGATAGCTGCCGCCCATCCGCACCATCGGCGGGTGCGCGGCAAAGAATGTGGTATCAAGCACCGCGCCCGGTGCGCCTGCCAAACGGCGATATTCATCAGCAGCGGGCAAAGCGTTGATTTCGTGGATGATGCGCTTTTCCGGATCAGCCAGTGTCACCACCATCTTGGCGTCGCCGGGCTGGTAATAGCTTTCCGAGAACACCTTGATCGGCCGCGCACTGGTGAGGATCACAATCACCGCCGTCCCGCTGCGGAACGCGCCATTGAACAGGACGCCGGTTTCGTTGAAATTGAGCGCATCGCCGCTCGATCCGCCGATCAGCGGGATATCGCCGAGCGCTTCCTGCACGGTCATCGTCAGCAATTCTTCGCGGTGCGAGAGGCCATCGACCAGAAACAGCGCGGCATGATGCGCCTCGCCATCCAGTGCGAGCGCTTCCTGACGCGCATTGGCGACAAGGTGGCGGATCTGGCGGCGCGCATCGTCGCGGTCGAACCCGTCGATATCGGTAACGGGCAAGGTGTTGAAGCTGAAGCTGCCCCTGGGAAAGCCCATGAATTGCAGGCTGTCGCTGTCATAACCGCGCTGGGTGATCTCGCCTGCGCTGGTGCAGCCGACCAGCGGGAAACCCGACAAGTGTTCGCGCACCGCTGCGGCCAGTTCTTCGCGCGGATAGGCGCTGGAGCAGAAGATAATGCCGCCTGCCAGCGCTTGCCCGTCAATCGCTGCTACGATCTCGTCAACAGCCTTGGCCGGGCAGGCCGCCTGCGAGCTTCCTACCACGAGCCCGCGAGTCGCCGAATGGCGCGGTGCGTGCAAGTCTCTCTCCCCAATCTCCTTCAGGGCCTGAACCCCTTGGCAGACATACCTGATCCCGAACCGGGGCTCAAGCTGCATGGGGGCATGAATTTGTCCGGACACAGGCTCATACCGCTTGCCAGGTGTCGCCGGTCAGCGGGTCGCCTGCGGCTTCGAGCAGGGCAGCTTCGGCGTCGGTGAATACGCGCGAGCGGGTGACAAAGCGCACGCCTTCGGGCGCCTCAAGGCTCATGCCCGAACCGCGCCCCGGCACGACATCAATGATCACCTGCGTGTGGCGCCAATATTCGAACTGGCGCGCGCCGATCCACACCGGGGTCTCGCCGATCAGATGCCCGAGCAGCACGTCCTGCCCGCCGACGCGGAATTCGCCGCGCACAAAGCACATCGGCGCAGACCCATCGCAGCACCCGCCCGACTGGTGGAACATCAGCGGGCCGTGGCTGTCGGCCAATCGCATGATCCATTCCTCAGCCGCCGGGGTGGCGAGGATCCGCAGGGGGGTAATGGCAGGAAGGGTCATGGCCGGGCTCTCTCATCTTTGTGTGTCGAAAGGGGGAGGGGGCAGAAAATAGGGGGCGGCCTTCCGGGAAAGGAAAGCCGCCCCTCTGGTAATACCGGAAAACCTGCCACGCCGGAGAGAGAGTGGATCGGGAGGCGACAGGTTCGCCGGTATCGTGCAGTCTTCAGCTTTAGAAGAAGCCCAGCGCCTTGGGGCTGTAGCTCACCAGCATGTTCTTGGTCTGCTGGTAGTGATCGAGCATCATCTTGTGGTTTTCGCGCCCGATGCCCGATTGCTTGTACCCGCCAAAGGCCGCGTGGGCCGGGTAGGCGTGGTAGCAATTGGTCCACACCCGGCCAGCCTCGATCGCGCGGCCAAAGCGGTAACAGGTGTTGGCATCGCGGCTCCACACGCCCGCGCCAAGGCCGTAAAGCGTATCATTGGCGATGGCGAGGGCATCGGCATCATCCTTGAAGGTCGTTACCGAAAGCACGGGGCCGAAGATTTCCTCCTGGAAAATCCGCATCTTGTTATGGCCTTCGAGCACGGTGGGCTGGACATAATAGCCTTCTGCCAGCTCGCCTTCATGGATCTGGCGATTGCCGCCGGTCAGCACCTTGGCTCCTTCGCCCTTGCCGATTTCGATGTAGCTGAGGATCTTTTCGAGCTGATCATTCGAAGCCTGGGCGCCGATCATCGTGGCCATGTCCAGCGGGCTGCCCATCCGGATCGCGTTCACCCGCGCAATCGCCTTTTCCATGAAGCGATCATAGATCGATTCGTGCACCAGCGCGCGGCTCGGGCAGGTGCAGACCTCGCCCTGATTGAGCGCGAACATGGCAAAGCCTTCGAGCGCCTTGTCGAGGTAATCATCATCCTCGCGCATCACGTCGGCAAAGAAGATGTTCGGGCTCTTGCCGCCGAGTTCGAGCGTGCAGGGGATGAGGTTTTCGCTCGCATATTGCATGATCAGGCGGCCCGTCGTCGTCTCGCCGGTGAAGGCGATCTTGGCGATGCGCGGGCTGGTGGCAAGCGGCTTGCCCGCCTCGATGCCAAAGCCGTTGACCACGTTGATCACGCCTGCGGGCAGGAGATCACCGATGATTTCCATCAGCACCATGATCGACATCGGGGTCTGTTCAGCGGGCTTCAGCACCACGCAATTGCCAGCCGCGAGCGCCGGGGCGAGTTTCCACACCGCCATCAGCAGCGGGAAATTCCACGGGATGATCTGGCCGACCACGCCCAGCGGTTCGTGGAAGTGGTATGCGACGGTATCGTGATCAATCTCGCAGATCGAACCTTCCTGCGCGCGCAGCACGCCGGCGAAATAGCGGAAGTGATCCACCGCCAGCGGCAGATCGGCCGCAGTGGTTTCGCGGATCGGCTTGCCGTTGTCGATGGTTTCCACCAGCGCCAGCATGTCGAGATTGTCCTCGATGCGCTGGGCGACGCGATTGAGGATGTTCGAACGCTCGGTGTGCGAGGTGCGGCCCCAGGCGCCCTTGGCCTTGTGGGCGGCATCCAGCGCCAACTCGATATCTTCCGCCGTGCCGCGCGCAACCTGGCACACCCGCTTGCCGGTGACCGGCGAGATGTTGTCGAAATACTGCCCTTTGACAGGAGCAACCCAATCGCCGCCGATGAAGTTTTCAAACTTGTCCCTGATCAGCGACTTGCCTTGGAATTTGTTGAGTGCCTGTTCGAGCATGATCCGTCTCCTCTCGCGATGTGCGTGTCCGATGCATGCGAATGTGCGCCTCCCCCGCCTTTGCGCCAATTGTACCTTAGGCCGATAAGGCGCGGTGATTGCGGCCGGGCTGATGGAGGGGGGAAGCGGCCTTGCCGACGCTCCGCCTCCGGTACCGCCGGTTGCTCTGGCGAGCGAGGCGCCGCGCGCTGACCTGCCGCCTGCTAACTACGATCCCTATGCCGGGGCCTCGCTCGGGCAGGATTGAGTTAGAGGCGTCTTGTGCTTCAGCCCTCACCCCGCGCCGCACCAAGCGCGGCCCGCCCTTCCGGCTTGAACAGCAGCTCGATGCCATCGCCCGCCTGCCCAAGGCAGAGCAACGGGCGGTTTCGACACTGCTGACCGCCGTACTCGCCCAGCACACCGCGCCCGCAGGACAGGAGGCCGCACCCGCGTCCTGATCCTCTCTCAGCCGCTCAGGCGCGGCGCAGGCAGCACCATCGGGGACGGAACACCGCCGCGCCCCTTGGCGGAGCCTTTTGCGGCTCTATAAACAGGCAGGACAGCCGCCGCCCTTCCGCTGCAGCCACATCCCTCGCAATCGACCGCCTGCAGCCGGGTGCAGCACCAACCCATTGACCCGCCACGCAAACATCCCATCCGCGCACAAACTGCAGCCGGATGCAGCGCACTCCGCGCTCACCTAATCGCCTGTTATAAAACGCAAATCTCGCTGCAGCAGACTACCGCTTCGCGGTGTTCGGTGTGCGCATTTCACAGGGACTGCACCTGCTCGCCTTGTCCGGCCCAGCAGCAAGCCAACAAACTATGCGATGGGCTTCCCGATGGAGCAGGACCAGCCATGCACGCCTTATACCAAGATTCGCTGATCATGACCCATGCGCCCACTGGCGCATGCCGATGGACATGATGCGCCATGGCTGGCTGGTATCGAGTCAACACAATAATGCGCCTTGTCGAGGATCTGCGCAGCGACATTGCGTTTCAAGAGTGAGATCAAACTAATTGAACTGGCCCCATGATTCCAGCTATTGCCCATTGGATTTCCGAGCACCCAACCCTAATTCACTTGACAGAATTTCAATCTCATCAGCGCCACAGCGGGGGCAGTTCTCCTCAAGATACACTACTCCTCGTTTCGGGCTATATTCATAAATGGAATAACCATTAAATTCATTGTATGTACATTTAATTTTTATCGTGCCAATAGTTTTCATATCGGCATAATCCGTTTTTATGCATTAAATTCCAGCATATTCCCAGGACTTTTCTTTTTTGAAATCAAAAGGTATTATTAAGAAATTTCCCACAACTACAAATTTTTCCCTGATTTTTACATCAAGAGTGCGATATTTTTCTCCGGGCTCAAGTGGGCGAAACACGTTCCATCGCTGAACTGAGCCATCGGCGTCAAGAACGTATCTTACTTCAAATCCTGACTTGGTCTTATAGACAGAATCGAAGTTAATTTCATTGACTGTGGGGGGGGGATCGCCCTGGCATGATGCGACAGCCAAACCTATGCCTATCAATGAATTTTTCATTCATACCACCTACATATTATCAAAAATTGTGGCGGCATCTCTATACGGAGTTTGGTGGCCGCCGTTGAAAGTCCCTGATTTAAATTGATCTGCCATAACGCTTTCGCCAGGTGCTGTATGAATTCCTTCGTGGATGAAGGTTCTTCTCTGCTCAGTGTTTAGGTCACCATATCGGTTAGAGTGCTCCTTAAAGAAGTCGCCTCCAATCCTAAGCCTAAAAGGCAAGCCACCGTTGGGCCTATCAGAAGGCTTTAACGGCGAGAGCCCGCCAGCCATCGAAGCCCTGCCTGTGCCTTTGTCAAATGTAACATCAGGACTCAGCCAACCCTCTGCCGATCTCGCCGGCTGTAACC
>JBJIOB010000048.1:0-72400 GCA_045377215.1 Erythrobacter sp.
AATAGCGCAGCACGCCGTAATTCAGCGGATGGGCCGCAGCGACATCGGCCAGCATCTGTTCGGTCATCAGCTTTGACCAGCCATAGGGATTGATCGGGCGCTGCGGCGTATCCTCGCGCACGGCCCTCACCTCGGGCATGCCATAGGTTGCGGCGGTCGAGGAAAAGATCATGTGCGCAACGCCCGCTGTCACCGCAGCGGCAATCAGGCTGCGGCTTTTGGCGGTGTTGTTGTGATAATATTTGAGCGGATCAGCCACGCTTTCGGGCACCACGATCGAGCCAGCAAAATGCATGATCGCTGCGATGCCTTCATCGGCAAAGATGCGCGCCAGCAGCGCTTCATCCGCGATATCGCCTTCGTACAGCGGCACGCCTTCGGGCACGGCAAAGCGAAAGCCGGTGGTGAGGTTATCAATCACGACCGGGCGATAACCCGCCTCGATCAGCGCCAGCACCGCATGGCTGCCGATATAGCCGGCCCCGCCGGTCACCAGCACGCTCGTGTGGGGGGATGGGGATTTGCAGGAAGTGTTCATGCGGCGTGCCTTAACACAGGATGGCTCACAAAGTGTGAACGGATCAAGGCCCTGCGTGCCGCTTGTGCCCCCGGCTGCGCCTGATTAGAACCCCGTGTCAGAGAGGATCACCCCCGCAATGCTTCCCACACCCCCCATGCCCCGCCTCGCCCGCAAGCTGGCTGCGGCCACACTGGCCACTTTCATGCTTGGCGCCTGTGCCAGCCCGTTTACCGGCCCGGTCGAAGTCACCCGCTTTGTCAGCCCCGATCAAACCGTGCTGGGGCGCGGCACCATCAGTGTGGGCCTTGCCGATGGCGCACCCGATGATCTCACCCGTGCGCCTTACGTCGCCGCCGTCAGCGAGCAATTGGCCCGCATCGGTTACACCGTCGTGCCGCAGGGCCGCGCCGCGCAGCAAAGCGCGGTGATCCGCACCAGCCGCACTGCAATCGGCGCCCCTGAAGCGCCCCGGCGCGGGCCAGTGAGTGTGGGGGTTGGCGGGCAGACCGGCGGCTTTGGCAGCGGGCTTGGCATGGGCGTCGGCATCAATCTGGGCGGCGGCCAGCGCGGACCGAATGTGACGACCGAACTCGCCGTGCGGATCAATGATGCAGGCGGGCGCAGCCTGTGGGAAGGCCGCGCCCAGATGGCGACCGCCGTCAAATCGCCCTATTCGCAAACCACGCTCAGCGCCCGCACGCTGGCGGGTGGCTTGTTCAGAGGCTTTCCCGGTGGCAATGGCGAGACCATCACCATCAAAGCTTCGGAGCTTCAGCCCGCCCCATGACGTCCCTGTTCATCGACGCCGCTTTCGACAGTGGCAACATCGCAGTGCTCTCGATCGACGGGAACACCGCGCGCCTTGCCATCACCAAGGATCACGCCTCGGACTTCTTCCAGTGGTTCCATTTTCGCGTCGCTTGCACGGCGGGCGAAGAACTGGTGCTCAAGATCACGGGTCTTAATGCTTCGGCCTATCCGGGCGGGTGGCCGGGCTATGATGCCTGCGTCTCGGAAGATCGCGACTATTGGGGCCGCGCGCCTTCCAGCTTCGACAAGGACGAGGACGGCGGCACGCTCACCATCCGCTACACCCCAGAGTCCAGTCTGGTGTGGTTTGCCTATTTCGCGCCCTACTCGATGGAGCGGCACCACGATCTGATCGCGGATGCGGCGGCGAGCGAGGGCGTCGAAGTGGTGCGGCTGGGCACCACGCTGGATGGCCAGCCGATTGATTGCATCGAACTGGGCGAAGGGCCAACACAGGTCTGGCTCTATGGCCGCCAGCACCCCGGTGAAACCATGGCCGAATGGTGGATCGAAGGCGCGCTTGACTGCCTGCTTGATCCCGCCGATCCGGTGGGCCGCGCCTTGCGCCGCGATTGCCGCTTGCATATCGTGCCCAATTGCAATCCCGACGGCTCGCGCCGGGGGCACTTGCGCACCAATGCGGCGGGCGTGAACCTCAACCGCGAATGGGACAATCCCACGGCGGAAAAATCCCCTGAAGTGCTGGCGATCCGCAACCGGATGGATGAAACGGGCGTCGATTTTGCCATGGACATCCACGGCGATGAAGCCATCCCGGCGGTGTTTCTGGCAGGCTTTGAAGGCATCCCGTCATGGACAGCCCAGCAGGGCGAGGGGTTCTATCGCTACCAGCAGATCCTTGATCGCCGCACACCCGATTTCCAGACGAAGCTCGGCTATCCCAAGGCGGCGGCTGGCAAGGCCAACCTGTCGATGAGCACCAACCAGCTCGCCGAACGCTTTGGCGCCTGTGCAATGACACTGGAAATGCCGTTCAAGGATCTGGCCGATTTCCCCGAGCCCGCACAGGGGTGGAGCCCCGAACGCTGCCAACTGTTTGCCCGCGAATGCCTGGCCGCGCTGGCCGAATGGCTGGAGGCGAAAGCCTAGGCCAGATTATCCGGGCCAAAGGCGTGGGGGAGCAGCACCGACAGCGGCACGCGGCGCAGTTCGGCCTCGCCCACGCACAACACCATGGGATCGGTGCGCCCGAGCGCGGCGACTTCGTTGAGCATCTGGCGGCAGCGCCCACAGGGCGTGATCGGATCAGCGCCCGCCGCAAGGCCGATCACCGCGACTGCCACCAATCCGCCGCGCCGCCCCTCGCCAAAGGCCTTGGCCACCGCGACCGTTTCGGCGCAGAGCGACAGGCCGTAGCTCGCGTTCTCGGTGTTGCACCCGGTGATCACCGCGCCATCATCAAACAGCAGCGCCGCGCCGACCGGATAGCGCGAATAGGGCGCGTAAGCCTGCGCCGCCGCTTCACGCGCGGCGACGATGAGCGCGTTTTCCTGCGCTTCGCTCAGGCTCATTTCTGCACCACCGCCCATTCGATCGGCTCCTCGCTCGCCTCGCTCACCAGCGAGGAATTGGCGGTCCATAGCAGCCAGGGCCGCCCCGCATAGTCCGGCTGGGCGCGGTCGCGCATCAGCCACAGGTCGCGCTCCAGCCCCTGCGCGCTGCGATGGCGCGCCTGAAAACTGGGCCCCAGTTTGAGGATCACCGGCTTGCCCGCGTGGGTTTCGATCTGGTTGATCAGCGTGACGAGCTCGCTTTCCACGGCCGCATCACTGACCGGCGCAGGGCAGCTATCAGCCAGCCGGATCAGCGCAATCGCAGGCGGCAGCCAGCCCGCATCGCGCGGCACCATCCGGCTGAAATAGGCCGATTGCCGATCCGCGCTGCGGCACGGATCGAACACATGGATCACCCCCACTTGCAGCCCGGCATCGCGCGCGGCAGCCAGCCTTGCGGCAAAGCCGGGATCGGGCGGGCCGTTTTCGTCGGGCAGTTCGAGATAGGCAAAGGCCCCGCCCAGCGCCTTCAATGTGGCAAAGCGCGTGGCCGCCGCATTGGTGGCAATCACCGCCCCTTGTTCGGGAAAAGTGGTTTCATCAGGTCGCCAGGTGCGCATGTCCCACCACAGCCACGCGACAAACACCAGCGCTGTCAGCACCATCAGAGCAACCGCCCGCCACACCCAGCCCAAAGCGCGCCCACGCCCGCGCCCCCGCGCTGCCCCCTTGCGCCGCCCCGCCATGGCCTACCCCTTGATGTGGAGCACGCAGATCAGCGTGAACAGCCGCCTTGCGGTGGCAAAATCCGTCTCGACCTTGCCTTCGAGCCGTTCCAGCAGCATTTCGGCAGCGTTATTGTGGATCCCGCGCCGCGCCATGTCGATGGTTTCGATCTCGGCCGGGGTCGCCTTGCGGATCGCCTGATAATAGCTGTCGCAGATCGCGAAATATTCGCGGATCGGACGGCGGAACCGGGCCATGCCGATCAGCAGGGTTTCGAGCAATTGGCCAGCTGTATCGCTGACATCCATCGCGAGGCGCCCATCGCGCACCGCCAGATGCAGGTGATAGGGGCCATGCGCCCCGCGCTCGATACTGCGCACCGGCTTGAACAGGTTTTCCTCGATCAGATCATAGATCGCCACCCGGCGTTCCTGTTCAACATCGGCGTTGCGCCACAGGATGGTGGCCTCGTCCAGTGTGATATGGGCGATGCGCTGCCCGCCCGCCGGGCCAGCGGCAGGAGAGAGCGGCAGGGAATCAGGCGGAAGTTCAGCCATGCTCATCGCCTTCGCAGATCGGGGGGGCGCACTTCAAGCACTTCGGCAAACTCTCCCCACTATCCACAGACCAGCGCGGCGATTTTATCGCACTGCGGCCTTGCGCCAAACCCTGCGCAAGGCGCATCAGGGGCCATGGCCGAACCCGAAAAAATTGTTCCGATCACCCCTGATCTTGGCGCTAACCTGCCGAAATTGCCCGCCAATCTTGAAGCGGAGGCAGCCTTTCTCGGCGCTGTGCTGATCGATAACCGGGTGATCGAGGAATTGACCGTGCCGATTCGCGCGGAGCATTTCTTCGAACCGCTCCATAGCCGCATCTATGCCCGCACCCTTACCCTGATCGAACGCAACGCCACCGCCTCGCCGGTTACCTTGCGCCCCTATTTCGAAGCGGACGAGGCGCTGAAGGAGTTGGGCGGCACCACCTATCTTGCGCAATTGACCGCCAATGGCGCAGGCCTGCTGGCCCCGCGCGAGCTGGCGCAGCAGATCTATGATCTTGCCCTGCTGCGCGAGCTGGTGAGCGTCGGGCGCAGCCTTGTCGAAGGCGCGCTTGATACCTCCGAAGACACCTCGCCGCTCGATCGCATCGCGCAGGCCGAGGCCGATCTGTTCCGCGTGGCCGAAGGGGCGGCCACCGGCAGCAAGGCCGCAACTTTCCGCGAAGCCGCGCTCACCGCCATCAAGATGGCCGAAGCTGCCATGAATTCGGGCGGCGGCCTTTCGGGCAAGACAACCGGCCTTGCCACCATCGACCAGAAGACCTCGGGCCTGCACAATTCCGACCTTATCATTCTGGCCGGCCGCCCCGGCATGGGCAAAACCTCGCTCGCCACCAACATCGCGTTCAACTGCGCCGAGGAACATCTCAAATGGCAGCGCGACGGGGGCGAGTTCAATTACGGCGCCCCGGTGGCCTTTTTCAGCCTCGAAATGAGCGCGGATCAGCTCGCCACGCGCATTCTGGCCGAACAGGCCGAGATTTCGTCGGAAGCCCTGCGGTCAGGCAAAATGAGCCGCGATGATTTCCAGAAATTGAGCTTCGCCAGCCAGCGTCTCGCCGAATTGCCACTTTATATCGACGATACCCCCGCGCTCACGATTGCGGCGCTGCGCACCCGCGCCCGGCGGCTGAAGCGGCGGCATGATATCGGCCTGATCATCGTCGATTACCTCCAGTTGTTGCAAGGTTCGGGGCGCGGCAATGATAACCGGGTCAATGAAATCTCCGAGATCAGCCGCGGCCTCAAAACGCTGGCCAAGGAGCTTTCCGTGCCGGTGATCGCGCTCTCGCAGCTCAGCCGCGCGGTCGAGCAGCGCGAAGACAAGCGCCCGATGCTGTCAGACCTGCGCGAATCGGGCTCGATCGAACAGGATGCGGACATGGTGTGGTTCGTGTTCCGCGATGATTACTATCATCTGCTGGTAAAGCCCGACACGCCGGATGAAAATTCCACCTCCGAACAGAGCGAAAAATACCGTTCATGGGAGGAGAAATACGAAAGCATTGTCGGGCGTGCGACACTGATCGTAGCGAAACAGCGCCATGGCTCGACGGGCAATGTGCGTCTGCATTTCCAGAGCGACATCACCAAATTCACCTCGCCCAATTTCAAGGATTATTCCGACTTCGGCATGGAATAGGCTGCGCGGTCAACCGGTGCCCGCCCGGCTGATACGGTAATCGGCAAAAGACAGCCAATAGACCAATTGCCAGCGCAGCCGCGCCCAGAAGGTCGCGCGCTTGGCATACCATTCCGGCGTCACAGCCTCACTGGCGGCCTCAAGATGCGTGATCAGCCCGCGCAACCGCTCGGCCAGTGCGGCATCTTCGATCCGCACCATCAGTTCGACATTCACCCGGAACGAACGCTTGTCGAGATTGGCGCTGCCGAAATAGCTGACATCATCCACCACCAAGAGCTTCATGTGCAGCTTGCACGGCTGGAATTCGAACAGCTGCGCACCGGCTTCCAGCAGCGGGCGGTAAAGCAGGCGGGCCATGTCGAGCGCGGCACCAATGTCGGATTTGCCGGGCATCACCATGCGTACCTGGCCGCGCCGGGCCACCTGCGCAATCTGGCGGCGAAAACTGCGCGGGGGCGAAAAATAGGCCGATACCGTATCCAGCCGCTGCGCGCGCACCAGATCCCGCCGGAATTTCCAGGCCCAATGCCCGCGCCGCACCAGCGGCCCGCCCACCAGCAGGCGCACCGCGCTGCCATGCTCGCCTGCGCGGCCATCCCACTGTTTCACAATATCGCGCAGCCGCCGCAGCTGGCTGATCCGGCCTTGCGCCTCACCCTCGACCCAGCGCGCGAGCAGATCAAACCATTCGGCAAATTCTGCGACGAGCGCGCCTTCGATCACCACTGCCAGATCGCACCAGCCATTCTGCGCCGGCGGATTGACGTAGTGATCCGACACATTGGCGCCGCCTGTCATCACGCGCGCGCCATCGGCAATCGCGAACTTCTGATGATTGCGCACCAGATATTGCCTGCCCCATTTCGGCGAGAAGATCGCAAAGGTACCGCCTGCCGCCACCAGCGGCGCGAAAAATTCCGCGCCTGCATCATTGCCGAAATCATCGACAATCAGGTGCACCGCCACCCCGCGCGTGGCCGCTGCGATCAAGGCATCGCGCACGGCGATGCCGGTGTCATCGCTATCGAACAGATAATAGAACGCCTGCACACTGGTTTGCGCCGCAGCAATCAGGGCGATCAATGCTTTGAGCCGCGCTGCGCCGCCGGGGTAGAACGTCAGGCTATGGCCTGCTGCCGTGATGTCGAACGGCGGGTAATCGGCATATTCGGGCACGCTATCGCCAGAGGCGGTCGAAGGCGAAGAAGCTTCCATCATCTGCCTATAGCGCCAAGCGCGCAGGTGTGCATTATCTTGACTCACGCGCCGCTTGTGCCCTAGGGCGCACGCTTTCCGGCAATTCCTGTGATCAAAAGGCCCGCCCATGGCACGCGTTACCGTTGAAGATTGCGTCGACAAGGTTCCCAACCGTTTCGACCTCGTCCTGCTCGCTGCGCAGCGCGCGCGCGAAATCTCGGGCGGCAGCGAGCTGACGATTGATCGTGATCGGGACAAGAACCCGGTGGTGGCCCTGCGCGAAATCGCCGAGGAAACCATCATCCCGCGCGATCTGCACGAAGCTGTGGTGACAAGCCTGCAAAAGATCCTGCCCGATGACGAGGACGAGGCCGATGAAATCGGCTCGCTCAGCCAGTCGGCCGAAGCGCTGCGGATTACCGCTGCCGCGCCTGCCCGCAACACCTCGCTGGGCGGCGATTACGAAGGCTGATCGGCCTTACTGCTTTTGACGCAACACCCAAGGCCGCCCTTCACCGGGCGGCCTTTTTGCGTTTGGTGACAGCAATCTGACCGCATGATCCGGCTGCTTGCCTTTGCAGGCGCGCGCGGTATCGCTTGGACTTGTAACCAATCCGTCATATCCTCGGCGTGCAGCACAAGATCAAGGGAACGGCGCGACACGCATGGCCAGCATTGCAGTCTATAGTGTCAAGGGCGGGGTCGGCAAAACCACCTTTGCGGTCAACCTCGCGTGGTGCGCCTCGCAGATTTCGCGCCGCAAGACGCTGTTGTGGGATCTGGATGCCGCCAATGGTTCGGGCTTCCTGCTGGGGATTGATCCGCGCAAGAAACACGAGGCGCAAAGCGTCTTCGCCGATGGCAGCGATCCGGCCCGGCTGATCCAGCACAGCCGCTATCCCGGCCTTGATCTGCTGCCCGCCGATGAAAGCATCCGCACGCTGGATCGCCAGCTTGATCGGCTCGGCAAGAAGAAACGCCTCGCCAAGCTGGTGGCTGGCCTTGCCAAGGATTATGACCGGATTATCTTCGATTGCCCGCCGGTGCTGAACGAAGTGAGCGCGCAGGTGATGCGCGCGGCTGATGTGGTAATCGTGCCGCTGCCGCCTTCGCCGCTGTCAGCGCGGGCGCTCGAAGTGGTGGTCGAAGAAGTGCGCGGGCAGGGCAAAGGCCACCCGCCGATCCTGCCGGTGCTGTCGATGATCGACATGCGCCGCTCGCTCCACCGCGAAGCGCGCGAGGCCAACCCGACCTGGCCGGTGGTGCCGCTCGCGAGCGCGGTCGAACAATGCGCGGTGGAACGCCAGCCGGTCGCCGCCTTCGCGCCCAAATCCCCCGCCGCACGCGCCTTTGCCCAGCTGTGGACCGCGATCGAGCGCAAACTGGCGAGCAAATAACGCCTATCCGCATCAGCGCTTTGCTGCCTATAATGCCGCCGCAGCGGGAGGGCAAAAGGGGGCGCGGGGCACAATGAACGGCATTGGCGAAGGAATAGGTGCGGTGATCGAGGGCGGCTTGCTCGCCCGCACAGTGGAACCCCGGCATGGCAAAACGCACGAGGGCGCACATGCGCCCAGCGAATGCCTCAATTGCGGCGCAATGGTAACCGGCACCTATTGCGGGGCCTGCGGGCAGAAAGCCCATGTCCACCGCAGCCTTGCCGCGATTGGCCATGATATCATGCACGGCGTGCTGCACCTTGATGGCAAGCTGTGGAACACCCTGCCGCTGCTCGCCTTCAAGCCCGGCGATCTGACCCGCCGCTTCATCGAGGGCGAGCGCGCCAAGTTCGTCAGCCCGATGGCAATGTTCCTGTTCAGCGTGTTTGCGATGTTTGCGGTGTTCCAGATGGTGGGGATCGGCTCACCGACGGATATCGCCGATGATCTGTTCGGCACGCAGAAGGACAATCCCTTCCAGACCGAAATGCAAAAGCAGATCAACACGCTGGAAAAGGAGCGCGCGGCCCTGCCCGCGGGCAGCCCACGCCGGGACGAGATCGATGGCGAGCTCAAGGGGCTCAACTTCGTGCTGGCTCAGGGCAACGGCGGGGCAGGCGCAACCGACAAGGTTGTCAGCGTCAACACCGGAATTCCTTTTCTTGACAAGGTTTTGCTGGAGAAATGGCAGAAAAATCCCGGCCTGATGATCTACAAGTTGCAGGCCAATGGCTACAAGTTCAGCTGGCTGTTGATCCCGCTGTCGATCCCGTTTGTGTGGCTGATGTTTGCGTGGCGGCGCCAGTTCAAGGCCTATGATCATGCCGTCTTCGTGACCTATTCACTGGCCTTCATGTCGCTCTTGTTCATCGTGATGTCGCTGATAAGCGTGATCCCGGGGGGTGGCGGCTGGGCCGCTGCCCTATTCACAATCGGTGCGCCGCTGCATCTCTACAAGCAGCTGCGCTACGCCTATGGCCTCACCCGGTTTTCGGCGCTGTGGCGGTTCACGGTGCTGCTGCTGTGCACCCAGATCGTACTGGTGATCTTCCTGCTGATCCTGGGCGTGCTCGGCGCGTTCTGAGGTTCAGGGACAGGCAAAGGCGCTCGCGCACCAGGTTGGCGAAGGCCTCGGCAATGGTGCCGCCAGTGCGCTAGCTCTCCGGCGGCACCACCACGTTGCCGCGCGGCAGCTGCATCTTCTTTTCGATCACGGCAATGCTGTCGAAAAACTGGATACTTTCGATCGGCACGATCTTGTCGGCCCGGTTGACGCCCTGCTTGAAGTAATGGCGATGCATCGCATCAACCTTGTCCTTCAGGAATTCGATGCCGGTGCCGCTGCGCCGCACGCCGCCCTCATGGGTCGGCCAATAGGCCGTGTGCAGATCCTCGATCAGGTAAAGCCCGCCATCACTCAGCAGCGGGAAAAGCACATCGAAACTCACCCGCTGGTGGGTGGCGAGGTGCGAGCCATCGTCGAGCACCACGTCGACACCGCCCATTTCCTCGACGACCCGGCGCAGGAACGCGGGATCATCCTGCGAGCCGATCCGCACCTGCCCCGAAATACCATCGAATGCCGCGCAGGCGGGATCGATATCCACCCCGAAAATCGTGGCTTGCGGACCGAAAAACTCGCGCCACAAATTCATCGATCCGCCACGAAAGACGCCAATTTCAAGAAACCGGACAGGCGTGCTGGCGTATCTGCCGAGGATACGATCATAAATCGGCAGATAATGAGGCCACTTGTGGACTGCCTCTCTTTCATTGGCGAAGAAAATGTCAGCGCAGCGCCCTGCATATTTCTGCTGATCAATATCCTCCAACTTCAGTGTAAATTCGCTGAAGGGCGGCGGCTTTGCACTGATGAGGCCCCATGCCCTGTTGCTGATCTTCTTCATAATGCTGGTCATCATTGTCTCCAGAACCCAAAAAAGGTCGCAAAACGCCGCAAGGGTCTCCCGTTTACCAAGGGCAAGTGGCAAGCGGAGCTTGTCGTGTCATATTCTCCGCGCCCGCGCGCGGCGATTTGCGCGACCTATAGCCTGTACAAACCCGTCATTTCAACCACATGACGGCGCGTTGTGAGGCCCAGGGGCCGGCGAACCGCTTGCGCGCGAGGCTCGCGAAAGCCGCGGCGATAATGGTTGGGCACGCCTGTTCGGGCGCGAGGCCGGCGAAATGTGCGAACAGGTCTTCGCTGTCGATCTTTGCCGTCGGCGGCAGGCATATGCGGTGATCACATGCAAAAAGGCGCCCGGATCGCTCCGGACGCCCCTTTGCAGGTCTGGCTTTGGAGTGTCAGGCGCCTTGCGGAGCCTCGTCACCCTTGTCGGCCGCGCCGCCAAAACGCTTGCCCGCTTTGGGAATGGCCGAGCCATGCTGAGGCCGCGCGATCACCGGCCCGCGCGGGGCATCGGGGCGATCGATCTTGCCGTCCTTGATCAGCTGGTTGATTTCCTCACCCGTCAGCGTTTCATATTCGAGCAGCGCTTGTGCCAAGAGGTGCAATTCGTCCTCATGCGTCTTGAGGATATCAGTTGCACGAGCGTGCGCGCCTTCGACCAGCGACTTGATCTCGTTGTCGATCAGCTCGTTGGTCGACCCGGAGCGGAACGTCCGCTGCGCCGCGCCCATGCCGAGATAGCCTTCGGACTGTTCTTCGTACTGGAGCGGGCCGAGCTTGTCCGACATGCCCCATTGCGTGACCATGTTGCGGGCCAGACTGGTGGCATATTGAATGTCGGACGAGGCACCGGAGCTGACCTTGTCGTGACCGAAGATGATTTCTTCCGCCACGCGCCCGCCCATCGCGACCGAGAGGTTCGCGTGCATCTTGTCGCGGTGGTAGGAATAGCTGTCACGCTCCGGCAAGCGCATCACCATGCCCAGCGCGCGGCCGCGCGGGATGATGGTGGCCTTGTGGATCGGATCGGACGCGGCCTCATGCACCGAGACAATGGCATGGCCCGCCTCGTGATAGGCAGTCATCTTCTTTTCGTCATCGGTCATGACCATGGACTTGCGCTCGGCGCCCATCATGACCTTGTCCTTGGCGTCTTCGAATTCCTGCATCGCCACCAGCCGCTTGTTGCGGCGGGCAGCCAGCAGGGCGGCTTCATTGACGAGATTGGCAAGATCCGCGCCCGAGAAGCCCGGCGTGCCGCGCGCGATCACCCGCGGGTTCACATCGGGGGCCAGCGGCACCTTCTTCATGTGGACGCTGAGGATCTTCTCGCGCCCGTCAATATCGGGGATCGGTACCACCACCTGACGATCGAACCGGCCCGGACGCAGCAGCGCGGGGTCAAGCACGTCGGGGCGGTTGGTGGCCGCGATGATGATGATGCCTTCGTTGGCCTCGAACCCGTCCATTTCGACCAGCAGCTGGTTCAGCGTCTGTTCGCGTTCATCATTGGAATTGCCGAGGCCATGGCCGCGTGAACGGCCCACCGCGTCGATTTCGTCGATGAAGACGATGCAGGGCGCGTTCTTCTTGGCCTGTTCGAACATGTCGCGCACGCGGCTGGCGCCGACGCCCACGAACATTTCGACAAAGTCCGAACCCGAAATGGTGAAGAACGGCACGCCCGCCTCACCCGCAATGGCGCGGGCCAGCAGGGTCTTGCCGGTGCCGGGCGAGCCGACCAGCAGCGCGCCCTTGGGGATCTGGCCGCCGAGCTTCGAAAAACGCTGCGGATCGCGCAGGAATTCGACGATTTCCTGCAATTCCTCACGCGCTTCGTCGATGCCTGCGACATCATCAAAGGTGACGCGGCCCGAACGTTCGGTCAGCAGCTTGGCCTTGGACTTGCCAAAACCCATCGCGCCGCCGCCGCCGCCTTTCTGCATCTGGCGCAGCGCGAAGAAAGCAATCCCGAGGATCAGGATGAAGGGCAGCGAATTGAGCAGAATGTAAAGCAGCATGTTGGGCTGCTCTTTCTGCTTGCCGGTGAACTGCACCGCGTTTTCTTCCATCAGGCGGGTGATTTCGATGTCATTGGGCACCGGCACCGTGGCGAAAGCTTCGCCATTGCGCATGCGCCCGGTGATCAGTTCTTCGCCCATCTGTACCTCGGCCACCTCGCCCGAGGCGACCGAATTGCGGAAGTCTGAATAGCGGATCGTGGTGCCCGGCGACTGCCCGGCATTGCCGAACAGCGAGACAACCAGCAACAGGGCGAGAAAAATCCCGCCCCAGATCATCAGCTGTTTTACCCAGGGGCTGGGCCCTTCGGGTTGCTGCTGGGGATCGTTCGGCTCGCTCATCGGCTGGATTCCTTTCGTAAGCGATAATGTAGGACGGCCTGAGTGAATGGCAAGCTAATGCTTGACCGTCTGAAAGATACGAAATTCCGCCCAGTGTGATGCACGCAGGCGATCAATTTTCGCAGTCTGGCTTGCGCCCATAGGCCGCAAGGAACATGTCCACCGCGCCCGCAAGGCGGTGCTGGCTTTCAATCGGCGTCACGTGAACACCAAAGCGATGGGCAAGATCGCCCATGCCCTTGCACAGGGCAACGAATTGTTCAGCGGCAAGATCCGTGTCGGTGATGGCAAGCTCGCCCACTGCACAAGCGTGCCGCAGCCACGCGCTGAAGGCCTGTTTCACCCGCCACGGCCCGGCCTGCAGGAACGCCGCGCCAATCGCCGGTTCGTGTTCGGTTTCAGCCGCGATGCGGCGTTCGAACTGGATCATCTCGGGGCGGTGCAGGAACGCCAGCATCGCTTCGCCGATCGCGGTGAGCCGTTCGCGGATCGAGCCCTGCGGCATTTCATCAAGCGAGAAATAGCCGCGCATCTTCTCGCATTCGGATTCCACCGCAGCGGTGAACAGTGCGCGCTTGTCGCCGAACTGGTTGTAGATGGTGACCTTGGAAACCCCCGCGTCGGCGGCGACCTGTTCAATCGCGGTGCCGGCAAAGCCGCCTTCGAAAAAGCTCTGCGCAGCAGCCTCGATGATCTTCTGACGCTTGGCAATATCGGACGGACGGCCCGCCCGGCGCGGGCGCGGCGCGCCCTCGCAAAGGTTTTTTTCGGCTGCAGATGAACCGGCGATTGACAAAATGAACGGCTCCGTTCAGTTAAACGACATCGTTCAATAATGTTCTGATTCGCCCGCCTTAGCAATCTTTTTCGCCGCGCTTCGGTTCCCTCTCCTGTCCGAAAGGCCCAGCTTCCCATGCTCTGGATAGCCATCCGCATGCTCACCGGCGACGCCCAGAAATTCTACGGGCTGTTGTTCGGCATCGGCTTTTCCACGCTGCTCATTACCCAGCAGCTGACGATTTTCGTCAATCTGATCGAACGCGGGGCAAGCGGCGTCTATAACGCGCCCGAGGCGCAAATCTGGGTGATGGATCCGGTCAGCCGCACCACGGATGTGAAATATGAAATGCCGGCGACCGCGCTCGATCAGGTGCGTTCAGTGCCCGGTGTCGAATGGGCCGTGCCGCATTTGCGCGCAACCGCCGCAGTGCGGGCGAGCAATGGCGATTTGGAAGGTGTCACCATCATCGGGGTGGACGATGCCTCGCTGATCGGCCTGCCCAAGGATATGCAGCGCGGCGCCAAGCAATTGCTGGCCAGCCCCGATGCCGTGCTGATTGATGATTACGGCGCGATCAAGATGTTCAAGGGCGAGGTTGATCCGATCGGCCAGCGGCTCGAACTGAATGATCAGCGCGCGATCATTCTCGGCATTGTCGATGCGATCCCGACCTTCACCAGCCAGGTCACCTTGTTTACCAAATACAGCAATGCGCTCAATTTCGTGCCCGGCACCCGGAACCGGCAAAGCTTTGTGCTGGCAGGCGTCACCGATGGCGCAGACCCCAAGGAAGTGGCCAAAAGGATCACCGCGCAAACCGGCTGGAAGGCGGCAACCCGCGATGATTTTGCGCAAGCCGGCGTGGATTTCATCATCCAGAACACCGGTATCCCGACCAATTTCGGGATTACCGTGGTGCTCGGCTTTGTCGTCGGCGTCGCGATTGTCGGCCTCACCTTCAGCCTGTTCATCCGCGACAACATCAAGCAATTCGGCGCCTTGAAGGCCATCGGCGTCACCAATGGCAAGATCGTGCGGATGGTCGCGGTGCAGGCGGGCCTCGTGGGCCTCATCGGCTATGCGCTGGGCGTGCTGGGCACCATCGGCTTTCTTGCAGCCTTCAGCGGCAATCCGTTCTTCAAGGGCTTCTACATCCCCTGGCAGGTGCCGCTGATCAGCCTCACTTCGGTGCTCGTCATTCTTGCCATGACCGGCTGGCTGGCGCTGCGCACCGTGATGAACACCGAACCCGCCTCGGTCTTCAGGTAAGCCCAAGCCATGACCGAACCTCTTGCCAAGGCACCCGCCATGTCACCCGCCCCCACCGCTGCAACCGCCATTTCCGCGCGCGGCATCACCCGCGATTTCGAAGCGGGCCAATCGACCATCCGCGTGCTCCATGGCATCGACACCGATATCCGCGCCGGCGAGATGACCTACCTTGTCGGCGAAAGCGGATCGGGCAAGACGACGCTGATCTCGATCATGTGCGGCATCCTGTGGCCCACGGACGGCGAGGTCGAGGTGTTCGGCACCAATATCTACCAGCTGTCAGACACCGCGCTGGTGAACTTCCGCCTCAACAATATCGGCTTCATCTTCCAGCAGTATAACCTCATCCCCTCGATTGATGCGGCTGCCAATGCTGCCGTGCCGCTGATCGCGCAAGGCATGGCCGTGGATGAAGCGCGCGAGCGGGCCAAGGTGCTGCTCGAAAAGCTCAATATCGGCAATCAGGCCGACAAACTGCCGCGCCAGCTGTCGGGCGGACAGCAGCAGCGCGTCGCCATCGCCCGCGCGCTGGTGCACGAGCCGCGCCTGGTGGTGTGCGATGAGCCTACAGCAGCGCTCGATGCTTCCTCGGGCCGCCGGGTGATGGACCTTCTTCGCGATGTCGCGGTCGCGCCTGATCGGGCCTGCATCATCGTCACCCACGACAACCGGATCTTCGATCTCGCGGACCGCATCATCGTGCTCGAAGATGGCCGTATCACCCGCGACGGCGCCGATATGCCGAGCGATCACTGACCGTTCTCTTGCCTTGCACTCCCACCTCGTGAGGACACCATGCCCCAACTGCCCCGCAATCTGAGCTTCTCGCGCCAAGTGCTGCCCGCCCTTGCGGTGGTGGGCATGGCCTATGCCGCCTTCAACATCGCAGGCGCACTGCCCGATCGCGCCACCGCCGAACCCGGCGTGCAGCCGCCCAAGGCCACCGGCGAACTCGCCAATGCGCCGCGCGTGGCGGGCGCGGGGCTGGTCGAACCGGCCAGCGAGATCATTGATATTGGCGCAGCGCTTTCCGGCCTTGTCACCGACTTGCGCGTGGCGCCGGGGGACAAGGTGGAAAAAGGCCAGCCGCTGTTTCTGGTGGATGATCGCGCCGCCCGCGCGAACCTTGCCGAAGCAGGCGCCGCCATCGCCGAGGCCCGCGCTGCCATTGCCGAGGCCGTGGCCGCGCAGAAAACCGCGCGCCAGCAGCTTGATCTCTATCGCAAGCTTGATGATCCCGCCGCTGTCAGCCGCGCCGAAGTGATCCGGGTGGAGGGCGAGGAAGCCGCCGCCACCAGCCGCCTTGGCCTCGCCCGCGCGCGCCTTGCCGCATCCGAAGCCCGCGCTGCCAGCACCCGCACCGAAATCGAACGCCTGACTGTGCGCGCGCCGATCACGGGCGAGATTCTCGCCGTCAACATCCGCCCCGGCGAATTCGTCTCCACGCAGGGCGGCGGCAGTTCGGTGCCCTTCATCCAGATGGGCGCAACCGATCCGCTGCACGTGCGCATCGACATCGACGAAAGCGAAGTGTCGCGCGTGGCACTGGGCGCAGATGCCACGGTGAGCCCGCGCGGGGCTGCCGATATCCGGGTGAAAGCGACATTCGTACGGGCCGAACCGCTGGTGGTGCCCAAGCGATCGCTCACCAACAGCGCAGCCGAACGCGTCGATGTGCGGGTGATGCAACTGATCTATGCCCTGCCCGCCAGCAATGCCTTCAAGGTCGGCCAGCAGGTCGATGCCTTCATCCCGGCGCGCGGCGCTGCGGCCAAGGGGAACTGAGCGATGGCTCGCCGCCTCACCACCGCCGCTGCGCTCGCGCCCGCGCTGATACTGGCCGCTTGTGCAGGGTCAGCACCGCCGAAGATCGCGACGCCCACGCCCGATCTGCCGGAGAGCTATTTTGCTCTGCCCGAGGGCGCAGCAAAGGGTGATCTGGCAGCGCTGATGCCGCAGGATGATCCCGCCTACCGGGCCTTGTCCGCCGCTGCGCTCGCCAATGCGCCGAGCCTTGCCGAAGCGCTGGCGCGGGTGGAAAGCGCGCGGGCCGGTGCGCGCGGCGCGCGGGCGGCGCGGATGCCCAATCTCGATGCCGAAACCTTCGCGCGGCGCAACCGCATCAACCCGGCCCAGTTTGGCGAGGCAGGCGAGGCGGGCATCATCCCCAATGAACTGACATCATACGGCGCCAATATCATCGCCAGCTGGGATCCCGATCTGTTCGGCCAGCTGAAAGCGCAGCAGCGCGCCGCCGCGGCGCGGATTGACGCAACCAGCGCGCAGGCGCAGGCGGTGCGGATCGCACTGCTCGCCGAAATCGCGGGCAGCGTCACCGATTGGCGGGTGCTGGGGGAACAGCGCGCCGCGGTTTCCGCCGATGTCGCCGCCGCCGAAGGGCTGGCCCGGCTTGCCGGATCGCGTGAGGCTTCGGGCATTGCGCCCGGCTTTGACCGGGTGCGCGCCGAGGCCGCTGCCAGCGCCTCGCGCTCACGTCTGGCGGCGCTCGATAGCGAACAGGCCCGGATCATCGGGCGGCTGGTTACGCTGACCGGGCAGGACGGCGCCAGCATTGCTGCCGCACTCGCCAGCGGCAATGCTCCGGCGCTGAAGGCGCGGCCTGCGCCTGCCGCGCTGCCTTCCGATCTGCTCGCCAACCGGCCCGATGTTGCGGCGGCTGCGGCAAATCTTGCGGCCAGCGATGCTGATCTGGCTGCCGCCGCGCGGGCGCGGTTTCCGCGCCTGACGCTATCGGGCGTGATCGGGCTGCTCGCCTTCGATCTGGATCGGATGTTCGATGAAAACTCGCTGATCGGCACGCTGACAGCCAGCATCGCCGGGCCACTGATCGACTTTGGCCGGGTAGGTGCGCGCATAGATGGTGCCGCCGCCGACAAGAAAGCCGCCTTTGCCGCCTATCGCGGGGCGGTGTTCCAGGCGCTGGGCGATGCCGAGGCGGCCTATGGCCTGGTTGCGGCGAGCGACCGCGAGGCCGCGCTGGCGGTGACCGAGCGCGATCAGCTCACCCGCGCCGCCCGGCTTGCCGAAACGCGCTACAAGGCGGGGCTGGCAAGCTTCCTCGAAGTGCTCGAAGCGCGCCGCGCCGCCGATGCCAGCGGCGAGCGCGCTGCCGGATCGCTGGGCCGTGCGGCGCGCGCGCGCATCCTGTTGTGGCAGGCGCTGGGCGGCGAGGCGAAGCCTTCAGCCCTTGCGCTGAAGCAGGGCTGATCGCTCACACCGGCACACCACTTCATCGCGCTGGTTCCACATTTCGTGGGTGAAGGTGACGATCCCGGCATCGGGGCGGCTCTTGCTTTCCCGCAGCTCCTTCACCTCGGTATAGGCGCGCAAGGTATCGCCGATGAACACCGGGTTGGGCGTCACCACATTGTTGAAGCCCAAATTCGCCACCAGCGTGCCCAAAGTGGTGTCGCCCACCGACAGGCCGACCAGCAGGCTGAAGGTAAAGGTCGAATTCACGAGGATCTGCCCGAACCCGCTCGCCTTGGCGGCCTCGACGTCCAGATGCAGCGGCTGCGGGTTATGCGTCATGGTGGAGAACAACAGGTTATCGGTCTCGGTGACAGTGCGGCGGATTTCGTGTGCGATGCGTTCGCCCACCACCCATTCATCGAAGAATTTGCCCGCCATCAGCCCTGCCCTCCCCAGCGCGCGAGCACACAGGCCCCGTCATCGCTGCTGGATCGCACGCTGCCCGGCGTGCGGCTGAAACGCGGGGCGGGCGCGGGGTGCCATGCGCCATCATGCTCCACATAGGCCCCGCGCGCTTTCATGTGCGGATGCTCGCGCGCGTCTTCGAGTTCCAGCACCGGCGCAAAGCAGGCATCCGATCCTTCGAGCAGCGCGCACCATTCGGCCTGCGTTTTTGTGAGGAACAGCCCGGCCAGCTTTGCCGCGTAATCATCCCAATTGGCCGGGTTCATCTGCCCACCCGCAAGCTCTGCCGGAGCGCCCGTCTTCGCCAGCAATTCGGCGTAGAACTGCGGCTCGATCGCACCGAGCGAGATTTCCTTGCCATCGGCGCAGGTAAAGCAGCGGTAGAAATGCGCGCCGCCGCTCAGCATGCCCTTGCCGCGCGCGGTGCTGAGATGCGGCAGACCGCGCACCCCGAAGAAAAAGCTCATCAGGCTGGTGGTGCCATCGACAATCGCGGCATCCACCACCTGCCCCTTGCCTGAGCGTTCCCGTTCATAAAGCGCGGCCATGATCCCGAAAGCGCAATACATTGATCCGCCGCCGAAATCGCCGACAAGGTTCTGCGGCGGCGTGGCGGTTTCGCCCGCGCGGCCCACAGCGGCAAGCGCGCCGGTGATCGCGATATAATTGATATCATGGCCAGCCGCCTGAGCCAGCGGGCCGTCCTGCCCCCAGCCTGTCATCCGCGCATAGACAAGGCGGGGATTGCGGCTGAGCAATTCTTCCGGCCCCAGCCCCAGCCGCTCCATCACACCGGGGCGAAAGCCCTCGATCAGCACATCGGCCGTGGCGGCGGCGGCGCGCACCTGCGCCTTGCCTTCGGCGCTTTTGAGATCAACCCCGATGCGGTGGCGCGCGCGTTCCACCACCGGATTGCTGGCGCCGGCACCGGGGCGATCAATCCGCACCACTTCAGCGCCAAGATCAGCGAGCAGCATCGCGACATGCGGCCCCGGCCCGATCCCGGCAAATTCCATCACTCTGAGGCCGCAAAGCGGCCCTGCTGCTGGCTGATTCATAACACTCTCCCTTTGCCTGCGTGTCTGGCGCGCGCGCTGGCTGAGGGCAAGTCCCGAGATTGCCAGCGCGCTTGGCCCTTGGGGCATTCCTCAAAGGCGGCTGCACCGGGCCAGCACGAGGAAAGCCGAAGGCGGGCCAGTGGCTTGCACAACCGCCTTGACAGCTCTGGCAAGTGCTTCATATTCAAATGCCTAGCTAATGTCGCACTGCAAAATGAGTATCGGGTCATGACCCAAGGCACGACCAGAGTGCTCGCGGTCGCATCGGGCGGCGGCCATTGGGAACAGCTTATGCTGCTCCGGCCAACGCTGGCCCGCTATGATGTCCGCTTTGCCACCACCGAGCCCGGCGTCGCGGTGCACCACGGCATTGCCGATGCCGCCCGCCTGCCCGACTGCAACCAGAACCAGCCCTTTCGGTCCGCGCTGTGCGCGATTACGGCGCTCTTTGTGGTGCTCAGACACCGGCCCGGGGTGGTGGTTTCGACCGGCGCTGCCCCCGGCTTTTTCTGCATCCTTGCCGGACGCCTCATCGGCGCGCGCACCTTGTGGATCGACAGCGTTGCCAATAGCCAGGATTTGTCGATGTGCGGCAAGCTGTCGAAGCGCTTGGCGCATGAATGCTGGACCCAGTGGGAACAGCTCGCCGAAGAGCCCCGCCCGCGCTATTGCGGGACGGTGTTGTAGTTTTCGTGGCGGTCGGCATCGCTGGAAGGCTGCGGATCCGGGTTAGCACAAGCAACCGCAGGCGGGCCGAGTGGCTTCCACAATCGTGTTGACAGTCACTGCGCACAACTCGTAGTTAAAGCGGCTTAATTTTTTGCAATGCGAAGCGAGTATGGGGGCATGACTCAAGGCGCGACCAGAGTGCTCGCAGTCGCATCAGGCGGTGGTCACTGGGAAGAACTCATGCTGCTCTTGCCGACGCTGGCCTGTTATGATGTCCGCTTTGCCACTACCGAGCCCGGCGTCGCGGTGCAACACGGCATCGCCAATGTCGCGCGCCTGCCGGACTGCAACCAGCACCAACCTTTCCGGTCCGCGCTCTGCGCGATTATGGCGCTGATTGTGGTGCTCAGGCACCGGCCCAGCGTGGTGGTTTCGACCGGCGCTGCCCCCGGCTTTTTCTGCATCCTTGCCGGACGCCTCATCGGCGCGCGCACCTTGTGGATCGACAGCGTTGCCAATGGCGAGGAACTCTCGATGTGCGGCAAGCTGTCGATGCGCTTTGCACATGAATGCTGGACCCAGTGGGAGCATATGGCCCACGAACAGCGCCCACGTTATTTCGGAGCTGTCCTGTGATCATCGTCACGGTCGGAATGCAGCTCGGGTTTGATCGGCTGATCGCGGCGATGGATGGCCTGGCGCCGGATCTCGGAATGAAGGTGATCGCGCAGACCGGCAAGGGCGCATATGTTCCCCGCAACATGGACGTGCGCACGAAAATCGCACCCGCCGAATTCGAAGCGCTGGTGGGCGAGGCGCAGCTGATCGTCGCCCATGCCGGGATCGGGACAGTGCTGACTGCAGCGCGTTGCCAAAAACCGATTGTGCTCATGCCACGCCGCGCCGATCTGGGCGAGCATCGCAATGATCATCAACTGGCCACGGCCCGCCAACTTGCCGGACGTCCTGGCATTCTGGTGGCTGCGGACGAAACCGAGCTCGCGCCGCGCATTGCCGAAGGCCTCGCCATGGCTGATTGGTCGGCCACGCCGTCACCCACGACCCGGCGGCTGCACGATGCGCTCGCCGCGTTCATCGAGAACCGCCCGATCTGATGCGGCAAGGGCTGGATACCCACCCGGCAAATGGTAAAATTCCAGCAAGCCTAATGAAATTTTAAGGGCTTTGCGGCCATGGTTTCCATCATCAAGGTGAGACCGTGAACGCATGAATGCCCCCTTCAATGCTGCCGCCGCGCTCGGCAATGATACCGGCCAGCACACCACGCCGGACTATCAGGTCGCTGTCATCGGGCTTGGCTATATCGGTCTGCCGACTGCTGCGGTGCTCGCCAGTTATGGCTGGAGCGTGTGCGGAGTCGATGTCTCGCAGCAGGT
This sequence comes from Erythrobacter sp., assembly GCA_045377215.1. Taxonomy (GTDB): domain Bacteria; phylum Pseudomonadota; class Alphaproteobacteria; order Sphingomonadales; family Sphingomonadaceae; genus Erythrobacter. The sequence goes on from JBJIOB010000048.1 coordinate 21,544, forward strand.
GGTCGACACGGTCAATGCCGGCGGTGTTCACATCGAGGAAGGCGATCTTGATGCGCTGGTCCACGATGCTGTGACGGCGCAGACCCTTGTCGCCGCGACACAGGTTCCCACCGCCAGCTTCTACATGATTGCCGTGCCCACCCCGCTCGGGCCGGAAAACACGCCCGACATTTCTTATGTGCTGGCTGCCGCACGCGCGATTGCGCCCAAAGTGCAGCCCGGTGCCTGCGTCATTGTCGAAAGCACCTCGCCCGTCGGCACGACCGAGCGCGTCGCGCAGGTGATCGCCCAGATGCGCCCCGATCTCAAACTGCCGGTATTCGGCTCGCAGGAACCCGGCGATATTGCGCTGGCCTATTGCCCGGAACGGGTTTTGCCCGGCAGGATCGTGCACGAACTGGTGCATAATGACCGCGTGATCGGCGGCATCACCCCGGACTGTGCCGAGCGCGTCAAGGCGCTCTATGCCAGCTTTGTCGAGGGCGATTGCCTTGTCACCAATGCGCGGGTTGCCGAAACGGTCAAGCTGACCGAAAACAGCTTTCGCGATGTCAATATCGCCTTTGCCAACGAACTCAGTGTCATCGCCGATGATTTGGGCGTGGATGTGTGGGATGTGATCGCCCTGGCCAACCGCCACCCGCGGGTGAACATCCTGCAACCGGGCCCCGGCGTCGGCGGCCACTGCATCGCGGTTGATCCGTGGTTTCTGGTGTCCAGCGCGCCCAAGGTTGCGCGGCTCATTCGCACCGCGCGCGAAGTCAATGATTTCAAGTCCAGTTACACCGAACGCCGGATTCGCGGCCTGCTTGATGCCATCCCCGGAAAGGTGGCGTTGCTGGGTCTGGCGTTCAAGCCCGACATCGACGATTTCCGCGAAAGCCCCGCGCTCGAAATCGCGCTCAGCCTTGCCCAGACGCGCGGGCAGCGGATCATGGTGGTGGAACCCTATGCCGCTGCGCTTCCGGCGGGTTTCGCAGGCACCGGGGCCGAACTGGTAACGCTTGACCAGGCGCTGGCAACCGCCGAAGTGGTGGTTGTGCTGGTCGATCACACCGCGTTCAAACACCTCACTCCGGCTGACCTTGCAGGCAAGCTGGTGCTCGATACGCGCGGCATGCTCAAACGGTGAATGCCAGCGTGGAACGCCCCCGGATTATGGTAACATTCGGGACGCGTCCCGAAGCGATCAAGATGTTCCCGGTGGTGCAGGCCCTGCGCGAAGCGGGCGCGTTCGATGTGCGTGTGGTGGTGACCGCGCAGCATCGCGAAATGCTCGATCAGGTGATGAACATGGCGGGGATCGCGCCTGATATCGACCTTGATCTGATGCAGCCGGGGCAAAGCCTCGATGCGCTGTCAGCACGGATCATTACCCGCTTTGGCGAAGTGCTGGATACCGAAAAGCCTGACCGCGTGCTCGTCCACGGTGATACGCTCACCACGATGATGGCGACGCTGGCGTGCTATTTCCGGCGCATTCCGGTCGGCCATGTCGAAGCGGGCCTGCGCTCCGGCGATATCTACGCCCCCTGGCCCGAAGAGGTAAACCGCAAGGTGACGGGCGCGGTTGCCGATCTGCACTTTGCACCGACCGCCAATGCCGCTGCATCCCTGCGCGCTGAGAACGTGGCCGAAAGCGCCATCCACGTCACCGGCAATACCGTGATTGATGCGCTGTTGGCAGCGCGGGCAAAGATTGCCGCCGACCCTTCGCTCGCCCCGACGATTGCCCCGTTGCAAGCGCGCTTTGCCGGCAAGCGGATCATCGCAGTGACCGCCCATCGGCGCGAGAATTTCGGCGAAGGGATGCGCCAGATCGCGGCTGCGCTTGGTCAGCTGGCGGCGCGCGATGATACCGCGATCATCTATCCGATGCATCCCAATCCCAATGTCACGCAGGTCATGCGCCCCGCGCTTGCAGGCCGCGACAACATCGCGCTGATCGAACCGCTCGATTATCTCGACTTTGTGGCGATGATGGAAGCTGCCGATATCGTGCTGACGGATTCGGGCGGCATCCAGGAAGAGGCTCCCAGCCTTGGCAAACCGGTACTGGTGCTGCGTGACACGACCGAGCGCCCGGAAGGCGTCGCGGCGGGAACGGCGTTGCTGGTTGGCGCGCACACCGATGCCATCATCGCCGCGGCCAGCCGCTTGCTCGACGACGCCCGCGCCTACGAAGCTATGGCCAAATCGCACAATCCCTATGGGGATGGAACCGCCAGCCGGAAGATCGCGCAGATCATTGCCCGCTGCCACGCGGGCTGAAGGCAGGCTTATGCAGGCCCACCCGGCTTGCTGCGCCTTGGCGGGGCGAGCACCACGGCACTGTAATAGGCGGCACAGCCGCCTACCACTACCGCTGATCCGATATCGCCGACCCAATTCAGCTTGAACGGGCCGCAATCGATCACCGATTGCCCGCTGCGCAACCAGACGATGCTGGCAATCGCAGCGGTGGCGCTGCTGCTGTTGGCGCGCATTGCTGCTGACCGGCAGGAGCGTGCGTGATGCTGGCGCGTATCATCTGGGCCAGCGGGATAGCGATCTTAGCACTGCTGACGGCGCAATTGCAGATTGACCGCCAATCCGCGCGCGAGCCGCGCTATGTCCGCCTTGTCATGGAACCCTTCCGCGCCAGTGCGCAGTTCATCATGACTGCGCGCGCGCTGTATCGTCAGGAAACCGACACCGCTCTGGCCGAAGCGCGCAAGCTGGTGGAGCGCCGTCCGGTGCCAGCCGAACATCTCACCTTGCTGGCCGGTGCCTATTCGCAGGGCGGGGATATTCCCCCCGCTTCGCTGGCGGTCCAATATGCCGCCCATCGCGGCTGGCGTGATCCGATTGCACAGGAATCCCGTCTACGGCTTGCGCTTGAAGCGGGCGACAAGCCAGAAGCTGCGCGGCGCTTTGTCGCCTTGCTGGTGGCAAGCTCTGGTGATCCGGCCTTGATCATTGAACTGGGCGAAGCGATCTTCGGCACGCTCTCGCCCTGTGCCGAGGCGGCGCTAGTCGATCTGATCAGCGAAACGGACCGCTGGCACCCGGTGTTCCTGCGGCGCGGCTCCGCCGCCATTCCCGCAGGTGCCTTCGCCCGGATTACAGCGGAAAGCCTTGCCCGCAAAACGCCCTTTGATTGCAAGCTGCTGGGCGGCGCGATCACCCAGATCGCCCGCCGCGATGCGGCGGCAGACAAAAGGCTGGCGCGGGCGAGCGACGCGCAGTGCGTTACGCCCGGCTGATTGACCGGGCGGGACGAAAGAGCGCTGGTCTAAAGCGTCCGGATGATCCCTGAAAAATCGAGCGCGGCGTTATCGCGGGCAAAATCCTCGTAAAGCGCGCGGGCATGTTCGCCCAAAGGCGTGCTGGCGCTGGCGGTTTGCGCTGCCTCCATGGCGAGCCTGAGATCCTTGAGCATAAGCCCGGCGGCGAACCCGCCCTGATAGCCATTATCTGCCGGGGTCACGGGGCCGACGCCGGGAACGGGGCAATAGGACGTCATCGACCAGTTCTGGCCCGATGAAACGCTGGAGATGTCGTAGAAGGTCTGCGCATCAAGCCCCAGCTTCTGCGCCATGGCGAAGGCTTCGCAGGTGCCGATCATGTGGATCGCCAGCAGCATGTTGTTGCAGATCTTGGCGGCCTGCCCGTTCCCAGCCGCGCCCGCATGGATCACCGCCTTGCCCATCGCGGCGAGGATCGGCTGGGCGCGGGCGAAAGCCGCGTCGCTGCCGCCGACCATGAAGGTCAGCGTGCCGCCCGCAGCCGCCGCAATCCCGCCCGAAACCGGCGCATCGATCATCTGGTAGCCGTGCGCCTCGGTCACTTCGATCACCTCGCGCGCGGTGGCGACGTCGATGGTTGAACAATCCATCAGGATCGCACCTTCGGGGGCGTGGCCGATCACCTCGTCCCAATAGACCGCTTTGACGATCGCGCCATTGGGCAGCATCGAGACGACCGCTTCGGCGCCTGCGCAGGCTTCCTTCGCGGTGGCGAAGGTGGTGCACCCCGCCTCACGCGCCGCCGCCAGAGCGGTATTGCTGAGGTCGAAGGCGCGAACGTCGTGGCCAGCCTTCACAAGGTTCGCGGCCATCCCGCCGCCCATGTTGCCGAGGCCGATAAAGGCGATTTTCATAAAACTCCCCTCCCGCTTGCGGGAAGGGCCGGGGGTGGGCCTGCTTCCCGCGAAATTGTGGTGATGTCCTCGTCTGGACTTGCCCACCCCTAACCCCTCCCGCAAGCCGGAGGGGGACTAAATCACCGCCCCTTCCACTGCCCTTCGCGCTTTTCGATGAAGGCGGCCATGCCCTCGGCCTTGTCTTCGGACGCGGTCAGGATCTGGAAGATCCGCCGTTCGACGATCAGGCCCTGATCGAGCGTCATTTCGAAGGCCGAATTCACCATTTCCTTGTTCGCAATCACCGCCATCGGCGGCATGGCGGCGATGGTGGCGGCGGTTTTCAGCGTCTCGGCGATCAGCTCCTCATGCGGCACCACGCGGGCGACGAGGTTGCTGCGCTCGGCCTCTTCGGCGTTCATCATCCGCCCCGTCAGACACATCTCCATCGACTTTGCCTTGCCGATCGCCCGCGTAAGCCGCTGCGAGCCGCCCATGCCGGGGGCCACGCCCAGCTTGATCTCGGGCTGGCCGAACTTGGCCTTTTCGGACGCGATGATGAAATCCGCCATCATCGCAAGCTCGCACCCGCCGCCCAGCGCAAAGCCGTTGACTGCCGCGATCCATGGCTTCCTCACCTTCTTGACGATTTCGGAAGTCCAGCGCCCGAAGAAATCCTCAAGATAGAAATCCGCTGCCGGTTTCTCGCTCATTTCCTTGATATCAGCGCCAGCGGCAAAGGCCTTGTCGCCGCTGCCGGTCAGGATCGCGCACAGCTGGGTCTTGTCCGCTTCGAAGGCGGCAAAGGCGGCGATCAACTCATCGAGCACCTTGGAATTCAGCGCATTCAGCGCCTGCGGGCGATTGATCGTCAGCAGCGTGACGCCGGGAGTGCCGCGTGCATCGGCTTCAGCGGTGATGGTTTCATAGGTCATATCAGTCTCCATGCCTCGTCATTGCGAGGAGCGGAGCGATGCAGCAATCCAGAGCCGTTTCGTGCCCCGCGCTCTGGATTGCTTCGCTGCGCTCGCAATGACGATTGTTCAATTTGGCAGCGGCACCCACTCCTCCCCTTCAGGCAGGGGCGCGAAGATTGCATCGAGCAGATCATCGCTGACGCCTTCGGGGGTGGCGGGGTTCCACGCCGGATCGTTGGTTTTATCGACAATCACCGCGCGCACGCCTTCCGCAAAATCGGGGCGGGTGAGTACGCGCGACGCGATGCGGTATTCCATGACCATGTTGTCGGCAAAGTCGGCAAGCTGCGCGCTTTGTGCCAGCTGGCGCAGCGCGACCTTGCAGGTCTGCGGGCTTTTGGTGCCGAGCGTGTCGCGCTCCTTGACGGCCCAATCATCTCCGGCCTCGCTGGCAGCTTCAAGGCTGGCGAGGATGTCTTCATAGACATCAGAGGCAAAGTGCTTGGCGATCTTGTCGGCATTGGCCTCGATCCGGGCCTTGGGCGGCGTGCCGACGGGCTCTGACAAAATGCCTGCGATCCGATCCGGATGATCGTGGATGCGCGCCTTCAGATCCTCCAGCATTTCGTGCGGCACATAATGCGTGGCAAGGCCCGTCCACAGGCATTCCGCCCCGTCGAGCCGCGCGCCGGTCAGCGCCAGAAACTGCCCCAGCCTGCGCCCCAGCCGCGACAAATACCAGCCGCCGCCCACATCGGGAAACAGGCCAATGCCGGTTTCGGGCATGGCAAAGCGGGTGTTCTCGGTCGCGACGCGATATTTGGCAGGCTGCGATATGCCCACGCCGCCGCCCATCGTGATGCCGTCCATGAAAGCGACGATGGGCTTGGCATAGGTGAACATCTGGTGGTTCAGCTGGTATTCGTCGTGGAAGAACCTGCGCCCGCTCACCCCGCCATCATTCAGCGCCGAATTGCGCAGGAAAGCGATGTCGCCGCCTGCGCAAAAGCCGCGCCCTTCGGCGTGATCAAGGATCACCGCCTTGATGCTGTCGTCATTCGCCCACTCAGTGAGCGCCGCGCTCATCGCATGGCACATCTCCAGGTTAAGCGCGTGCAGCGCCTTGGGCCGGTTGAGGCTGATATGGCCAATCGGGCCATTGGTGCGGATCAACACGTCGTCGGTCATGATTTCCCCCTCGCGCAGCGCTCACTGCCGCAGCAGGTCGCGGCCCACCACCATGCGCATGATCTGGTTCGTCCCTTCAAGGATCGAATGCACCCGCAGATCGCGCCAGAAGCGTTCGATCGGGTAATCCTGAAGGTAGCCATAACCGCCGAACAATTGCAGCGCGCGGTCAACCACCGCGCTGCCATTATCCGTCGCCAGCCGCTTGGCCATGGCGGAAAAGCGCGTCTTGTCGGGCGCGTTGTCGGTCACCTTGGCCGCCGCCAGATAGAGCAGCGCGCGGGCCGCTTCGAGATCGGTGGCCATGTCGGCGAGCATGAACTGGGTGTTCTGGAATTCGGCCACGGCCTGCCCGAACTGCTTGCGCTCCTTGGTATAGCGGATCGCTTCGTCGAGGCACCTTTGCGCCCCGCCCAGCGAACAGGCCCCGATATTGAGCCGCCCGCCATCCAGCCCCATCATTGCGATGCGGAAGCCTTCGCCTTCTGCGCCGACAAGGTTTTCCACCGGCACGCGGACATCTTCGAGCACCAGCTGCGCGGTCGGCTGCGAATGCCAGCCGAGCTTTTTCTCCTGCGCGCCAAAGCTGACGCCGGGCATATCCTTTTCGATCACCATGCAGGAAATGCCCTTGGGCCCGTCTTCCCCGGTGCGCACCATCGCGACGTAAATCTCGTTTGCGCCTGCGCCCGAGATGAACTGCTTGGTGCCATTGAGCACGTAATGATCGCCATCCCGCCGCGCGGTGGTTTTCAGCGCCGAGGCGTCCGAGCCGGAACCCGGTTCGGTGAGGCAATAGCTCGCGATTTTGTCCATCGTGACGAGATCGGGCAGATATTTCGCCTTCACCGCCGCCCCGCCAAAGCGATCAATCATCCAGGCGCCCATGTTGTGGATCGAGATAAAGGCGGATGTGGAAGGGCAGCCATAGGCCATGGCTTCCATGATCAGCGCCGCTTCGAGCCGTCCGAGGCCAATCCCGCCTGATTCTTCGGAGACATAGATCGCGCCAAAGCCGAGTTCGGCGGAACGCTGGATCACGTCTTTGGGGAAGATGTGTTTCTCGTCCCATTCGGCGGCGTGGGGCGTGATGTTGTCGGCAGTGAAACGCATCGCCACTTCGCGAATGGCGAGCTGATCGTCGGTGAGTTGAAATTGTCCTTGCATGGCCAAGCGCTCTAACCGCGCTGCGGCCTGCGGGAAAGTCCGCTTTGTGCAAGGGGGCTGACAATTTTTGCTAGGGATGGCCGCGCGCCGGAGCCAAGCGGCCGGTTTTGCATTGAACCGGCATGAACAATGCCGCCGCGCGCCTGATCCTCGTTTACAATGCCGATGGCGGCTTCCTCAACATGGTGAAGGACGGGCTGCACAAGCTGCTGCGCCCGGCGACCTATCCCTGTTCGCTCTGCGCGCTGACTTATGGCCCGGTGATGATGCGCGGCCGCTGGCGGCGGTTTTTGCGCGCTACGCAAATGCCCGTCACGTTCCATCACCGCGATGATTTTGCGGTGGCATTCCCCGAAAGTGACGTGCCGCTGCCGGTGGTCATGTGGCAGGGAGCAGGCGCACAGCCGGCTTTGCTGGTGAGGGCAGCGGAACTCGATACCATGCCCGATCTCGCCGCACTGATCGCTTGTGTCGAAGCGCGGCTTGCCGCCCTTGCCTGATCAGCCGCAGGTGATGTCGATGATTTTCATCGCATCATCATAGCGCACATTCACGCGGTCTTGCCGGTAATCCATCGTCCAGGCCGAACGCGGCGGGCCCCAGCGCAGGGTGCGCGCACCGCTTTGCTGAAGGATCGCAGCGCCAATCGCTTGGGTGACAGGCTGGCCGACATGCGATTGCGCCCGCGCCGCATCGCACAGCTGCGGGCTGTCGGCAGGCGCAGGAGCGCTGGCGATGTCTTGGTTGCTGGCGGCACATCCCGCCAGCAGCGCGCCCAAGGCGGTTGCAGCCAGCATTTTCGGCATCATGTGTTTGGTTTCAAGCATTGCGGTTCCCTCCCTTGCGCGCGGTGCCAGCGCAGCGAACCTTTGGGCATCGGCCATGTCTGCGCAAGCACAAATCGCCCAGTGTCCGCCATGCTGGCGGCGTTCATCCCGGCTGGGGCCACATTGTGCGACCTAATTTTCTTCGGCTGGGGGGCGGGGCTCCGAACGGCGATCCTGCCCTGAGCGGCGGTCACCCTTGCGGCGGTCCTCCCCCTCGAATGGTTGCTGGCTCTTGCGGCGGTCGCTCTTGCGGCGGCCTCCATCCTGCTTATCATCGGCCATGCTTGACTCCCACTCCAAGCACCTGAATGCGACGACGCTACCACGCGGCGCGCAATCCGCCAAATCGCGTTCACCGCGCGCCCGGCACGCCCCGTCTGGAACAGGGCCCGCAACAATCCTTGCGCGCTGCGCCGTGGGCGTTAAGGGCGCGAGAACCAACCACCGCGAAGGACCGCCAGTGTGAGCGCGCACAAGGACAAAAGCCCAGCCCCCGACCTCTCGCTCGACCTTAGCAAGGCCGAAGTGCTGATCGAGGCGCTGCCCTATTTCCAGCGCTATGCGGGGCGCACCTTTGTGGTGAAATATGGCGGCCACGCCATGGGCGATCCCGAGGCGGCGCGCGATTTTGCCGAGGATATCGTGCTGCTGAAAGCGGTCGGCATCAATCCGGTGGTGGTGCATGGCGGCGGCCCGCAGATCGGCCAGATGCTGAGCCGTCTCGGCGTGGAGAGCACCTTTGTCGATGGCTTGCGGGTGACCGACGAAGCCACCGCCAAGATTGCCGAAATGGTGCTGTCGGGCGGGATCAACAAGGAACTGGTCGGCTGGCTCGCTGCGGCAGGCGGCAAGGCGATTGGCCTGTCGGGCAAGGATGGCGGCATGGTGACCGCGCGCAAGGTCACGCGCACCACCCGCGATCCCGACAGCAATATCGAACAGGTGATTGATCTGGGCTTTGTCGGCGAGCCTGCGATTGTCGATACCAGTGTGATCGACACTGCTGTGGCGGCTGGCATGATCCCGGTGATCGCACCGATTGCGCCGGGCGAAGACGGGGCGACCTACAATATCAATGCCGATACCATGGCGGGCGCGATTGCCGCAGCGCTGGGCGCGGCGCGCCTGTTCCTGCTGACCGACGTTCCCGGCGTGCTCGATGGCGCGGGCAAGCTGCTGACCGATCTCACGCCTGCTGCCATTGCCACCTTGCGCGAAGAGGGCGTGATCCGCGGCGGCATGGTGCCCAAGCTGGAAACCTGCATCAATGCAGTCGAAGCCGGGTGCGAGGCTGCGGTGGTGCTCGATGGCCGGGTGCCGCACGCGATGCTGCTCGAATTCTTCACTGCGCGCGGCGCAGGCACGCTGGTGCGCGCCTGAGGGAACTTGCCAAGGAACTGTATAGTAGCGCGGGGCGTATTAGTAGGCTAATACGGCTTCCTCACTCCCCGAAAATCCTGCGCATTGAGCGCAGGCCCAACCACGGAACACAACACCCATGCAGGCCATCGCTGTTCTAGTCGATATTGTGATGATGCTCACCAATGTGCTGGTGATGCTGATCATCGTGCAGTTCGTGATCGGGCTGTTGTTCGCCTTCAACGTGATCAGCCAGACCAATGAATTTGCCCGGCAGGTTTACGAATTGATCAACCGGCTGCTCGAACCCGTCTTGCGCCCGATCCGCAATCTGATGCCGAACACCGGCACGATTGATTTCTCGCCGCTGGTGCTGATCCTGCTCTTGCAGATCCTTACCCGCGTGCTGATGGGCATTGCAGGGGCCTATTGATGCCTGCAGCCAAGCTTATCGACGGCAAGGCTTTTGCCGCCGCCCTGCGCCTGCGCATCGGCGAAGCGGCGGCGGATTTTGCTGCGCAGACCGGGCGCCGCCCCGGCCTTGCCGTGGTGCTGGTGGGCGAAGACCCGGCCAGCCAGGTCTATGTCGGCGCCAAGGGCAAGGCCTGCGAGGCGGCCGGAATGGCCAGTTTCGAACATCGCCTGCCTGCCGATACCAGCGAGGCAGCGCTGCTGTCGCTGGTCGAACGGCTCAATAATGATCCCGAGGTGGACGGCATACTGGTGCAATTGCCGCTGCCCCAGGGCCTCAACGAACAGGCGATCATCGCCGCGATCAATCCCGACAAGGATGTTGACGGGTTCCATGTCATCAATGCGGGCAGGCTGGCCGTGGGACAAAGCGGCTTTGTGCCTTGCACCCCGCTGGGCTGTCTGATGCTGCTGAAAGGTCACCTCGGCGATCTGTCGGGGCTGGAGGCGGTGGTGATTGGCCGCTCCAACATTGTCGGCAAGCCCATGGCGCAATTGCTCACCGATGCGAACGCCACTGTCACCATCGCGCACAGCCGCACCCGGAACCTGCCCGAAGTGGTGCGCCGCGCCGATATCGTGGTGGCCGCGGTGGGCCGGGCGGAAATGGTGCGGGCTGACTGGATCAAGCCGGGGGCGGCTGTGATTGATGTCGGCATTAATCGCCTCCCGCCGGAAGACGGCCAGACCAAGGGCCGGCTGGTCGGCGACGTTGCCTTTGACGAGGTCTCGGCAGTGGCGGGCGCGATTACGCCGGTTCCAGGCGGGGTCGGTCCGATGACCATTGCGGTGCTGCTGCGCAACACGCTGGTGGCGGCCCATCACAGTGCGGGCATGATGCCGCCGGAGGGGCTATGAAACCAGCGCTGGCGATGGGAGCAGCGGGCGCGCTGGCGCTTTCGCTTGTGCTTGCCGCTTGCGCGGGCGGCGGGCCGCCGAAGCCGACCAAGCGCGAGATCGCAGTCATCGACCGCGCACTTTCCACCGCGCCCGGCGGCGCGCAGCCGAGCACGATTGTCGCTGCCGAAGTCGCGCTTCAGCCGGCTTGCCGCCGAAACCACGCAGTCGGCTGCTTTCCTGCAATATGCCGCCCCCGGCGCGCAGATGCATACCCGCGATGGCCTTGTCGATATCCAGCAATGGCTGACCCAGGCAGGCTTTCCCACCGCCGCCACCCGGTACAGCACTCGCGCGGTCGCCATCACCTGCGACGGCGCGCTGGCGGCGAGCACCGGGCGTTATACCGACAGCCAGGGCATTGTCGGCAATTATGCGATCATCTGGCAGCGCCAGAGCGACAATTCCTACCGCTGGATCTATCACGCCGCCGGGCCTGACGTGCCTCAACCGCCCCCGCGCGTGCGCCCGCAGGATGGCGATATTACCGTGACCGCGCTGGATGCAGTGCAGGGGCTGGTGGCAAGTTGCCCGCGCGGCGGCAGCGCAATCCCGCCGCCGCCTGCGCTCTCGCTCGCCGGTGATCGCCCCGGCGATGCCACTCTCGCGCGCGATGGCACCCTGCGCTGGCGCTGGCAGCAGGGCGAGGCTGGCGCGCGGTTTGTGGCAGCGGAATATTTCTACGAAGGGCGCTGGCTTACCGCCTTTGAACACACCTTGCCCGCAGGGCTCCTGCCGTAATGTTCAGCGAATTGTTCGTCTCGGCCTTCATCACGCTGTTTGTGGTGATCGACCCGCCGGGGTGTGCGCCGATCTATGCCGGGCTCACCAAGGGCGCATCGCCCGAGCAGGCCCGCAGCATGGCTCTGCGTGCGACCTTTATCGCGTCGATCATCCTGTTGATTTTCGCCCTGTTCGGCAAGCAATTGCTGGGCGCGCTGCATATCGAACTCAATTCCTTCCGCATCGCAGGCGGGCTGATGCTGTTCTTCATCGCCTTTGACATGGTGTTTGAAAAACGCACCCAGCGCCGCGAGGAACGCGCCGAGAAGATCGCTGCGACTCCGGAAATCGAGGATGTCTCGGTGTTCCCGATGGCGATGCCGATGCTGGCCGGGCCGGGCGCGATTGCCGCAGTGATGCTGTTGATGAACGAGGCCGCAGGTCAGCCGGAAAAGATGGCGCAGGTGCTGGCGGCGCTGGCGGCAGTGCTGATCATCACGGCGGCCGCGCTGGTGGCGGCAGGGCCGTTGATCCGCTTGCTCGGCGACAAGGTCGAGGCGGTAATCACCCGGCTGCTCGGCGTGCTGCTGGCAGCGCTGGCGGCGCAATATGTGATCGACGGGCTCAAAGGCAGTTTCGGCGTCTAGGTACCATCAGCCGCACAGCTCAGCGTGCGTGCCCCCTGCCCGCAGGCGGCTTACCGCCCTTGGGCAAGACCGGCTGCCTCCACCGGAGTGATCACGGTTCGTCCCGCTCCTTGCGTTCGGAATAGCGATCGACAAGGCTTTCGGTGTGCGGCCGCAGCAGCACGGTAAAGCGCACCAGTTCCTCCATCACGTCCACGATCCGGTCGTAATAGGCAGACGGTTTCATCCGTCCGGCTTCGTCGAATTCCATATAGGCTTTCGCGACCGAGGACTGGTTGGGGATGGTGAACATCCGCATCCAGCGCCCGAGGATGCGCAGCGTGTTGACAGTGTTGAAGCTTTGCGATCCCGCGCAGACCTCCATCACCGCCAGCGTGCGGCCCTGCGTGGGGCGCATGCCCTGATAGGCGAGCGGGAGGTGATCGATCTGCGCTTTCATGATCCCGGTGATCGTGCCGTGGCGTTCGGGGCTGCACCACACCTGCGCCTGCGACCACAGGGAATGTTCGCGCAGCTCATGCACTGCCGGGTGATCATCGCCAGGCACCTGATCGGGCAGGGGAAGATCACAAGGATCAAAGATGCGGGTCTCGCAGCCGAAGAATTGCAGCAGCCGCGCCGCTTCCTCGACCGCGAGCCGCGAGAAGGAACGTTCGCGCAGCGAGCCATAAAGCAGCAGCACCCGCGGCGGCGGGGCCAGCGGCCCAAGGCCCAGCGCCGGGCGGGTACGGACATATTCGGGCCGCAGCGCAGGCAAATGCGCCGGATCGGCAAGCGTGCGCAGGCGGGCGTAATCAGTCATGCAGCGTCTCCGGGAAAGCTGGCGCGGGTGCGGTTGGCAAAGGCCACCAGCGAAAGCATCACCGGCACCTCGACCAGCACGCCCACGACTGTCGCCAACGCCGCCCCGCTCGACAGGCCGAACAATCCGATGGCCACCGCCACCGCGAGTTCGAAGAAATTCGATGTGCCGATCAAGGCGCAGGGCGCGGCAATCGCGTGGGGCACCCGCCACGCCCAGGCCCAGGCATAGGCAGCAGCAAAGATGCCATAGGACTGGATGATGATCGGCACCGCAATCAGCGCAATCAGCAACGGGACTGCGATGATCGTCTCCGCCTGAAAGGCAAACAACAGCACCACCGTCGCCAAGAGGCCGATCACCGACCACGGCTTGAGCTTGGCCGTGAAAGCGTCAACCGCCGCTGCGCCGCCGCGGTGGCTCGCGATCACGCGGCTCCGGGTGAGCGCGCCCGCCACCAGCGGGATCACCACATAAAGCACCACCGACAGCAGCAGCGTTTGCCACGGCACCGCGATGGCGGTCACGCCCAGCAGCAGCGCCACAATCGGCGCAAAGGCGATGATCATGACGAGATCATTCACCGACACCTGCACCAGCGTATAGGCCGGATCGCCGCGCGTCATCTGCGACCACACGAACACCATCGCGGTGCAGGGCGCAGCGCCCAGCAGGATCAGCCCGGCAGTATATTCCTGCGCATCATCGCGCGGCAGCAGGCCGGCATAGAGGTAATCGAAAAACAGCACCGCCAGCGCTGCCATCGTGAACGGCTTGATCAGCCAGTTGATCACCAGCGTGATGACCAGCCCCTTGGGCTTGCGCCCGATGTCGCGGATGCTGGCAAAATTGACGCCGACCATCATCGGAAAGATCATCGCCCAGATCAGACCTGCGACCACCAGATTGACCGAGGCATATTCGAACCCCGCCAGCACGCCGACCGCTTGCGGCGCGGCGACTCCCAGCCCCAGCCCGGCCAGCATGGCCAGCAGCACCCAGACCGACAGATAACGCTCGAACACACCGAGCGGGGAAGCCTCGGCGCGCATCAGGCGGCCCCTTCCATCGCGCCGATTTGTGCCAGCGCCGCCTGAAAATCACGCGCATCCAGCGCCGCCCGGTCAAGCGCAAGGAAGGCCTGCACCCGCATCTCCAGCAGCCGCCAGGTCTCCTCGAACGTCGCGTCAACCTCGGCCTCTGAGCCGCTGACATCGGCGGGATCAGGCAGGCCCCAATGGGCCTTCCAAGGGCTGCCGGGAAACACCGGGCAAGCCTCGCCCGCCGCATTGCCGCAGACCGTGATCGCCAGATCAATGGCGGGCGCACCGGGCGCGGTGAATTCGTCCCAGCTTTTGGAGCGAAAAGGCGAAGGGTCGATCCCGCGCCGTTCGAGCAGCCGCAGGGCCCCCGGGATGCGGCACGCCCTTGGGCTTGCTCCCCGCGCTGAAAGCCTGCACCCGGCCCTGCCCCAGCTGGTTGAACAGCGCCTCGCCCAGGATCGAACGGGCGGAATTGCCGGTGCACAGCACCAGTACGGTGAAGGGCGCGGCGGTCATTGCGGGGTAATGCCTCGGGCATCGCAGAGCGCCGCCGCCATCAGATCGCCGCACATTTCCGGCGCGCCTTGGCAACAATCCTCCATGAGAAAAGTCAGCAGGCGGCGCATCCCCGGATAGTCGGCGCGGTAACGGATCAGGCGGCTTTCACGCGCGGAATGCACCAGCCCGGCACGCTCCAGCGTCGCCAGATGATGCGACATCGTAGAAGGCGGGACGCCTTGCGCCTCGGCAATCGCGCCTGCGATGATGCCCTCAGGGCCAGCTTTCACCAGCATGCGGAACACCCTGAGACGCGTTTCATGCGCCAGAGCGCCCAGCGCATCGACCGCCCAGACCTGCAAGCTTGCATCACTCATGCGCCCAGCCTTTCATCGATCCTTGCGATAATGGCTTGACGATGTCAGTCAATCGGTATTTCGAAAACTATCGAATTAAAGGCAGGGGAGCAGCCGTGGGACAGCACCGCGTTAAAGGCGCGCGCCTATCCAAAGCCGCCACGACCGCATCAGCGCGCCGCCCGCCCGCGTGATCCACACGCGAGATTCCGCCCGCTGAGAGGCAGTTTTCTGCTGTTTTTCATGGACTTGGAGCAGGCTGGAGCGGGTAGCGGGAATCGAACCCGCATAGCCAGCTTGGAAGGCTGGTGCTTTACCACTAAGCTATACCCGCCCGCTCTGCCGAGGCCCAATGCCACCGAAGGCGCGGTCTCGTCAATGGCCGAGCGATACCTGCGACGCAGGCTCGCGGATCAGCCCGCGTCTGACTGCGGTCGCCCGCGCGGCGCTGCGGGGCTGGCTTGCACCTTGATCCCGCGCCGCGCCAGCGCCTCGCGCAGCAGCACTTCCACCTCGGCGTTGACACTGCGCAGGTCGGCATCGGCAACCTGACGGATCGCTTCGTACAGCGCCGGATCAAGCCGCAGGGCGAAGGCTTTCTTGCCAGAGGTACTTGTTGTCATCACATGGCCTCATGCTCTCAATAGAGCGAGCCTGCGTTGACGACCGGCGAGGCTTCCTGTTCCCCGCACAAGACCACCATCAGGTTCGAAACCATCGCGGCGCGGCGTTCATCGTCGAGTTCGACGACCTTCTTCTCGCTAAGCTGGTTCAGGGCCATCTCGACCATCGAGACCGCGCCTTCGACCAGCTTGGCGCGTGCTGCGATCACCGCTTCGGCCTGCTGGCGGCGCAGCATCGCGCCGGCAATTTCGGGCGCATAGGCAAGGTGGGTGAGGCCGCATTCATCAACCGTGATGCCGGCAACGCTGAGCCGTTCGATCAGGGCAAGGCGCAGTTCCACACCCACTTCCTCGTGGTTTTCGCGCAAGGTGATCTCGGCATGCTCGATATCGTCGTAAGGGTAGCGCGAACCGATCTTGCGCACTGCGGCTTCGATCTGGGCGGTGACGAATTCGCGGTAATCATCCACATCGAACAAGGCCTGCGCAGTGTCGGTCACGCGCCACACCACTTGCGCTGCCATTTCGATCGGGTTGCCGCGCGCGTCATTCACCTTGATCTTTTCGGAGATGATGTTGTTGGCGCGCACCGCAATCTTCTTGCGGCTGAGCCAGGGCAGCACCCAGCGCAGGCCTTCGGTGCGATCAGTGCCCTTGTACGCGCCGAACAGCTGGATCGCGGCGGCTTCGTTGGGGTTGATCATGTAAAACCCGGCGAGAACCAGCAAGCCCGTCAAACCCATCAACAGCGCGATGAAGACCATCAGGCCGCTGGACTGTTCGCCGCCGACACCGGCAACAAAGATGAAGAACGCCGCCACCAGCAGCGACAGCGAGACGAACAGCATGGCAAAGCCATTCTGGGTAAGCGCCGCAACTTCGCGGCTGCGATTGAGGGCAGCGGTTTCACTCAGGGACATGACGGCCTCCGATTCGATATAATTATGATATCATATTTATATCGAACAAAGGCGCCGTCAAGCGTGCAGTGATGAAGCGGCCGTCAGCGCTCTTCGCGGCGTTTGTGCACCAATTGGGCCAGCCGTACCGCCGATCCGATCACGCTGGGCCGGGCGAAATCCGCACCCACGCTGGCAGCGGTCGCCGCGGCTTCGGAAAACAGCCGTCCGCCGACCGAGACAACCGCGAGATTGGCAGGGGCAGCGCGGCGGCTGTGCTCGATCGTCTCGCGCAGCCGCGCCATAGCATGGTGGCGCGGCAGAGCGTCAGAGAGAGACACATCGAGCGCGTCGGGCGCAGCGGCGCGCAAGTGATCAATCAGTTCCGCGTCCGTCTTGGGGAAAGCCATCTCCACCCGCCAGCCGGCATCGGTGAGCTGATCCGCCAGCATCGAGGTGCCCAGCATGTGAGCCTCGCCCGGCGCGGTGGCGAGCAGAATGCTGAACCGGCTGTTGCGCATGGCGGCGGTATGCGGGCTCGAACGCACCGCGTGGGCTGCCAGTTGCAGCATCGAAAGGCCAATCGTGAGATCAATCTCGCAGCATTCGTCAGCCAGCCAGGCATCGCCCATGGCGCGCGCTGTCGGCTCGATCAGGCGGGCGAGCAGCGCTTCGCCGCTCCAGCCTTCGTCAGCGAGCGCGGCCAGCTGGCCGCTCAACCGCGTGTCATCGCCATCCAGCGCCAGCCGGGTCAGGCGCGGGACATATTCCGCAAGGTCGCGCCCGGCGCTGCGATCGGTCTGGCGGCGCTTGGGACGGTCTTCGGCGCGGCTGTAAAGCAGCAGATCCCAATCGGAAAACAGCCGCGAGGAAACGACATGCTCGCTCAGGATTTCGATGTGCGAATGGCGCTTGTCCTCGCGGATGGCTGACCAGATCAGCTTGAGCCCTTCGGGCGGGCCTTCGAGCGTCTGGAGGAACTTGCCGTTTTCATACAGCAACATGCCTGTCACCCCGACGCTGCGGTTGCGGATGCGGGCGTGGTGCACCAGATCTTCAAGATCGGAATGGGTGGGCGTGAAGGCGGCTTTGCTCTTGTATGTGAGACAGGCAATCCACCCGTCCTGATTGTGGGTGCTTTCGCTGTGTTGCAGCACGTCTGGCCCTCCAAGCATCCGGCCCGGTCGGCCACGCGCGGCGCGGCTGCCTTGCCTTGTATCGCCGGATGGCCCCACACCCGGTTGATTCGTTCCGCTTGCCAAGGACTTGACCTGCTGCCTGAACAAGCGTGAAAAGTGTCAGCGATCACATCCGGATCGTCAAGATAAAATGACACTTTGGGTGTCAGGCGGGACGTGACATCATCAAGCTTCGCCGGTCCCAAGCAAAACTAGGCTTGCATTGCGCAAGGCGCACTTTAGCGAAATTTCAATGCGCAGTTTGACTCATCTCGAACGGCTCGAGGCCGAAAGCATTCACATCTTTCGCGAAGTGGTGGCCGAGGCGGAAAATCCGGTGATGCTCTATTCGGTGGGCAAGGATAGCTCGGTGATGCTGCATCTGGCGCGCAAGGCCTTCTACCCCGCGCCGCCGCCCTTTCCGATGCTGCATGTCGCCAGCGGTTGGGACTTTGGCGATCTGCTGACCCACCGCGACAAGACGGTGCGCGCATATGGGCTTGATCTCATCATCGCGCAAAATGACGAGGCCGAGGCGCAGGGCATCAATCCGTTTGACACCGGCAGCGCGCTCTATTCGCAGGCGCAGCTGACCGATCCGCTCAAACGCGCGCTGGATGCCCATGGCTTTGATGCAGCCTTTGGCGGCGGGCGGCGCGATGAGGAAAAGGCCCGCGCAAAAGAACGGGTGTTCTCGTTCCGCACTGCTGCGCATCGCTGGGATCCCAAGAACCAGCGCCCGGAATTGTGGAACCTCTACAATACCCGCAAAAACAAGGGCGAAAGCATCCGGGTGTTCCCGCTATCCAACTGGACCGAGCTCGACATCTGGCAATATATCGCATTGGAAGGCATTGATATCGTGCCGCTTTACTTCGCGGCGGAGCGCCCGACGGTGGAACGCGACGGGATGATCCTGGTGGTGGATGATGATCGTTTCCGGATGGAGCCGGGCGAAGTTCCGGTGATGCGTTCGGTGCGGTTTCGCACCCTGGGCTGCTACCCGCTGACGGGTGCAACGCTCAGCACCGCCACCGATATGAACCGCATCATTCAGGAAATGCTGCTCGCCACCAGTTCGGAACGGCAGGGCCGCGCCATCGACAAGGGGCAATCGGCGAGCATGGAAGACAAGAAGGCGCAAGGTTACTTCTGATGGAAACGCCCTTCGCCTTCCAGACCCCCTCCTCGTTTCAGACTGACGCGCTGATCGCCGATGATATTGCGGCCTATCTCCATGCCCATCAGCACAAGAGCCTGCTGCGGTTCATCACTTGCGGCAGCGTGGATGATGGCAAATCGACCCTGATCGGGCGGCTGCTGTACGATTCCCGCATGATCTTTGACGATCAGCTCGCCGCGCTGGAATCCGACAGCAAGCGTCATGGCACGCAAGGCGGCGAGATCGACTTTGCGCTGCTGGTCGATGGGCTCGCCGCCGAACGCGAACAGGGCATCACGATTGATGTGGCTTACCGCTTTTTCACCACGAACAAGCGCAAGTTCATCGTCGCCGATACGCCGGGGCATGAACAATATACCCGCAACATGGTGACCGGCGCATCGACGGCGGATTGTGCGGTGATCCTGATTGATGCGAGGAAAGGCGTGCTGCCCCAGACGCGGCGCCATTCCTTCCTCGTCCACCTGCTCGGCATCCGCCATGTGGTGCTGGCGGTGAACAAGATGGATCTGGTGGGCTATGATCAGGCGATGTTTGCGAGCATCATCGCCGATTACCGCAGCTTTGCCAGCAGCATCGGCATCGCCAATTTCACCGCCATCCCGATCTCGGGCTTCAAGGGCGATAATATCGCTGCGCCATCGGCCAGCATGGCGTGGTATTCCGGCCCCACGCTGATTGCCCATCTCGAAAATGTCGAAGTGGATGCTGCCGCTGCGCAAGGCGCGGCGTTTCGCATGCCGGTGCAGTGGGTCAACCGCCCCAATCTCGATTTTCGCGGCTTTGCCGGCCTCATTGCCAGCGGCACGGTG
The DNA here is from genome assembly GCA_045377215.1 of Erythrobacter sp. Lineage (GTDB taxonomy): Bacteria > Pseudomonadota > Alphaproteobacteria > Sphingomonadales > Sphingomonadaceae > Erythrobacter. The sequence goes on from JBJIOB010000048.1 coordinate 41,257, forward strand.
CGCCCCGGCGATGCGGTGCGGATCGTGCCTTCGGGCAAGACCAGCGTGATCCGTTCGATCGAGACATTCGACGGCGCGCTTGACGAAGCGGTTGCCGGGCAATCGGTGACGCTCACCTTCACCGACGAGGTGGATTGCAGCCGCGGCTATGTGATCGCGGCGGCGGGCGATCCGCCGCAAGCCTCGGACCAGTTTTCCGCCACGCTGGTGTGGATGGATGAAGTGCCGCTCAAACCGGGGCGCGGGTACTGGCTCAAGCTGGGCACGCAAGTGGTCACCGCCACGATCAAGCCGCCCAAATACGAAATCGACATGGGCAGCCTTGATCGGCTTGCTGCCAAGACGCTGGGGCTGAACGGCATCGGCGTGGCCGAAGTGGCGACCGACCGGGCGATTACCTTCGAACCCTATGCTGCCAACCGCGCGCTCGGCGGGTTCATCCTGATCGACAAGTTCACCAATGCGACGGTGGCCGCCGGGATGATCGACTTTTCCCTGCGCCGCGCGGATAATGTCCATTGGCAGCCGCTCGCGATCACCCGCGAAGATCACGCGGTGATGAAGAACCAGACGCCGCGTGTCCTGTGGTTCACGGGGCTTTCGGGCAGCGGCAAATCGACCATCGCCAACGAGGTGGAAAAGCAGTTGTTCGTGATGAACCGCCACACCTTCCTGCTTGATGGCGATAATGTGCGCCATGGCCTCAACCGCGATCTCGGCTTTACCGAGGCCGACCGGATCGAGAATATCCGCCGGGTGGGCGAGGTGGCCAAGCTGATGGCCGATGCCGGGCTGATCGTGCTGACGGCCTTCATCAGCCCGTTCCGCGCCGAGCGCGAGATGGTGCGCAAGATGCTGCCCGAAGGCGAATTTATCGAAATCTTCGTCGAGACCCCGCTCGAAGTCGCCGAAAGCCGCGATGTCAAAGGCCTTTATAAAAAGGCGCGCGCGGGCAAGCTGAAGAACTTCACCGGGATCGACAGCCCTTACGAGCCGCCTGAAAATCCCGAAATCCGGGTCAACACGGTGGATATGAGCCCGGAAGAAGCCGCCCGTTTCATCATCGACCAGATCCTGCCGCTCAAATGAGTGCAGCCCTGCTCAGCGATGGCGAGCTTGCGGCCCGCCTTGCCGCCGCAGCGGGCAAGCTGCTGCTGGGCGTGCGCGCCAGCGGCCTGTTCGAAGGCAAGGCGCTGGGCGCAGCGGGCGATGCGGCGGCCAACCAGTTCCTGTGCCACGCCATCCGCCACCTGCGCCCGGCTGATGGCTTGCTCTCCGAGGAAGAAAAGGACAATCCGGCACGGCTCGCCAAAGGGCGGGTGTGGATCATCGATCCGGTTGATGGCACCCGCGAATTCGGCGAAGGGCGTGCCGACTGGGCGGTGCATGTGGCGCTGGCGATTGATGGTGTCGCCGCAGTCGGCGCCGTGGCGTTGCCGGGGCGCGGCGGCGGGGTCGTGCTGCGCTCTGACGCGCCGCAGCCCCTACCTTCGCTGGCCGAACATCCACGCTTCCTCGTCAGCCGCACCCGCCCAGCGGCTGAGGCCGAGGCGGTGGCGGCTGCGCTTGGCGGCGCGCTGATCCCGCTGGGCAGCGCCGGGGCCAAGGCCATGGCGGTGGTGCTGGGCGAGGCGGAAGTCTATCTCCACACCGGCGGGCAGCATCAGTGGGATAACTGCGCGCCCGTGGCGGTTGCCCGCGCGCATGGCCTGCATTGTTCGCGCATCGACGGATCGCCGCTCGTCTATAACGGCGCGGATACCTACCTGCCCGATCTCCTGATCTGCCGCGCCGAATGGGCGGACAAAGTGCTCAGCGAAGTGGCGCGGCTTAGCTAACCGCCCTCGAATTCCATCAGCGAACGTACGGTGATGCCTGCCGCGCGCAGGCGGTCCGCGCCGCCAAGATCGGGCAGATCAATCACGAACACGGCATGATCAATCACCGCCCCTGCGCGCCGCAGCAATTCGGCAGCGGCAAGCGCGGTGCCGCCGGTGGCAATCAGATCATCGACAATCACCACCCGCTGGCCAGGGACCACAGCGCCCGGATCCATCTCCAGCCGGTCAGTCCCGTATTCGAGCGCGTAATCCACGCTGATGGTGGCAATCGGGAGCTTGCCCGGCTTGCGTACCGGGACAAAACCGAGCTGCAACTGGACCGCCACCGAAGCGCCGAAGATGAACCCGCGCGCTTCCATCCCCGCAATCTTTTCCGCCCCGCCCTGCTGCGCCATCCCGGCGAGATGCTGGACGCTTGCCGCCATGCCCCGATGGTGGCCGATCAGCGTGGTTATATCGCGGAACTGGATTCCGGCGTGGGGAAAGTCGGGCACGGTGCGGACCAGTGCCTTGAGTTCATCGGGCGAAAGATGCGCGGTGTTCATGCCATCCATCAAAGCAGAGCGCCCCGCCATCCGCAAGGGGATGACGGGGCGCCATGCAGACCAGCGCTTGCGCGCGCCGGGCTTACTTCTTCTTGGGCTTCACCCCGGCCCAGATCTGCTTGTACGACAGGAAGGCCAGCGAGGTTGCGAACAGCAGAAAGGCAAGGACAAACCAGCCGGTCTGCTTGCGCGCCACCAGCGAAGGCTCCGCCGTCCAGGTCAGGAAGGCCGCCACGTCAGCCGACATCTGCGGAATGGTCGCTTCGGTGCCATCGGCGTAAGTCACCTGACCATCGAGCACCAGCGGCGAGGGCATCGCGATATTCACGTTCGGGAAGTGCTTGTTGAAATAGAGGCCCGGCGGGGTTTCAAAGCCCAGCTTTTCCGCCTTGGCAGGATCGGGCTCGGTGTAGCCGATCATCAGCGAATAGATGTAGTTCGTGCCATCCGGACGCGCCTTCGCCATCAGCGAAAGATCCGGCGGGATCGCATTGTTGTTGGCCGCAGCCGCCGCAATCGCATTGGGATAGGGGCTGGGGAAACGATCAGTCGGGGTGCCCGGACGGGTGTTGACCTCGCCGGTGTTCGGATCGAGACCCGGCACCGTCCAGCTCGCCGCTTCGGCCTGAACTTCGGCTTCGGTATAGCCAAGCTCGCGCAGGTTGCGGAAGGCCACGAACTTCAGGCTGTGGCAAGCCGAGCAGACTTCCTTGTAGACCTGATAGCCGCGCTGCAACTGGGCCACGTCCCACTTGCCCATCGCGCCATCAAAGGCAAAGCCGCCAGCGGGCTTCACCGGCTTTTCATAGAAGGCATAGGATGCCTGCTTTTCGGGCGCAGGCCCGGCGATGTAATTATACACGCCGGGGATCAGCGACCACAACACCAGCACCGCGGTGATGGCCAGGCCGAAAATCATGCCACCAAGACGAATAGTCATGACCTAACTCTTTCTTGTTATCGGGTCAGATGGGTCGAGCCGGGTGGGGCTCACTCAGCCGGTTGGAGCGAGCCGTCAGGCAGGCTGCCGCCCGTCCCGGTCGAAACCGAACCAGCACGTGCAGCCGGGCTGGTTTCGTCCTTGCCGAGCACCGCTTCGGTGATCGAAAAGGGCAGCGGCTTGGGCACTTCGATCTGGCTGACGATCGGCAGGATCACCAGGAAGTGCAGGAAGTAATAGGCCGTTGCCACCTGGCTCATGATCACGAAGGGTTCTTCAGCCGGGGCGCCGCCGCAATAGGTCAGCACCGCCATGTCGATCACCAGCACCCAGAAGAACTTCTTGAACAGCGGGCGATAGCTGCCCGAGCGCACCGGGCTCTTGTCGAGCCAGGGCAGGAAGAACCACAAGAGGATCGAGCCGAACATCGCGATCACGCCCAGCAGCTTGGCCGGGATCAGGGTGATGCCGGTCAGCGGAATGGTGAGATCCATCGTGAAGGCGCGCAGGATCGCATAGAACGGCAGGAAGTACCATTCCGGAACGATGTGCGCCGGCGTCGAAAGCGGGTTGGCTTCGATGTAGTTGTCCGGGTGGCCCAGCGCGTTCGGCAGGAAGAACACCATGAACGTAAAGGCGATCAGGAACACGCCCAGCCCGAAACCATCCTTCGCCGTGTAATAGGGGTGGAACGGCACGGTGTCGCTCGCGCTCTTCACTTCAACGCCGGTCGGGTTCGACGAGCCCGGAATGTGCAGCGCCCAGACGTGCAGGATCACAACGCCCGCGATCACGAAGGGCAGCAGGAAGTGCAAGCTGAAGAAGCGGTTCAAGGCGGCGTTGTCCGGCGCAAAGCCGCCCAGCAGCCACACCTGCAGCGGTTCACCCACCAGCGGGATCGCGCTGAACAGGCCGGTAATCACCTGCGCACCCCAGAAGCTCATCTGGCCCCAGGGCAGCACATAGCCCATGAACGCGGTTGCCATCATGAGCAGGAAGATCACGACACCCAGCAGCCAGATCATCTCGCGCGGGGCCTTGTACGAGGAGTAGAAGAAGCCGCGGAAGATGTGCAGGTAGATGACGATGAAGAAGAAGCTCGCGCCATTGGCGTGCGCATAACGCAGCATCCAGCCATAATTGACGTTGCGCATGATGTGTTCGACCGTGGCGAAGGCAACGCCTGCATTGGCCGCGTAATGCATCGCAAGGATCACGCCGGTGACGATCTGGATCATCAGGCAGACCCCGGCAAGCACGCCGAAGTTCCACATGTAATTGAGGTTGCGCGGCACCGGATAACCGGCCCCGACAGCATTATAGACGAGGCGCGGCAGCGGCAGCTTCTCGTCCAGCCACTTGGTCAGCGGCGACTTCGGTTCGTATTGCTTGGCCCAGGCGAAACTCATGGCGTTCCCTCGGATTGATCGGTTTGGGGTAGTGGAGCGATTATGTTCTTGAAACAGCTACGCAGCATCACCCGACGCGGATGATGCTGTCAGTCGTGAACTTGTATTCCGGCACGGCAAGGTTGAGCGGCGCCGGGCCCTTGCGGATGCGGCCCGCCACATCATAGTGCGAACCGTGGCAGGGGCAGAAATAGCCGCCGAAATCACCCTTGTTCTCACCTTCGGCAGCGCCCAGCGGCACGCAGCCGAGGTGGGTGCACACGCCCATGGTGACGAGAATATCCTCGTGGCCTTCCTTGGTGCGATCCGAAAGCTTGGCCGGATCGCGCATTGCGGCAGCATCATCTTTCTTGGCAGCAGCGATTTCGGCTGCGGTCAGACGCTTCACAAACAGGGGCTGCTTGCGGAACACGGCCTTGATGCTCTGGCCTTCCTGAATGGCACTGAGATCAATATCGGTGGTGCTTTCGGCCAGAACGTCAGCCGAAGGGGCCATCTGGCTCACCAGCGGGAACAGCACCGAAGCCGCGCCCACGCCAGCCGTGCTGAGCGCCGCGATATAAATCCAGTCGCGGCGACGCACGCCATCTTCCAACATTTCCGTGGCGCTGTTTGCCGAAGCGGCGCCGCCCATGTCAGCCATCGTCTTGTATCCTGCTCATCTGGCCGCGCTGGGGAAAACCCATGCACGGCGCGGTTTTGAACTGCTCCGGAAAAACGCCCGCAAAGGCCCCGGAAATGGAAAACTGCTAGATCCCTTGCCGCCCCTGACATGCCGCATCTTTCAGGCATATCACAGGCCGAACGCGCGGCACCTAACGGCAAACAACCAAGATTCCAACCGTGTTTTATTCATGCCGTTTTCGCTTTGGTGCAAAGCAGCCACGATTACGGCAGGGCGATAAGGCTGATCAGCCGTCCGTAATCCGCTTCGCGCCGCAACGAGGCCCGGCGATAGGAGTGGTAACGCGCGGGGTCCGCAAAAGTATCCCGCGCCAGATCGTGAATCGTACCGATCCCTGAATTTTTCAGTTTTTCAGCAACATATCCGGGCAGATCAAAGTGCCAGCGGGCTACGCCATCGCGCATCGGGGCCGCTGCGAAGTGGCGTTCATCAGCCGGCGTGAAGTTATCGCGGAACCGCGCATCGACTTCATAGCTGGCCTGCGCGATGGTTGGCCCGATGGCGGCTGCGATTTTGCCAGGGCGCGCGCCGAGTGCCTCCATGGCGGCAAGGGTCGCCTCCAGCACCCCGCCCTGCGCGCCGCGCCAGCCGGCATGGGCAGCGCCAATGATTCCCGCCTCGTGATCAGCCAGCAGCACCGGCGCGCAATCGGCAGTGACGATGCCGAGCACCACGCCGGGCGTAGCCGTGACGACCGCATCGGCGACAGGGCGGCCTTCGGCGGCATCATCCCACGCTTGCGTGACGGTCACGACATCGGGGGAATGCACCTGATGCGGCGCGGCGAGCTTTCCTCCCGGCGCAATCGCCGCAGCCGCTGCTGCCCGCAAGCCCCGCACCTCGCCCGCATCGCCCGGCCCGCCAAAGCCGAACTGGTGCGCGCCGCCCGCGCTGCCGAAGAACCCGTGCGGCACGCCCGCCAGATTGGGCGCGCGCTCGATAGCGAAAGGAACAACCTCAGCCATCGAGGCTGCGGCTGACTTGTTCGAAGGTATCGCGCGACAGATTGCCTGCCGCCATGATCCGTTCCAGCTCGCCCTTCATCAGCGCGGCGCGCACCGGCTCGATCCGCCGCCAGCGCCCAAGCGCAGGCACAAAGCGCGCTGCGGTTTGCGGGTTTACGGCGTCGAGTTCGAGGATGAGATCGGCGATCATCCGATAACCCTCCCCGCTCGCATCGTGAAACGCCTTGGGATTGCCCGCAAACGCCATGTGGAGCGAGCGCACGCGGTTGGGATTGCGGATGGTGAAGTGCGGGTGGCGGGCCAGTTCATGCACCTGCGCAATCACCTGCGGGTGGAGCGAGAGCGCCTGCAAGGTGAACCACTTGTCCACCACCAGCGCGTTGTCCTCGTAGGTCTTGAGGAAGTGGGCCAGCCGTTCCTCGCGCGCCGGATGATCGAGGCTGGCGAGCACCATCAGCGCGCCTTGGCGATCAGTCATGTTGTCAGCCGCGTCATATTGCGCAGCGGCCATTTGGGCCGCCTTGGCCGGGTCTGCCGCCGCGATGAAAACGAGGCCTTGCGTCTTGACCTTGCGCAGCCCCCGCCCGCTGGGATCATCATAGGCCGCAGCGCTGGCGCGGGCGTGGAGCGCGGCCAGTTCGTCGGCCAAGGCCGCACCGATCGCTGCCTTCAGCCCTTCGCGCGCGGCATGGATCGCGCCGGGATCGGCCAGCCTCGTCCCCGTCGCCATGACTTCGAAGAGGTAAGTTTCCGAAGGCAGCATCATCAATTCGCCGCGCATCGCATCATCGAGCGCGCTGTCGGCGAGGATTGCCTGCATCGCGCCGATCAACGCCGCCTCGCCTGCGGCCTGCTCTCCGGCGGCAAGCGTGGCGGCCGCGACGCCGACGAGGTGGCTGACGGCAAGCTCCTGCAAGGCCTCGAAGCGGGCAAAGGGATCATCATCGCGCGCGGCAAGAAACACGAGGTCTTGCGCTGCAAGATCGCGTTCGATCACCACCGGCGCGGTGAAGCCGCGGTTGATCGAGACCACCGGATCAGCGCCCGCCAGCGGCAGATGGAAAGTCTGGACAGGCTCGGTCAGCACGATGAGCTGCTCTGCACCCAAGGCATCGGCGGCGCGCGAATGCACCGCGACGCGCAGCGGGATCACCATCGGCTGCTTGTCGCTCTGGCCGGGGGTGGCGGGGATTGTCTGGGTCAGGGTAAGAGCCAGCGTGTCGCCTGCGATGGTGCTCGACACACCGATGCGCGGGGTGCCTGCCTGTGAATACCACAGCCGGAACTGGGCAAGATCAAGGCTAGCGCCTTCCTCGATGGCGCGCACGAAATCCTCGCAGGTCGCAGCCTCCCCGTCGTGGCGCGCGAAATAGAGATCGGTGCCTGCACGGAAGCGCTCCACCCCCGCCATCACCCGCATCATGCGGATGACTTCGGCGCCCTTGTTATAGACCGTCGCGGTGTAGAAATTGCTGATCTCGCGGTAGCTGTCAGGCCGGATCGGGTGGGCGAGCGGCCCGGCATCCTCGGGGAATTGGGCGGCGCGCAGGATGCGCACATCCTCGATCCGCTTCACTGCCTCGCCCCGCATGTCCTGCGAGAACAGCTGGTCGCGCAGCACGGTGAAGCCTTCCTTCAAGGACAGCTGGAACCAGTCGCGGCAGGTCACGCGGTTGCCCGACCAATTGTGGAAATATTCGTGCGCGATCACGCCTTCGACCGCGTCGAAATCGGCGTCGGTCGCGGTGTCGGGATCAGCCAGCACGTATTTGGTGTTGAAGACGTTGAGCCCCTTGTTCTCCATCGCCCCCATGTTGAAATCGCTGACCGCAACGATGTTGTAGAGATCAAGGTCGTATTCGCAGCCGAACACCTCTTCATCCCACTTCATCGAGCGGTGGAGCGATTCAAGCGCATGATCGGTGCGTTCGAGGTCTTCACGGCGCACCCAGATGTTGCATTCGACCTTGCGGCCCGAGCGGGTGGTGAAGGGCTTGGAATTGGCCACCAGATCGCCTGCGACCAGCGCAAAGAGGTAAGACGGCTTGGGCCAGGGATCGTGCCATTCGGCCCAGTGGGTGCCGCCTTCGCCCTCGCCCGCAGCCACGCGGTTGCCGTTGCACAGCAGCACCGGAAACGCCGCCTTGTCGCCGCTCATGCGCACCTGATAGGTCGACAGCACATCGGGCCGGTCGGGGAAAAACGTGATGCGGCGAAAGCCCTCGGCCTCGCACTGGGTGCACAGCATCCCGCCCGAGGCATAAAGCCCCATCAATTGCGTGTTGGCGGAGGGATCAATCTGCGTGACGATGGCCACCTCATGCGCCTCGCCCGGCAAGGTGAGGACGAGATCATCGCCGTCCATGCGCCATGCGGCATCCGCGCCGTCCACCTGCACGCTGAGCGCGGTCAGCCCGTCGCCATTAAGCCGCAGTTCGGGCGAAGGCGCGGCTTTGGGATTGCGCTCCACGCTGAGGGTCGCGGTGATGCGGGTGCCGGCAAGACCAAGCTGAAAATCCAGCCGCGTGGTCGGCACGCACCACGGAAAAGGCGCGTAATCTTCGCGGCGGATGATGGCGGGGGCTTGGGCGATGGGAGGCGATGTCAGATTGTCCATGGCGTGACGATTTAGATTGATTCGCGCCCCTGTCCAACCGCATGAAGCGCGCCCATGGCGCATTTGCTGATTTTTGGCCTCGGATACACGGCGGGCCGTCTGGCCGAAGCCATGCGTGCGCGCGGCTGGCGCGTCGATGCGACGGGCAGCGCGGGCAATCTCGACTTTGGCGATGGCAGCGCCGTGCTGACAGCCATCGGCGCGGCGAGCCATATCCTGTCCTCCGTCCCGCCTGACCGCACCAGCGGAGCCGATCCGGTGCTGGCCGCATATGGCGAGGCACTGAAGGGCAATGCGCTGTTCTACCTCTCCTCCACCGGCGTTTATGGCGACAAGGCAGGCGCGTGGGTGGATGAAGCGACGCCGACGATTGCCGAGACCGGAGCGGGCCGCCGCCAGCCCCGCGCCGAGGCAGATCTCGCCTGGCTGAAGCTGGGGGCGCGGGTGTTCCGCCTGCCGGGGATCTACGGGCCAGGCCGCAGCGCGCTTGACCGGGTGCGAGAGGGCAAGGCGCGGCGGATCGACATGCTGGGCCAAGTGTTCAGCCGCGTCCATGTCGATGACATTGTCAGCGGCGTGGTGGCCGCGCTTGTGCAGGATGCGCCTCAGGGGGCCTACAACCTCGGCGATGATTACCCGTGCAGCGGCAATGAAGTGACCGAACGCGCCTGCCGTCTGGCCGGGGTGCCGCTCCCGCCGCTGGAAACGCTGGAGCAAGCGAACCTTTCGGAGATGGCGCGCGGATTCTACGCCGAAAACCGCCGCGTCGCCAATGGCAAGGCCAAGCGGGTGCTCGGATGGCAGCCGCGCTATCCCACCTACGTCGAAGGGCTCTCGGCGCTGCTTTGAAGCGCATTGCGCGCATTGCAGGCTGAGTTGGGTTCGCGCAGAGACCGCAGAGGAAAGAAGACCGCAGAGGAGGCTTTATCTGCGCCGCAGGCACTGCGCTCCATTATGGATGATGAAGAGCAAGCCTTCGGCTTGAAGCCACATCTTCGTGGCCTCCTTTCCTCTGCGTACTCTGCGTGAAACGCCTTACTTCTTCTGCTTTGACCTGAGCGCCAAACCCATGCCGATCAGCGCCAGCACCGCGCCAGCCGCCGCCAGCGCGGTCCATTGATAGCCTTCGAACAAGGTGGAAAGCAGCATCGCCACGCACACGGTCACGATCCCGTTATAGGCCGTTTTGCCAGCCCCGATCTCGCGCACCAGATTGTAATGCAGCGGGAACGTCACCACCGATCCGATGATCGCCAGATAGGCCGTCCCCGCCCAGAACTGCCACGCGGTCGGCACCTCAGGCGGGCCAGCAGTAACCCACGCAAACCCCAGATCGAACAGCGTGCCATAGAGCATCGCCCAGGCGAGCAAGCTCACCATCGGCACGCCGCGCCCTACCGGATTGGCCTGCACCACATTGGCGAGCGAAGCCGCCAGCATGCCGCCAATCGCCAGCGCAATCCCGAGCCCGACATTGCCGCCGAGCGGCGCGACCTCCCATTCGTGCACCAGCAGCAGGCTTACCCCGGCAATCGCCACAAGGCTGCCGGTGACAAAGCCGCCCTGCACCCGCTCCCCGATAAAAATCCGCGCGAACAGGGCATTGGGCACCATCAACAGCGCAAACATGACCGCCACGATACCTGAGGTGATGAAGCGTTCGGCGTTGTAAACGAACAGGAAATTGCCGCTGAACTGGGCAATCCCCACCCCCAGCGCAAGGAGATGCTCGGGCCGGGTCAGCCGCAGCCGGTTCTTCATCAGCACGCCGACCAGAAACAGCGCAGGGGTGGCGAGCAGAAACCGATAAAACACGCCCCAGGCCGCAGGCACATCGCTGATCTGCCCGGTGATGACAAACCAGGTCGAACCCCAGATTGTCCCTGTCAGCATGAAGGGGATCAGCACCCGCGGGGCTAACATGGAAGGCGGCATCCCCGCCTGCTGGGGCGCGTTCATAGCGCGGCGATAGCCTTGGCGAGCGCGCTCGCATCCTCGGCCCGTGTGTTCCAAGCCGTCACAAATCGCGCCGCGCCTGCGCCCCAATCGTAAAAGGCAAAACCCTGCGCGCGCAGCGCATCGCGCTCGGCATCCGACAGGCGCACGAACAACTCGTTCGCCTCCACGGCATGCATCAGCCGCGTCCCGCAAGCGCCCGCTATCTCGGCAGCAGAGGCATTGGCATGGGCGGCATTGGCCAGCCACACATCGCCTTCGAGCATGGCGATGATCTGCGCTGCGAGATAGCGGCCCTTGCATTGCAGGTGCCCGGCGCGCTTGCGGCGGTAGCGGACTTCGGCGGCGCGTTCGGGATCGAACAGCACGACGGCTTCGGCCCCCATGCCGCCGTTCTTGATGAAGCCGAAGGCAAGGCTATCGACCGGGCCCGCCGCTGCGCGTGCGGCATCCTGCGCGCTGCCACCCAGAAACGCCGCCGCATTGGCAAAGCGCGCGCCATCCATGTGGAGGCCCAGCCGCCGCGCCTTGGCGAAGTCGCCTAGCGCAGCGAGTTCTGCCGGGGTGTAGGTGCGGCCATATTCGCTCGCCTGCGTGATCGCGGCTGCATGCGCCTGCACCTGATGCACATCATTGCGAATGGGATCGATCACCGCCGCGATACTTTCGGGCGTCAGCTTGGCGCCTTCGCCTTCTGCCAGCATCAGTTTCGCGCCGTGGAGGAAGAAACCCGGCGCGCCGCCTTCATCCACCTCGATATGCGCTTCGGCATGACACACCACGCCGCCATGGGGCGCGCACATCGTGGCGAGCGCCAGACAATTGGCCGCCGTGCCGCTCGCCACCCACAGCGCGGCGCAGTCACGTCCGAACAGCGCGGTGAAACGCGCGTCCAACTCCTGCGACAGCGCATCGCCATCATAGGGATTATCGGCATGATCGGCACGGCGCATCGCGTCCCACACAGCGGGGTGGACGGGCGCGGCGTTATCGGAAAGGAACAGGCGGGCGTGGCTCATGGCAGGTGGCCGCCTTATCCGCCCCGCGCGCAGCGTGCCAGCCTAAATCCGCGAGAAATCCGCCGCGCATACGCTCTCCAGCACGCGGGCGCGCAATTCGCGGGCGCGCGCCAGCGTGAGGCCGCTGATCGTCAGCTCGCCGCCTGCCAGCCCCAGATGCAGCGTCGCATAGCCGCGCAGCCTTCCCAGCGGGCCTTGCGCAATCTCGACCGAATGCAGCTTTACGCGCTTGCCGATCTGGCTGTGCGGGGCGAGCAGGCCGTGCGTGGCATAGATCTGCCCTTCGTCAATCGCGTGGCGGCGGCGGAATTCCCATTCGTAAAGGTTGATCACCCCTGCCACCAGCGCCGCGCCAAGCGGGATCAAAAACCAGCCGAACGGCGCAAAGACGGCGAGCCCTGCCGCCAGTGTGACAAATAACAGCGAGGCGCCCGCGATCCGATCATTGCGATAGGCCGTGCTGGCGCGCTGCCACGCGGTGCTTTCATCAGGCAGCCGGAAACCGGCCGCCGCGACAATCGGCGCAATCTCGGACATTGTCGCAAAGGGCGCGACATCGTGGCTGGTGCTGGTCTGATCCTGCGCCAGGCTGACAAAGCTGAGCGAATGCCAGCCAAAGCGGTAGCGCAGGAAGCCGGTGCCGATATCGAGCGCCTGCACCCGGTGCGCGGGCATCACCACATCGGTGCGGGTAAACAGCCCGCGCTGCCGCCGAAACCCGCGCGCGGTGCGGGTCAGCACAAAGCCCCATTCGCGCGCGATGGTGCGCGCAAGGCCGGTGGCAAAGCCGATCAGAACAAGCCCAAACAGCCCGGCCAACACCCCAAGCGCCTGCACATAGGGGCCCAGGGTAGCCACGGTGCTGCCCTGATCCTTGAGCCAGCGATACCACACATCGACATCCCAGATATCGAGCGAGGTGATATTATCGACATATTGCACAAGGCCGAACAGCGCCGCAAACACCGCCAGCGAAAACTCGAATAGCCCGAAGGTGACGAGCCGCTGCGGCTCCATGGCGAACAGCACCTCGCCCGCTGGTTCCTGTGCGTGGGCGGGCCCATCTCCAGCCGCTGCGGCGCTGCTGGCAGCCGCCCCCTCCTCCTCGCGCCGCTCGCGCACCAATTGGCGCAGCCGCTCGGCCTCGGCGGCCGTGACATAGGCCAGCGTGACATCCTCGGCCCCGCCTGCGCCGGTCTCGAATTTGACAGCCACCAGCCCGACAAGGCGTGCCAGCAGCGGCTCGGCCAGGCTGACATCCTGAATGCGTTCATAAGGGACCGAGCGCGCCGTGCGGCTGATGATCCCGCTTTCGACGCGAATATCCGCCTCGCCCACCAGATAGGTGAACCGCCGCCAGCTGAGATAGCTGAAGCCGCTGCCGATCACGACCGCCGCCAGCCCCACCCCGATCGCGATTGCAAACCGCCCCGCCCCGCCGATGCCGGAAAAGGCAATCGCCACCGCAGGCAGCACCGCATTCTGGATGCTGCCGAGCGCGCCCGCCAGCACGCTCAAAGGCGCGGTGCGCAAGGCTGTGCTCACAGGCTATCGCGCTTGATATGGGCGCGGATATCCTCGCGCATCTGGCGCGCCAGATCATCGCCCAGCCCCGGCAGCTGCACCGAGGCATTGTGATTGCCCGCCGTGTGCAGCGTGAGCGTGGCGAGCCCGAAAAACCGTTCGACCGGGCCCTGATGCACGTCGATATGCTGCACCCGGCCAAACGGCACCACCGTATCGGAATGCCACAGCACCCCGCGCACCACGCGCAGGCGATCCGCGCTCATATCATAGCCGCGCGCATTGTAACGCCGCTGCGGCACGAAGATCAGCACGATCAGCGCAATCAGCAGCACCGCGCCCGACAACGCACCTTGCGGCACCAGCGCGAGGAAAGCCGTTTCCGGATTTTCCGCGATGACTTCCTTGACCACAAATTCCACCACCAGCGCCGCGATCAGCAGCGGCACCAGCGTGCCCAGCATCCCCACCCGCAAGGCCCAGGTGTAATTGGGATGAAGGCGGGTCAGCGCCGCGTCATCATCGGGCGCGGCAAGCAGCTGTGATGCCGGGTTGGGAGAGGCGATTTCCATGGTGCCTTAGATGAGCAATACAGCGCGCCCTTGCAAGCGCAATCGCGCGGCAACGTTTGCGCGCCCTATGCCCCGCACATTTTGCCCCGCAACTTTTGCCTCACAATTTTTGCCCCACAACTTTTGAGGGTGGCTTGGCGGGCCTGCTTGCCTAAGGTGCCGCCAAAACACGCCTATGGGAGAGCGCCGCCATGATGAAACTCCATTCCAGCCTTGGCCCCAATCCGCGCCTTGCGCGCATGTTCCTGATGGAAAAGGGCTTGGCCGAAGGCACCGATTTTGCGCGCATCCATTACGACATCATCTCGGGCGAAAACCGCACCAGCGGCGATTACACCGCGAAAAACCCGCTTGGCACCACGCCGACGCTCGAACTGGATGATGGCACCTGCCTTACTGAAAGCTGGCCGATCTGCGAATTCATCGAGGAGTTGCACCCTTCTCCCAATCTGTTCGGCGAGACCCCCGCGCAGCGCGCCGAAGTGCGCAAATGGGTGCGCCTGTTCGATCAGGAAGTCGTCGTGCCGATGACAATGGGTTTCCGTGCCGGCGCAGGCCGCCTGATGTTTGAACCGCGTATGGCAGTGGTCTCGCCGGAGGCGGGTGCGGAATTATCCGCCATGGCCGATGCCAAGTGGCGCTGGTTTGATGAGGCATTGGGAGCAAAGGACAATTTCGCGCTGGGCCGCTTCACCTTTGCCGATCTGATTGTGTTCTGCTTTGCCAATTTCGGTTTCACCGTCGGGTGGAAACTGCCCGAAGGGACTGACAATCTTGCGCGCTTCATCGCACTGCATAACCAGCGGCCCAGCGCTGCGATCTGGCAACAGGGCGAATAATGCCGGACCTCGCGGGGAAAGTCGCCATCGTCACTGGCTGCGCGAGCGGGATCGGCGCAGCGACGGTGCGGCGGCTGCGGGCTGACGGGGCCGAGGTGCTTGGCACCGATCTCGACGCGCTGCGAGGGTCAGCCCTGTGTGCTGAGGCAGGCGCATTGTTCGCCGTGCAGGATGTGGCTGACCGGGCGCTATGGCCGCAGATCGTCGCCCGCGCGGTGGAGGCGTTCGGGCGGCTCGATATTCTGGTGAACAATGCCGGGATGGTGTCGGGCGCGGGCATCGGTGATCTTGATGACGAGGCGATGTTTGCCGCGTGGGACCGGGTGCTCGGCGTCAATCTCACCGGCACCATGGCGGGCTGCCGGGCCGCGATTGCCGCGATGCGGGCCAATCCGGGCGGGGCGAAAGGCGCGATTATCAACATTGCCTCCACCACCGCAATCGCCCCCTTGCCGAGCGATGTCGGCTATTCGGCCAGCAAGGGCGCGGTGCGGGTGCTGTCGAAATCAGTCGCGACATGGTGTGCCAAGGCGGGCCTCGCCATCCGCTGCAACACGGTGATCCCCGGCGCGACGCATACCGGCATTCTCGATGCCGCCGAAGCGCAGATGCCGGGGCTGCTGGCGGCGGCGGCTGCCATGTCACCGCTGAAACGGCTCGCCGATCCATCCGAAACGGCGGCGGCGATTGCCTTTCTGGCGAGCGATGAATGCCTCTTTATGACAGGGGCGGAAATGCTGGTGGATGGCGGGGCGATGTCGCTCCATCCGGGTTTTTAAGAGAGGCCTACCCTCTCCCCATCCGCGCAAGGTACCCGCTCGGGCGCATCTGGAGCGCCGTCCAGATGAACACCCCCATCGCCAGCACGCCCGATACCAGACACACCCCGAATACCGCCACCGACAGCGCGCCTTCGCCGTAGCTTGGCGCAAGCCGGTCGCTCACTGCGCCGACCACGGCCAAGCCCAGCGCCTGCCCCACCAGATTGTTGAAGAACAGCGCGATGGCGACGGCAAAGCCGCGCTCGGACGGTTCGACCGCCGCCTGTATCCCCGACATGATCCCGGCCTGACTGGCGACATAAATCCCGTAAGCCAGCGCAAACCATGCAAGAAACGGCCAGAACCCGTCCGAACCAAGGCTGATCGCCAGCGGTGCAACGCAGCCCAAAGTCGTCACCCCCGGCACCAGCGCGCGCCAGCGTTCATCCCGGTTGGTCATGATCTGCGTCAGGTACCCGCCAAGGATCGGCCCCGGTATCCCGCCAAGGATAAAGGCGAGGCCGAGATAAATCCCGACATCACCCGTCGAGATATCGAACTGGCGCAGCATCACCGCTGCCATCCAGAACGCCAGCGCATAGCCGATCATGATCTGCACCGCCCAGCCCACCGCCAGCCCCATGAACACCCGGTTGGTGACAAGGCTGCGCACGGTCTCACCCAAGGGCCGCTGTGCGATGCTGGAACCCGGCGGCGCAAACCGCCCGCGCTTGGGCTCACGCACTGTGAGGTAAAGCACCGCGCCGATCAGCAGGCCGGGCAGGCCCATCAGGATGAAGGCCAAGCGCCAGTTGAAAATCTCGGCCAATTGTCCGCCGACGACCAGCCCGAAGGCCGTGCCGAGCGTTGATCCCAAAGTCAGGAATCCCATCGCCTTGGCGAGTTCATGGCGGGCGAAGAAATCAGCGATCAGGCTTTGCGAAGACGGGCCCGAACACCCCTCACCCACGCCCACGCCGGTGCGCGCGGCAAACAGGGTCCAGAAGCCCGTTGCCAGCCCGCAGGCCGCCGTCATCAGGCTCCAGAAAGAGATCGCGGCAGCCACGATATTCTTGCGGGTCGAACGATCCGCCAGCCGGGCAGCGGGAAAGCCTGCGAACACATAGACCGCCGAAAAGGCGAGCCCGCCCAGCAGGCCCAGCTCGAAATCGGACAGCGCAAATTCGGCCTTGATGTCTTCCACCAGAATGCCGAACACCAGCCGGTCAGCCACGCTGAACAGGCTCGTCAGCGTCAGCAGCGAGAGCACATACCAGCGATAACCGCTGGCAGGCTCAGCCGCCTCAGTGGTGGGGGCGTGCGTTGAGGCCATTATCCACCGGGATCGTCAGGCCATTCAAAAACCGCGCCTCGTCGCTGGCGAGAAACAGCACGCAGCCCGCGACATCTTTGGGATGGCCCAGCGCGTCCATCGCCAGCGGGCCTTCGGGAATTTCCATCGGCGTGGTGCCGGCCCTGCCCGATACGCCCATCACCATCGGCGTTTCGATCCCGCCCGGCGCCAGCGCATTGACCCGGATGCCATAGCCCTTGTCCTGAAAATCCATCGCAAGGCTGCGGGTGATGCCGGTAATCGCCGCCTTGGCCGCCGCATAGGCGGGGATATTGCCATAGCCGAGCAAGGCGGCGGTCGAGGCCATGTTGATGATCGAGGAACCACCCCCGCCGATGGTCTGATGGCGGTGCTTCATCAGCGGCAGGGCATATTTGCAGCCCAGAAACGTGCCGACGACAT
The DNA here is from genome assembly GCA_045377215.1 of Erythrobacter sp. Taxonomy (GTDB): domain Bacteria; phylum Pseudomonadota; class Alphaproteobacteria; order Sphingomonadales; family Sphingomonadaceae; genus Erythrobacter. The sequence goes on from JBJIOB010000048.1 coordinate 58,686, forward strand.
GGATATCGAGATGCAGGCGGAAATGATCGAGCGAACATTCCTCGATGCTTTCAAAGATCACATTGCCCGCGTTGTTGACAAGGATATCCAGCCCGCCGTGGCGTTCGTGAACGCTGCGCATCAGCTTCGGCCCATTGATCCTCGCGCGTCACATCCAGCGCCATCGCATCGCCGCCGATGCTGGTGGCGACATGATGGGCAAGCTCCACCTCGCGGTCGGTCACGATGACAGTTGCGCCCTCGCGTGCCAGCGCTTCGCAATCGGCCTTGCCCAGCCCCATCGCGCCGCCTGTGACAAGCGCGACCTTGCCCGCAACTCTCCCCGGCCCCTGCTGGGTCATGGCGCTCTCTCCCACAAGCTGTTTTCTTGAGGGTGAGCCTATTGCCGCCGGCTGCGGGCACCACTGTCAAAAACGCGGACATCGGCTGGCCCGCTGACGTTACGGCGCCGGGCATCTGGGGCATGCTGCGGCACAAATGTCGCAGGTGGCAGGTGGGCCTAATCCTTTTGCTAGCAGGGTGTCCGGCGCAAACTCCCGTAACTCTTAACCACCCGCCAAGGCAGCCATGCCGTAACGGCAGGAGGGGAATGGCACCCGGCACAAAGCCGGGGCTTACTGGGGAGAGAATGCATCATGACCGGAACCGACAGGAAAGCTGCGCCTGCCATTCACCCGCGCGCCCGGCGCTGCGGCTTGCTCGCAGGCACTGCCATGCTCGCAGCCATGGCCGCACCGCAAGCGGCGTGGGCGCAGGACAGCGATCAGCCATCGGCAGAAGCTGGCGATGGCGATGAACGCGTCATCATCGTGCAGGCGCGCCGCCAGAACGAATCGCTGCAGGAAGTGCCTGTCACCATCACATCGGTAAGCGGCGAGACGCTGGATAAATTCGTGATCAATCAGGTCGCCAGCATGGCGAGCCGCGTGCCGACGCTGAACGTGCAGGTCGGCGGTTCGGGCTCGGGCGGGCAGCTTTCGCTGCGCGGCCTCGGATCATCGGGGATTTCCGCCGCCTTCGACAGCGCCGTGGCCTTCGATTTCGACGGCGTGCAATTATCGACCATGCGGCTGGTGCAGGCTGGCTTCTTCGACATGAAGCAGGTCGATGTGCTGAAAGGCCCGCAATCGCTTTATTTCGGCAAGTCCGCGACCGCCGGGGTGTTCGCGCTCCAGACCGCTGATCCCACGCCCGACTGGGAAGTCGGCATGATGGGCAATTACGAATTCGAGGAACGCGGCTATATCGTCAACGGCTATGTCTCCGGCCCGCTTACCGATACGCTCGGCATCCGGCTGGCGGCGCAGTGGAACGATATTGATCGCTTCATCGAATTGCAGCCCAACACCAATTCGGTGAACGGGCCGTTTCGCGGACAATCCAGCCTGATCACCCGCCTGACGCTGGACTGGAAGCCGACCAGCAATTTCGACGCCAATTTCAAGCTGCAATATATGCGCAATGATGGCGACGGCGCGTTGCAGCATTCCGAACGCACCTGCGGCGCCAACGGCGTGCCTGATCCGGTGTTCCTGCTGCAAGGCGCAGTGGCGATCCCGGCGGGCTATGATTGCGCGGTGGGCAACACCACCTTCTTCCTGCCCGATGGTGCCGCAGCACAGGGTTTCCGCACCCCGCGCCGATCAAACCGCGCGCCGGGCGTGCCCTTCAACGAGGCCGATATCTGGTTTGGCCGTCTGCTGATGAACCTCGACATTTCCGAGGCGATCCGGCTGACCTCGACCAGCGGTTTCATGAACATGGATGCGCTCGATGTCGATTGCTACGCAGGCGGCGGCACCGCGCTGGCTTTCTCGCCGACGGGCCTGCCAGTGGGCGCAGTGGCCCCGGCGCTGGCGGCGATCAACACTCCGGGACGCGGGCTGGGCACGGGCTGTTCCGATCCGATCAACCAGCTGACCCAATATACCCAGGAACTGCGGCTCCATTCCGATTTCGACGGGCCGATCAACTTCATGCTCGGCGCGTTTTATGAAGACCGCAAATTCGTGTTCGACACCTCGCAGCAGGCGGTCAACATCAATCTGATCGCGCCTGATCCTGTCACCGGCAACCAGTTCGACTGGAACAAGCGCCACGTCACCAAGACCACCGCCTATTCGCTGTTCGGATCGCTGATCTTCGACATCACCGACAGTCTCGAACTGGTGGCGGGCGCGCGCTGGACCACCGAGGACAAGGTGCAGACCATCTCGGTGCCGTTCCTGCATGCCTTCCTGCAAGGCCCCGGCTTTGTGCGCCCCGGCTTTTTCTCCGGCGCGATCCCGTTCAGCGACAGCAATGTCTCACCCGAAGTGACGCTGAAATATCAGGTGAACCCCGATCTCAACCTGTTTGCCGCGTTCCGCACCGGGTTCAAATCGGGCGGCATTGACAATTCGGCGCTGCCTTCCAACAGCCTGAGCCAAGCCGCGCTGACGGGCAATTTCGATGCGCTGATCTTTGATTCCGAAACCACCATCGGCGGCGAAGTGGGCTTCCGCTCGCAGTTCGACAACCGCAACCTGACGCTGAACGGCACCGCGTTCTATTACGTCGTCGATGATCTGCAGGTGCAGAATTTCGATGCCATCGCGGTGCAGTTCATCACGCTCAATGCAGGCCAGGTGACGACCAAGGGCGTTGATCTTGAAGTCAACTGGCGCACCCCGCTTGATGGGCTGACCCTGTCAGGCAATGGCACCTATCTTGATGCCCAGTTCACCGACACGTTCCGCACCAATACCGGCGCGGATCTGAACGGCCGCCGGGCACCGCGGGCGCCGCGCTGGTCGGGCAATCTGGCGCTGGATTACACCGCACCGCTCAGCGATGATATTGATCTCTTCTTCGGCGGCAACATGCTCTATTCGGGCAAGTATTTCACCAATCAGGAAGATTTCAACGATCTGGTGCAGGATCAATATGTCACCTTTGATGCCAATATCTCGATCGGCCGCGCCGATGGCCGCTGGCGGGTGTCGCTGATCGGGGTGAACCTGACGAATGAGGCTTTCGTGCTCACCTCGCAAGGGCGTCCGTTCCTCTCGCCCGGCGGGGCGGCAGGGCTTGGCATCCCGCGCGGCGATGATCTGGCGCTGACGATGAACCGCGGGCGGCAATTATTCTTGCAGACCAGCTTCAAGTTCTGAACGCGCGCGCAGTGCAGGGGCGGGCCGCGCGCTCGCCCCTGAAAAGTGAGCATTGCCGCAAGCCATCGCGGCGCGCATCCTTGCCCGCAAGATCGCTCCCGGGAGGATATCATGTCACGTGAACAACTGGTCGCCATGACCCGCAATCTGGTGGCGCATGGCGTGGCCGACACCATGGAATATGCCGATGATGTGGTGCGCGTGCCCGCCAGCACCTATACTGATCCGGCATTGTTCGAACGGGAAAAGCAGCGCATTTTCCGCCGCCTGCCGCTGATGGTCGCGCCCAGTTGCGAATTGCCGAATCCAGGCGATTTCAAGGCGATGGACATTTGCGGTGTGCCGCTGCTGCTTTCCCGCCAGAAGGATGGCAGCATGGGCGCCTTCCTCAACATGTGCACGCACCGGGGCAATCCGCTGGCCGCTGGCTGCGGCAATGCCAGCCGCTTTACCTGCGGCTATCACGGCTGGACCTTCAAGGCGGATGGCGATCTGATCGGCGTGGCCGACGCGAAGGATTTCGGCGCAATCGACAAGGCCGCGCACTGCCTCACCCGCTTTCCGGTCCATGAAAATGCCGGGCTGATCTGGGTGACGCTCGATCCTGCGTCAAAACTCGACATTGCCGATTACCTGTGCGGCTATGACGATCTGCTCAAAGCCTTCGAATTTGCCGGCTGGACGCTGTTCGCCCAGCGCGTGCTGAAGGGGCCGAACTGGAAGACGGCCTATGACGGCTATCTTGATTTCTACCACCTGCCGGTGCTGCACAAGGATACCTTTGGCGCGGATTTCTACAACCGCGCCAATTACTTCGCCTTTGGCCCGCACCAGCGGCTGTCCACGCCTTCCCAATTCGCGATCAAGGTTTCGGGCGAAGATGATCAGCAGATGGATCTCGCCGCGATGCGCGATGAGGACTTGCCGCAGGAAGTGCTGGTGCAGGGCGTGTGGACGATTTTCCCGCATATCTCGATCGCCAGCTTTTACGGCGGCGGACAGCGCGGCGCGCTGATCAGCCAGCTGTTCCCGGGCGAGGATGTGGGCACCAGCTACACCACGCAGTTCTATGTGATGGAAAACCAGCCCGAGACCCCCGAACAGGTGCAGGCGGCGCATGATCAGTTCAACTTCCTCGAGGTGGTGGTGCGCGACGAAGACTACGCCACCGGCAAGCGCCAGCATCAGGCGCTGCAATCGGGGCTGATGAAAGACGTGCTGTTCGGCCGCAATGAAAAGGGCGGGCAGGTGTTCCACCAATGGGCCGCCCGGCTGGTGGCGGCGAGCGACGAGGAACTGCTCGACATCTTCGCTCGCGAACAACGGCAGGCAGCGGAATAGGGTTTCGGCCCCCATCCCGAACGCCTGCTTTCGCAATTGCCGGCGTTCGGCCGCGAAGTCCCGGATTGCGGAAGGGCGGCTTGTGCCTGCCACAAGGGAAGATAAGCATCCGCGATCCAGTCATTTACCACCGGCCACCCCGGCCTGCAGGCTGGGGAAGCCGCGTCCCCGGTCACAGCGGGATGCGGGCTGTGCGGGGGCAACAGCTATCGCTTCAGGATGACCGCCGAAGTCGAGCCGCCGCATCCCAGCGCCAGGGCAATGGGCGCAGCATCAGTCCGCCAGCCACAGATCATGCGCATCAATCCGCAGTCTGGTGATGGCCCGCATCGCTTCGGCGCGCCCTTCGGCCTCGCGGCGAAAGGCGTCGTGGACCATGCGTTCGCCCAGCAGGAGGTCAGAAAGGTCAATCTCGCCCAGCTGGTGTCCGCGCCGCAGCTTTTCGAGCGCAGCCATTTGGGCGGCCACCGCCTCGCGGGCGCGCTGCCAGCTGGTGATGCGAAAGCGCGCCTCGGTCACGTCAGCGCTGGCGGTTTCGGCAACGTCGAAGCGGGCGAGCTGTTCGTCGGCTCTGGCTGCGGCAGCACCTGCGCTGGCCTCGCTTGCGACAGCGCGGCGATGCCCGCCGCCCAGCGGCATGCTGACGATCACGCCTGCGCCGCGCTCCAGCCCGCCGAACTCGGAAAACAGCCTGAGGCCGATTGTGGGATCAGCCATCCGGTCAGCCTGCGCGCGGTCGGCAACCGCCGCCATGCGCGCGCTTTCGGCCTCGGCGGCGGCGATCATGTGGCTGTTCACCACCACCAGATCGCCGAGTTGTGAAAGCCGCGCTTCCGCCATTGTCGGGAGCGGCACCTCGGGTGCCTGCTGCGGCAGGGTAAGGCCGGGGAACTGCGCGGCAAGCCGGGTGCGGGCGAGCGCCGCGAGGCCAGAGGATTGTTCAAGCGTGCGGCGTGCTTCGGCCAGCGCTGCCTCGGCCTGATCCACGTCGAGCTGCGCAGCATCGCGCAGCGCGCGCCGCCGCCTGGTGGCCGTCAGCGCGGCTTCGTAATTGGTGACCGCCGCCTGATCGACCGCGGCCTGAGCAGACGCCGAGAGCCAGTCGAACCAGTGCGCGGCGAGCAGCAGCGCGGCTTCGTGGCGGGCATCTTCCGCGACATTTTCCGCGACCGAGGTGCCCTGCGTGCCGATTTCGCGATCAAGCCGCGCCTTGCCCGGCAGGCGGATCGGGCGGCTCACTTGCGCGTCATATTCGTCGAACGCCGCCCCGCCATTGACATCGCGCCGTGCGTAGCTGCCTTGCACGGTGAATTCATGGCTGCCCTTGGCAATAGCCTCGGCCCGGGCGCGGGCGGCGTCGAGCCGGGCGCGCGCCGCGATCACGCTGGGGTGATCAAGCAGGGCTGCGGCGACCGCTTCCTCAGGCGGCAAGCCCGGCTCGGCGCAGAGCGGCGCGGCCAGCAGGCTGGCGGTGAGGGCGGCAAGTGCGAGATGGCGGATCATGCGGCAGCCTCCGGCATGTCGGCAGTATGGTCAGCCGGCCCTTCGCCAAAGCGTTCGTAAAGGATCGGCAGCAGCACCAGCGTCAGCAGGGTTGCCGTCACCAACCCGCCGATCACGACGATGGCCAGCGGCTTCTGGATTTCCGATCCAGGCCCGGTCGCAAACAACAGCGGGACCAGGCCGAAGGCGGCAATGCTGGCGGTCATCAGCACCGGGCGCAGCCGCCGTTCAGCCCCGCGCCGCACGGCCTCGGCCAGCGGCATCCCGGTTTCGCGCAGCTGGCGGAAATAGGTCACCATGACCAGACCGTTGAGAACCGCGATCCCGAGCAGCGCGATGAAGCCGACCGACGCCGGGACGGAAAGGTATTCCCCCGACACCGCCAGCGCGATCATTCCGCCAACCGCTGCAAACGGGATATTGGTCAGGATCAGCAGCGAGGCGCGCACCGACCCGAGGCTGAGATACAGCACCGCAAAGATCAGCAGAATTGCGACCGGCAGCACGACGAGCAGCCGGGCCGAGGCGCGTTGCTGGTTTTCGAACTGCCCGCCCCATTCCAGCCGGTAGCCCTGCGGCAAGGGGACGTTGGCGGCGATATCGGCCTTGGCATCATCGACATAGCTGACGATATCGCGCCCCGTCACAAACGCCTGCACCATGGCAAAGCGTGAGCCATCTTCGTGTTCGAGCTTTACCGGCCCTTCGGTCCGCACCACCATGGCAACATCGCTCGCGCGCACCAGCTGGCCAGTGGGCGAACGATAGACGAGATCGGCAAACTGCTGGACATCGAGGTTGCCGCCGTCGCCGCCCCCATTGCCTTTGAGCACGATTGGCACCCGGCGCACGCCGTCCGCCACATTTCCGGCACGCACGCCTTCCACTTGCGCGCGCATCATGTCCTGAAGCTCGGATACCGGCATCCCGACCCGGCCCGCCGCCACCCGGTCGATATCGACCAGCAGATAATCGACGCGGTCATTGGCCACCGTCATGGTTTCGCTGGTGCCGTCGATGGCTTCAAGCCGGGTCTGGATTGCCCCGGCAAGGCGCGCAAGCTCAGCGGTATCAGGCCCGAACAGCTTGATGGCCAGATCGCCGCGTGCGCCGGTCAGCATTTCAGCGGTGCGCATTTCGATGGGCTGGGTGAAAGTAGGCTCGATTCCGGGGAATTGCACCATCACCTTGCGCAATTCGCCCAGCAGCCACTCCTTGTCGGGCACCCGCCATTCTGCGCGCGGCTTCAATTGCAGGAAGCTGTCGGTCTCGTTGGGGCTCATCGGATCAAGGCCAAGCTCGTCCGATCCGACGCGGGCGATCACCGCCTCAACCTCGGGCACCTGCGCAAGGATCGCGCGCTGCACCTTCAGGTCACCTTCGACGCTGTGATCGAGCGCAATCGAGGGCAGCTTGCTGAGCTGCACAATCACCGATCCTTCATCCATCACCGGCAGGAAGGTCTTGCCGGTGACGCTGTAAGCCGCGCCTGCCAGCACCAATCCGATCCCGGCGACGGTGAAGACGCGGGCCTTGTGGGCAAAGGCACCCTCCAGCAGCGCATGATAGCGCGGGGAAATCTGGCGCATCAGCCAGGGTTCGTGATGGTGGCCATCGGCGTCAACCTTCACCTTGAGCAGATAAAACGCCAGCACCGGCACCAGCGTCAGCGACAGCACCAGCGCCGAGGCGAGCGACAGCACGATGGTGAGCGCCACGGGGCCAAACAGCTTGCCCTCCAGCCCTTCGAGCGTCAGCAGCGGCAGGAACACGATGGCGATGATCGCAAGGCCCGATGCAACCGGCTTGGCCACTTCGGCGGAGGCCATGACAACATTGCGCAGCTTGCCGTTGGAGGCGTGCCTGGGGTCGGACAAGCGCTCGACCACGTTCTCGACCACCACCACCGCGCCATCGACCAGAATGCCGACTGCAATGGCCAGTCCGCCAAGGCTCATCAGATTGGCGGTAAGGCCAATCGCGCGCATGAAGATGAAGGTCAGCAGCACCGCCATCGGCAGCGCCAAAGCGACAATCACCGAGGCGCGCACATCGCCGAGGAACAGCAGCAGCAAGATGACGACCAGCACGGTGGCTTCCAGCAATGCGGATTCCACTGTGCCAACGGCGCGGGTGATGAGGTCCGAACGGTCGTAGAACACATCGATGCTCATACCGGGCGGCAGGCTCGTCTTGACCTCTTCCAGCCGCGTCTTGACGCCTGCCACCACCTTGGCCGCGTCCGCGCCGCGCAGGGCGATGACAAGGCCCTGCACTGCCTCGCCCGTGCCGTTCTTGCTGACCGCGCCGTAGCGGGTGAGGCTGCCCATGCGCACCTGCGCAACATCGCCCACGCGCACCACCGCCCCGCCCGATGCGCGAACGACCACGGCAGCCAGATCATCAAGGCTGCGGATCGCGCCGGTCGCCCGCACGATCAGCGCCTCCTCGCCGCTGCGCAAACGGCCTGCGCCATCATTGCGGTTGCTCGCTTCGATGGCGGCGACGAGATCAGCGGTGGAGAGGCCCGCCGCCGCCAGCGCCGCGCTATCGGGCGCGACCTCGAAGGTTTCGGCATAACCGCCCAGCGAATTGACATCCGCCACGCCGGGCACGGTGCGCAAGGCAGGGCGGATCGTCCAGTCGAGCACCCGGCGCTTTTCGGCAAGCGACTGCGGCCCTTCGAGCGTGAACATGAACATTTCCGACAGCGGCGTCGAAATCGGCGCGAGGCCGCCTTCGACACCGGGCGGCAGATCGGCCATCACCGCATTCAGCCGCTCGCCCACCTGCTGGCGTGCCCAGTAAATGTCGGTGCTGTCGGTGAAATCGATGGTGATGTCGGCAATCGCATATTTGGCGACCGAGCGCAGCACGGTCTGATCGGGGATCCCGAGCATCTCCATCTCGATCGGCGTCACGACCCGGCTTTCGACCTCTTCCGGGGTCATGCCGGGGGCCTTGAGGATGATCTTGACCTGCGTGGTGCTGATATCCGGAAAGGCATCAATCGGCAGATTGAGGAACGACCATGCGCCAAGCCCCGCCAAGAGGGCAGCAAGGCCGATCACGGCAAGGCGCAGATTGAGCGCGCGTTCGACGAGTTTCGCCAGCATGACCCGCGCCTATTCCGCGTTCATCGCTTTGAGTTCGGCGACACTGCTGCCGGCGACCACCTCACCTGCGGCAAGGCCAGCGGAGATCACCGCCAGCCCTCCGCCACGCGAAGCGACCGTTACTGCGCGCGGCTCCCACTTCTTGCCCTTCCGGACGAAGACATGATCCTTGTCGCCGATGCGGGTGACAGCGCGATCCGGCACGGCGATGCCGCGCCCGTTCCCGAGGATGGTGACAGTGACATTGCGCCCCGCGATCACGCCGAGGGCGGCAGCGATACTGGCGCGCGCCATGACCGAGCGGGTTGCGGGATCGAGCGAGGGCGCGACCGCGATGATCTTGCCGCCGACGGGCGCTGCACCCTGTGCGCCCAACGCGATCTCGACCGCCATGCCGGGCCTTACCGCTTGCGCCAGCCTTTCGGGCAATTGCAGCGCGATCTGATAGGCCCCTGCCGCCTCGATCACGAAAGGCGCGATGAGGGTATCGACCCCGCCGCCCGTCTCCACCCCGACATGCGCCACCCGTCCGGCAATCGGCGCGCGCAAAGTCATGGTGCCGTCAGCACCAACCCCGCCGAGCGACGCCATGCGGGCAAATTGCGCAACGCTGGCGCGGGCCTGCTCCCATTCGGCCTTGGCCTCGTCAGCGCGCGCGTCGGCAATGATGCCTTCATCGGCCAGCTGCGCAAGCCGCTTGGCGCGCGCCTCGGCCAGCGTGGCAGCGGACCGGGCGCGTGCCAGATCGCCGCCGATCTGCACCGGTTCAGCCGCCCGCATCAGCCCCAGCGCCGCGCCGCGAGCGACCTCCTGGCCTTCGATCACATAGACCCGCACCACCGCCCCCGCGAACGGCGCAGTGACCGCGACCCGCGCCTCGGGCGGAAGGCTGATGGTGCCGGGAACAGAGCCAAGGGGGACGTTATCGACTGCCCTTGCCGCCACCGGGTCAATCGCCAACCCGGCAGTCGCATCGGCCCCGGCCGCCGGATCGCTCGCCGTGTCCGCCGCATCAGGGGAACAGGCGGGCATGGCGGCGAGCATGGCCAAGGCAGCAAGGCGGGCGCTGAGGTGCGGTGTCATGCTCGCTTCTTTGCCCTGCGAAACTGACAGGAACTTGCCAGTCTGGCAGCTTCTTGTCAGTTTCGCAGGGCATCGCCGGCGGCGGAAAGGGACCGGAAATACCATGCGCCTGCTACTGGTCGAAGATGATCCCGAACTGGGCCGCCGCCTTGCCGAACGCCTGCGCGCCGCCGATTTCGCGGTCGAGCTCGCCACCAGCCGGTCCGAGGCCGAGGATTGGCCAGATGTCGCCCGGATGGCGGCAGTGATCCTCGATCTCGGTCTGCCCGATGGCAGCGGGCTCGATCTGCTGCGCCACTGGCGCGACCGGCGGGTTGAAACCCCGATCCTGATCCTCACCGCGCGCGGCAGCTGGCAGGACAAGGTCGAAGGGCTGAATGCGGGCGCGGATGATTTCGTGGTCAAGCCGGTGCGGTTCGAAGAACTGCTCGCCCGCCTCAACGCGCTGTTCCGCCGCCAGCACGGCACGCGTGCTGCAACCATCACGGCAGGCGATCTGGCGCTTGATCCACTGGCCCGCACCGCCACGCTGGCGGGCGCGCCGCTGATGCTGAGCAAGCAGGAATTCCGCCTGCTTCACCTGTTCCTGCGCCGCGCCGGGCAGGTGCTGTCGCAAACGGACATTCTTGATGATCTCTATGCGCTGGGTGACGAACGCGAGCCCAACACGGTTGAAGTGCTGATCGGCCGGTTGCGTCGCAAGATCGGGCGCACCCGCATCACCACCCTGCGCGGGCTCGGCTACAGGTTCGCCAAGTGATGCGCTGGCCCGTTCCCGACAGCCTGCGCTTGCGTTTCCTGCTGGCGGTGAGCCTGTGGGTGCTGCTCGGCATTGCGGCGATCTGGTTTTCCGCCGTGGGCATTTTCAGCCGCCATGTCGAGCGATCCTATCATGAGGAGCTTGAAGTCCACGTGCGCGAGCTTGGCGGACTGACCGAGATTACCTCAGACGGCGCGATTATCCTTGCCCGCCCGCTGTCCGATCCGCGCTATGCCGAGCCGCTGTCCGGTTTTTACTGGCAGGTGACAGCGGATGGCCGCGCACCGCTGCGCTCGGCCTCGATGACACGCGGTAGCCTTGAGGAAGATATCGCCCATTCGCCCGAGATCCTCCACCGGCTCGAAAGCGGCCCGACTGGCCCTGCGATCACCTATGGCTATACCCGCAAAGGGCCTGCGGGCGAGGACATCCATTTCGTGATCGCGACCGATCAGCGCGAACTCGACCGGCTGATCGGCAGCTTCACGCGCGATCTGAGTGCATGGCTGGCGGTGCTCGCCGCATTGCTGCTGGCAACGGGGTTTGCGATCATCTCGTTCGGGCTGAAACCGCTGGATCGGCTGTCGCAGGCCTTCGCCCGGCTCCGGCTTGGCGACACCGAGGAACTGGAGGGGCAATACCCCGCCGAAATCGCGCCGCTGGCCGCCGATCTCAACGCCTATATCCGCCAGAACGAGGCGATGGTGGCGCGCGCCCGCGGGCAGGCCGGGAACCTCGCCCATTGCTTGCGCACCCCGCTGGCGATCATCACCGACGAGGCGGAGCGGCTGGCAACGCGCGGCGATTGCCGGGATGCGGGCACGGTGCTGCTGGATCAGGCGGGCGCCATGGAACAGCAGATCGAATACCAGCTTGCCCGCGCACGATCAGGGGCAGGCAGAAAGCCGTCGGGCCGGGGCGTGGTGCTGCCCGATGTCGTGCTGCCCATATTGCGGGCGATGGAGCGGCTCCATCCCGACAAGCGCTTCACGCTCGCCACCTCAGGCTGCCAGGGCACCGCGCTGCCAATCGACCCCGTCGATTACGCCGAGGTGCTTTCGATCCTGCTCGACAATGCAGGCAAATGGGCGCGAAAGGAGGTTACCGTAACCTTCGCGTGCGACCGCGCCGGAACCAGCGCCGTGACAATCGCGGATGACGGGCCGGGCATCCCCGAGGCCTTGATCGGGCAGGCCTTCGAGGTGGGCACGCGCTTTGATCCCGACATGGCCGGCTCAGGACTGGGCCTTGCAATCGCGCGTGACCTTTGCGAGGCGATGGGGGCCCAACTCACTTTGGCGAATGGTGCGCAGGGATTGGTCGCGGTCCTGCGCCATTGCAACCCAGGCAGCGAACAGGCCTCAGCATCCCGGACACCGCGCCCATGAGCTTATTGCGGCGATGAGGCTGGTTCCTGTCACCGCCGCAAAGCAGCGAAGCGGCCCCTCTGGCTGTCGGTGTCCCGGCCACTGCGATCCCCAACATCGCACTGAACGAAGACTTGTCCGAGCAAACGGATCAGGCCGGTCGCCAGCTTTTGGGAGCACACCATACCCCCGCTTATGACCGCTCGCGGGTGGTCACCCCATCGCTGCCGCGGGCTTGCCTGCCCCGGCGCAGGCCGGGGAAGACAAGCACAGGGCGACGCCAAGGGTGCGGATTACCCGAACGCCGGGCGATAATTGCTGTCGCCCCAATCCTGTTCTTGGTCCATTCGCCCATCGTTTCCAGCTTGCCGTCAAGTTCGGGGAAGCGTTCGTAAACGTGGTCCATATCGACTTCGAAGGGGCGCGTGGGCGCAGTGTTGTTGTATTCGTAGAAGGCCTGAATGCCTTTCGCAAAATCATCGCGCGCTTCGGCTGGCATGGAATCGCCTGCGGCTTCCACCAGATAGCGCCCGAATTCTTCGGGCGTGCAGGGATCATACTTGATGTCTTTGCCCAAGGCTTCCGACAGGCAGGCCGTCACCTGCTTGCCGACCAGCCGCTCCGGCCCGCCGATGTTGAGCCAGGCGCCTTCCATGTCGGGCCGCTCAAGGCTGGCGAGCATGAAGCGCGCGACATCATCAAGGCTGATCCAGTTCGCCTGCAAATTGGGATTGTGCGGATAGACATAGCGCCCTTCCTTCACGATGAAGGGCCGCGCCCAATCGGTCAAAAGGTTATCCATGAACAGCACGCTGCCGAACACGGTCCCCGGCGCGCCCGAACGCCACAGGGCGTTGATGCCCGCCGTGTTGCCCGCATAGGTGAAGGCATCGCCCGGCTTGTCGGGGATCCAGCTTGAGGTGTTCCACACCACCCGCTTCACCCCGAGATGCGCGGCCACCTTGCCCACCTCGCCCACCAGATAGGCGCGATCAGCGCGGGCTTGCAGCGGGTGGGTGTAGAAGATGTAATCGCTGTCTTCGAGCGCGGCGGCAAAGGTGGCGGTATCGTAGAGATCCATGGCACGCACTTCGACGCGCTCGACTCCGTCAATCGGCGCGCCTTCCAGCGCATCGGGCCGCCGCGAGATCGCCCGCACGTCATATCCTGCCGCGAGCGCCTGGCGCACTTGGGCAAGGCCTTGCCGTCCGCTTGCCCCGATCACTGTGATGAGTGCCATGAATCTCTCTCCCCTCTTGTGGTTTGTGCAAGAGACTAGGAAGCACCCTGGCCGCGCGCACCGCGCCAAAATGATAGCGCACTAGCGAAATGGCGGGGTTGCCGTGGCGGCGGCAGAACCGGACAGTGGAGCCCATGAAAAACCGCTTCTAGC